>CAJFPJ010000053.1 GCA_904399395.1 uncultured Clostridia bacterium | reverse complement strand
CATTGGACGCGATACCATGGGAACCAATTCGAATACTTTGATATTGGCCTATACAGGTTCCGCTACAAGTGTTTTCCTTACGGTGTATTGCTATCAGATGTCTTTTTTGCAGATTGCAGGCTACAATTCCATTATTATTGAAATTTTGTGCAGCCTTTGCGGAACCATTGGGGTTGTTCTGACAGTTCCGCTCCAAGCGGTCATTACGACGGCGGCCCTGAAATCCAGAATCTTTAGGAGGAAGACGAAAATTTCCCAATCCTGATCGCATTTCGGTAGGAATGAAAAGCTCCATATGAATGAAAATTTCCCATTTGGATTATATATACATGGGAAAAGCAACTGGGCGGCTGATCGAATAGATTAGCCGCCCAGTTGCATATGCTTTTGAGAAATAGCGGGGTAAAAGGATGAGGGATTCAATCGGTTATTTTCCACTTTCAAGGGCTGCCTCAAAGACAGCCCGTATTTTTTCCTGCGTAGGAACTCCTTCATGTAGTTTTATACCGTTTACAAAATAGGTGGGCACATACCAATAATCCAGTGTTTCCGCGAAGTCAGGTTCCCGAAGCTCATCCACAATCTGAAATTCTATCTGTGAATAGGCCGGATTTTCTTTTTTCAGGTCTTCCATAATCTGGAGGGCCTGCCGGCAATAGGGGCAGGATTCCTGGATCATCATCAAACATTCCGGTTTCATTTACAAATTCCTTTCTCGTATGTTTCCGTGTTTCCAGAAATGATTTTGAACTTCCGTTTTCTAAACATGCTGTTACACGGAAGAAAGACAAAGCTGAGCAGGTTCTTCTTCCATCTGAATGGTTCTCAGCTCAGGCTGGGGAGTTCCTAGAAGCTCCAGAGCCTTGGGAAGGTCGCAGAGCCATGGACGGATCTGCTCTTTGGGCAACAGGAGGGGCATTCGTGGATGGACAGGGGAAACCGAGCTGTTTGCTGGAACCGTCAGGATCAGGAAGCGGGGGCCGTCTTCATAGAAGGTATACAGGCCTCCCATATATAGGGGAGAGCCGGAAAGAGTATACAAGTATTTTTGTTTTTCCCGGCTCCATTCATAAAATCCCGCAGAAGGGATAACACAGCGGCGGCTGTGGAGTGAAGGGGAAAAGATCTGCTTGCTGGCGGCTGTTTCTGCCCGGGCATTGATAATAACGCCCTTTTTCCAGGGATTGCGAAACCCCCAGGGCATGAGGCTCAGATGAATCTTTTTCTCTTTGTAAAAGTAAATGGGAGCTGTATCACCCGGGTTGATTTCTGCGCTTTTCTGCAGAAAAGCGGGTTTCGATCGTTGAACGGATGCAATGATTTTTTCAAGCTCTTCACAGGGAACCGTTTCTGAAAAGGTATATCTTCCACACATGTATATCCCTCCTTTTACAGGATATCCGGACACTTCCTTCTCTATACTCAGTATACAGGATTTCGTGAAAAAAGTCAAAACAAATGTTCTGTTTTGTTTACGCGAGATTACAAGAAATATACCATTCCCGCAATCGAGAAATACAGGTGGTTTTCAGCTGAAGAGGAATCTGCTATACTAAACGAAAAGGACGCGGTCTGTATTAGAAAATGGGAACCGCGGGCTTTTTCACAGGATGGAAGATAGGATCAAGTGCGATAAGATAAAAGGAACATGCGGAGGGATTGGCATGGAGGATACGGAGCGGGAAGCAGAAATTCTGAAACAAGAAGGGACGAAAAAGCAGAAAAGAAAGAGGATTCTTACAACCCGGCGGCAGATGTCAGATTCTGTTCCTTTAGCCCTGCTTTTGGCCCTGACAGGCGGCTTTCTGGATGCATATACATATGTGACGAGAGGCGGTGTGTTTGCAAACGCTCAGACAGGCAATATCGTCCTTTTGGGAATTGGTATATCCGAAGGGGCCTGGCAGAGCGTCTTGGGGTATTTGGCTCCGATTCTGGCATTTGCATCCGGCATTTTGATAGCGGAGCTGATCCGGCGCTGGGGCGGAGCGGGCCTGCACTGGAGGCAAGCGGCTCTTCTGATAGAGGCGGCTATTTTGGGAGCGGTGGGTTTCATGCCCGTATCCATGAATTGGGCGGCCAATATCTGCGTTTCTTTTGCCTGCGCCCTTCAGGTGGAAAGCTTCCGCAAAGTGCATGGCAATGCCTTTGCCACCACGATGTGCACTGGGAACCTGCGCAGCGCTATGGAGATGCTGTTCCGGTATTTTGACGGCAGAGAAAAGAATATGCGGAATAAAAGTTTGCTGTATTGTGTTGTGATCCTCACATTTGCAGCGGGGGCGGCTTTGGGGAATAAAGCATCCTCCATTATGGGTGTTTCCGCTGTTTTTCTCTGCGTCCTTCTTTTGCTTGCAGGATTCGGTATCATGTTCATTCGGGGGGAAGAGGAACGAAGAGAGGAAAAGCTCCTGCAGGAGGAAAGAAGACGGTAAGACTGCAAGAAACTTACTTGAAAAGAAAGTTTCATTCAGATTTAGGATTCATCATTTTGGAGGATTTAGAGAAATAGAAAGGGAGAGAATATATGGAAAAGACCTATTGGCTCTTAGAGGGGGAGAAGCTTGCGGCGGGAAGCTTTCAGGGTACCCGCTGGGATGGAAACTGTGTGATATTGGAAGAGGGCTGCAGGAGCGGAATCTACATGAGCCCCATATGTGAGGAAAGACCCTTTCAAAAGGCGGTGGCGTCGTGGAATAGCTCCACACCGGAAGGCTCTTCAGTAGAAATTCAGCTCAGGATCTGGCGGCAGGGGGAAGGTGGAGAACAACCGTCCCAATGGTATTCTTGGGGAATGTGGGGCGTTCACATAGACAGAAAAAGCCGCAGTATAACAGAAGAGGAGGCTCCCGATGAGGGAATCTCCATGGATACGGATACATTGTCTCTTTCTGGAAGAAAAGCCCTCCGCTTTCAGTTCAGAGTACTGTTTACAGGGGAGAAGGAGTCCCCCTCCTTGTATCTTTTAGGGCTGACGGTTCCGATGGAGAAGCCGGAGGGGAATATGGATGCTGCCGGGCTCGTTCCCTGGCCGCAGAATCTTCCTTTCCGGGCGGAAGCAGAGGTTCCCGCCTGCTCCCAGCTTCTACGGGATCCGGTGTTTGCCCGGGTGATCTGCAGTGCGGTTACTGTTCAAATGCTAACCGCCAGGGGTACGGATGATTTCCTCCCCGAGGAGATCGCCTGGTGCAATTACGACAGCGCCATGGACGGCCACGGAAACTGGTCCTTTTCCACAGCTATGGCAGGGGAACTGGGCTATCGGGCCTGGGCGGCCTATCTTCCTCCTGAAGAGCTCCTGTGGGAGCTGGCGGCCGGGCGGCCGGTGGGCGTCAGCGTCCGGTATTCCAACGAACCTGATCATGCAAAGCTGCCTTATCTGGAGAATGCGCCCGGTAATACGCCGGGGCATCTTCTGGTTCTCTACGGATATGAGAGGGAGGGAGATATCCTGTGGCTTCTAGCCGCGGACCCCTATGGGGAGCGGAATGAAACGGCCCGCAGGCGTTACCGGTGGGAACATTTTTTAAAGGCTTGGTCCGGCAGGCTGACCTATCTTGTCCACGAAAAACGGAAGGGCTTTTCCCAAAAGGCCATTGAGAGAATTCCCGTCACTTTTTTGGGAAAGGAAAACGGTGAATATGAGCTCTTTTTTGGAAAAAACAGGCTGGTACTGGAGCCTTCTGAAATTGGCTCCTGTGTGTTTCTTTCTGCAGAGGAGGCGGAAAACGAGAGGCTTTCCGTATGTGTTCCTTTTTTTGGCTCCATAACCCAGAGCGGTTTGCTCTCCTTGCCCACTGAGGCGGTAGAATATGGGAAAAACAGGGGGCCGCTGAAAGGTATGCTGGTGGATCGCAGAGGACATACATATGAGGGGGTACTTGGCCGGTAGCCTCATGAATGACAAAAAAGAGACGGACATGTTCCGCCTCTTTTTCTTTGCCGTTTCATTCCTGCGAATGAAAAAGATCTGGAAAATGGGAAGCAAAATAGACTTCATTATGCTGGACTCCGGCGCTTTCCGGACGAAGTTCCTGGGCTTTTTTATGGTAGGAGTAAGCCTTCCGGTGATCTCCCAGCCGGTCCCAGCAGACACAGAGTTCCATAAAAGGGATAAAGTCATAGCACTCCGGAGAAACGAATGCTCCGGAGGCTTCCGCCTGTTCAGGATTGCATTGGCAAGCTGCTTCATACCAATAGATGGCAGACGTGTATTCCTGCCTTTCCATAAACAGGCGGCCGATTTCACAGCAGACCTCCGCCCGTGGAGGATCGTAAAGGAAGCTGCGGAAAAGTGTGAGCAGGGCTTCCTCACGCCGGCCAAGCTTTTCCAAGCAGCGGCAGAGATCCATGCAGGCGCTGATGGAGTTTTCCTTCCAACCACGTCCTTCATTTAAAAAAGCTGTAAATACCCGAGCAGCTTCTTCCCAACGGCTGTGATAATAGAGCTCCCGTCCATAATAAAATTCTTGGCGAGGATCCAGAGTCTCCCCCTCTTTCAGAAGCTTTTCAAATATGCGCAGGTTCCTGTCCGGGTCGGAGGGGTGCAGCTTACGGTGGGTAACAGCGATATCAGAATATACAATGTGCCCTTCTTGGGGGATCACTTCGTGCACAGCTCCTATCCACTGATAGCCCATTGCCCGGCGAAGAAGGCGTTCTCGATAATAGGAAAGAGTGGGATTTCCGTCTTTGTCAAAAGCTACATTGTATTTCATCATCACCATATCGGTTTCCGTGGTCAGCGAAGTTTTTAGCTCCCGAAATTTCTGCCGGTCCTCTTCTAGAAAGATATCGTCTGCGTCCAGCCAGAGAATATAATCCTTTGTAGCCTTGGAGAAGGAATAGTTTCGTGCCGCGGCAAAATCATCTTTCCAGGGGAAGGTATAGACTGTGGCGTACTGAGCGGCGATATGGAGGGTAGTGTCGTTGGAACCGGTATCCACCACTATGATTTCATCTGCAATTCCCTGGACGCTTTCCAGGCAGCGAGCCAGCACATCCTCTTCATTTTTTACGATCATGCAAAGGCTGATTTCTACCATAGCCGGAGCCTCCCTATGTAGGCGGCCTGTAGCTCCCTTAGGAGGCGGGCCGCTGTGATCATATGACGTTGTTTATCCATCAGCATTCAAAGGTCGGGCATGCCTGTATAACCTCCCCTTCCCCTAAAGGGTCTGCAGAGTTACGGGTATTTATTACACGCCCAGCGTTTTACCTTTTAATCGCTGCGGTGCTTGATTTGTTGAAGGAATTTTGAAGTTTTTGTGTTCTATTTCCTACTAGTATGCTCTTGTTTCTATTAATGTGAAATTAGGCTACAGTAAAGGAAATATCATCCAGATCCAAGGACTGCCCCCCTTGGGCTCCCACTTTCAGGGTGATCGTAGCATTTGTGGCAGCGGCAGGGGCTTGAATGGTAATACCCCGATAGTAGGCAAAACTCCTATTTGACGTGGGAATGTCCTGAGTTCTTACAGAAATTGTAAGTCCGTTGACATTAAGCCCCTGACCATTGGTGAAGTTTACTGTTGCTGTGAGACTTGTTTCCGATCCTTCGCCATGTGCGAACAAAGACAAATTGTAATAACAACCACCTGTGATCGAAATGACTTGGCTCAGATCCGCTCCCTTTGTGAGATTAACGGAAGAATCCCCTGAATGCACACGTCCTTGCTGGGTTACTTTTGATACGGAAAGGGGCGTTGTGGTAGTCCATCCGGTTGGAATATTGCTAGTGAAGTCCTCCATACCGCCGTTTACCGCAAGCTCTCCTCTGGATTGGCACGAACAGGAACAGGTTCCAGTGGCCCCAGTAGCGCCAGTAGCGCCCGTGGCTCCAGTAGCCCCAGTGACTCCGGTAACCCCAGTAGCGCCCGTGGCTCCAGTAGCCCCAGTGACCCCGGTGATCCCAGTAGCGCCGGTAGCACCCGTGGCTCCAGTGGGCCCGGTAGCCCCTGTAGGGCCGGTGGCACCAGTTGCACCTGGTATCCCGTCTATTCCGTCAATACCTCTTGGAATAACAAAATTAAAGATGTGGTTGTTTTCTCCCCCTGAATCTGTAACAGTAGCTTGGGTTCCAGGGTCGCCTGTAGTTGTTGTTCCTACTGCCAAGGTGTCAGCGATTCCGGTAGCGCCAGTTGAGCCAGTTGCACCTGTAACGGATACCCCGGCTGGTCCGGTGGCTCCGGTTGCGCCCGTTGCCCCTGTGGCTCCAGTAGGCCCGGTGGGGCCTGTAGCACCGGTAGGACCAGTGGGCCCTGTAGCACCGGTGGCTCCGGTTACGGAAGCACCAGTAGCCCCAGTAGCGCCTGTGGAACCGGTAGAGCCAGTAGGCCCGGTGGGGCCTGTGGCACCAGTAGCACCAGTGGCTCCTCTGGGAATTACAAAATCAAATATTGCATTTTGACTGGTGCCGCTGTTGGTAACGGCAGCATCTGTATCGGGTTCTCCAGTAGTTACACTTCCTACTTGTATAGTAGCGGCAGTGCCTGTGGCGCCTGTAGCACCGGTAGCTCCTGTTGGGCCCGTTGCCCCTGTGGCTCCAGTAGGCCCGGTGGGACCGGTAGGCCCAGTAAGTCCTGTGGCTCCAGTGGCCCCTGTAGGCCCTGTGGCTCCCCTTGGACCGGCAGGTCCCATGAATCCTCTTGGTCCGGTGGCGCCTGTGGGGCCAGTGGCTCCTGTTGCCCCTGTGGGTCCCTGCGGTCCTGTAACGCTCCAGGGTGGATACACACAAGAAGACGGGCACGGGCAGCAGGGATCTCGATGGAAATTGTCGCCGTGATAAATATTCATACTACATTACCTCTCTTAAGGTTGCTGCTTATTGCTGTTTATGGAGGAAAATAACCTCCAGATCATTTTATAGGGTAGGCTTATTTTTGGGGCCGAAACGGCCGAAAGATATACCTGCGGACAGGAACATTCTGAATGTCCCCGATTTTTTGCAAATATGGGGGGATCTTTTTCATTGTATGAAATAGGGCTAAAGTCTGTGAATCGCTATTAGAATAGTCAATATTTAATGCAATGTTTTTTGGTGTTTTTTAATATGATGGCTTATTGAACTGAAAAATCTTTTTATGAAAAAAGTAAATTTAAAAATATGATACAAAGAAAATCATTTTTATTCATAGAGGGCAAAAGGGCAGCAAAAAGGGACAGCCACTGAAAGTGGTTGTCCCTCGATAGAGAATAGTATCGATGCGATTGAATTTATTTATCTTCTGAATACAGAAGTATAGGCATAATACAGAAAATAGGGAACTGCCCTGTGAATAGGGAGCCGTTCTCTCTGGCGAAGCACCCTCCAACGGGCGGCGGCCATTTTTATCTTGTTGGAAGAACGGGAAGAAGGAGCGGATCTGTAAAAAGCCAGAGGTTCGGCGAGTGAAAGAGCCTCCTGCCCATTTTTCAGAAGATCCAGCCAATATAAAAAATCTTCCAAAAGCTCACCGGTTTGAAAGCGGGCAGTTTTAGCCAGAGAGTTTTCCACCATAGCTGTTGAAAAACCAATATCATTTTTTTTGTAAAGATCTTTCAAACTCATACACGAGGGAGGGGTGATTGTGCTTAAAATGGATTCGCCTGTATAATCTACGCGGTGATATCCTGTGCAGGAAATATGGCAGCAATTTTCCCGCATAAAGGCGATTTGTTTCTGCAGTTTTTCCGGTTCCCACCAATCATCGCTGTCCAGAAAAGCTATATAACTGCCGCGGGCCTCTTCCAGCCCCCTGTTTCTTGTTTCTGCTACTCCACGGTTAACTTTATTCATAAGAAGGTGAATGCGCGGATCATCTTTTGTGTATTTTTCTATCAAAGAAACAGTTTCGTCGGTAGAGCCGTCGTCAATTACAATAAGTTCCCAATTTGTTTCGGTTTGGTTTATTACAGAATGTATTGTTTTTTCAATTGTAGACGCACTGTTGTAGGCAGCTGTAATAACGGAGCAGAGCGGGCGGGAAGAAACAGCAGTTGTAGATGGAGTCATCAGAATTCCTCCTTGTATATTTTGAAAAACGTGTTTATAGTATATAGTAGATATGCTGGATTGAACGGAGCTTATGGTTGATCCGGCGGGCATACGGCGGAAGAGGTATGCAGCGTGTTGCTCTGCCTTGCGGGAAAAGAATATGTACGATATGAATACCGTCTATTTTGCCCGCCTTTTTCAGAGAAACTGGCTGAACAGAGTATATCACAGGAAATCGGCTATTTCAATGAAAGAGCAGAGCTTTTGATGTGGGAAACTCTTTTATAAGCTTGTTAGACGTATGCGGGATATTTTAATATATTGTCACATGTGTAAAGGTAGAAAACTTTATATATGTGAGGTGTTCATTGTGAGAAACAGGGAAAAAATATTTCAAAGAGAATGCAGCAAAATTCAGCGTATTTCTCAGAATTATTGCGTATACTGAATGCAGAAAAGAAAAGGAGGTTTAATTATGGCAGAAACAGGAAAATTATTGGAGACGATTCCAGCTGAGGAGCAGAAAACATACGATATTATCGTGATTGGCGGAGGACCCTGCGGCTGCACAGCAGCGCTGTATGGGGGAAGAGCAGGGCTTTCCGTTTTGGTTGTGGAGGCTTTGGCGCCGGGCGGGCAGATGGCTACGACAGACAGAGTGGATAATTATCCCGGCTATCCTGATGGGATTGGCGGTTTTGAGTTGGCGGAGCAGATGAAGGCGGGAGCTGAGCGTTTCGGTGCGGAATTTGCCTCTGGAGAGGTGAAAAAAGTAGAACTAGGGGGAAAAATAAAAAAAATATATACAAACAGTAAAGAATATTGGGGCCGTTCTGTGATTGCTGCAACCGGTGCTTCCCCTAGAGAACTTGGATTACCCCGGGAACGGGAACTTCGGGGTCGGGGTGTTTCGTATTGCGCTACCTGTGACGGTATGTTTTATAGGGGAAAAGAAGTGGCGGTAATAGGTGGGGGCGATACGGCAGCTGCGGATGCAGTCTATCTTTCCAGAATCTGTGAAAAAGTAACATTGATTCACCGCCGGGATACCTTGAGGGCCTCCCGGGCGTATTTAGAACCTTTGAAAGCCTGCGGGAATGTGAAGATTTTGTGGAATACGGTTGCAGAGGAGATATTGGAAAAGGACGGGGCCGTTCGTGGCTTGCGTTTGAAAAATGTAAGTTCCGAAGAATCTTCTGAGCTTATGGTGGATGGGATCTTTGTCGCTGTGGGGAATGTGCCCAATTCTGCTCTTTTTGCAGGATGCCTCCGGTTGGATGATAATGGATATATTATGGCAGATAGCACTACGCGAACGGCTGTGCAGGGTGTTTTTGCAGCGGGAGACGTGCGGAGAAAATCGCTTCGTCAGATCGTAACAGCTGTTTCGGATGGAGCCCAGGCGGCGTTAGCAGCAGAGGAATATATTGCTTCACAGTTTTGAGATCTTCAAAAAGAGTGTCGGCCCAACAAGGATTACCGTTGTGGTGCATCCTATGGTGAATAGGCTATGAAAGGCAGCAAAGGAAAATACTTTTCGATAACCCTCCAAAATCTATTCTTTTGTCGAATCTGATTACTATTTGTATAATTTTCTTTTATAAATACGATTTGCGTTGATTTTGAGGGCTTCAAATCGTATGAGTACTGATGATTTCTTTTTAAAAATTTGGAGGCCACATAGGCAGGATTGGTTTGAAACAAAAAGAAAAGGAGGCGGACACAGATACTGTGCCCGCCTCCTTTGATTATAGGAGGACTAACTATACCTTAGCGGTACATCCAGACGGTCATTTCATTAACACCGCGGTTTGCCCAAGCGTAATAGGGGATCAACTTCAGAGTCTTTTCTTCAAAGATGGGCTCCGAGTCCTCACGATAAAGTGCTGTGCAATCATCCTGCTTCTGAGCTTCACCTGTTACGGTGATTACGTTCATACCACCAAAGAAGTTGGGGTCGAAAGCAACCTTGAAGTCTCTCTTTTTGCCAAGATGAATCAGATGCAGATTTTTGCCGTTGTCGGCCTCTTCCAAGCAATACACAATGGGGCCGCAGGTGACGGCTACCTTATTGACATCTTCACGGACTTTGAGATTTGCGGTCATAACGCGCACATCCATGGGGAGCTCAAGGGTGATCTCATCGCCATTTTTCCAGGTGCGGTTCAGGAGGGCGTAGCCGTTCTTCATTTCACAGGCAGCAGCCTCGCCGTTGACTTTCAGAGTATATTTACCGTTGCACCAGCCGGGAATGCGGAGAGCATAGGTGAAGGAAGCTTCACCTTCCATGGTCATTTTTACGGCAATATTGCCTTCCCAGGGATATTTGGTATTTACAGAGAAGGAAACAGACTTGCCGCCTACGGTGTGGGCAAAATCACCGCCTACGAAGAGATGCATGTAGACGGAATCGTCGTTAAGAGTGTAGGCATAGCTTCCAAGAGAGGTAAGCAAGCGTGCCAGATTGGGCGGGCAGCAGGCACAGCCAAACCATTTCTGGCGGACGGGCTCCACATGAAAATGGATGCTGCTTTTCTCGCAGGCCTCAGGATCTACCTCCAGAGGATTTACATAGAAGAAGCGCTTGCCATCCTGAGACATGCCGCTGATAACGCCGTTATAAAGGGCACGCTCCATCACGTCGCCGTAGCTGCTGTCCGCACGGATTTCCAACATACGGCGGGCAAAAAACATAAGGCCGATAGCAGCACAGGTTTCATTGTAGGCAGTGTCGTTGGGGAGATCGTAGTCATATGTAAATGATTCGCCCACATCACAGGAGCCAATGCCACCGGTAATATACATCTGGCGCTCTGCGATGTCTTTCCAGAGACGGTCACAGGCCTTCAGCAGAGTTTCATCCCCTGTTTCACGGGCAACAGAAGCCATACCGGAATAGAGATATACGGCGCGCACAGCGTGGCCCTCGGCAAACTCCTGTTCCCTCACAGGCACATCTGCCTGGTAATAGCGGTTGTTGAGCCATTTGTTATTGGCCCAATAGGAGGGCTTATCATACTTTTTCCCTTCCTCTTCAAAGTAAAGAGGAGCCTGTCCGCGCTGATCGATGAAATATTTTGCCAGTTTCAGATGCTTTTCATTCTTTGTCACATTGTAAAGGCGGACAAGAGCCATCTCCAGGATCTCATGACCCGGATATCCCTTCATCTTTCCAGGCTCGGGGCCGAAATTCGCATCTACCAGATCCACATAGCGGATAACGGCATTGAGGAACTTATCCTTTCCGGTGGCCTCATAATAGGCTACGGCGCTTTCTGTCATGTGACCCAAGCAGTACATTTCATGATGGTCGCGAAGGTTTGTCCAGCGCTTGTCAAGCCCATTGATGATGTAATATGTATCCAGATAGCCGTCAGGCTGCTGGGCGGCGCAGATCAGGTCAATGACCTCGTCAGCCGTTTTTTCCAGCTCCGGATCGGGATGGGACATGAGCGAATAGGCCACAGCCTCCAGCCACTTGAAGCCGTCGCTGTCTTGGAATACACAGCCATTGAATTTGCCTTCTTCCAGGCCTGCAGCCACACGGAAATTTTTTACCCAATAACTGGGTTCCGTATCCGGCAGACGGTCGTTCAAAGCTTCCCACTGATAGGGAATGACTTCTGTGCGGGCAAGTTCCATATAACGTGCCCAGAAGGGATCTGTAATTTTGATGTCCTTGGGGGAAATGGGGTTCGAGAAGGTTTTCGTATCCATTTCATTCTTCCTTTCATAGTATAGAGTATAGGGCAGTTTCTAACATATATATTGTCAAAGCCATAAGCACAGATGCACCCTTGACTCTTTTATCCGAAAGGATTGGATAAAGGGCTGGGAGGCAGGCAGAGTGCTTCCTGTTGCATGGGCTTCGGCAGACGAATCGCTATCCTTTTTTTGGGTTTTCAACTATGCGTATGTCCATCTGATTGAAGGGAATCGTGATATTTTCTTCGTCAAAGGCCGTTTTGACATGTTCCTGCATAGAAAAGTAAACAGGCCAATAGTCGTCCGTTTTGCACCATACGCGAACCAAAACAGAGATTCCGCTCTCCATATGGTCTCCGATTACAACCATGGGGGCCGGAGAATCCAAAATTCTTTCCTCCTCTGTGCACAATCGGGAAAGGACGTCCTTTACATGGGAGAGATTGTCGGAATAGGAAACCGTATATTTCAGATCCAATCTGCGGGTTTCCATAGCCGTAAAATTCACGACGGTGCTGGCAGTAATGGTCGAGTTGGGAATGACCACCTCTTTGTTATCAAAGGTTGTGAGAGAAGTGAAAAAAAGCTCAATCCGGCTTACTGTCCCCTCTGTCGTATCAATGGAAATATAATCCCCCACATGGAAGGGATGCATGAAAATAATCTGGATTCCGCTGGCGATGTTGCCCATGCTGTCTTTCAGGGCAAGTCCTATGGCAACTCCTGCCGTAGCAAGGGCGGCTACAATTGAGCTGACATCCACCCCCAACTTAGATATGGCGGTAATGCCTGCCACAATCTGCAGAAAAATTCGGCAGAAAGAACAGATGAAAGTTATAATTCCCCCATCTGCTTTTGTGCGTTCCAAGGCTCTGCGAAGGAGTTTAACCACTGCAGAGGAAAGCCACCAGCCAACCAGGAAAATGAGGCCTGCTTCCAAAAGGGACCAGGCAGCCGCGCCCGCCCATTTTAAAAAGGATTCCATGGGATTCAAAGAGAATACCTCCTTAAAATATAAAGAGCAGTAGCCAAGCGGTAACTTTCTTGGGTAAATTTATATTAAAAATTTATCATATTCACAATATGAGAAGGAAAACCGATCATGTAATTTCTGATTTAGAGCAGAAACCCGCAGGTGTATTTTAGCGGTTAAAAATAGTATCGGGAGGATTGCCCGGCATATGCTCTCGCTGAAAATCAAATCTTTTCTGTAGCCCATTATACCATTCCAAATTGAAAAAAGCACTGGTTTTCTGTAGGAAGAAGTGTCTAAAAGTAAGAATTTAAACCTTTCAAGTGTCAAAAATAAAGATGTTTTTTTGTAAGAAAGGCCGGAAATCCCGAAAGTCACCGCTTGACTTCCGGGATTTCATGCAGATCTGGCGAATCTTCGGCAGGCGATTCAGCGAACGAGGATTCCGTTGTCAGAATAGGTGAGGATATAGATTTGTTCTTCAAATCCCGTTTCACAGTTGATATACACAAGCAGATGCTTTTCATCTTCTGCGGTGCATTTGAATTCCCAGGTAAGCACTTCGTTGAGCCCTCCCGTAGGGATCATGGCCAGCTTGCCTTTTTCAGCTTTCAAAAGAGGGCTGAGTTTTTTCCGTGCCTCTGCTTCTGAAATTTTTGGAGAGGGCACATTCCTATCATGGTGATTCATCCAATAGCCGGCGGCGTTATATTCCAGAATATCCCCTGTATCCATAGCCACTGTTACCTTAATTAAATCGGAATAAAAAATCACATCGTCTTTCGTATAGGCATAATTGATTGTGCACCGGCCATCGTTTACAGCATAGTAACTTTCCTTCATGCCTTTTATTCCCCGGGATTCAAGAAAAGCCGATGCTGCCTTTGCTGCTTCTTCGTATTCCAGCGTTTCCTCTCCCACATCCTGGCTGATCAGAAAGGAAATCACCTTGCCGCCGTATTTGGAAACGGAGATCCATGCATTCTCTCCGGTAAAATTTCTTGTGGGCAGATTCCCAGCAGTATCTTCCGTGTGGGAAAGTTGATCGCGCTGAATTCCCAGAAATTCCGCTGCGGTCAGCTGAGCGTTCCCCTGGGCTACCTCCTTCATTCCTTCAAGGCCTGAGGGCTTTTTCTGCTGGATATGGTCTGAGAAGGGGCCATCATAGATCAGAGTTGGGTAATCGGAAAAATCCTCTGCAGTAGTCTTCATGTTTTCCGTAAAGGCAGTGGTAGAAAAATCCATCTGGTCAATGGAAGTATTGGAAAGATTCCCCTGCAGCTTCTGGGCATAGGAGCTCAATTCACGCATGGAGCTGTATTCCTCTTTTGTGATGGATCCGCCTGCGGAAACACGCTTGGAAAGGCTCATGGCAAAATCCCCCACCTGAGCAATAAATTTGCTCACATTGTTCATGGAATCGTCACTGATGGGCAGTGTGGCCAAGGCCGCCTTTGCAGCGCTGGTTTCCCGCATAAGCCGGGAGGCCAGTCCGTTTTGCTGAGTGGCTGTATTGGCATACAGGCTTTTTTCCAGGGTGTCGCCGATAGTAGCTATAGAGTCGTTCAGATCGGTGTATGCCCTTTGATAGGTATAGGTGAGCTTCGCTTGGTACCAGGCCGCTTCTGCAGAATTTTGAATAGCAAACCCGCCTAGAACCGCTACGGCTGCAATACAGTAGGTGCTCAGCAGTACCTTTGCTTTTTTGTGTATCATATGGATTTTCCTCTCTTTGCTTAGATTTAAAACAGGTTGGTTATGGCTGCTGTTTTTAAGCATGAAACAGAATGCCTCGAAATAGAAGGGCAGAGGATATTTCCCTTATTTTCTGCTGTAAGGTAGTGGTTTATACAGTTTACAAATCTGTATCTTTGGTCTACAATAACAAAGTGGAAATTTTGTGAATTTGCTCGAAAAATCAGGTGTGCATCCGATGGGGAATCATTTTAGATTGCTTTATTGAGTTGAGTAATAGAAAGGCGGTGCGCTTCTTTGAACACAGCGGAGAGAAATAGGCCGGTGATCGGTGTTACCCCAAGCTATGACTATGAAATGCGCCATGTGATGACAAGGCAGAACTATTTGACTCCCATTATGCAGGAGGGGGGACTTCCTCTGATTTTGCCCCTCACAGAGGATAGGGATCTTTTGGCCCAGTCTGCGGAGCTCTGCGATGGTTTTCTTTTTCCCGGAGGAGTGGATCTCCATCCATCCCTTTTTGGGGAGGATACATTGCAGGCCTGCGGAGAGATCTGCCCTATACGGGATTCTATGGAACTGGGGCTCATGCAGTATGTGGTGGAAAGCGGCAAGCCGGTTCTAGGGATCTGCAGGGGAATCCAGACCATGAATGTGGCCTTGGGCGGTACTTTGTATCAGGATATCCCGGCGCAGACGGCAGGAAGACTTTGCCATTCCCAAAAGCCCCCCTATGACTTCGGCATCCACAGGATCCAAATTGAAAAGGATTCCTTGCTTTATGCCATATTGGGAAAAGAATCTATATTGGTGAACAGCATGCACCATCAGGCGGTGAAGGATACGGCGGCATCTCTTTCCGTGGCCGCTGTTTCACCGGATGGGATAGCGGAATGCATCTGGAGGCCGGAGAGCCGGTTTTTCCTGGGGGTGCAGTGGCATCCGGAATACCTCTATGATACGTCTGAAGATGCAAGAAAGATTTTCAGGGCGTTTGTAGAAGCCTGCCGGGATTGCCCGTAACCCTTTATGACTCTTGCCCGTTTTTTTGAATTCTAGGTAGGAAAGCAGCTATGGACTGGAAAACTGGTGGGCAAAGGCGGAAGAGTAAGAGAGGAAAAATGTGCCATACTACATAAAAAGCGGTGAATGCCTGGCAAAAGTGGCGCCAGGCTTGGTTCCGGCCTGCGCTGGAAGCCATGGGAAAGAAGGTTTTACTATGAATACAGCAAATGAGCCGTCCCTTGAGACGTGCGGTGCAAAGAAAACTAGGGCAGAAATGTTCTATGCTTCCATGAAAGGAAAGCGGGTGGCTTTCTGCGGTATTGGCGGGAGCAACCTGCCCCTGATCCGCATTTTTGCGGAAAAGGGTGCGAAGGTGACTGCCAGAGACCGCCGCAGCCGGGATAAACTGGGAAACACTGCGGAGGAGCTGGAAGCTCTGGGAGTCCGCCTTGTTTTGGGGGAAGATTATCTGGAGAATCTGGAAGAGGATGTGATTTTTCGCACGCCGGGCATGAAATATTTTCTGCCGGAGTTGGATGCAGCCCGGGCACGTGGGGCTGCTGTTACCTCTGAAATGGAGGTGTTTTTCGATCTCTGCCCCTGCAAAATCTATGCGGTGACAGGCAGCGATGGAAAGACGACCACTACCAGTATCCTGGCGGAGCTTTTGAAGGCCTCCGGGAAAAGAGTGCATCTGGGAGGAAATATCGGAAGGCCTCTTCTCCCTGAAGTGGAAAAAATCAGTGAGGAAGATGTGGCTGTGGTGGAGCTTTCTAGCTTTCAGCTCATCTCCATGCGCCGGGGGCCGGATGTGGCTGTGTTGACAAATCTTTCCCCCAATCATTTAGATATCCACAAGGATATGCAGGAATACATCGATGCAAAAAAGAATATTTTCCTGCATCAGAACGCCTTCAGCCGCACAGTTTTGAATCTTGATAATGCCATCACGGCCTCGTTTACTCCTGAGGTAAGAGGGCAGGCCCTCTTTTTCAGCCGGCGCAGTGTTCCCCAATGGGGCGCCTGCCTGACAAAAGAAGGGGAGATTGTAATGCGGGAGGGGGAGAAGGAGACCTTTGTGATGAAGGCTTCCGATATCCGTATCCCGGGAGACCACAATGTAGAAAATTATCTGGCTGCTCTTTCGGCCGTTTGGGGGGAAGTATCTCCGGAGACGATCCGGCAGGTGGCGCAGTCTTTTAACGGTGTGGCCCATAGAAACGAACTTGTGCGGGAACTGGATGGAGTCCGCTGGTATAATGATTCCATCGGCACCAGCCCCACCAGGACTATAAAGGGAGCTCTTTCCCTCTATCCGCAGAAGATCATTTTGATCGCAGGCGGCTATGACAAAAAAATTCCTTACGACGATATGGGGCCCGTTGTGGTGGAAAAGGTGAAAAAGCTGGTGCTTATGGGCGCTACCGGCCCCAAAATCGGGGAGGCTGTCCGCCGGGCGCCGGGCTATGCAGAAGGAAAGCCCGAGATCTGCACCGCTTCTTCTATGGAGGAAGCGGTGGCGCTATGCCGGAAGCTGGCTGAGCCTGGGGATATCGTCACACTCTCTCCGGCTTCTGCCAGTTTTGATATGTATCCCAATTTTGAAGCCAGGGGCAATCATTTTAAAAAGCTTGTAAATGAGCTGAACTGAACTATGCGGTCCGGCCGGACTTAAAAGTTTTGTTTCAGGTATGCCATATACGCTGAGAAGGCAAAAGCCTGCGCAGGTATTTGGAATGAGAAAGGACGGAAAAGAGAAAATATGGAAGAGAAGCGAGAAAGGACGGAAGCAGAGACAGAGCAGGAAAGAAACAATCTGCGGGATCTGATCTTCCGGCTGTGCTCCGTTCCCGGTAACTCCGGGGATGAACTTTCCGCCTCCAAGGCTGCCGCCGCAGAGCTGGCGGCTCTTGGGGAGACGGAGATCGATAGTGTTGGAAACGTGTATATGCATTTTGGAAAGAAGGATGCGAAGGAGCATATTCTTCTGGACGCCCATATCGATCAGATCGGCCTGATCATTACGGGGATCGATGAAGATGGCTTTCTTTCTGTGGATGCATGCGGCGGAATGGATAAAAGGTTGATGCCCGGCAGTGCGGTGACTGTTTACGGTAAAGAAAAGCTCAATGGGATCGTGTGCTGCATGCCGCCCCATCTGATGAAGGGGGAGGAAAAGCTTCTCCCTGTAAACGAGCTGCATGTGGATTTGGGCCTTCCTGCAGAAGAGGTTAGGAGGCTTGTCTCCCCAGGGGATAGGGCCCTTATGTGGATGAAGCCGAAAATGCTTTTGAACGGCAGACTCTCCAGCGGAGCTCTGGATGACCGGGCAGGCTGTGCATCTTTGATTCGGTGCGCTCAGCTGCTAAAAGAGGAAAAGATTTCGTGCCGGGTTACGGTGCTTCTGAGCTGCGACGAAGAGGTAAACGGCCGGGGAGCCCGCACAGGTGGATTTCGGATGAACCCCACCCAGGCCGTTGTGGTGGATGTGGGTTTTGCGGCTCAGCCCGGGGTGCCGGAAACGGTGAGCCAGCCTCTTGGGGCGGGCCCCACCATTGGCTTTGCGCCTATTCTAGATGGAGAAATGAGCCGCCGTTTTGTCTCTTTGGCGGAAGAAAACGGCATCCCTTATAAAGCGGACGTCTGCGGTGGCCGTACATACACCAATAGCGAGGCTGTGGCGGTAGTGGGCAGCGGTGTGCGAACGGCTTTGATTTCCATCCCTCTGTGCTATATGCATTCGGCTATCGAAACCATTGATGTGGAGGATGTGGAAAATACGGCCCGGTTGATAGCGGCTTACATTAAGGAGGTGGGCGGTCGTGGCTGATCTGGCACTTTTGGAAAAGCTCTGTTCCATCCCCGGCGTGTCGGGAGAGGAAGAAGCTGTGAGGGAAGCGATTCTGCAGGAGATCCGCCCCTATGCGGATTCTGTTACAATTACGCCTCTCGGGAACATTCTGGCGGAAAAGAAGGGGAAGGCCCCTGCGAAGACCAGGCTTATGCTTAGCGCTCATATGGATGAGGTAGGCTTGATTGTAACGCATATAACTGAAAAAGGACTGTTGAAATTTGATACGGTGGGGGGAATCCTGAAAATGGTTCTCTGCGGCCGGTCCGTAACAGTTCTGGGGAAAAACGGCCCGGTTAACGGCGTGATGGGCTGTGCGCCTGTCCATCTGATGAAAGGGAAAGACGGGGACAAGCCCATGCCGGTGGAGGATCTCTCCATTGATATCGGTGCCCGCAGCAGGGAAGAAGCTGCCCGTTGGGTTTCCCCCGGAGACCGGGCGGTGTTTGATTCTATTTGGGATGCCTCCAGAGGGCGTATCATCGGAAAAGCCCTGGATGACCGGGCGGGCTGCACCATATTGATAGATCTTCTGAAATCAGATCTTCCCTGCGATATGACCTTTGCTTTTACAGTGCAGGAAGAGGTGGGGTTATATGGCGCTCAGACGGCGACGAATGCTGTGAAACCCCAGGCAGCCATTGTGGTGGAATCCACTACCGCGGCGGATGTGCCCGGTGTATCGGAGGAAAATAAGGTGTGCCGTGTGGGGAAAGGCCCTGTTGTGAGCTTTATGGATAGGCGCACGATTTACGACAAAGCTTATTACCGGATGGCTCTGCATTTGGCAGAAGAAAAGGGGATTCCCTGCCAGCCGAAGCTGGGCGTGGCGGGCGGCAACGATGCCGGAGCCATAGCACCCTCGGGGGAGGGTGTGCGTACCATTGCGGTGAGCCTGCCCTGCCGGTATCTTCATTCCGCCTTCAGCATGATCTCGTCGGAAGATTTCCATCATGCAGAAGAATTGGTGAAGGCTTTGGCGGAACGGATTGCCTTGTCTCCGCCTGAGATCCGTATATGATCCGTCTTTTGGAGGGGGATTCGCTTCCTGTTTCTCTGAAAAGCGATCCTTTTGGCTGCCGGCTTTGGGCGGCGTGGAGTGCCTATAGGGAATACGAGACCCTCTGCTCTTCGGCCTTTAGAATTTGGGAGCAGGAGGGGTCCGGCTTGTATTTGGGCCTTGTGGATGATGCCCTTCTGTTGTTTTCTGCTGAAAAAAGAGAGACGGGGCAAGAGGACTGGGAAGAAATTAGTTCCTTTCTTCCTTTGAGCGGTGCGCGGAAAGTTTTGTGCCCCGCCTTCTGCGGGGAACGGCTGGGGTTTTCCACGGAGCTTCAGGGCCGAATTCTTAGAAAAAAGAGTGCGGTACTAGTGAAAGAGGCCGGTCCTTTATCCATACAGGAGGAGGCGCTTCCCAGCCTTCGGGTTGTATATGATTTGCTTATTGCCTGCCGCTCCCAAACTTTTTGTCCACCTGCTTTTGAGCCTTTTTATCTGGATCTTTCCCATCGACTTCGGCACCATGCGGCTTCTCTTTCCGCAGTGTATCGGGAGGAAAAGCTGGCGGCAGTGGCTATAGCGCCGGTGGTCACAGAAGAGGCAGCTCTTCTTGCCGGAGTAGCGGTAGACCCTGAGTTTCGCCGCAGAGGGCTGGGAACAGAAGCGGTGAGAAGGTTAATGGAAACGCTTTCTTCGCGCGTCCTTTGGGTTTTCAGAGCGGAGGAAGAAAACAAAGAATTTTACGCATCTCTTGGGTTTCAAGAGATGGAAGCTTTCCTGCAACTCTCCTTATGAGATGATTTTGATGTAAAGTCTGGAAATGACGGAGACTGGCAGAGAAAGACGGTTATTATTTGGAATTTACATAAAGCGATGGTGAAGGAATTGATACTGCATCCATATTTTGAAATAGACGAGTCTATCCGGCAGGCGGCAGATGAAGCCATGAAGGAAATTGCCCCTGCTTTGGAGAGAATTGACGAGACAACTTGCTATAATCAGCAGAAAATGCAAGCGGCTTTCAGCCGTGCAGGAGTAAGTGAGAGCCATTTTGTAGCCTCCACCGGTTATGGTTACGGCGACAGAGGCCGGGAAGCTTTGGATCAGGTGTATGCCTATGCTTTAGGTGCGGAGGATGCGCTGGTGCGCCATAATTTTGTGTGCGGCACCCATGCGCTTACAGTGACGTTGTTTGGCGTTCTTCGTCCGGGGGATACCATGCTCAGCGTTACGGGGCTTCCTTACGATACGCTGCAGAGCGTTATAGGTCTTACAGGAAACGGCATTGGTTCTTTGCAGGAATTCGGTATCCGGTATGAGCAGCTGGACTTGAAGGAAGACGGCACACCGGATTATGAAGCCATGGAAGAACGGATCCATCCGGGGCTTAAAATGGTGTATGTGCAGCGGTCCAGAGGATACAGCCTCAGGCCTTCTCTTTTTGTGGAGGATATCGGCCGTATTGTCGAAATAGCAAAGCGTAAGGCGCCGGATTGCATTGTGATGGTGGATAATTGCTACGGTGAATTTGTGCAGAGAGAGGAACCGCTTTCTGTGGGAGCCGATCTGATGGCAGGTTCCCTTATCAAGAATCCTGGCGGCGGTATCGCACCTACTGGTGGTTATATTGCCGGTCGAAAGGATCTGGTGGAGATGTGTGCTTACCGTCTCACTACACCTGGCACAGGCCGGGAGGTGGGCGCCACCCTTGGAAACAACCGAGAGCTTTTCATGGGGGCTTTTCATGCTCCCCATGTTACAGGTGAAGCGTTGAAAACAGCGGCTTTTACCGCGGCTCTTTTCAGCAGATTTGGATATGGCGTGACACCGGAACCTCTGGAGCCCAGAGCGGATATTATTCAGACGGTTCTCCTTCGAAAAAAGGAAGCGCTTATTTCTTTCTGCCAGGGAATGCAGAAAGGGGCCCCGGTGGATTCCTTTGTGACACCGGAGCCTTGGGATATGCCGGGCTATGATTCCCAGGTGATTATGGCGGCTGGAGCTTTTACATTGGGGGCTTCTATTGAACTTTCTGCGGATGCGCCTCTCCGGGAGCCTTATGCAGCGTGGATGCAGGGAGGGCTGAATTTTCACAGCGGCCGCTTGGGGGCCATGCTTGCAGCGCAGTCTATGCTGAAGGACGGTGTGTTGGGGAAATAAGCGGAAACACTTGCATTCTCACCGATCTTTGGATATAATAGAAAGGCATCGAGTCCATTTGAAAGATTTTAGCTTTTCAGATGGTTATGCCGGTGCTTTTCATGCGGATATGGTGGAATTGGCAGACACGCCAGATTTAGGTTCTGGTGCCTTTCGGCGTACAGGTTCAAGTCCTGCTATCCGCACCATAAGAGGGCACTAAAAAAGATGCCTAAGCAAAAAACCTCGATAAAATCGAGGTTTTTTCGCATTTTCAGGGCAAGTTTTT
>CAJFPJ010000052.1 GCA_904399395.1 uncultured Clostridia bacterium | reverse complement strand
TAAGAGGTATGTTACAGGCACATCATATAATCGGGATACATCAACCAAATTTTGGGAGTTGGGTTCGCGGTAGTTATTTTCCCAGCTCACAATTGTGGAACGGTTTACACCCAACCGAGTAGCTGCCTGCGCCTGGGTATAGCCCTTTTTCTTTCGCAATGCGGTTAATATTTTCCCTAAGTCATACATAGCTATACCTCCTTCCAGCAAAGTATATATCCTTTTCAGTTTACAGCCCACGACATTACAACGATAAAATATTGAATTGGCAAATCATACCATAGATTTATGGTGTATGAGTAAGCTGCTTTTTAAAATTAGTATATAGCAAGTTGAAGAGGAATATTGTCCCCTATATTGGTCAATGTATATGAAATTTTAGGATATAATATAGTTTAAGAAAATTAAGTGACTTTTAGCAAAGTTAGGGGAGCTATGTTTTTATGACTAGAATATAACAGTATTGTCATTAAAAATTTATGAAATGACTTGACAAATTTAGAAAAAAACGCTATTATTAAACCGTAACTTGTAAGACAACTTACATAGATTTACGAATTCCTATATGTAATTATAAGAAAAGAAAGGAGGCTTCCCTGTGGCTATTCAGGCGATTGAACGTAAAAAGGTCAGCGATGAAGTGTTTGAACAAATTAAAGGCATGATAGTTTCCGGAAACTGGAAGCCTGGGGATAAACTTCCTTCAGAAAAAGAGTTGACAGAGCTTTTTGGTGTGAGCCGGGTTACGATACGGGAGGCCTTGAAAAAGCTCGCCAGCTATAATATTATCGAGACCAGTCAGGGCAGGGGGAGCTTTATCCGGAATATGGAGGGCGTTTCTCTGTTTGATAACGTTATGCTTTCCGTATATGTCAATAGCGCAGAGGAAAGCACCATCCGGGATATGATGGAGTTCCGCGGAATCGTGGAGATTGAAAGTGTTTATTTGGCCACGCAGCGCGCTACAGAAGAAGACTTTCAAAAACTGCGGGAAAACTATCTAAAAATGCTGGATGCCCGTGGGAATATCCATCTTTTTTCTAAGTATGACTTGGAGTTCCATAAATATATTGCAAAGATGACGAAAAACGTAGTGCTGATTAAATGTTATTCCGTTATCTGGGATTTTTTGCGGGAATATTTTGACCGCGTGGTAGAGACCATCGGCGTAGAAAAGGGCTCTTTTTACCATGGCGAGATTCTGAGAGCCATGGAAGATAGAGACGCCAAAAAGGCCCGTCAGCTTATGAAGGAGCATCTGGCGGCGACCAGTAAGGGCGCGCTGGAAAGCCTCAAGGGAAAACTGAAGAAATAGGGCAGAAGGGAAGAAATAGTTTTAAAAGGTTGTTGCTTGTATTATAACTGACAATTCGAATGAAATATATGATATCCTCTACGTATAGGCCGCAGATATAGGTGGCCTTTACCAGAAAGGGTGAGAAAAATGGAATTCAGAATTAGCGGTGAAAAGGTAAAAATTTGCCTGCAGGAGATAAGCGATAAGACCCTGCGGCTGTCCCTTCTTCCGGCAGGGGAATCGGTGAGGGAGGTCTTTTCCACATTGGATTTGGCGGACCGGGAATGGCCGGAGCCGTCCCTTTCTTTGGGGAGTTTGGAGAATGTGAAGAACGATGGTGTGTCGAAGGCGCTCTGTATAGGGAATTTTACCGTCAAGCTTGAGGAAACACCTTTGCAGGCTGCTGTTTATCGGGAGGGAAGGCTTCTGCAGAGCCTGACTTTTTGTGAAACCGGTGAAGTTACGTTCCCGTTGGGGGGAGGAAAGCTCTTCGGTTTAGGCCATGGTTTCAAACAGCAGATGGATCGCCGGGGCGGAGATTATGACCTGCGGACAGACGGCCAGATTCGCGGCATACAGGAAAATTACAGCGCCGTGTCCCCTACTCCTTATGTGATTAATAGCGAAGGATGGGCCCTTTATTTCCATCAACCCTGGAAGGGTGAAATCGACCTCAGAGGCGAGAAAGGCGTTTTTCGCAAATACATGGGGGCCTATTGCGATGTGTTCATAGTAGACTGTGCCGATCCTATGGATGCGCCCAAAGAGTACTATGCTTTTACGGGTCTTCCTCCCATGCCGCCTAAATACGCTTTCGGCTATCAGCAGAGCTACCGGACTTTGGTGCATAACGGCGTGAACTATGTGGAAAAAACGGCCCGGTATATGCGGGAACATGGCATCCCCTGCGATATGCTTATCTATTTGGGTTCCGGCTATTGCGAGCACGGCTGGAATACATATAACGGAAATTTTGAATGGGATCAGGAAGCATTCCCCCAGCCGGAAGAGACCATGGAGAATCTTCATGAAATGGGGTATAAGATCAGCCTGCATGTGACCCGTTGTCACCATGGGCTTCATGGAAAAATTTCCGACGATGGCGTGAGCCCGCTGGAATATGACCATGCGAAAAATTACTGGAAGCGGCATGAGAAGCTGTATTCCCAGGCCAAAAACGAAGCCTGGTGGCCGGACGATGCAGACGGCGTGGATATGGCGCAGCGTCTTTGCCGCCACAGAATGTATTATGAGGGATCCCTGAAGTTGAATCCGGATACAAGACCTTTGCAGATGCAGAGGAACACCTTTCCCGGTGCTAACAAATGGGGTGGTATCATCTGGTCCGGCGATGTGCTTTCAGAGTGGGAAACCCTGAAGAATCAAATTCCCATTGGGCTCAATGTGGCCCTTAGCAGTTCCCCTTATTGGGGCACGGATACAGGCGGATTTTTCTGTACACCCGAATACGATGGGGAACTATTCCTGCGCTGGATGGAATATTCCGCTTTTACACCCATGTTCCGAGGGCATGGAAGGCCTTCCTTCCTGCATAATCCTTGGGGTTGGTCTATGTTCGATTCCCTGGATGAGATCCCGTTAGAGCTGGCTCCCGGCATGACCCATGACGGGCCTCCGCCTGCAGATGCGCTGCCGGATACCCGAGTGGAACCGCTCTGCAAGGAAATCATTCGTCTGCGGTATTCTCTCTTGCCGTATATCTATTCTCTTTCTCACGAGGCCTGCAGCGGTGTGCCTGTTATGCGGCCCCTGTGGTGTTATTATCCAGATGATGAACAGGCCGTTGCCACAGATTCAGAATACTTTTTCGGCAAAAGCTTGCTTGTTGCGCCCGTCACGAAAAAGGGTTCTGAAAGCTGGGGGGTATATCTTCCTCAGGGCCAGTGGTATCACTATTGGACGGGAAAGGCCTATGAGGGCGGCAGAGACTATACGGTTCCTGCACCTCTGGGGAAAATTCCTCTCTTTGTTCCTGCAGGCGGCATTCTGGCGAAGGCCCCTGTGGTGCAGCATGTGAATACAGAAAAGCGGGAGGATTTTGAACCTTTAACGTTGGAGATATATACCGGGGCTGATGGAGAATATGAGCTATATGAAGACGACGGCATCAGCCTGGGATATCAGCGAGGGGAGTGCACCAAGACGTATCTCCGTTGGGATGAAGAAACCAAGAAGCTCTCTGCTTCAGGGGTATCTTCCCTGTTCCCGGGAAGGGAAAGAGAAATCGAAATCCGTTTCATGCCTGAAGGACGTTTGGAGAAGTTTACTCTTCGGTATGAACCTATTATCTGATATGTGAATATGGAAGACGGCGCAGGGCCGGATTTTTCCAGGAGCGCGCCGGCTTCTGAAACTATATAAATACCTGTAAGGAGGAAAATGAAATGAACAAAGATCTTTCCGGAAAGACGCTGGGAATCATTCATGCTTCCCATATTACCATCGAGGCTATGCGCCCTTATATTCAGGAGTATATCCCCGAAGTTTCCATCATGCACCTGTGCGACGATACCATCCAAAGGGACAATATCGCTGCAGGCGCAGGCGTTATCCCCAAGAGAAACTATTATAAATTCGCCCAGTATGCTCATAACCTGGAAGAGGCGGGCGTAGACATGATTCTTCTGGCCTGCTCTACCTTTAATTATGCCGCTGAGCTGGGCCGCCCCATGATTGATACGCCTATCGCTCAGATCGACCGCCCGATGATGGAAAAAGCAGTGCAGACGGGCAAGAAGATTGGTCTGCTGGCCACCCTGGCAACCACGGTTCCCTCTTCCGAGAGACTTCTGCAGATTGCCGCTCGTGAGGCGGGCAAGGAAATCGAATGCAAGACGGTTCTCTGCGAAGAGGCCTTCGAAGCTTATTCCAGAGGAGATATTGAAGCTCACAACGCAATTCTGGTTGACGCTATCGCTAAGCTTTCTGAGGAGGTAGACTGCATCGTAATGGCGCAGCTTTCCATGTCTGCGCTGGCTCCCTTCCTGGGCGAGACCAAGGTGCCGGTGTATAACAGCGGTTCCACTGGTTTCCTTCGTGTACGCGAAATGTTGGAAAATATGTGAGTGCATTCGGCTGGTCGGCCGGCACCGCTACATATTGAATGAATAAAGAAAAGAGGGATATAACGTGGCGATATCAGCAGCAGCCGTGCGGGAGCTGGAACGGAACGCCAACCGCATCCGCCGGGATGTTGTGGAGATGATCGGCGTTGGGATGGCGGGCCATTTGGGCGGTTCCTGTTCGCTGGCAGATATTATCTCCGCACTGTATTTTCATACTATGCATCACGATCCGAAGAATCCCAAACTGCCGGAACGAGACCGGCTGATTCTCAGTAAGGGGCATGCTGCCATTGTGCAGTATGCGGCTTTGGCAGAATGCGGGTATTTTGACAAAGCTCTTCTGAAGACTTTGAAGAATTTTGGCTCTCCCTTGCAGGGGCATCCGGATCTGCGAAAGCTCACAGGTTTAGAGGCTAACACCGGCTCCCTGGGTCAGGGCGTTTCCATTGCGGCAGGCATGGCGGCGGCTCTGAAGTTAGATCAGAACCCGGCCCGGGTCTTTGTGGCCACGGGAGACGGCGAGCTGGCCGAGGGCCAGCTGTGGGAGGCCTTTATGGCCGCTGCAAACTTTAAGCTGGATAACCTGCGGGTAATTGTGGATAAGAACGGCCTGCAGGCCACCGGGAAGACGAAGGATCGTTTCCCTATTGAAAACATAGGCGGGCGGCTGGAGGCTTTCGGCTTTGCTGTGCAGGAAATCGATGGGCATAACATATCGGAAATTGTGGAAGCTTTTGAAAAAGCCGATACGGTGAAGGGAAAGCCCTCTGCCATTATTGCCCACACGATCAAGGGCAAGGGAATTCCCTTTGCGGAAAACGTGGCTTCCTTCCACAATGGGACGCTAACCCAGGAATTGTATGATGAAGCGTTGGAAGTCCTTGCGAAAAGAGAGGAGGCGCTCCTATGAGTATGCATAACCAGCGGCAGGAATACGGGAAGACCCTTGTGGAGCTGGGCCATGAAAATAAGAACATAGTGGCGCTGGAAGCTGATCTTGGCCTTTCTACCATGAGCAGCCTTTTTGGGAAGGAATTTCCGGAGCGGTATTTTGAAATGGGCATAGCGGAGCAGGACATGACCAGTTTTGCGGCGGGCCTTGCTTTAGGTGGGAAAATTCCCTTTGTGAACTCCTTTGCAGTGTTTGCCTCTGGTCGTGCTTACGATCAGATTCGCCAGAGCATCTGCACAGCGAACCTGCCTGTGAAGATCGTGGGTTCTAGCTCGGGCCTCTCCGATTTCGGCGACGGTGCCACTCATCAGGCTATTGATGATATGGCAATCATGAGCGTCCTGCCCAATATGACGGTATTGACCCCCTGTGATGGAATTGAAACCCGGAAGGCGGTTCGTTGGGCCGCGGCTTCAGAAGGGCCCGTATATATCCGTCTGAGCCGGAATGATCTGCCGGATGTATTTCCGGAGGAAGGCGTATATGATCCGTCAAAGCCTGTCCTTCTGCGAGAGGGAACGGATATTGTCCTCTTCAGTGTGGGAATTATGGTCCATGAAGCTTTGAAAGCGGCGGAACTACTGCAAAAGGATGGAATCAGCGCACGGGTGGTACATATTCCGGCGGCAAAGCCTATGGACGCAGAGGCCGTTCGCAGCATGGCACAGGGCGTGAAGGGAATCGTAGGCTGTGAGGAATGCTCTATTTACGGTGGTATCAATATGCAGTTGAGCTATATCTTCAGAGGCAGCGGCATTCCCATGGAGGCTGTAGCCGTCATGGATCGTTTTGGCCAGTCTGCCCATTCCCATGCTGAGCTTCTGGAAGCCTACGGCCTTACGGCACCCCATATTGTGGAGGCTGCCAAAAAGACATTGGCTGAATAAGTTGCTCGTTTATTCTAGTATATAAAATTTTACGATACAGGAGGAATTCACTATGAAAATCGGATTTATCGGCCTTGGCATTATGGGCCGTCCTATGTCAAAAAATCTTATTAAGGCTGGGTACGACCTCTGCGTTTGCGACATTGTAAAGGAAGCTGTTGAGGACGTGGTAGCCTGTGGCGCTGAAAAGGCAGCAACTTCTAAGGAAGTTGCTGAAAAGAGTGATGTCATCATCACTATGCTTCCCAATTCTCCTCAGGTCCGCGAAGTGCTCACAGGCAAGGATGGCGTGCTGGAAGGGATCCGTCCCGGAGCCATTGTTGTGGATATGTCTTCTATTGACCCCAACGTTTCCATTGAGCTGGAAAAGCTGGTTCGTGAGAAGGGCGCTCACATGATCGACGCTCCTGTTAGCGGCGGCGAGCCCAAAGCTGTGGACGGCACCCTTTCTATCATGTGCGGCGGCGAGCAGGAAGTATATGACAAGGTGAAGGATATTCTTCTGAAAATGGGCTCTTCCGCTGTGCTGGTGGGAAAAATTGGCAGTGGCAATATGACGAAGCTGGCAAACCAGATCATCGTGGCTGTGAATATTGCAGCTATGTCAGAAGCTTTTGTTCTGGCCACTAAGGCCGGAGTGGATCCGAAGAATGTATTTGAGGCCATCAAAGGCGGTCTTGCCGGTAGCACTGTGCTCAATGCCAAGGCTCCCATGGTTTTGAATCGTGATTTCAAACCTGGTTTCCGCATTGAGCTGCATATCAAGGACCTGAACAATGCTATGAACGCTGCCGAAGCGGCAGAGATGGATTTGCCCCTGACGAAGACGGTTTTGGACATGATGAACCATCTGAAGGAAGAAGGGCTTGAAAAGTGTGACCACAGCGCTCTTGTCCGTTATTATGAGGAGGCGGAGCATGTTGAGGTGAAGCCCCTGTGAGAATTGGCTGCTGTGTGAACATGCTGGCCGGTGAGGAGGATACCACCGGCTCCCGTTGGATTCCGCATCTGAAAGAATGCGGATATGATTATGTGGAACTTCCTTTGGCTCAGGTTATGGAGCTGCCGGAAACGGAGTTTCAAAAGCTGTTGGAGCTTCTTTCGGAAACCGGTGTTCCCTGCGAATGCTGCAATAATTTTTTCCCAGCTTCCGTGCGCCTTACAGGGCCGGATGCAGATCCCGCTAAGGCGGAGGAATACATGGGGCGTGCAATCAAACGTGCATCCCAGCTGGGGGCAAAGGTGATTGTATTCGGCAGCTCAGGGGCTAAAAATGTCCCCGATGGATTTGATATGGAAAAGGCTTTTGAGCAGGTTGTCTTTGTCTTGAAAAAAGCGGGAGCAATTTGCCGTAAGTATGGGATCACCATTGCTATTGAGCCGCTGAACCGGAAGGAGAGCAACCTTATTCTAAATCTTTCCGAGGGGGCCGCATTGATGGATGCGGTTTCCATGCCGGAGGTTGGGCTTCTGGTAGATTATTACCATTATGTCATGGAAAAGGATACAGCTGAGACGCTGCGCTGTGTGGGGCCCAGGCTCTACCATGGACATTTTGCAGAACCAGAGGGCCGTGTGTTTCCCAGAGAAGCGCTCTCTGCATATAAGGAGTTTTTTTCCATACTGCGAGAGACCGGATACGACGGAAGGTGCAGTATAGAAGCCTATTCAAAAGCACCTGCTGCTGATCTGGCCATAGGGCTTCGGGCTGTAAGAGAAAGCATTAGCTGAAATGTTCTGAATGATGAAAGTCCCCACACCGGCTCAAACGGTGCGGGGACTTTTATAGCTATGCATGGTTCTATTTCAGATTTTCCAGAAACCCATGGATTTTCGCCTCATTGGTGAAGCCGGCGTTTTCAGGCGTCTGAAACAGGGAGTAATTTTCCGCATGGCGGATGGTGTTTCCCGGTTCCACCCAGTAGAGGGGACTGAAGGTCTCCAGTTGCAGGCAGTTTCCTGTTATCGATGCGCGAAAGGAACAGCCATGGTTGGGATACCACACGCCTTCGCTATGGACGTATCTTTGGAGGAGAGTGTTTTCTCCCAGGACATATGCGGCCCACCCGGGCTGGTTGTTGATTCCCAGAGACAGAGGACGATTTTCGCATTGGGCATCCAACCGGATATATTGATCGTTTTCCCCCAGATGGAGTCTGTGATCCTGGGGAGAACTGCCTGGCCAAAAGGCAAAAACGCGGTTTGGGGCAGACGCGTCCGCTGGAGCGATATTTTGAGGCAGCAGAAGAGTTCCCCCAGGGAGCAGCATGGTGATAGACCAGAGCCCCACATGGACGCGTTCCTTTGAGTGATTTTTCAGAGTATGCACGGCCATCATGTCTGCTGTATGTTCATTAAACAGCAATTCCATAGAGAGCTGAAGGCCGCTTTCTCTTCGGCGAGGGGCTGTAAATTCAACCCCATCCTCTGAAACAGTATAAGTCACAGGCTCGTTATCCGGGTAGTAAGAGGCCTCTTGCTCCGGGGATATGGTGATTCTATGGCCGCCTAAGGGATGAAAAACACCCTCTTGTTTAGTTTTAGGTTCCGTATACAATATGTTTTCCTGTCCCGTAAAGGAATAGGATAGAATCCGGGGGCCTTTGTCTATGGTGACGAGGGCTGTAACCGGCCCGGCAATCACATGCACACACTTCCCGTATTCTGGGTGAAAGATTTCTTTAACGATTGGAGTCATGGGAACACTTCCTCTCTAGAAATGGAAAGAGAATTTTATACAGATGGTTTGATCAATCTATGACGATACTCCTCTCCGCAGGGGGGAGGAGTGGGAAGGGAGAGAGCGTATAGGTCAGTAGCGGTGCTTTCCAGGTTGAACACATGAGCTCCACGGCCGTCCAGTCTTTTCAGCTGGGTTGAGGTGGTCAGAAGTGGAAGGGGGAGATGTCGGGCAATGGTTTTCAGATACGCTTCCCCCCGGCTGGTAAAACCTAAAATGCGTATATACGGTGGCATACCCTTTGCATCCTCCGCGTGAATCCCCAGATAGGCGCTCAAAAGAATCCGGCGGATGCGGGCCATGGAATACCGCTTGGCTTTAACAGAGAAGAGAAGCTCATCCAGAGAAGAAGTTTTCTGTGCCATCTGAAAGAGCCGGTTTTCCAGACCTTCGCTGATATCCGGAAGGTGCAGGAAATCTTCCGGTTTCATCCTTCTTAGTGTGGACAGAATTGCGCTTTCCATTCGGGAAATACGGGAAGGGCAAAGCCCATTTTTTGTAGCTTTCACCACCACTTCTTCTGAGGGATGGGGAAGACAAGCTCTCCAACTGTTGTTATCGTTTGCATTAAGCGTATCTTTTTTGAATTTTTTTCGGATTTCCTGCCTGAGGGCGCTTCCGCTGGCCATTGTTCCCTCTATGGAAGAAGCGTGATGACCCGGTCCAATACGGCTTATAGAACGGGGAAGCATGGAACTACCCTGTTTTATAATAGCGCGGCAATATTCGATGCCCAGAGTGTTGTTTGGCTCATGCAACAGAGAAGAAAGCTCTTTTCCGGCAAGAAGCTCCACGGCTTTTTCCCTAGCGGCTGCAAAAGAAAGCCCCTCATTCAGAGGAACCCGGAGGGCTTCTGAAAATGCTGTTGTTTCCAGAAGACGGGCAATTTTCCAAAGGGGAGCAGCCAAGCCGCATTCGCTGCCAAACCAAAGCTCTTGGGCTCCCAGCGAGGAAAGCAGGGAAACACCCCCTCTGGCAAATGTTTCCGCGCCAGACATAGCCCAGGGAAGGGGAAGTTCCGCTACCAGGTCGGCCCCCAGCCGGAGAGCGGCTTCCGCTCTGTATGCTTTGGGAAGAAGAGCCGGTTCCCCACGCTGGACGAAATTGCCGCTCATGACCACTAAAAGAGTTTCAGCGCCGCTCTTTCGGGCCTTATCCAGAAGCAGGCGGTGTCCTTCATGAAAGGGGTTGAATTCAGCGATAATTCCGGCGGTTTTTAAGGGCATGTGATTTCTCCTTTCCATAGGGCCAAAAGGATTGTGAAATAGGAATATCCCTTGCAATCGCCCGGTGTTTGTACTATAGTATATATATTACAGGATTGTCTTTTTCTATGCAAGACTTGTTTCCCATAGCAACCGCTTTGGGAAAGGAAGGAATATAAAAAGCAGGAGGATTTGAGGTACATGAAGGTATTGGTCATCAATGCGGGCAGTTCTTCGCTTAAATATCAGCTCATTGATATGGATACTGAAAGCGTGCTGGCAAAAGGAAACTGTGAAAGAATCGGGATGGAGAAGGGGATTTTCAGCCATAAGACCTTTGACGGCCGGGAGATAAAAACCACCCCTGAAATGAAGAATCATACGGATGCTTTCCGTCTTGTTACAGAAGCTTTGATGGATCGCGAAAACGGCGTTATTACAAAGCTTAGTGAAATTTCTGCTATAGGTCATCGGGTGGCCCAGGGCGGCGCGATTTTCAATAAGTCGCTGTTGGTAAACGAGGACGTTATAAAAGGCATTGAAAGCTTGATTCCGCTGGCGCCGCTGCATAACGGCCCCGAATTGGATGGTATCCGTGCATGCCGGGAAGTCTTTGGGCCTAAGGTCCCTCAGTGCGTGGTATTTGATACTTCTTTCCACTCCACTATGCCCCGGAAGGCGTATATGTATGCCATTCCCTATGAATACTACGAAAAATACAATATCCGGCGATATGGTTTTCACGGCACCTCTCACCGGTATGTGAGCAAACACTGCGCTCATTTGATGCATCAGCCCCTTGAAGATATCAAGATGATTACCTGCCATTTAGGCAATGGCTCTTCTATTGCTGCAATTAACGACGGCCGTGTGTTGGATACCTCCATGGGCCTTACTCCTCTGGACGGGTTCATGATGGGCACCCGCTGCGGTTCTCTCGATCCCTCGGTGGTTACCTTTATTATGGAGAAAGAGGGCCTTACCCCTGAGCAGATGGATGAGATCCTTAATAAGAAATCGGGCCTTTTGGGTATTTCCGGTATTTCCAGCGACGACCGTGACATTACCAAGGCTGAGATTGAGGGCAACGACCGTGCTATTCTTGCTCATGAAATGCTGGTGTATCAGATTATCAAGCAGATTGGTGCCTATGCTGCAGCTATGAATGGTGTGGATTGTATCGTCTTTACCGCTGGGCTGGGCGAAAATCAAGCCCATTTGCGGTATTCTATCTGCCGAGGGCTTAAATATCTGGGCCTTAAGATCAATCCGGAGATCAACGACCAGATGCGTAGCGGCCGGGAGGGCAAAATTTCAACATACGATTCCAAGGTGGATGTATATGTAATTACCACCAATGAGGAACTGGTAATTGCCAGGGATACAAAAGAAATTGTAGAAAAGCTGGTATACGCCTCTGCAGATGATGCCACTGTAGTAGATCTGGAAGATATCTAACGGAAATTATTGAAGAAATAAAGAGCCCAACCTTTTGGGCAACGGCTTATAAAAAAGATTTGGGAGGAACCGGCGTGTCAGGTGACGCCGGTTCCTCTTCGTTTAAGAACTCCCTTCTTTAAGCGTATATGGATTTGCCCTACATAGGTAAAATAGAAATCTATCCTCACTATCTGTCTGTTGGATTTCCTAAAATCCAGAACAGCTAATTTTTCATCTTTATTACCACTTTTTTATCACTCTGTCCGAAGCGCAATTACAGGGTCTTTTTTGGCCGCTTTCTTCGCTGGGAGCAGCCCACCAAGGATGGTAATCACGATGCTGATGGCAATTAGCACCAAAGATGAAACCACAGGAAGCTGCGCTGTCAGCCCTGTAATGCCAGAGAGCTGTTCAATAATTGAGTTAATCGGAATGAGGGCAAGCAACGATATTCCGATACCGAGCAATCCTGCACAACAGCCGATAATAAAGGTTTCGGCATTAAACACTTGTGAGATATTTCTCTTGGAAGCGCCAAGAGCACGCAGAATGCCGATCTCTTTTGTCCGTTCCATAACGGAAATGTGTGTGATAATACCGATCATAATACAAGAGACAATCAAGGAAATTCCTACAAAAGCAATCAGCACATAGGAAATCCCATTAATGATGGTGGTAATAGAAGAAGTCAGCATTGCCACATAATCGGTATAGGTAATACGGGCATCTTCGCTGGCTGTTTCGTTATACTTCTCGATGCAGGTAGTAATGGCCTCCTTATTTTCAAAGCTGTCGGTGTAAATACTGATGGAGGAAGGCGCATCGTAACTCACCTTGCCGAATGCGTTCATATTATCCTCATAGGTGGAACCGGCAATGTATTCGTCATACACCGTGATTAGAATTTCTTGATCGGGTTCGTTGGCCAGCCACTGATCGAGAGCCGATGCCATCGTGGTTTCGTCCATCGCTGCAGTACCTGCTGATACACCGGTCTGCCCGGCGAAAGAAGCATCTGCTTCGGTGTTATTTGAAGTATAGTACATCAGTAACTGATAGAAGGAAGCTTTCTCCGATATGCTGAGGGAGCTTAAATATTCCTTTGCATTGCTTACTTTCGTCTCATCATCTGAGGTCTCAAACTCCATGCCAGTGAGCACATTGATACTACTGTCCGCCTCTTGTGCCTTGATTACAGCGCTTTCGTCCGTATGTGAGATAATATAATCGGTTAATTGGGTGGTGTAGCCCACAGCGGTGGATATATCAGCGTTTTGGGCATTATAAGCCCAATCTAACCGAAGAAGCCACTGGTCTTCGTCGGGCCGGTTTATGCCGGCAGATTGCCCCGCGTGATGAACGACTATATTCAAAAAGTTAAATTTAGCGGAACAAAACAGGCATATTTCGTTGTGACCTGTGCATCGACTGCATGGCAGACAGTGGAATATGTCAAAAAGCTATGCGGAGAAAAAACTTTTCTTTGCTCGGATTTCAATCGGTTGTGATGCCACAGGGATATATAGCAGGCGGGGCACGCAGTCGAAAGAGGTCAACGATAGGATCTTACAACAGGCAGAGCCTAAATTGTAAAGATTGCAGAGACCATTCGTGACCAACAAAGACTGCCGGAGGAGCAGGCGGGTAAAGCAATCATGTCCAAGGTGCTTAATCCGCTGATGTATTCCATGATGATCAACGCCAAAGGTTTTGCTGTAACAGAAAAATGTGCCGGATGCGGAAAGTGTGAAGCACGTTGCCCTCTGAATAATATCCATCTTAAAAGCGGTCGGCCTGCCTGGGGGCAGGATTGTACTCACTGTATGCTTGTATCGCCGGCTGTCCTGCAGAGGCTATAGAATACGGTAAAAAACGCAGGGTAAGCCAAGATATTATCTTGGAGAGAAGTAAATTGGCAAGCAATGCAAACATGTACATGTTTACGATTTTGGCTGGTTTTCTACCCGCCAAAACGCTTGCTGATGGATATCCACTAATCCCCCAAGACGTCCCCTTCGGCGACGGCTGCGCGTCCTGTGGACTCTGAAAATTTGAAAAAGTAAAAGAAAAACTCTATGTAAACGGACTCGCCATTTGCATAGAGTTTTTTGTTTCACGTTCACTTGGCATGGATCAGTATTTTTGCAATACTTCTTTATGCTTCCCTGCTATTATAGCGGATCTCTTTATTTTTGAAAATTGAAGTTTATTCCAGCCCCTTATAGACAAAATTTCGGAATATGGTGCTTCCGCTTCCATAGGAGAATAAGGCGGGGTGGACAGGGACCGCTCCGAAGGAATCCTGGCACCAGGTACTGATCTCTGTGTCAAAACGAATATGCTGCCATTCTCCGTTTTCTTCCCTATACTGGAAGGTCACATTGTTGCGGATACAGGTTAGCGCCATTTGAAGCCTCGTTGCATGCAAGGATTTTTTCCAGAAGGCGCCTCCCCGGGCAGGCCTGCAAAGGGAAAGCTCTCCGTTCTGAAACTCTAAGCTGATATAACACTGCGGGCAGAGGTATAGCCCCATACCACCAGCAACGCCAGTTTCTGGCTCCAGTTCTACAATCATCCGGTAGGAATGATCTCCATTGTTAAGTACCAAAATGTCTCCTTTGTCTAAGGAGGAGCCGAAAGCTTTTAGAGCCAGACCACTGTCTCGAAAAACATAATTTCTAGGATCATACGTGCTTTGGCGCGGAACTCCCCACTGCAGCCCTAAAGAAGGCCCTGTAAATGTATCTGAAAAAGCAAGGGTATCTGGCACCGCTTCTCCTGCGGGCTTTTTCAGTTTATCCTCCGGACGAATGCCGTCAGGCACACGGAACCAGCCCTTATCGTCCCAGGCGATGGGTTCCATCAGGGTTTTGCGGCCGTGATTCCTGTAGCCTTTTTCCTCTGCATGGTAAAGGATCCACCAGTTTCCTTCCGTATCCTCCAGAACCGTTGCGTGACCCCGGCACCACCAGGGCTCTTCATCGCTGCCCGCATGAACAATGGGATTATAGGGAGAATGCTCCCATGGGCCGAAAACGGATTTAGACCGCATGGAAATAGCCATATGGCCCGTAGCAGGGCCAAAGGTTCCGCCTTGGGCTGCCATAAGGTAAAAGTATTCTCCTCGCTTAAAGAGACTCATAGCCTCAATATAATAGCCTTCGATAAACCAATCGTCGGGAATGGGCCAGGGCTCGTATACCTTACGTGGTTTTGTCACTACACGGAGGCCGTCGTCAGAAAGTCCCACCATGAAACCGCCGGAGACGAACAGATACCGTTTGCCGTCCTCTCCTACCACATGGCCTGGGTCAATAAAACCCAGATTATAGTCCCAATGGTCGGGGTTGGCGCCCTCAGGCCAATCCTCACGGCCGACAGGGCCCAGATGAAGTGGTTGAGGTGCGCTCCAGTTCCCCCTGCGGATATCGGTACAGGTCATTACATAGATGCCATTGCCGCCGTTCATGAGGTAGAGATAGTAGGTATCCTCATATTTGATCAGGTCCGGAGCGCCTCCCCACACCCCATAGGAAGGATCGGTGATTGCATAGTAGAGAAGCTCCCAGTTTACCAGATCCCTGCTGTGATAGATGGGCAGAGATGGAAAGGTGCTGTGGGAACCTGTTAGGTAATAGTCAGTGCTGTCTCTGAGAACGGTTATATCCGGTTTATCAAAATTAAAGATAGGGTTTTGATAGAATCCGTTGCCCAGATCTGCCTTTCGTTTTTGTTCCAGTGGCATACAGTCTCCTCCTTCATGGCGCCTTGCTGCGCTTTTTCTCAAGCTACCACGAAGAGAAGCGGTTTACAAGGGCTTTTCGCAAAAGAAGTGTAGAATATTTGAATCAATTATTAGTAAAATTTTCTAAAAGTGGGTAATGTCAAGGATTTTTCGCAAAAAGGTTTGCAGGCCCTGGCGTGAATGAAGTCAGCCAGCAACGGAGACATCCTCAAGGGCGGCCTCCAGGTGCTTCATGTTCATGTACTTCTTGTTGCCCCACTGGGTGCCGGCCACATGGCGCAGCCGGGCACAGAC
>CAJFPJ010000051.1 GCA_904399395.1 uncultured Clostridia bacterium | reverse complement strand
GAAAATGAACATAAAAAAAGCGCCTCGTTTCTGTATAAAACGAGACGCTTTCAATAGAAAATTAAGAAGAACGATAAGGTATACATTATTGATAGAAAAGTTTATCTGTGACAGTTCTATCTGTTGCTATTACTATACCACCCTTAAACTCGCATGTCAATATTGTATATTTTTTTATTTTATACATCAATTAATTTATATATTACGATTGTTCGGGTTAACCCAAATATAGTTTTTTTCCCAAAGCCTATGCAATAGCCTATTTTTGCATTTCAAATATAATCCTGATTCTATTTTCCTGTCTTCAAAAATATAGTTAAATTCAATATATAACACTTTTCCTTTTTGTACTAAATATAGAATTTACAGAATTACAATTCTCTCGAAATCTCACACCATACAGCGCAGTATGCAGTCAAGTTACTGGGAGCTTATTCCCACAGGGAATTCTTATTTTTACACTTCTGCTCGCTGAGATAATCCCAATTTCTCATAAATTATTGTCAACTAATAATAAATCTCCACAAATATCTGTCCAAACATCCTACATCAGTCGCCGTATATTTTAATGCTGATCTTTATGTAACCATCAAACTATCAACCAATGCACACATAAAAAGCATACAATCATAAAAAAGAGCCCCGACGAAATTCGTCGGGGCTCTACCTTTGGAGCTGGAAACGTGACTCGAACACGCGACCTGCTGATTACGAATCAGCTGCTCTACCAACTGAGCTATTCCAGCATTTTTGTCAACTTAGATATTATACTAAAATCATCTGATAACGTCAAGATATAAAAATATTTTTTTATGTTATATTTCTTCCTATATTTTCCTTTGTGAAAAAATTCGACAAAACGAGAAATACAACTATATTTAGGGTAAGATATATATGTATAACATTAAAATGGAAGAAGGTCTCAATTTGCGGCAACGACAAATCAAAGATACTTTGAGGCGGCTCCGTAAAGAAAAGATTGGATATACACAGCAACAGGTCGCCGATTATCTTCAGATTTCCCGCTCTACATATACATACTATGAGACCGGGAAAACAGAACCCGATTTGGAAAATATCAAGAAACTTGCTAAGCTGTTTGGAGTATCCGTAGAAGAACTACTTGACGACGCGCCTTCTCCTAAGGAAGTTCGCAGTCCCTCCCTTATACACAGCCAATGGACAAGCGAATCTTTTCTTACAAAGGAAGAAAGGCGACTGATTCAGATGTATCGGCACTGTTCCGCGGAAACTCGGCAGAAGATCGACGAACTTTTGAACGAAAATAAAAGCTCAGAATAAAATATATCCTTTCTCTTCCTATTTCTGAGGCGTCTGCAAAATCTTGAAATAAACGTACAAATATGCTATACTAAATGTATGAAATCTGAAGTCAAAGCAGGCTTTGCTTGCTTTGACTTTCTTTCAATTCATTGCCCGGGCAGGAGCAGACGAAATGGAGTGATTAGGAATGGAGTATGACGCTTTTACCGGTGGTATTGAGCCGGGAGGCCTTCGGAGCAAAAATGAAATATTGATTCTGATCTGCTATCTTCTTTCCAGCGTAAATACTCCGCTTTCTAAAGAAGATATATTGGGGATCATGCAATCCAACGGATTTGCCAACTATTTTGAGGTAACAGACGCTCTTTCTGAGCTTGCTTCAAACGGCAATCTCAGTTGTGACGGCAATCCCCCGCTTTATATGGCTACCCCCCAGGCAAAAATGATTGCTGGTCAGCTGGATAATGCGCTTCCGCGTTCCATCCGTGAAAAAGCGGTGGCCGCAGCGATGAATCTCCTTGCCAGTGCCAAAAGAGAAAAAGAAAATCAGGTGGAAATCCAAAAAACGGAGAAGGGCTATAACGTTACTTGTCATGTTTCCGGTGGAAATCTGGAACTTATGCGTTTTTCTTTATATGTTCCAGATAACCGGCAGGCCAAAATGGTAAAGAAAAACTTTCAGTCCGCTCCTCAGAATGTATACCAGCTTATGCTGGCTCTGGTAACGGAAAATTACACATTGGCAAAAGAAATTTTTAAGGAACTGGAATCATAAACTAGATAAAAAACGGAGTCGAAATCGACTCCGTTTTTTTGTGCAAAAAAATTCAAAAGCCTTGCTAGTGATACAGCGTCATGCGTTATACGTATACCCAAACAGGAGCGATGCTGCTTTATGAAAAGAGATAAACAAAGCCATTCCGGATCTATATATGACCGTTGGCGAACTGGCCAAAAAAATGAGAAGCACTGTTCGTACCTTGCCGTATTACCATAAGGAGAGCTTCGCCCTCTCAACTATTTGACTTTAGAACCTTTCCCGCCTATACTGAACATAAAGCCAAACAGGCTCCGGAATGGGAAATGCCCTTCCGGAAATAAAGGAGGTTACTGGATTGAAAAAGGCAAAGGTTACTATCCACCCCGAATACGCCATAGGCCCCATTGATAAAAGGCTTTTCAGCGGCTATATGGAGCCTCTGGGAAATCTGGTCTACGGTGGCATATGGAATCCCGATCACCCTGAAGCTGACGAATTGGGGCTCCGGAAAGATGTTATGAAAGCTATTCAGGAATTCGGTGTTCCTGCCGTGCGCCTGCCGGGAGGCAATGTCACTTCCGGCTGGAACTGGAAGGATTCCATCGGCCCCAGGGAAAAACGGAAGCAGCATTTGGATCTGGCCTGGCGGCAATATGAGCCGAACTGGGTGGGGCACGATGAATATCTGGCTTGGGCTCGACGCTGCGGAATGGAACCTATGTACACCGTCAATATGGGAACCGGTACCATTGAGGATGCCATGCACTGTATCGAATATACCAATCATCCGGGAGGGACCTATTGGTCTGACCTGCGCCGGAAAAACGGATTCACGGCCCCTCATAATGTAAAAACCTGGTATCTGGGGAATGAAATGGATGGCCCCTGGCAGATCCATTCCTGGGAAAAGGATCCCAAGGGTTACGGCGTAAAGATCAACGAAGCTGCAAAGGCGCTGAAATGGGTGGATCCTTCTATCACCACTGTGGCAAGCGGAACCTCCACTCCTTTGAATCACACCTATCCTCAGTGGGATGTGGACGTTTTGGAGGAATGCTATGAAAACATCGATATGCTCTCTCTCCATTATTATCACAATGTACCAGAAGGAGACATGGCTGCCTTTATGAGTGCTCCCGCAGTTTTTGAAGAATTCATCCGCACGGAGATTGCAGCCTGCGATTTTGTGCAAGCGAAGCTGTGCAGCCCCAAACAGATCACTATATCCTTTGATGAATTCGGTGTGGGGTTTGCTCCAGCAGGAAAAACTGCACCCGGCCGAAAAGGACGGATCCCCCACGAAACTTATGGAGAGTTTTCTGAGCAAAATCTGAATCGCCCCTTCCGGGAAATCGACCCCAACCACTGGCCGGAGCGAAAAGGCAAAAATAAAGGCGGCCAAATGCTGGGAGCAATCGCCTCCGCTGCCGTCATGATGACCTTCCTCCGTCACAGCGACCGCATCAAAATAGGATGCATGACTGGCTCCTTCCTGGGCGCTCTTTCTATCAACAGGGAACATGTATGGAAGTCTATCGGGTATTATCCTTTTAAGCATTACCTGGAGTATGCCAACGGGATCTCTCTGCTTCCCTCCGTCAAATCCCCATCTTTCTGCGCCGACGGTTTCAATATCAACGAATTCTATCAGTGCCATCCCTACGAAAACATTCCCTATATCCAAGCCGGCGCCGCTTACGACGAGGAAAAAGGCGAACTCTCTATTTTCCTTCTCAATCTGAACTGGGAGGAGGCTATGGAAGTAGAACTGGATGTCCGCGGCTTTGAAGGCTACCGCCTGAAAGAACACATCGAACTTTACTCCAACGATCCCAGCGCAGCCGATACATGGGAAAATCCCGATGCCGTCCTTCCCAAAAAGAATAGCAACACCTCTTTCCACGATGGTAAAATTGAGCTTACGGCGCAAAAACTTTCTTGGAATGTAATTCGTCTTACAAAAGAATAGGATCCTAGAGCAAAACAGGAGGCCTTAAAGGCCTCCTGTTTCTTTACTTAAGCTTCTTCGACAGATACAAAACCAGATCGTCATCATTACGGCATTGGCTGTAAGGTTCGCACACTTCATCCTTATACCAAACGCCGCTGCCATCGGGAATATATCCGCGTTTTATGTACATCCGCTGTGCACTTCCATAGCCGCTGTGCAGGCCCACACCCAGATACACCGTATCAGAGGCCTTGGCTGCAAGAGCTTCTGCTGCATCCATCAGCTTATTTCCAATCCCTTTTCTCCTGAACTTCTGAAGCACTCCAAAATCCACAATCTCTGGATACCCTGTTTTCGCAAAAGCGCCTGTTGTTTCCGACCAATATACATGGATATACCCTGCAACCTGACCTCTGTATTCAGCAACCAAAGCCACCGACTTACCCTCTCTCTGGTGCCGCAATCGCATGCGGTATTTTTCAACCGACGCATGATAGCCCTGAAGAATTTCACAATCCGTAATGATCTGCGCATCGCTTTCCTGCATATTGCGAATAAGCATCTCATCATCCCGATAGAAAACCATATTTTCACCACTTCCAGAAACAATCTGTATTTGATTTCATAATAAACCATCAGTATCTATTTATATTTCTTTATAAGATTTATATAACACTTAAAGATAAGAGGCTCCTGTTTATAAACAGAAGCCTCTTGCAAAATTTGTGTGATCTGTAGTATAGTATGCAAAATCAGACCGACGCCAGAAGGTTCAGGAACAAAAGCGTTGTTACTCCCGGAATCCCTGCTACAGAGGACACCCCCAGCACCAATGGGCTCATTGAAAGAGAAACCCCTGTGAAACCAGAGAGCAAATTCACAGCCAAAAGAGCTCCTAACCCTACGGCTGCTCCCCCCACCGCATGCTGTACCGGTTTTTTCACACGCATCACGACCTGAACCAAAACAAGCAATAAAAAAATCCCAATTCCTATCAATACCATCCAAAGGGTCTGCATTCTGCATGCCTCCTCCGCAGGCTGGGTGCAGCCCGCATTCATTGGGGATTCCGTAGTATTTTACGATCCCGTTCTTTGAAATGGCGCGTTCTGGATTCCCAAATCCCGGGCCTTTGCAAGAAGATACCGATATCTGGCCTTAAGGGATTCTCTCTGGTAAATGCAGGCGTCTATCAGGTTATCGTCGCATTCCAGCTGAAACCACCGCTCATTGAAGGACATCTGTTCCAAGATCTCTCGCATTTCATCGAGAATGCGGTTTTTGTTTTCTTTTTCTTCCAGTGACTCCCGTGAGGTTTCGCTTGTTTTGCGCCCGGTCTCAGCAACCTGGGCCGTCCCCTTTTGGATCAGCTTCAGCACACTTTCCATATCAGCGCCGCCTTTCAAAGTAATTCTATGCTGATAGGATGGGCGGATATTCCTGTTTTTATTCCTTTCTTTGGAATTGAATCCTTATTTCTCCATATTCTTTGGCGGCCACTGGCCTTCATAGGCAAAGTCTATTTTTCCGGATGCCACATCGGAGGAAACCACACGCACAGTCATCTTCTGACCAATTGTCAACTTATGGCCGGTGTTCTGATCCAGCTGGCTCATCATGCCATCAAACTGAAAGCGGGCATTGGGAATCGTCTCTACCGGCACAAATCCTTCCACTGTGTTGGGCAGCTCTACAAAAACACCCCGCATGGTGACGCCGCTAATAATCCCTTCGTATACTTCTCCGATATGCCTCTTCATATATTCCGCCATATAGCAGTCCTCAGCAGAACGTTCTGCCGTCATGGCACGAATCTCACAGTCCGTGGAATTTTTTGCTGCTCTCCCCACAAAATCCTCATACAGCTTCCTGCATTCTTTCACGCTTTTCAGGGAAAGCCAGGAAGAAAGGATCCTGTGAATAGAAGTATCCGGATACCGACGAATAGGTGAGGTAAAATGACAATAATCCTCCAGCGCCAGGCCAAAATGCCCCAGTGGATTTACATCATACCGAGCCTTTGCCATTGTTCGCAGAAGCTGATGGGAAAGCACTTTCTGAGAAGGAGTTCCCACGGCCTGTTCCATCAGGGCGGCGAAATCCCCCGGCTTCAGAGGGCCCTTATGCCGCAGAGTCTTCGTATTGAAGCCGAGAGCCGCTGCAAGCTCCCGAAGAGTATCCACCCTATCAGGAGAAGGCTGTTCGTGGACACGATACACAAAAGGCAGCCCCTTTTCCCGGGCTAACATGGCTGCCGCCCGGTTGGCGGCAATCATTAGTTGCTCGATCATCTGCTCTGCTTCACCCGAAGTGCGAGGTTCCACATTGATACAGACTCCTTCATCATTTAGCGTAAAGTGGGATTCTGTGCTCTCCAAATCCACCGTTCCGTTCCGCCGGGAACGCTCCTGCAGCACCTGCGCCAGCTCTCTGGCAGCATTAAGAGAGCGGATCACAGGGGAATACTTTTTTCTCAGTTCTTTGGATGCAGAACCTGAAAAGATAGCGTTTACTTCGGAATATACGCCTCTTACCCTAGAACGTATAACAGACTTTCGGAATTTATATTTCAGTATCTCTCCATTTTTATCCAAATCTATCAGCGCCGTAAAGGTAAGCTTATCAGTTCCTGCATTCAGGGAACATACACCATTGGATATCTCTTCCGGCAGCATGGGGATAACCCTGTCTGCAAAATAGACGGAAGTTCCCCGCTTCATAGCTTCTCCATCCACCAAGCTTCCCGGGCGGACATAGTGAGAAACATCCGCTATATGCACGCCCAAACGGTAACCACTCCGAGTGCGGGAAACGGAGATTGCATCGTCTAAATCCTTGGCATCCGCCCCGTCAATAGTACAGATACAGTGATCACGAAGATCCAATCTGCCCTTCAGAATTTCCTCTGTAATAGGCTGAGCCGCTATCTGCCGCGCCTCCTGCAGAACCTCCGGCGGGAATTCCAGCGCTATCTGATTCTGATCGATAATAGCGTCGGCGCACACTCTGGCACTGTCCCCAGAGCCATAGACCGTAACCACCTGAGCCAATAGCTCTCCGGAGCGGGAAAAGCGAAACTCTGCCCTGACTTTATCGCCTGCTTTTGCGTTCATCCGATACTTTTTCTCCACCGGCACCGGATACCGCAGAGACGTATCCGCAAGGAACACGCAGACCCCGTCCTCTTCCCCTATAACACCCGTCAGCATCCGGCTCCCAGCCTGTATAACCGTATCCACACGTCCGCTGGGCCCCTTCTCCTGCATCTCAATATGAGAAAGGCGCACCAGATCACCGGGAAAAGCACCCGCTAAATCTTCGGCCCGGATGAATACATCCTCGCCCCCATCCGTAGGGCGTGCAAAGGCAAAATTCCGGCTCAGAGAAAGGAGAACAGCTTCCTTCTCCTGCATTTTCAACTGGGTTACCACTGCCTGAGATTTCTTCTCTCTCTTCTCAGCCGGTTGAAATTTTTTTCCACTTACAGAAAGTCGGGGGGATTTACCGCTCTTCTTTCCGCCATGCTTTCTTTTTTTCCATTTGTTTTCTTTTTTCGTTATTTTCTTCTTCATACCTTTTTCTCTTTCTAAGGGCCTTTCGCCCTTTTTTCATTCCATATTATAAATTTATAAGGTTTGTACCTATTCTCTTCCCATTTTATCATGGTATAGACAGTCTACCTGCCTCTTTACCATTTGGCCACATCTCAAATTTTGTTTCTCTGCTCTTCCCGCCCTCCCCATCGCTTTTACCATTTGCAGATGGGAAAGTTTTTATGAAAAAATCCATGGTATCACAGAAAAACACCCCGCCAGAAAAGCGGGGTGTTCAATCTTCTCTGATTATTTTGCAAAAAACATAAAAACATTCAATGCAATCACCAAGATAAAAAATCCAATTGCAATGACCTTCGTCCACCGGGATAAAAACGCATCCACTGAGCGGGCCTTGTTCTTCGCCAAAAATGTATCTGCGCCGCCTGTAATAGCACCCATATTCTGCTGATGCCCCTCCTGCAGGATAACCACCAGAATAATGGCCAGTGAAGCCAACAGAAGCACAATTCCAAATATAATCTCAAACGCTGTCATAGCGCACCTCCGAAACTCTTAAACTGACTTTATTAATCATAGCATAGTTATCCGTGCATTGCAAGCAAAAAAGCGTTTTTTCAAAGATTTTACACTATCTATCCGACTTGCAAAACAAGTTTTAGCCAAATAAAAATCTCTGATACCCTCTGCATAAACTTTCTGTTCCCGGAAAATACTATCTCTGGATTCCCGAAGCATATCGCGTTTGCTGTTTCGGGAAATCTACCCGCCCGGCGCTATTGGCTCCGGGCGGTTTTCTTTTGCCGGGATTTCTGTATTTTAGCTCTCTACATTTACAGGGTCATCTGGTCGCCCTCTGTTTCCTCCGCGGCGGGAAGGGAACCGGATGCCGGTATATTCTTTCTGTATCGGCTGGGATTTTTCAAGCGCCCCTCTTCATAGAGCTCCACCTTAACCACCCTACCATTTTTCCGCAGTGTCATAACCTGCACACCTTGGGTAGAACGTGTGCTTTTGGCGGCTATCGCTCCGGAATGCACCAAAAGAATGCGCCCCTGGGCGTTCGTAAGCAGGAACTCTCCATCTTCGGGAATATAATACATAGCCACAACGGAAGATTTGTCTGAATAAGCGCCCACCAGCTTTTTCCTGTTAGTTTTCGTTTCGTAAGCAGCCATATCCACTTTAGCTGCCTTTCCGTTTTCAAAGAAAAACAACATGTAACCGCTGTATTTTTTTAACGCAACCATATATTGGGCATTTTCCCCTTCATCCATAGAGAGTCGGGCAGGGATATAATCTCCCATAACGCTTGCTTTCGTATCTGCAAAATCAGAAACCTTTGCCTTGTAAACCTGGCAACGATCTGTAAAAAACAAAAGCTCCATAGCGTTTGTGCCCTCGATTTGCTGGACGATCTCATCCCCTTCCTTGAGCTTGTGTTCCCCGCTCATGCGCAGGGAAAGAGGCGTGATTTTTTTAAAATACCCTTCCCGGGTAAAGAAGAGATTCACAGGATAATCAGGGGTTTCATCCTCTTCCTCCACTTGAGGCAGTTCGCTGGCATAGAGAAGCATACTCTTTCTGGGCTGGCCGTATTCCCGGCTTACCTGCTGCAGCTCGGAAATAATAATGGATTTCACCTTTGTTTTGCTTTCAAGGATCTCTTTCAGCCGACTTATCTCTTCTTCCAATTTAGAAATTTCCTCTGTCCTCTTCAGAATATACTCCCGGTTCAGATGGCGCAGACGAATTTCCGCCACATATTCGGCCTGTTCTTTATCGATACCGAAACCGATCATTAGGTTGGGAACAACTTCCGCCTCTTCGTCCGTTTCACGGACGATCTTGACGGCCTTGTCGATATCCAATAGGATTGCTTTCAAGCCCTTGAGCAAGTGGAGCTTTTCTGCCTTCCGGTTCATATCATAGTGGGTTCTGCGGCGCACGCATTCAATGCGGAAGGCTATCCATTCCTCTAGTAATTCCTTAACTCCCATGACCCGAGGCACCCCGGCCACCAAAACGTTAAAGTTGCAGGAAAATGTATCCTCAAGCGGAGTCATGCGGAAAAGTTTCTGCATGAGTTTTTCCGGATCCGTTCCCCGCTTCAGATCGATAGTAATCTTAAGGCCTTCTAAGCCTGTTTCATCACGTACATCCGCCACTTCTTTCAATTTTCCCTGGCGGATAAGCTCCACAATCTTTTCCACTATTCCCTCCGCCGTAGTGGTAGGCGGAATCTGCGTCACATCAATGCAGTTGGCGGAAGCGTCGTAAGCATACCTAGAGCGAATGCGGATACTCCCACGTCCCGTCCTATAGATGGCCTCCATAGCCTTCCGATCATAAATGATATGACCGCCGCCGGGAAAATCCGGGGCTAAGAGCGTATCCGGAATAGAAAAATCCGGATCGCGCATCAAACCGATAGTGGTCTGGCAGACCTCCCCTAGATTGAAGGGGCAAATATTGCTGGCCATGCCAACAGCAATACCCGTATTGGCATTTACAAGAACAGTGGGAAATGTGGCCGGAAGAAGCGCGGGCTCTTTCATGGTATTATCGTAGTTATCTACAAAATCTACAGTGTCTTTATCTATATCCCGAAACAATTCTCTGCAGATGGAGTCCAATTTTGCTTCTGTATACCGGGAAGCCGCATAGGCCATATCCCGGGAATAAAACTTGCCGAAATTTCCCTTGGAATCCACATAAGGATGCAGTAAGGCCTCATATCCCCTGCTCAAACGCACCATTGTATCATAAATAGCACTCTCGCCATGAGGATTGAGCTTCATAGTCTGCCCCACTATATTGGCGCTCTTAGTGCGGGCAGAATCCAGAAGGCCCATTTTATACATGGTAAAAAGCAATTTCCTGTGGGAGGGCTTAAAGCCATCTATTTCGGGAATCGCCCTGGACATAATCACACTCATAGCGTAGGGCATATAATTTTCGACCAAGGTATCGGTAATCTTCTGCTCCACTACTTCCCCGGCACGCTCAATGACTCCGCGGATTGATCCTTTTTTGGGGGACGCTGTTTCTTTTCGTTTTCTAGGCACAATTTGTCACTCCTATCCGTGTGCTTTCAGCAAAAGAACACCTTTCAGCTCACATCTGCAGCATCAATGTACTCAGCCCCGTGCTCTGCAATATAATCTTTCCGGCCATCCAGATCATTCCCCTGGAACAAATCAAAGAGCCGTGCGGTCCTTTCTGCATCACTGGGAAGAACCTGAATTAGCCTGCGAGTGGCAGGATTCATAGTGGTAAGGTTCATCATATCCGGCTCATTTTCACCAAGGCCTTTGCTGCGCTGAATCGTAAATTTCTTTCCCTGCAGCTTTGAAAGAAAATCAGCCTTTTCCTGCTCTGTATAGGCGAAATACGTCTCATCTTTAGAGGTAATTTCATAAAGAGGAGACTCGGCTATAAAAACCTTTCCCATTTCAATCAGGGCGGGTGTTAGACGATACAGCATGGTCAAAAGTAACACGCGGATTTGGAAACCGTCTACATCTGCATCCGTGCAGAGGATGACCTTATTCCATCGAAGCAGGCTGATATCAAATGTGGAAAGCTCTTTGTTGGCCTTAGACTTCACCTGAACCCCGCACCCCAGCACTTTAATCAGGTCGGTTATGATCTCGCTTTTAAATATTTTGTCATAATCCGCCTTCAAGCAATTGAGGATTTTTCCCCGTATAGGCATAATTGCCTGAAAATTGGGATCCCTGGCCTGTTTGCAGGCGCCCAAAGCGGAATCGCCCTCCACGATAAAAATTTCCCGCTCATTCACATCCCGGCTGCGGCAATCCACGAATTTTGCCACACGGCTGGTAACATCCATAGTGGAGGTAAGCTTCTTTTTAATATTGAGCCTGGTTTTTTCTGCATCTTCCCGGCTGCGTTTATTCACTAACACCTGAGCGCTGATTCTATCTGCCTCTGCGGGATTTTCCAGAAACCAAATCTCCAGATTATGGCGGAGCATTTCCACCATAGCTTCTTGGATACCCTTATTGGTGATAGCCTTTTTTGTCTGATTCTCATAAGAAGTTTGATTGGAGAAGGAGGAGATTACCAGAATCAGGCAGTCCTCCACATCGTTAAATGTAATTTTGCTTTCATTTTTATTATATTTTCCTGTCTGCTTCAGATAGGAATCAATCTGATACACAAAAGCATTGCGCGCAGCCTTGTCCGGTGCGCCGCCGTGCTCCAGCCAGCTGGAATTGTGGTAGTATTCTGTCACATGGATTTTATTGCTGAAGGCCACAGCCACATTAATCTTTGTGCGATACTCAGGCTTGTCCTCCCTATCGCGCACCTTTTTTTCCGATTGCCAGAACTGAACGCCTGTAAGTGCATCTTCGCCGGCAATTTCCTTCACATGGTCCAAAATGCCTTCTTTATATAAAAACTCTGTAGTTTCAAACTTTCCACCAATCTGATCTCGAAAAATGAAACGGATCCCATCGTTCACGATAGCCTGACGGCGAAGAATATCCTTATAATACTCCGCAGGGACATCTATATCCGTGAAAACTTCCAGATCCGGCATCCAACGAATCCGGGAGCCGGATTTCCCTTTATATGGCTCTTTATGAAGCCCACCCACATTTTCTCCCTTTTCAAAATGCAGGGTATAGCGGGTCTCTCCTGTGCGGATATCCGCATCCATATAGGCAGAAGCATATTGGGTAGCACAGAGTCCCAGGCCGTTCAGGCCCAGAGAATACTCGTAGCTTCCGTTCTTATCATTGTTATATTTGCCTCCTGCATACATCTCGCAGAAGACCAATTCCCAATTATATCGCTGCTCCTTGTTATTGAAATCCACCGGGATTCCACGGCCGTGATCCTCCACCTCCACAGAGTGATCCGCATACCGGGTCACCGTAATTTCCGTCCCATACCCCTCACGCGCTTCGTCAATAGCATTAGAGAGAATTTCAAAAATCGAGTGCTCACAGCCTTCTATGCCATCTGATCCAAAAATAACCGCAGGGCGCAGGCGGACACGGTCCGCCCCTTTAAGCATAGAAATACTATCGTCGTTATATACAGCCTTTTTTGCCGCCATATTCAGCCGCCTTTCTTCTCTGCTTCCAACATGGGAAAGCCCCGCCTCCCTTGCAGGAGCGGAGCCTAAAAAATGGGGAAATGCTCTCATTTCCCCATTTTCAACCTATCCCTTGTGTTCTTCAATTCTATTCTGAAATGGTCAGAAGCGTTCACTCCTGCACAACCAGAGGTTGCTGCTCAGACGGGGGAGTCCTCTGAAGCATCGTCTATGCCTGTATCAATGGGATCAATGCCGATGCCCACCGTATTCCCAGTCATAACCGCTTCAAATTCTTCGCCGGACATCTTTTCATGATCGAAAAGGAATTTTGCCACCTGATGAAGCTTATCCATATGGGTCATAAGAATCGTTTCCGCATTCTTATATGCAGTATCCATCAACCTGCGGATCTCCGCGTCTATGGCAGAAGCTGTGGTCTCTGAATAATCCCGGATATGGCCCATATCCCTGCCCAGGAAAGGTTCGCTGTCATCTTGCCCATACATAATAGTTCCCAGGGAATCACTCATGCCATAGCGTGTGACCATAGCTCTGGCAGTCTTTGTCGCACGTTCAATATCATTAGAAGCACCGGTAGAGATATCATCTAGTGTGAGGGCTTCGGCGACACGACCACCAAGAAGGACGATCAGATCCTCCTTCATTTCACCCTTTGTGCGGTAAGAACGGTCCTCTGCCGGAAGCTGCATGGTATATCCTCCCGCCATGCCTCTGGGGATGATGGAAATCTGGTGGACTGGATCCTGCGTCTTGCAGAAGAAAGTAACTACAGCATGGCCACCTTCATGGTAAGCCGTGAGCTTTTTCTCTTTATCGGTCATAACCCGACTCTTCTTTTCAGTGCCCACCACGACTTTAATGGTGGCTTCTTCAATTTCCCTCATGGTGATAGCTTTCAAGCTACGCCGGGCAGCCAACAGAGCTGCTTCGTTCAGAAGATTCTCCAAGTCTGCACCAGTAAAGCCCGCGGTGGATTTAGCAATAGTCTTCAACTCCACATCGGGAGCAATGGGTTTACCTTTGGCATGCACCTTAAGGATTTCTTCACGGCCCTTGATATCGGGATATCCCACTGTCACCTGCCTATCAAACCGGCCAGGGCGCATAAGAGCAGGATCCAGAATATCAGGCCGGTTGGTGGCAGCAATCATAATGACACCTTCGTTGGCGCCGAAGCCGTCCATCTCCACCAGGAGCTGGTTCAAGGTCTGCTCTCTTTCATCATGGCCACCGCCCAAGCCCGCTCCACGCTGACGGCCCACGGCGTCGATTTCATCGATAAAAATAATACAGGGAGAGTTCTTTTTAGCCTGCTCAAACAAATCGCGGACACGGGAAGCGCCTACACCAACGAACATCTCTACAAAATCAGAACCAGAAATAGAGAAGAAGGGCACGCCCGCTTCACCAGCAACGGCTCTAGCCAGAAGAGTTTTACCTGTGCCGGGAGGGCCCACCAGAAGCACACCCTTGGGGATCCGGGCGCCCAACTCATTATACTTTTTCGGATTCTTCAGGAACTCCACAATCTCCCGAAGCTCTTCCTTTTCTTCATCGGCTCCAGCCACATCTGCAAAAGTGGTCTTGCGCTTTTCGTCGGCCATCTGCTTGATCTTGGCCTTGCCAAAATTCATCTGCTTGCCTGCGTCTCCCATGCTGGCGTTGAGGCGCTTCATCATGAACCACCAGAACACAGCGCCGAGGACCAAGACCAGCAGCATGGGGATCATGCTGGTAAGCCAAGAGGTTTCCGCCGGGCGAATAAGATTTCGCACCATCCTTGCATCCGGATGGTTCTCATTGTACTCCTTGATATAGGGATCAATCTCCTCCAAAAGCAAGCCCGCGTTGGGCGCCGTGTAATAGAGGATTGTTTGCCCACCATCCTTGTTCTTTTCGTTCAGGGTAATGTTCATTTCCCCCGAACCCAGATCCAGGGAAAATTCTGTAACCTTCTGATCCTCAAAGTATCCTACAATTTCAGAATAATTATAGGTCTTTGTGGGCCGGTTACTGATCAACACCCCCATTACGATCAAAAGAACAATGGGAATTGCCAAATAGAGAGCCCAGCTTTTCAGCTTGCTTTTATTCTCCAAATCCATTCACTCCTTTATACGCCTCGGCTTATTTGGAATAAACCTCTGGCTTCAGGACTCCGACATAAGGGAGATTCCTGTATTTTTCATCATAATCCAAGCCGTATCCCACAATGAATTCATCGGGGACGCAGATACCTGAATAATCTGCCTGAATATCCACAGAGCGGCGTTCAGGTTTGTCAAACAGGGTGCACAGCTTAATGCTGCTGGGGTTTCGCTGCTGCAGCATCTCCCGTATGTAACTCAGCGTCATACCGCTATCGAGAATATCCTCCACAAGCAGGAGATCCTTCCCGTTGAGATCATTGTCCAGATCTTTCAGAATACGAACCACACCGCTGGTTTTAGTTCCGGATCCATAACTGCTCACCGACATAAAATCGATGCTACAGGGGATCGTCACCGCCCGCATCAGGTCAGCCATGAAAACCACGCTCCCTTTGAGCACACTGACCATCAGCAGATTCTTCCCTTTATAATCCTCGCTGATCTGCCGGCCGATCTTCTGCACGATCTCTTTTAAATACTCTTCACTGTATAATACCCTCGCTATATCCTGTTCCATTCTAAATTCCCTTTCATTTTCCGGTAATTTGTACCACAAAAGCTTCTGTAGCTTTCTCTCTGGGAGAAGAAAGTTCCTCACAGGGGCCAAACCCCTCAGCCCACAAGATCTTTCCACTCTCGGAATCCACAAGAAGGGCCCGCTTCCATCGCTCTTCAACAGGGATCTTGGCATCGTTAAAAAGCTTTTTAAGGGGCCGGCTTCCGCTTCTGCCTACGGGGCGGTAGCTGTCTCCAGCCCTGCGGTTCCGTATAATACCAGCATACAGTATTCTATCATAGAACGCTCGATTATTAAATAACAAATTATTAATTTTATTCTTTGACAATGTGATTTTTTCTTCTTCCTCAACAGGAAGAAAGGAGAATTCCCTCCCATCCGGCAGCTTCACAGAAGGGCCACATAAAGAGACGCTCCATTCCGCTGGAAGCTCCGTTTTTTCTTTTCCGGGAACAGTAAACATCAGATATTCTCCCCGGGCATCCATACGCACACCGCCGGATACCATAATCACACCGCCGTTTATCAGGGCTTCTCTTGCCTCTTCCACATTGAAAAAGCTCAGCCTCCGCCCTCCCGCCTCTTCCAGAAGACGTTTCAGCAGCCGGGAAAGAATCGGTTCTGAAAGCTCCCGTAATTCACTGCACAGAAACCCTTCTGGCTTTTGCAGGTGTTCATATGCATCGGAAGCCATTGTATCCAAAAAAAGTGTATCCCTTCGCAGAAGTTCCGCACAGGAAGCTACCCGCTCTTCCAGTGCCGGGTTTAACTTTTTAAGTTCGGGAAGCACCTGCAGGCGTAGCCGGTTCCGGTCAAATTCCGGCAGAAGGTTGGAACTGTCTGTGCAATAAGAAAGGCCATACCAATGGCAGTATGCTTCTATCTCTTCCCGCGTAAGAGAGAGCAGAGGCCGAATGATATTCCCCCTGACAGGCGGTATTCCCTGCAACCCTTTTGGCCCAGCGCCCCGGACAAGATTCAGAAGCACGGTTTCCGTCAGATCCGAAGCTGTATGGGCTGTAGCAATCCGGCTGCCTTCTCCCAAGGAGGAAGCTGCTTCTCTGAAACAGGCGTACCGGATCTTCCGCCCGCCTTCCTCCAAAGAAAGCTTTTCTTTCAGCGAAAAAGCCTTTACATCCCTGCGAAAGACCCGCAGAGGAATTTCTTTCTCGTGGCAAAATTTTTCAGCAGCATGCTGATCCCGCTCACTTTCTTCCCCTCTGAGAAGATGATTCACATGCACAGCAAAAACAGAGATTGTATATTCTTCCCTATGTTGCCACAGAAAATGCAGAAGCGCTGTGGAATCCGCACCGCCGGAAAAACCACAAAGCACACAAGAGCCTGGAGAAAGCATGGCGTATTCCGCAATGCGTCGCCGAATTTTCTCCTCGATTCTTCCAATTTGCTCTTTAGTACTCACTGCGCAGAACCTCCTGGGCCGTAAAACGCATAAATTCACCTTGCCAGTGCAAAGGCACCGTCTTGGTCTCACCGTGACGATTCTTGGCTACAATACACTCGCCGGAATTCTTATCGCTCTCTTCATTGGGCCCCTTCTCGTTGGAATAATAATCCTCACGATACAGAAACAGGACGATATCCGCATCCTGCTCGATAGAACCGGAATCCCTCAGGTCAGAGAGCATGGGCCTGTGGTTCCCCGCCCGCTTTTCACTGTCTCTCGCCAGCTGCGACAAAGCCAGAACAGGAATATTCAATTCCTTTGCCATCACTTTGAGGCCTCGGGTGATCTCCGAAATCTCTTGAACGCGATTTCCCTCATTCTTTCGATTGGCACTGGACATCAACTGTAAATAGTCGATAATCACCAGATCCACCTCTCGGAGCCTGCGAAGCTTGGCTTTTATCTCCGGAACCGTAATGGAAGGAGTATCATCCAGATATATTTTTGTTTTTGAAAGGATATCCCCCGCTTCAATCAGACGAACCCATTCATCCTCTTCCAGTTTGCCCGTGCGCAGCTTTGTGCCTCCTACCAGAGCCTCTGTGGAAAGCAGGCGGGAACAGAGCTGTTCTTTACCCATTTCCAGAGAAAACACCGCTACTGTCTTTTCCGCCTTCACAGCGGCATGACGGGCAATATTCAAAGCAAAACTGGTCTTTCCCATGCCGGGCCGGGCCCCCAGAAGGATAAAATCCGTCCGATTTAAGCCGGTAATAGTCTCATCCAGTTCACGGATTCCCGTAGGAATACCCCTATACTGATCGCTATCCGGCGAATTGAGTTTGTCCAATCTGTCAAAAGTTTCTACGATAACTTCATTTAAGCGCTGCAGCCCCTGCATATTTTTGCCGCGGCGAATATCAAAAATACGCTGTTCTGCCGAATCCAAGAGGGATGCAGCATCTACCGTTCCGTCTGAAGCTTCTTCCACAATCTCCCGCGCTGTAGAAATTAGTGTGCGGATATCATATTTATCCCGCACAATTTTGGCATACGTTTCCACATTGCTAATTGAGGGCACCAGTTGAGCCAATTGCAGAAGATATGTCTTTCCACTGGCCTCATCAAAGCCTTTCTGTTCCTTGAGTTTTTCCAGCACTGTGACAAAATCAACAGGAAGGCCCATAGTGAACATATCCAGCATCACGGAATAAATCAGGCTGTTGTTCACCTGATAAAAATACTCTGGCCGCGGCAACAGCTCTGCCACACGATCCAGGCAGGAGGAATCCAGCAGGACAGCTCCCAGAACAGATTGCTCTGCCTCAGGAGAAAAGGGCAGATTCATCGCGCTATATGGATTGACCACTGCTTCCGCCATTTGCATTTCCTCCTTTTCATCCTATCATCCTGCTTCAGCGCCTTTCCACAGAATTCATTTTCAAGAAGGCGCCACACAAACAGGGCAGAGGAAAATATTTTCCTTCTGCCCTGCAGCACTTATTCCTGTTCGCCTACAACGGTGTAAAATTTGGCGGAAATTCCCGCATACAGTTTAATCTCGCATTCATAGGTTCCAAAGGCTTTGATTTCGCCAGATTCGATTTTGCGGCGGTCTACCTCTACGCCAAGCTGCTTTTTCAGAGCTTCTGCAATTTCCTTAGAAGTGACCGAACCGAAAAGCTTGCCCCCCTGGCCGGACTTTGCCGTGATTTTAATGCTCTTCCCACTGATGACGGCCGCCGCTTTCTGGGCGTTTTCTGTATCCACCTTAATTCTGTGAGCTTTGGCTTCCTCAGCGTTCTTCAGCTCGTTCATGGCCTGTGCATTAGCTTCTTTAGCCAGCTTACGGGGAAAAAGAAAATTTCTCGCATATCCATCAGAAACCGTCACAAGCTCGCCTTTTTTACCGGCTCCCTTTACATCTGCCAGCAATACTACTTTCATTTTGCTACCTCCGTTGTTATGTTACATTCTAGTATAAATATATGAAGATCGATATCATACGCTCTTCTGCACAGCAATATCTTCCTGCTGCCGGGCAGCGTCCTTTACCTTTTCCAGAGCCTCTTCTATGGTAATGTCCCTAAGCTGTGCACCAGCCATGGTCAGATGACCACCGCCCCCCAGTCTTTCCATTACCAGTTGGACATTCATATCCCCTAAGCTCCGGGCTGAAATATTGATGCTGCCCGCATCAGAAAAGAGAACAAAGGACGCGGCCACTCCCTGAATCGAGAGCAGTTCATCTGCTGCTTGAGCGGCCGTCACGCGGATCTCAGGGAATTCCTTTTTGGCGCAAGCAAAAGCACAACGGCCTGTAATCTCAGCACATGCCACGATCTCATGCTTTGCCCTATAGGCTTCCGGCGAATCCGAAAACATACGCTTAACGTTAACCGTATCCGCCCCTCTACGTCTGAGATATGCGGCGGCCTCAAAAGTCCGCACCCCAGTTTTCAGCACAAAGTTTTTTGTATCCAGCATGATGCCGGAAAGAAGAGCCTCCGCCTCCTTGCGTGAAAGACTGTTTTCGCCAATATACTGCACCAGTTCTGCCACCATTTCACTAGCCGAACTAGCATACGGCTCATGGTAAAATACCACGGCGTTTTTGATATGACGGACCATCATCCGGTGATGGTCGATAACCACAACCCGGGATACAGCCTCCAAAAGTTCACGGCTTTCCACAAAATCGGGGGAATGGGTATCCACAACCACCAACATGGATTTTGGAGTAATCATAGCCATTGCATCCTCAGGGGAGACAAAAATATTTGTATCCGGATTCTTTTCTTCCATGGAGGAAATAATGGGACCCGCCAGACTCTGAGCCCGGCTGACCACCACATAAGCAGGACGTTGGAGGGCCTTAGTTACGGCACTCCATAATCCCACTGCTGCGCCAATAGCATCCAAATCAGAAAAACGATGGCCCATGATATAAACCGCGTCGCTGGAACGCACATGATCTGAAAGAGTAGCGGCGATAACTCTGGTGCGCACCTTATCCCGCTTCTCAACACCTTTGGAAAGGCCCCCAAAGAATTCATATGTATCGCCCTTTTGCTTGACAGCGACCTGATCGCCGCCGCGCCCAAGGGCCATATCCAAGGCTTTCCGAGCCCACTGCTCCGCTTCCTTCAGGTTTTCAGCTCCGCGGCCCACACCAATCGATACCGTCGCGCTGTTATGTTCATCTGTTTTTATGGTGCGGATCTGATCGAGAATCTCAAAGCGCTTCTCAGCAGCTCCACGAATATGGATCTCGTCGGTGAGAATCAGATATCTGCCACCGGAAAGGCGTTTAAAGAAGCCATTCATATCGGAAGCCCACTCCATAAGTTTCGATTCCACCTGCGAGGTAATCCTTGCATCCTCTGTGCCGCTGGCGTCCCCCGAAAGCTCTTCCCGGTTATCAAAGTGAGCTAGCATCACCACAGGGCGAGTCTCTGTATATACCCGGTTGATTTCTTTATAATAGGTATCGTCTATGAAGTAGAGAACATATACATTCTTGATCTTAGCGCCAAAAACGGTGAAATCCTTCTCGCCCACAGTTATATCCGTACCTTCACCGTCCACCACCTGGCGAACATTTTTCGGGTAGATAAACCGCAGAATGTTTTCCCCCAGGGCTTCCCTCTTTCCGTTAACTCCCTGCGTGAAAGCTGTATTACACCAGACAATGTCCCCGGCCTCACCCACAACCGCCACGGGCAGAGAAAGCCTTTCTACCGCCTGATAATTTTCCACTCCCAGAATCTGCCGCGCACTTTTCGCCGCCATGAGAACGTGACTTCTAAAATGCAGGATGATCGCCAGAATCGCAACCACTTCTAAGAGGAAAATACAACCTCCCACATAAGCGAGAAGGTGGTCGCCCCGAACCCAGCAAGCTATGGAAACAATCAAAATGGGCAGCGTCAGAATCAAGAAAGACGGTGAAGCGCTCCATACATTTTTTTTCACCGCTCATTCCCCTTTCATGCTTTGGTTATTGCAAGCCCCTTTCGGATCCCCGAGAGAGGAAATGTCAAACTTCCATAATAATCGGCAAAATCATCGGACTACGACGGGTTCTATCATACAGCATGCGGGAAAGTCCATCCCGAACACGAGTTTTGAGGGTTCCCCAGTCGTGAATGCCATTATCTGCGCAGTTTTCCAAAATTTGCTGCACCAGAATCTTAGCCTCTTCCAAAAGCGGCTCACTCTCACGCACATATACAAAACCTCTGGATACCACATCGGGCCCAGCTACAAGTCTTCCGTCATCTGCAGAAAGCGTGCACACGACTACAATTAAGCCATCCTCACCCAGATGTTTACGATCCCGCAGAACAATGCTGCCCACATCGCCCACACCCAGGCCATCCACCAAAACGCGGCCCGCGGGAACTGTTCCCGTCTTTTTTAAATACTTTTCATTGATCTCGACCACATCGCCGATATCGCCGATATAGATATTGCTGCTGGGAATTCCCATGGTCTCCGCCAATCCCGCATGCTTACGGAGCATCTTTTGTTCTCCATGAACGGGAATGAAATATTTTGGTCTCACAACTCCCTGCATAATCTTAAGCTCATCCTGGCAGGCATGGCCGGAAACATGCACCTCATACATAGACTCATACACAACCTCACAGCCACGCTTCATCAACTCATCCACCACATTGCCCACGGTTTTTTCATTTCCGGGAATGGGGCGGGCAGAGATAATAATAAAGTCCCCAGGGCCCACTTCCACCTTCCGATGATCTGCAAAGGCCATACGCGCCAAAGCGCTCATGGGCTCTCCCTGGCTGCCAGTGGTGACAAGTACTACTTTTTCCTTAGGATACCGGTTCAAAAGATCGATGTCGATCAAAACACCATCAGGAACATCCAGATACCCCATTTCCATGGCAATCCCCATTACGTTAACCATGGAACGGCCGGAAAGAGCCACTTTTCTTCCATAGCGAACAGCACAGTTTATGATCTGCTGCACTCTTCCAATATTAGAAGCGAAAGAAGCTATGATGATACGGCTATTTTCTGCTCTTCTGAATAGATTTTCAAAAGAATTATCCACTTTTCGCTCCGTCATGGTGTATCCGGGGCGTTCAGCGTTAGTGGAATCAGCTAGAAGAGCCAAGACACCTTCCTTGCCCAGCTGGGCAAACCGACCCAAATCGATCATTTCACCTGTTGCCGGAGTGCAGTCAATCTTGAAGTCTCCCGTATGCACCAACACACCAGCAGGAGAATGAATAGCAAAGGCCACAGCATCGGGGATCGAATGATTTACATGAATGAACTCCACTCCCATGCAGCCAGCCTGTATCGTCGTCCCAGGATAAGTAACATTCAGTTTTACCTTCCCCACCAAGCCATGCTCCTTCAGCTTGCCTTCAATGAGGCCACAGGTAAGCCTCGTAGCATACACAGGGAGATTCACCTGCTTGAGAAGATACGGTAAGGCTCCAATGTGATCCTCATGGCCATGGGTAATAAAAATTCCCCGAATCTTATCGGCATTGCGCTCTACAAAGGTAAAATCAGGCAGAACCAAATCCACCCCCAGCATGTCTCCATCCGGGAAAGCCATACCGCAGTCAACGATAATCATATCCCCTTCACATTCAAACAGTGTGAAGTTCTTGCCGATTTCATTAAGACCACCCAGAAAATAAACCCGCAGGGAAGGCTTTTCCACCTCCTGCTTTTTCTTCCCTCTCCGTGAAGAATTTCTTTTTGCAGTCTGCACAGGTGCAGCTATCTCTGTCCTAGCTGCAGCAGCCGAAGTACGCTTGTGAACACCGGCTGAGGGTTGCGCCGACTGAGGAGCAGACGTTCTGCTCGCTTTTCCTGTATTCTGTGTTCTGCGGCCTCCACGATGTTGCACCGCTTCCGCCTGCTTTGTGGTTTTTCTGGGCTGCTTTGCAGCCTGAGCGGAAATTTCCGAATTCTCTTCCGCAGTTTTTACATTTTTCCCCCTACCTCTTCCCCTTCCGGAGACCGCTGCCTGCACTGTCTCTGTAGGAATCAGCTTTCTATCCAAACCGAGGGATTGATCCACCGGTTTCCGGGCAGGGACCTCAACCTTCCCATACAGATTCCCATGATCGTTTTCTGTTTTCTTTGATGTCAAATAAAAAACCTCCAATTTTCATTCCTGGGCGCTTATTCTGCTTCGAAGGCAAAACAGCCACAAAGCCCTGCGTCCGTTTGATACTTATATATGTTCCACCAATCCGGTCTGTGCAAAGGCAGAGAAACCTCCCCGCCTGCTTTCCTCTTTTCTGGCCGGAGCATAAAAACCCCGGTATCTAACACAAAAAAGCCCCGTCTAGGCACGTCTAAATGGCGGAGCTATCCTCAACTCACAGCCAAAGCCTCATTTTCCGGAGCACACAGCCAAAGGAAATTTCACTACACATAAAATTCCTCTTGAAATCAGGACATACGTATATTAGTATAATTGTACATGCATTGCGAAATACTGTCAAGTAACACGGGGACCCCTTTCCGCCCCTTTGTTAGTCTTCCCAAATTTTAGCAATCATAAACCTCAGCTTTTATATTTGTGATATACTTATTCAGGAAAATGAGAAAACTTTCCAGAAAAGCTTTTTTATTGTAACACATATTTCATTCGCTTCATAAGGAGTTTTTTATGAAAGAAATTGAACTGTTTACGGACGGTGCCTGCTCAGGCAATCCGGGCCCCGGAGGCTGGGGGGCCATTCTCCGCTGGAAAGGGCATGAAAAGGCCGTTTCCGGAGGAGACAGCCACACGACTAATAACCGTATGGAGCTTTCTGCCGTAATCGAAGGCCTGAAACTGTTAAAGGAGCCCTGCAAAGTAACACTTATCAGCGATTCCAAATATGTCTGCGACGCTATCAGCAAGGGATGGGCACGAAACTGGCAGAAAAACGGCTGGCGCAAAAGTGATAAATCCCCTGCACTTAATGTAGATCTTTGGGAGGAATTGCTTCAACTTCTCGAAATCCACTCCGTATCTGTTCGCTGGGTAAAAGGACATGCCGGTCACCCGGAAAACGAAGCCTGCGACCGCATGGCGGTAGAGGAATCCATGAAAGCTAGCGGTAAAAACTAATCTTTTGTTTCGGATTTAAATCAACAAAGAAATGAGGTCCAGATATGGAACGTCAAATCGTCTATGCAGATAATGCCGCTACCACGCCACTTTCTCCCATCGCCCTGGAGGCCATGCTTCCCTATCTTGAAGAAATATATGGAAACCCGTCTACGCCTTATTCTCTGGGGAGAAGAACGAAAAAGGCAATTGAAACCGCTCGATCCGATATCGCCCAATGTCTGGGAGCAGATGTTCATGAAATATTTTTCACCTCCGGAGGAAGCGAGTCGGATAACTGGGCTCTAAAAGGAGCAGCCCGCTCCATGGCTCATCAGGGGAAAACACATATTATCACCACGCGGTTTGAGCACCACGCCGTTCTGCACACTTGCGCTGCTTTGGAAAAAGAAGGCTTTTCCGTTACATATTTGGATGTGCACGAAAACGGCATTATCCGCCCAGAAGAGGCTGAAGCAGCCATACGTCCCGAAACAGGGCTTATGTCTGTTATGTTCGCCAACAACGAAATCGGCACCATTCAACCCATCGAGTCCCTAGGAGCCATTTGCCATGAAAATGGCCTTCTTTTTCACACAGATGCTGTCCAGGCTGTCGGTCACCTTCCCATAGATCTTCGGAAGCTCAACATTGATATGCTCTCTCTGTCGGCTCATAAATTTCACGGCCCCAAAGGTGTGGGGGCTCTATTCTGCCGGGATGGACTTGAGCTTCCCAACCTGATAGAAGGCGGTGCACAGGAACGGGGACACAGAGCTGGAACAGAAAACGTAGCAGGCATTATGGGAATGGCTGCTGCACTAAAGGAATCCTGCGGCTCCATAGAGGAAAATGCAGCCTATGTGCTGTCTCTACGGGAAAAGCTCCGAAAGGGCCTCCTGGAAATCCCCGGATGCCGCTGGAACGGTAATGCAGAACAACGGCTGCCAGGTAACGCCAATATTTCCTTTTCTGGAGTAGAGGGAGAATCCCTGCTTTTGATGCTAGACATGCAGGGATTCTGCGTTTCCTCCGGCTCCGCCTGCACCTCGGGGGCTGTGGATCCCAGTCATGTGCTCAGAGCTATCGGCCTTACAGATACTGAGGCAAAGGGTTCCCTGCGAATATCCCTTGACAGAGAAAATACATCTGAAGAGGTTGAGAAACTTGTGCAAACCATTTCAGAGACTGTCCATAAACTGCGGTCGATGAACCCCTTCTGGAAAGAGGCATAGTCAATCGCTGATTTCTATTTTCCAAAGCCACTAAGAAAAGAGAAGGAGTACGGTCAAAATCGGCACTTCTTCTCTTTTCTTGTACGTATTGATTGATTCATATCCCAATTTCACACTTTTTACCCACACAAAATATTGTTATTTCTTTTTAAAAACCAAGCTAAACTGCGCATATTTTTCTTATATTGCTTTCATCCTTATCCCTTTATAGAAACAGGAGGATTTCCCGCTTCGGGAAATCCTCCTGTCATAAAAAACACAATCTCTGCTTTCAATTGGCGTTTATGCCTCCAAAACGCGCATAGCAGATTCTTCCTCAAATTGCTTACTATAAAGATCATGGTAATACCCATGCTTTGCCAACAGTTCCTTATGAGTGCCCTTCTCCACAATACGTCCGTCGCGGACTACCAGAATCATATCTGCCTGCCGTATAGTGGAAAGACGATGCGCAATCAGGAAGGATGTCCTATCCTTCAGAAGATGGGAAATTGCATCCTGAATCAGCTTCTCTGTCTGCGTATCAATAGAGGAGGTAGCTTCATCCAGCACAAAAATTCGGGGATCTGCCAAAACTGCCCTGGCAAAGGATATCAGCTGTTTTTCACCGGTAGAGAGACGGTCGCCTCCCTCTCCCACGCTGCTCGCATAGCCGTGTTCAAGTTTTTCTACCACCAGGTCAGCGGAAACGGCTTTTGCCGCCGCATATACTTCCTCATCTGTTGCATCCAGGCGCCCATACCGAATATTCTCCATAACTGTCCCCGAAAAGAGATGAGGATTCTGCAAAACATATCCTATATTGCTGTGCAGCCATAGCTGAGATCGTTCCCGATAATCTCTACCGTCTATAAGGATGCGCCCTTTCGTAGGCTCAAAGAACCTGCAAGCCAGATTCACAAGGGTGCTTTTCCCCGCTCCTGTCTCCCCCACTATGGCTACCGTTGAACCTCTAGGAACCTTCAGATTAAAATGTTCCAGCACGTATTCATGCCCATCGGGATATTTAAAGGATACATCTTCAAATTCAATATCCCCCTCCAGTTTTTCCCAGTTTTCCTTTTTGGGTGTAAACATGTCTCCGTATTTATTCACTACCTCAGGTGTATCCACAATAGAGGGCTTCTGCTGCAGGAGACCATCCACACGCTCGATATTTGCCTGCATGGAAATAATCTCAGCAAAGGTGCGGGCAATTTGTTGGATGGGTTCAAAAATTCCCACTGCATACGAAGTAAAGGCAGAAAGCGTGCCCAACAACATCACGTTCTGAATGACCATATCGCCGCCTCTGGCCAGAACAATTGCTGTGGCGCCCGAGCTCAGAAGCAACACCAACGGAATATAAATAGCAGAAAGCCTTGCTGCGCGTATACCCGCATGGCGCATCTCAGAGGTGATTTCTTTGAAATCACGTAAATTGTTTTCTTCAATAGTGAGAGTTTTGGAAGTTTTTGCTCCGGTGATTCCTTCATTATATGCACTGGTAATTTTAGAATTGATCTTGCGAACCTTCCGATTCCAATGCAATATACGTTTCTGAAAATAAATGGTAAGTAATACGATAGCAGGGACGATCAGCATGATGATCAAAGCCAAAGATGGATTCAAAATCAGCATAGCGATAAAAACGCCTACTACATACATAATAGCCCACATCATATCGATCAGACCCCAAGCGATCATACTAGCGATCCGGTTTGTATCGCTCATGATCCGGGCCAAAATATACCCCACAGGAGTCGTATTGTAATAGGAAAATCCAAGCGTCTGCAAATGGATAAAACAAGCCCGCTTCATATCCCGCCCCAAAAGCATTTCAATGCGCATAGAACGTCGGGTAAACATAATGACGAATACCGTCTGCACCACAACTACCAGCACATATAAAGCTATAAAAAAAGCTATTCCTTCTGTTGTACGCATTTTTATGTAATTGTTGATTGCATAACTCTGAAACAAAGGCAGGGCTATGTCTATACCCGCACTGAATAGATTCAGCAAAATTACAGTAATAAGCGTTTTCCGATAGGGCCTCAAAAAAGGGATCATGCTTTTCCAGATACTCAAACGGAAGGATTTAGTATAGTCCTGTTCATCAATAGCAGGCATTATTCTCCCTCCTTTTCCAACAGGGCGCGGTCATCGCTGCTCATCTGGATGTCGTATATGCGTTTGTAAATACCATCCCTCTGTATGAGCTCTTCATGAGTCCCCAGCTCTGCCACACGGCCATTATCCAATACAAGGATCTGATCAGCCTGCATGAGAGTGGTAATTCGATGAGAAATCAAAATCACCGTTGAAGAACCAAGGCATTCTTTCAGGGCTGCACGTATTTTGGAATCCGTCTCAGAATCCACCGCAGAAAGAGAATCGTCAAATATCATGATAGGAGCCTTCTGCATCAGCATACGCGCAATAGCCACACGCTGTTTCTGACCGCCTGAAAGAGTGACGCCCCTCTCTCCCACGATTGTTGCATATCCTTCTGTGAAAGATTCAACCGCTTCATCCACACACGCGATCCGAGCCGCAAACTGAATTTCCTCAAAGGGGGCTCCCGGACGGAAGGAACTGATATTTTCTTGAATCGTCCTGGAAAATAAGAATGGCTCCTGCAGAACAAGGCCCACATTTTTACGAACCCATTCCCGCCGGATACGATTAATGTCCACGCCTCCCACCGTGATACGGCCGCAGCCCTCCGGTAAATCGTAGAGCCGATCCAGAAGATAGGTAAGCGTGGATTTTCCGGAACCAGTCCCACCCAAAATAGCAAATGTCGTGCCCTTTTTTATGGTGAAATCCACGTCTTTCAGCACAGGCTGTAAACCTTCATAGGCAAAATTCACGTGCTCAAAGCAAATATCTCCATGCATATCGGGTTCTTCTGCATTTTCGGGCTCGGTTTCTTCCTCAGCATTCAGAATATATCCCAGACGATCGGCCGATACTCCCGCTTTACTCATCTCAGATAGGATGCGCCCCAAACCGCGAACAGGCCAGATCAATGTGGTATTATAGGAAATAAAGGCCAAAAAATCTCCCATGGTGATATTCCCAGCCACAGCTTCAAAAGTTCCAGCAATAATAACAACTAAAATCTGCAGACCCGTAATCAGATCCCCAAGGCCCCAATAAACACTGAGCAGTTGCCCGAGCCGAATCCATAAATTAGAAAATTTTTGGTTTTTCTTTTCGAAACGGTCAATCTCATATTTTTCCCGGCCAAAAGCACGAACCACACGCACACCTGTGAGATTTTCCTGAACTGCCGCAGAAAGATCCCCTTCCGCTTCATCAGCGACCAGAAATCTATTAGCAATCTTAGAATAGAATATTCCGGAATATCCAGCCACCACTGGCACGAAAATAACAGCAATCAGTGAAATTCTCACATTCATCGAAAACATAACAGACAGCGAGAGAATAATCAGAAAAGATATGCGAAAAACTTCCATAAGCTGCTGTGTTACGAATCCACGAATGACCTCCACATCGGAGGTACAACGCTGAATGATATCGCCTGTTTGATGCTGTACATGCCAAGAAAACGGCAATTTCTGAATATGCTCAAACAAGCGGTCACGAAGCGCTTTTACAAATCCTTCGTTTCCTTTGGCAAGTGTCATACGGCTGAAATAATTTGTGATGCCCGAGACTATGGCAACCACTAGCACCATGGCAGCCGCACCAAGGAGCAGGGTCCATACCTCCGCATCTTTCGGAATCATTCCCTCCAGCCAATCAGGAAGATTCGATTCACTCCCACCAATCACCGAGTCCACGGTATATCGAATGATCTGGGGAGTTAGTGCGTTCAATACTGTCTGAATCATGGCAAAAATCACAGACAGCACGAACAGATACCGGATTCCCTTCAAAAATTGAAGAATCATTTTCATGTTTCCGGTACGATTCTTTGTTCTTCTCATAAAAAACTCCTCTTCCTATGATACGAACATGCTTGCGAACAGCTCTTTCATTATACTGTTCTTTTTTCACAAATGCAATAGATTTAGTATAACTCTTTTATGAATTCCATAAACCTTATTAGAATTTTTACTTAAGCGAACCGACAACTTCACCTATTATTAAAAAATAGAATTACGAGCTCACACTCTCTCTCAAAATAATTATACAAAGCAAAACAGCCCCAGATTCTTAAAACAAGAATCTGAAGCTGTTCAATTGGTGGGCCATCAGGGACTCGAACCCCGGACCAACCGGTTATGAGCCGGTAGCTCTAACCAACTGAGCTAATGGCCCCTATACACTTAGAAAATAAAACGACCCGAATAACTCGGATCGTTTTCTGGCTCCCCCTGTTGGACTCGAACCAACGACCCTGCGGTTAACAGCCGCATGCTCTACCATTGTTGCGGTTTTATACCGACAACAACAAACAGAATATCACAGTTCAAAACCAACCAGAAGGAGATAATTACTAAACATTATAAGCTACCAAACGATTGATAACCTACAACGCTGATTATAATATCACAGTTTCACAAAGTTGGCAAGAGGAATTTTCAAGTTTTCCATTTTCCCCAACCAATCACTTAATTACACACCGGATTTTATGCCAATAGAACAAATCCACTCAGCCACTTAAACGGCGGACAATACGGAAGCAGCATTCTTCCATTCGGAGCAAAACTGCTGGTAGGTCATGTTCAATTCAACTGAAACCGCATAATCCCTACCGACTTCGATACGCTTGAACAACTGGCACGCAATCATTTTTTTCTGTTCCAATGTCGCGGTGTCAAATTCATCCGCCCAGCTTTTAAATTGGTTAAATGCCGGCGAGATAGCATCAACGCCGCGCCTTTGCTCGTTTTCTTCATCTTGAAGCTTTCGCAGCTTTTCTTCACCGTCTTCAATACGACTTTTCAGCACCTTGATCGCTTCAGTCAAGTCTTCAGGAGAATAGATGCTATCTCCTGTCAAGGTCTTGCCGATTTCAAGCTGGAGTTTTGTCAGTTGTCCCCGGTTTTTATCCAGTTCAACATCTATCTTCTTCTGCATAGCCCGGTTCCCAGCTATCTGCCTTTTCAGCATCTGCTGCAGTTTTTCCTCTTCCGGCGCACCGTCCATGCAGCTAAAAATCCGATGGATAATCTGCCGTACAATCTCGTCCACTTTATCCGCCTGATAGGTTGTCTGTCCATCACATTCACACAATTTACGGCTCTTGTGGTAGCAGGAATACTTAATCTGATCCACAGAATACTTAGAACCATCCGCCCGGATATAGCTGTCCCTGTACCGGATCGTCGTAAGTCTTCCGCCGCAGTGTGCGCAGTAGATGTTTCCCGACAACATCGCCTGCCCTTTTGTTTGCAGGGCAATATGACGTTTCTCTTCATTCTTTGCGTTTCTCTGGTCAAGAATATAGAGAAGCTGCTGGTATGTTTCTTCGCTTCTGATTTTTAGCTGCTGTAATGCTTCAGAAGTTTTCCCATTCGGCAGAACGCCGCAATAATAGGGATCACGCAAAATACGAATAATCTTGATGCTGGTAAACTTCCCGCCTGTATGCGTCCGGTAACCCTGTTTGTTCAGATAATCCGCCATTCTCCACGAGCCGTATCCTTTATGAATCGTCATATCGTCGATCATATGCAGGATTTCAGCTTCAGCGGGGTCAATTTCATACTTTTTGATAGGCTGGTTTCTCTTGTTGATAAGGCCGCTGTCAACTAAGCGGTAGCCGTATTTGACCGCGCCCCCGGTATAAAGTCCAGCCTCCTCCATCTGCTGTATGCTGTTCTTAATGCGGATAGAAGTTTTTTCACTCTCTCCGGACGCCTGCCAAAAACGCAGGTAGTTGGTTAATTTATCAACATGGTTTTCAAACCGTTGCTGACCTTCCCGGGCGCTCCATACCTCAACACCATGCTCGGCAAACCATTGTACCACAAAAGGCGTTTCATACTCGATTCTTCCAATCCGGTCAAACATAAACACCAGCAAAACGTCGAACTCACCGTTCAAAGCAGCTTTTTTCAGTTCCTGAATGATATCCCGGTTCTCCGCAGATACTTTATAGCCGGAAACACCTTTTTCAGAAAATTCCTGAACGATTTTCCAATCGTCAAACCGAGCAGCAAACTCGTGGCAGGCTCCACGCTGCATGGGAATGTCATCCTCATTTTTATCAACCTGCTTTTTAGTGGACACTCTATAAAGACAATAAACCCGTTTCACAATCATACCTCCGTACAAAATTTGCACGGAACACATTGCTTTCCTATTCGTTTGTCAAGGTACATCAAGCGATACTTCGCTTTCATATATTATAGCATGGAAGCTGCTGAAAAACAACTTCAGCAATGATATTCCGTCATCAGCAATCGCTTAAAGATTGCTTAATCATCCGCTGGATTTTTTCTTCATATGCCTCAGTTAAAATGTCACGCACTTTCTCCTTCGTATGAAAGGATTCCTCCTGACTGAAACAGATAGTAATGGGCCTATCACCCAAGCATAGTTTAATCCGTCCATTATTATCAGGATTCGGCAGCCATCCAGCATTATATTTTTTGTTTATAATGAGATATACCCCCTGTTCCTAAAAATAAAACGCCTAACCGCCGAACCATTTCCTGCGCTCCTTTTCGACCGCGTATTTTCAGATCCCGCTATGCGGTATTTCATTTACGGGCATGCTCCACAAGGATATCATCGCACACTATCCGTAAAACCTGTATAACTTCCGGCGGTGGCTATTCAATTTTCAAGGTACTGTGAGAAAGCAAACTGTATTTTGCTTTCTCACCCATAAATACGGAAGCCTTTCTTACAATTCTGCACCTCAAAATAAAAAAGCGCCTTGCCTTGAGCGCCGGCAATTCCGGCACTCATAGGGCAAAACGCTGTGTGTCTGTTTGGAAAAAAGAAAGCCCATTTTAAAAACGCAGTTTTTTCTCACCTGAGTCTGCATGGAAAAACATTATATAATAAATAGGGATGTACGTAATCTTTCCCTTGCTGGAAACCGCACGTTCATTTGATACTACAAACGCTTTTTTGATGTGGTAATCCTCATTCTGCACAAAGGTATTGAGCGCACTGTGTACCATATAGTCCTTGCCGGACTTCACTTCAATCGGTACGGCGGATAAGCTGTCGTAATCGTCGATCAGATAGTCCACTTCGCCCTTGCTGCGGTTGTCATAG
>CAJFPJ010000050.1 GCA_904399395.1 uncultured Clostridia bacterium | reverse complement strand
GTGTCACGACTTCATTCTACCAGAGGGCTGCAAACCATGTCTTCTTTTGTCCTCTTTTCAATTTTGCGAAACTTATTCTACCTTATCGTGTGAACACACGACACATAAACTATCTTTTGAGTATCGAGAAAAGTATTTCTTCTCCCGGTTCGTTTTTTGAAACTTGTATATTGAAAAAAGACAATCTAACCCTGGTTGACCCAGAAAACTTGCTAAGCACAAAACAAAAAAGACTAAGAACCATAAAAGGTTCTTAGTCTTTTTCTGGAGCTGCTAACCAGATTCGAACTGGTGACCTCATCCTTACCAAGGATGTGCTCTACCTACTGAGCCATAGCAGCGAATGGCGACCCGGAACGGGCTCGAACCGTCGACCTCTAGCGTGACAGGCTAGCGTTCTAACCAACTGAACTACCGGGCCATTGGCAGGGGCAGAAGGACTTGAACCCTCGGCACGTGGTTTTGGAGACCACTGCTCTACCAACTGAGCTATACCCCTAAATTCAGTGAATTCAAGGAACAAACCGTTCCTGATTTCCTGAGCGCGAATATTATTTTATCATCTGCACCCGGATCTGTCAATACTTTTTTAGAGGTTTTTTGCAGAAATATGAAAAAGGAGCCTTCTATAGAAAGTAGAGGGTTGCAGGACTGTCTACTATATATAAAACCGGCCCGGAGTTCATGCGTCCGGGCCGGTGAGGCATAAAATCCCTTAAAAGGTTTCGGGGAGTTTTCAGATAGAAATCTTCAGAGCAATATCGTAAAGCTCCTTGTTGAACGGCCGCTTCATAGCCAAGGCCTCTGTGATATCCAAATCAGTGACTCTCCCATCGCGAATGACCATCACGCGGTTGCTCTTTCCCTCACAGAGAAGAGAAACTGCCTTAGCCCCCATTTCACTGGCCACTACACGATCCCGCAGAGTAGGAGAACCACCGCGCTGCACATGGCCTAATACGGTAGCACGGCTCTCGATGCCCGTGCGCTCTTCGATATTTTTCGCCAGCTTATCTACACCGCCGACACCTTCTGCCACAACGATAATAAAATGCTTTTTACCCGTTTTCTGAGTAAACTGCATTCTCTCAATCACATCACGATCAAAATCATAAGGAACCTCAGGCACCAAAATAGTAGTAGCACCTACTGCAATACCAGTTTGCAAAGCCAAATCGCCGCACCGACGACCCATTACCTCTACCACGCTGCAGCGATCATGAGATTCCGTCGTATCTCTCAGGCGGTCCACCATTTGAACGGCAGTATTCATAGCTGTATCAAAACCAATGGTATATTCGCTGCTGGCTATATCATTATCGATAGTACCAGGGATACCAATACAGGGAATTCCTGCTCCAGTCAAGTCGCGGGCCCCCCGGAAAGAACCATCGCCGCCAATAACAACAACACCGTCAATCCCCATTTGGCGGCAGCGGTCGGCAGCCTTCTGCACACCCTCCGGTGTGTTAAACTGAGGACTTCTGGCGGTATACAGAACCGTTCCGCCCCGATGGATAATATCAGAAACACTGCGGAGATTCATTTCATAGATGTCACCGTTCAAAAGCCCATTATAGCCTCTGCGGACAGCCATTACCCGGAGCCCGGAGGTGATACCGGCCCTTGCAACCGCACGGACGGCTGCGTTCATTCCAGGCGCATCACCGCCACTGGTCAGAACAGCAATCGTTTTTGTACTCATCGTAAAATCCCCCTAATGTGTATGATCTTTAAACTGTCTCTATTATAATACATTTGATAAGGATTTATCAATATCCAAATATGGACTTTCCTATCTCGAATATGGATTATTGTTGCATTTTGTCGATCCACACAACATTTCTTTCTCCCAGTACACGGCGCAATTCCCGCAAAAGAATTTCATTTACGCTAACGCACATAGAAGCCGGTGCTCTAAACATTTTTCCTGTGTCACTCATATAAATATAGACAGGATCAAACCCATCAAAAACAGCCATAAGTTGGCGAGCTCTTTCATATCGTGGGGAATTCTCTCCCGGAACCTTGAGATACAGGCCCGGCGCTCTCCTTTTATGATGCCCGGTAGAAGTGGCATTTACAGGCCGTCCCTCGTCCTTCACAGCACTCATCTCCGCACTTGTGGGGATTGGGCCTGCCTGTTCACAGATCAGTTTCGCGTCCTCTTCTTCCCGGCGGCTGACTCTTCCTTTGATAAGCACAACCGAGCTTTCTTTAATATAGTTTCCATATTGACTCAGAATTGCCGGAAACACCAAGACCTCCAAGGAGCCAAACATATCCTCCAGTGAAAGAAACGCCATTGTTGCATTGCTCTTAGTGATTTTGGTTTTATAAGAGCTTACGAAACCTATGACGTTCACTCGGCATCCATCCGGATACTGCGTTTCTTTTTCCGGATCTAAAATCTCCCCAAGCCGGACTGCAGAAAGATTCTCATATGCACTCATGTATTCTGCCATAGGATGCCCCGAAAGAAACATACCGGTAACTTCTTTCTCAAAGGCTAACAGATCGGATTTAGAATATTCTTCTGCAGGGGGAATCCGAAACTCTTCCTCTTCCCCTATCTTGTCGGTACCTTGACCGAAGAAACCGAGCTGTCCTTCTAGGTTCCGACGTTTATCTTCCTCGATAGAAGAAAGTATAAAATCTGCATTTTCCAGCATCTGACGGCGGTTGCAGTCCAGATTATCCAACGAACCGCATTTAATGAGACTTTCCAGGGCCCTGCGGTTCAATTCCGCAAACATACGGCGGCAAAAGGAATAAAAGGTGGTGAATTTACCGTTTTCCTCCCGCTCTGTTACCAATCTTTCAATAAAGCTACGGCCCAAATTTCGCACAGCCAAAAGGCCAAAACGGATATCCTTCCCCACAACTGTGAAACTTTCCCGGCTTTCGTTCACATGGGGAGGTAAAACCCGGATCCCCAGCCGCAGGCACTCAGAGATATAAGCGGAAAGCTTATTGTTGTCGCTGAGGACGCTGGTCATCAGCGAAGCCAAATATTCCCGGGGATAATGACATTTCAGCCACGCTGTCTGATACGCAACAACCGCATAAGCTGCTGCATGAGATTTATTAAAGGCATAGGCTGCAAAACTCTCCATTTCACCAAAGATTTCAAGAGCAGTTTTTTCATCCACACCCCTGCGGATGCAGCCGTCCACTTCCACTGATCCGTCCGGAGCCAGCAGACCATGGATAAATACCTGTTTTTCCTCTTCCATAACCTTAGCCTTTTTTTTGGCCATGGCCCGACGCACAATATCCGCCCTTCCCAAAGAATACCCTGCAAGACTGCGGAAAATCTGCATCACCTGCTCCTGATAAACAATACATCCGTAGGTAACATTCAGAATGGGTTCCAGAAGAGGATGCTTATAGGTAACCTTTTCCGGATTGTGGCGGCATTCGATATACCGAGGGATTGACTGCATAGGGCCGGGCCGATAAAGGGAAATTACCGCAATCAGATCCTCCAGATGTTCCGGCTTCAGCTGCATGATCACGCTCCGCATGCCGCCGGATTCGAACTGAAAGACGCCATCCACATTTCCGGAAGAAAGCATGTGGAACACTTTTGCATCCTGATAATCGATTCCCCCCACCGAAAATCCGGGATTTTTCCGGCGAATCATCTCCTCTGCATCGTGAATGACAGAAAGATTCCGTAATCCCAGAAAATCCATCTTCAGCAGCCCCAGCTCCTCCATAACAGTCATGGTATACTGGGTGACCACCGCCTCTCCATTTTTAGCAAGAGGCACATATTCCCGCACGGGCTTGTCCGTAATGACCACTGCGGCTGCGTGAGTGGAAGCGTTTCGCGGCATACCTTCCACTTTTCTGGCCATATCGATCAGGTCCCGGATCTGCAGGTCGGTTTCATATTTATTTCTCAACTCCGCCGATTTTTTCAGAGCCGAATCCAGGGTGATGTTCAGCTCCCTGGGAACCAGCTTCGCCACGGCGTCCACAGCAGCATACGGCATGGCCATAGCCCGTCCTACATCACGGATAGAACCCCTGGCCGCCATGGTGCCGAAGGTGATAATCTGCGCCACATAGTCTTCCCCGTATTTTCTGTTTACATAATCGATCATTTCCTGCCGGCGCTCATCGCTGAAATCGATATCAAAGTCCGGCATGCTCACACGTTCAGGGTTAAGAAAGCGTTCAAACAGAAGATTATAGCGGATGGGGTCAATGGCCGTTATTCCTATACAGTAGGCGGCCAGACTCCCTGCTCCGGATCCTCTACCAGGACCTACTGGGATATCCACACTCTTGGCATAGCGTATAAAATCGTAAACGATCAGATAATAGTTTACATATCCCATTTTTTCGATGGTAGCCAGCTCGTATTCCAAGCGGTCTATCACAGAGGGATCGGGATTTTGCCCATAAAGACGGTAAAGGCCCTCATAACACTTTTTCCGGAAGAACTCCCTGTTATCGCTTCCATCCGGTGTTTCAAACCGGGGAAGCTTGGTTTTTCCAAATTCAAATTCCACATTGCAGCGCCTGGCTATCTTTATGGTATTGTCTGCAGCCTCAGGAACACTGGGAAACAGAGCTCGCATTTCCTCTTCCGTTTTATAATAGAACTCTTCTGAGCCGAATTCCATTCCATCCGTATCCTCTATGGTGTGGTTCGTCTGGATGCACAGAAGAATATGATGCATCTTGCTGTCTTCCTTATGGATATAATGACAATCGTTTGTGAGCACCAAGGGGATCCCTGTCTCTCTGGAAAGACGTATGATCTGCGGATTTATCATCTTTTGTTCCGGCAGGCCATGGTCCTGCAGCTCAAGGAAAAAATTATCTTTCCCAAATATAGACTGATAGCGCAAGGCTGCCTCTTTGGCTCCGCGGTAATCATTTACCGTAAGGGCCCGGGGAATCTCTCCCGCTAAACAGGCCGAAAGGGCAATAAGGCCCTCATGATGCTGCTCCAAAAGCTCCATATCCACTCGGGGCTTGCGGTAAAAGCCTTCTGTCCACGCGGAGGAAACCATATAGATTAGATTCTGATAGCCGATCTGATTTTCACAGAGCAGAACTAGGTGGCGACTTTCGGAATCCAGTTCTCCCACCTTATCAAAGCGGGAACGCTGGGCCACATAGACCTCACAGCCAATTATAGGGCGGATCCCACGTTTTTTAGCCTCCTTAAAAAACTGAACGGCGCCATACATGGCCCCATGGTCTGTAATCGCCACCGCCTCATCTCCCCGGGCAGCGGCTTCATCCAGCAGAGGGCCTATCCGGCAGGCGCCGTCCAACAGGCTGTATTCTGTATGCAGATGCAGATGAACAAACATAGTATCCTCCAATTAGCGAACATCACCGGCACCTCCGGCAAGCAGATATTTCACGGTTTCGGCTCTTCCATCCCTTCTGCGATCTGCAGAAGCTTTTTCAATCGGTGGTTCACGCCGGAACGACTGATAGGAGGCGAAAGCCGTTCTCCCAGTTCCCGCAAAGAAAATTCGGGGAATTCGCACCGAAGCCTGGCCAACTCTTGCAGTTCCTCAGGAAGAGAAGAAAACTTCCCATTCTCCATGATTTTTTGGATGGCCAATACCTGACGGGCAGCCGCATCGGCTGTTTTGTCCTGGTTAGCCGATTCAAAATTCATTTTCCGGTTTACGTTGTTGCGGACTTCCTTCACCATTTTGGCCTGAATCAACTCCAAGGCGGCGCCGGAAGCCCCCATATATGCCAACAAATCGCTGACCTCTTCTGCTCCGTTCACATACACCACATAATTTCCCCGTCTAGAGGCCACACCGGGCCGGATCTCAAGCCCTGTTTCTTCCAAAAGCAAAGCCAGATCCTTTGCCAAATTTTTATAAGGCACAGAAAATTCCAAATGATAATCCTTTTCTGGCTGTGTAATAGTGCCGCAGCTCAGAAAAGCGCCCCGCAGAAAAGCGGAAAAACAGCACTCTTCCTCCAGATTGGAGCGCTGAATATGCAGCGTCACTTCGCCTGCTCCATGGCCAAAAAAAGAAAGAGCGCGCAGACACTCTTCTCCTGCCTCCACAGAAACCGTGACCATCTGCTGCCCGACTCCCCTACGAAGCACCCCAACAGAGGATTGCGCAATTACGCCCGCCGTTTCTGCAATCTGCTGGGCAGCCCTTCTAGCTGCGGGTGCACTTTCTGTGGCCACAGAGATCCCTCTGGGGGAAAAACTTTTTCCAAACACAAAAAAGCCATAGACTTCTGCCTTTTTGCAGCATTCCTTTCCGGCCGGAAAGCGGCAGAGCTCCGCTTTCGTTCTAGCTGCAAAGGATATATCCATTTTCTTTCCCCCCTTACCTGCTATAAGCGTGCAACGCTGCTCCTCCGGCCTAAAAGATTCACAACTTTTTGATGTCCCTGTGGTTGACACTCACGCGCATTTTCTTTTCCTGCAGATGGTCATACAAAAGCTGCGCCAACGTGACAGAACGGTGTTTGCCACCCGTGCAGCCCACAGCAATAACCAGCTGACTTTTTCCCTCGTTGCAGTAAAGGGGAATCATATAGTCAATAAGATCTATAAAGCGTTTCACAAACCCCTTGGTCTGTTCCCATTCCAGCACATAACGGCTCACAGGCTCGTCCAATCCTGTGAGATGTTTCAATTCCTCCACATAATATGGATTTGGCAAACAGCGGACATCAAACACCAGATCTGCCTCAGAGGGAATCCCATATTTAAATCCGAAGGATACGCAGTGAATCATCAAAGCGTCGCTTGTATCCCCTAGAAACAGGGCAGAGATCCTCTCCTTCAGTTGTGCCGGGGCTAGAAGCGACGTATCCACAATATAGTCGGCCCTCTCCCGCACAGGACGAAGCATCTCCCGCTCCAAGCGAACGGCATCTTCAATGGAGCCGCCGGTTTCCTCCCACAGCGGATGCCTGCGGCGGGTTTCTTTATACCGGTTTATGAGAACCCTATCCGCTGCGTCAAGAAACAGGATTTTATAGGAAATCTGATCCTCGTTGAGTTCCTCTAGAGAAGCAAAAAGAGTGCTGAACATGTCGCCTCCGCGCACATCCGTAACAACAGCCACACGCTCCATCTTCTCCTTGGCATTTCCGCAGAGAGTGCAGAAGGTGGGAATCAACTGGGGCGGGATATTATCCACGCAGTAAAAGCCAATATCCTCTAAAGCATCCACAGCCCGGGATTTTCCCGCCCCTGATAGGCCTGTCACTATCAAAAAATCCATTATCGTTTCTCCCTATACTTTGCCCACATCTGTCAATTTATTCCGTATCCGCTATTCTATTCGCCCACTTTGCGGATCTCGCATTCCAGCGAAACTCCTGTCTCTTTCCGGACTGTATCCTGTATTTTCTCAATAAGCTCTAACACGTCTGCACAGGTAGCTCCACCTGTGTTGATGATAAAGCCCGCATGCTTTTCGCTGACTGCTGCTCCGCCCACAGAAACACCCTTGAGACCACACTGCTCAATAAGAGAACCGGCAAAATGCCCTTCGGGCCTTTTGAAAACGCTCCCGGCGCTGGGCTTGTTCAAGGGTTGTTTTTCCTTGCGGCGATTGTAAAAATCCTCCATACTGAGGGCGATAGAGTCCCGGTTTCCGGGTGTGAGAGAAAAGGTCACATCTGTAATCACAGCTCCATTTTCCATAAAGGCACTGTGGCGGTATTCGAAAGCAAGTTCATCTCCGCGAAGTTCCCCTATCGTCCCTTCCGGATACATACAGCGCACAGAGGAAACAACTTGGCGCATTTCTCCACCATAAGCTCCGGCGTTCATATACACAGCACCGCCAACAGAACCAGGGATTCCCCAGGCAAACTCAAGGCCGCTGAGATTATATTTTTTTGCGGTATTACACGCCCCCGCCAAAGAGACAGCGGCACCACAGCGGATCTCTGTATCTGAGCTCCGGCGGGCTTGAGTAAACTCACCGGAAAGCAGAACCACACAGCCCCGGATTCCTTTGTCGCCCACCAAAAGATTGGAACCATTTCCGATCATCATCACCGGTATGGAAAGATCCCGGGCCTTCTTAAGCACCAGACAAAGAGCTTCCGGGCTCAGAACTGTCAAAAACAGATCGGCAGGCCCTCCAACTCGAAACGTAGTATGGCGGGACATAGGCTCCCCACAGACAGCAAGGCAACCAGCCGAAACGGCCGCACGCTCCAGTTCTTCCAAAGGTTTCATATAACCCCTCCTGTCACAGCTTCTTTAAAAGCCGGATCCTCCGGCACACAGGTATATTCTCGCAGATATTCCAGCATCCGCTCCCTGCTGGAATTCACCACCAGCTCTTCGGGGAAATCCAGTTCCCGAAGGAGGGCCTCCCCCTGGGCAAATTCTCCTACGTGAGCAGAGACATGGGCATCGGAATCCACGATGATGCGGACCTCATGCCGCTTACAAAGCCGCATGATTGCCGCACAGTTCTTCAGAGATTTTTTCCGGACCCGGAAGGTTCCCTCATTCAGTTCCACCAGCTTACCCTTGCGGCCGAACTCCGGGATCACCTTCTCATAGTCAAAGGCAAATTCCTCTGAACCACAATGGCCGATTACCTTCACCAAAGGATTTTCCGCCACCTGCAGCCAGGCCTCGGTGATATCCTGCCAGGTATGCTTTTTCCCAGGCATCATGGTAGGACCGTGCATAGAAGCTACCACCCATTCCATCACAGAAGCATCCTCGGGCAGGAGATCCAAATTCCCTTCATAATCCAAGACATTACTTTCCTGCCCGCGAAGGAGAAGGACACCGTTAAAAACCCGGGGAAGAACCTTCATATTCTGAAAATACCAAGTTCCAGGCGCCCCCGGCATTGCGGCACCGTGATCTGTTATAGCGGCAGCAAAAAAGCCTTTTCTCGCGGCGGCAGCAATCATTTCCTCTAATGTGGAATAGGCATGCGTAGAGGCAATGGTATGCATATGCATATCAGCAACAAAATTCATAGTTTTCCCTTTCAGACCGGCAGCACAGATCACAGTTCCAGCTTTTTAGGCTCACTTTCCTCCTGCAGGATAGAAGCATCCATCCCCAGGCCTTTGAGAAGCTCTGTGGCCGCATTATAGCCCATTTTCTTCTGGCGGTTGTTCATCGCGGCCACCTCTATGATAACAGCCAGATTCCGGCCCGGCTTTACAGGGATCGTCAAAACAGGCACTTTGTTCCCCAAGATTTCCGTATATTCATTATCCAAACCCATTCGATCATATACCTTTTTGTTATCCCAAATTTCCAAGTTGATGACCATATCGATTTTTTCTGTCAACTTGACAGCGCCCATACCGAAAATACGGCGGGCATTGATAATGCCGATGCCCCTGAGCTCAATGAAATGGCGGATATTTTCCGGAGCCTGGCCCACAAGGGATTTAGCAGAAACCCGGCGGATTTCCACAGCGTCGTCCGCGATAAGCCGGTGACCGCGCTTAATGAGTTCTATAGCCGTTTCGCTTTTACCCACGCCGCTGTCTCCCACCAAAAGGATGCCTTCGCCGTATACCTCCACCAACACGCCGTGACGAGTAATGCGGGGCGCCAGCTCCGTATTCATAAAGGCGACCAAGGCTGCCACGAGGCTTGAAGTGGTTTCCCCCGTTCCCAGCAGCGGAACGCCGTTATTCGTTACAGCAGTAAGAAGTTCCTCAGAGGGCTGGATCCCCCTGGCGATAATGGCAGCCGGCGGATGCTTGGAAAAAATCGCTTCCAGAATTTCAAAACGGTCCTCCGGATCGCGGGAACGCAAAAAAGCAGTTTCTGCATTTCCAAAAATCAAAATGCGGCTTGTATCATAATAATCGTAAAAACGGTTTAATTCCAGCCCCGGCCGGTTAACGTCCATAGAAGAGATTAGGACGCTTTCCGGATCCTCCGGCATATAAATCGGCTTCAGTGAAAGTTCCTTCATAACCCTGGCCAGAGAGACGGTAAATGTAGTTGCCAACAGCATACACCTGCTTTCCTAGTATATTGGTTATGTCCTGTTCTTATTATATCGCATAGCGGAAAAAGTTTAAAGAGTAAAGAGGAGAAAAGCTCAAAAGAGAAAAGGGCGGAACCGTCTTGAAACGGTGTCCGCCCTTTTTGTCTCAATAAAGACTAGCTTATTTTTCAGCCGCCGCCTGGCGCTTTTTGCTCTTGTGATTCTGCCACATCACATAGAGTGGGCCTGCGAGGCACACAGAGGAATAACATCCTACTGCCACACCTATCATCATGGGCAGAGCAAAGAGAGAAACACTTTCCAGCCCATAAATGACCCCTACCACATAAACAGCCGCAATAGCTACAAATGTGCAAAGAGAGGTATTGATAGAACGAGTGAGGGTCTGATTGATGCTGGCATCCACCAGTTCTTCAACAGAAGCCTTCGGCCCCATGAGCTTCCGATTTTCACGAACACGGTCATACACCACAATAGTATTATTCAGAGAATAACCGAGTATCGTCAGAACAACTGCAATAAAGGAATCGTTGATTGGAAGCCGGAAGATCACAAATACAAAATATATAATGGAAACATCGTGCAGCAAAGCAATGATAGCCATAACACCTGCAGAAGCGCCGCCAATCTTTTTAAACCGCAGGGCCACATAAATTATCAGAAGCAAGAATGTGACAGCCACAGCGATCAGACACTTTGCAAAAAACTGCTGACCCATGGTGGGATTGACAGAGCTGCTTTCTACCAGTTCAAACCCAGCATCTGGATATTTGGCAGAAAGCGATTCCTGAATCTTTTTCTGATTTTCCAGAGAGATGGACTGATTTCCCACAAAGGAAATAGAAACATGGTTTACTGCGGCCTCGCCGTCATTCTGCACGTTTTCATAAATCCGTACGTCTACACTATCGCCGCTAACCTCTTCAGAAACATCCGCCACAGCATCAGTGTCAATAGCGCCGGTGTAGGAATATTTGACAATAGCACCGCCGCGGAACTGAATATCCAGGTTGACTCCCATAAAGATATTGCAGATCAGGCCCACAGCAATCAGCGCCAATGAAATGGAAAAATAGATTTTCCGGTTCTTGAAAAAGTGAATATTGAACTTCTTCATTCCTTAGCACCTCCGAACAGCCATTTTTTGCGAAGCGGTTTAAATCCGGAGAGCGATTTGGTCATCAGCCGGGTTGTCCCCACACCAAAGATAAAGTTGCCAATATTGCCAATCAAGAGGGTATATCCAAATGAGTAGATGGAACCTGTTGTAGAAGCGCCAAAAATGCCCCCAAGAATATTGACGGGGCCAAATACGACCATCAACATGACAGAAACAATAATCGTGGTGATATTGCCGTCAAAAATAGCCCAGAAACTGTTTTCATCGCCCTTCTGAATGGCTCCATCCAGCGTTTTGCCCGCCCAGAGCTCCTCCTTGATACGGGTAGCCGTGATGATATTAGCATCCACGCCCATACCAATGGAAAGGATTATACCGGCGATGCCCGGCAGAGTCAGCGTAAAGCTGTTTACAAAGGGGAAATACCCAGAAACAGCCGCAAAGCACAACGCCACCTGCCCAATCAGAGATATAACCGCTACAACGCCTGTGAGACGGAACACAACGATCAGAAACAGCGCAACCAGAATAAAAGCTGCCACTCCCGCCAAGGTCATGGCGTTCAGAGAAGACATGCCCAGAGTGGGGCTAAGGGTGCTGAAATTAGAGGTAGTCAGCTTAAAAGGAAGGGCACCTGCATTGATCTTTTCTGCCAGGTCTGTTGCTTCCTCCGCATCAAAATTACCCGTAATAGAGGCTTGGCCGTCTGAAATCACATTCTGAACTGTGGGGGCGGAAATCATCACGTCGTCCATCCAGATAGAAATGGTTTCGTTCAGATATTTTTCCGTAGCCTCTGCAAATTTCTCTTTTCCGGAATCCGTAAGATTCAGGCTCACCTGATACGTCAGCTGATTAGTAGTCGTATTCCTGTACGCCTCAGCTGCAGCAGAATCCACATCGGCGCCTGTGAGCAGTACTGTCTCCGCTGTTTCACCTGTCGGCGTCTTATAGATAATGCTGCCGTCCTCCGCTGTCTCTGTGGATTCATACTCCCCGCCGGGACGGAACGTCAGCTCTGCTGTAGCAGCTAGCTCCTCAATAGCAGCTTCAGGGTCGAAATCGGTTTCCCCATTCTTCCAAGGGAAACGGACAATGATCCGGTTATTGCTGGAATCCGTATAGATCTCATAATCTGTAATATGATTGCTGGTCATACGGGTTTCGATAATTGCCCTGGCTGAATTCATATCCTGCGCTGTAACCTCTTCCTCCGTATCAGGAGTAAAGGTCACCTCTACGCCTCCATTGATATCAATTCCCCAGCGGATGTCGCCGGCACCTTTTATGTAGGTGACTCTGTTATCGCCGTTTTGTCCGTGAATACCCCATATGGAGGTAATACCGAAAAACAGGATAAGGAGGGCGACGATGAAAAACACAGGTTTTGCTACACGCTTCATTCGTATATCCTCCAAACAACTTTGTTTTCCACACCGAAAAAACTGTTAACAGTGCGTAAACGTAACAAGCTCTATTATATGGTCATTTTGCAGAAAAGTCAATGATTTCATATAATAAACCCATGGAACTTCCTGCGTTTTCCTGTAAATTTTGCCGAAGTTCCTTTCTGGATACCTATAAAAAAGAAGCGGGGAACTCTCCCCACTTCCTTTATCCGTCCGCGGACAGGTTCTTATTTTTCCAGAAGTTTTTCTGCCGCTGCAAGTTTTACACAGATGCAGAAAAGATCCATCGCTTTTTTCAGTTCCTCCACAGATGGATATGTGGGAGCTACTCGTATATTTTCATCTTTTGGATCGTTTCCATAAGGGAATGCTGCTCCCGCCCCCGTGAGAATAACGCCAGCTTCCTTACAGAGAGAAACCACTCGTTTCGCGCAGCCTTCCATTACATCTACACTGATAAAATATCCGCCGTGGGGCTCTGTCCATCGGGCAACGCCCAGCCCCCCCAGCTCCCCGCGAAGCTTTTCCAGAACCACTTGAAATTTTGGTTCCAGAATAGTTCTGTGCTTTTTCATTTGCTCGTGAACACCGTCTATATTCTTCAGGAATTTCACATGCCGCAGTTGGCTCAACTTATCCCGGCCGATGGTTTGGAAGGAAAAATGTTCCCGAAGGACTTTCAGGTTTTCCCCGCTGGCCGCCATAGCGGCAACTCCGGAACCGGGAAAGGTGATCTTGCTCATAGAAGAAAAGTAGAAAGCCAGATCTTCACTGCCTGCTTTTTTACATTCCTCCCACAAGCTTAAAAGCGTATCCGGCGTATCGCTGAGCTCATGAACACAATATGCATTATCCCAGAATATACGGAAATCCCTTACCGCAGGCTTTAAGGCAGCAAAGCGGCGGACCGTTTCATCCGAATATGTATACCCCTGCGGATTGCTGTATTTCGGCACACACCAAATTCCCTTCACGGCAGGATCCTGAATCAACTCTTCCACCTGATCCATATCGGGGCCTTCCGGCGTCATATTCACCGAGACCAGCTGCGCTCCAAAATACTCTGTCACAGCAAAATGACGATCATATCCAGGAGCGGGGCAGAGAAACTTAATTGCTTTCTGACGGCTCCAAGGTTCGCAGCCAGAAAAACCGTGCGTCATTCCGCAGGCCACTGTATCAAACATCATATTAAGGCTGGAATTGCCTCCGATAAGCACATTGTCCGCAGGTACCTCCATCATAGCGGCAAAAATATCACGTAACTCCGGCAAACCATCCGGAAGACCATAGTTACGGCAGTCATCTCCGGTGGAGGCCAGCATTTCAGATTTTGCATTCACAGTGTCCAGCATAGCCATGCTGAGATCCAATTGTTCCGTGCAAGGCTTTCCTCTGGCCATGTTCAAACTGAGGCCCTGAGCCTTAAACGCATCATAGTCTTTCTGAAGCTTTTCCCGTTCCTTTATGAGCTCGCTTTTATCCAGTGAAAGATAATCCAAAATGAGCATCTCCCTTTATAAAATTGCAAAACCAGGCAGGCTTTTCTCTCATTTTACTTGATTAAGCCAAATAATGCAAGGCAAAAAACGTTTTCCTGCATTTTGCCGGGGAATAGCAAAAAAACGCCTTCACTTTCTGTATGAACTGGCTAAACCGAATACACAAAGGCATATTCCCACTTACATATCGTTATGCTTCCGCAACGTGATCTGTTTTGCAAGGACATATTTTCCATAAAGTCGCACCTGAAAATGCAGTGCTCTCTTCAAAAAATGCAAACAGGCATTCCTCCACCTAGGACTGCTCTTTTCAGTGTACGACATTACCTTTTAAAGTGCTCCGGCTCCCTCATCATTGGGCTGCAACAGAATCGCTTTCAGATATGCAATAGGAAAAAGCCAGCCCCGGAGGACAAATGATCCTCCGAAAGCTGGCTGATGCTTTCCTTCGCCATATGAAACTGTTTCAGAATTCCGCCGACCCTGTAGTTCTGGGGAACAGGAGCACATCGCGGATGTTGGATAGGCCCGTGAGATACATCACCAAGCGCTCAAAGCCAAGGCCGAATCCCGCGTGCTTTGCACCGCCATAGCGCCGAAGATCCAGGTACCACCAGTAATCCTTCTCATCCATGCCGTCTGCATGAATGCGTTGCTCCAGCAGATCCAAACGCTCTTCACGCTGGCTGCCACCCACAATCTCGCCAATACCGGGAACAAGCAGATCCACAGCCGCCACAGTCTTGCCGTCGTCATTCAAGCGCATATAGAAGGATTTGATCTCTTTGGGATAATCTGTAACAAACACCGGCCTGCCGAAGACCTTTTCTGTAAGATATCTTTCATGCTCGGTCTGCAGGTCGCTTCCCCAGGAGACCTTATATTCAAATTCATCGTTATGCTCTTCCAAAAGCTTCACAGCCTCCGTATAGGTCACACGGGCAAATTCCGCATTCACAACACCCGTGAGCCTTTCCAGAAGCCCTTTATCCACAAACTGGTTGAAAAATGCCAGATCGTCGGGGCAGGTTTCCATGACATAGCGGATCACATATTTCATCATGGCTTCCGCCAGTTCCATATCATCCTCCAGATCCGCAAAAGCAATTTCCGGCTCGATCATCCAGAATTCTGCTGCATGGCGGGTGGTAAAGGAACGTTCCGCCCGAAAGGTGGGGCCAAAGGTGTAAATCTTTCCGAAAGCCATTGCCATGCATTCGCCTTCCAGCTGGCCTGACACCGTCAAAGACGTATGCTTCTGAAAGAAATCCTGAGAATAATCCACATGCCCCTCTGCGTCCTTCGGAGGATTCTCCAAATCCAAGGTAGTCACATGGAACATTTCTCCCGCCCCTTCACAGTCGCTGCCTGTGATCAACGGAGTATGCACATAGACAAAATTCCGCTCCTGAAAAAACTTATGCAACGCATAAGAAGCCGCTGAACGCACCCGGAACGCTGCGCTGAAAGTATTGGTGCGGGGGCGCAGGTGCGCGATAGTGCGCAGATACTCCAGCGAATGGCGCTTCTTCTGCAGCGGATAATCCGGCGTGGAGAGACCTTCCACCTCTACGAAAGAAGCATGAATTTCCAAAGGCTGTTTCATTTCAGGTGTGAGAACTACCTCTCCCCTGACTTGCAGAGCCGCGCCCACATTCATTTTTACGATCTCCCGGAAATTTTCCAGCTTACCGTCCTCCAGAACAATCTGAAGGCCTTTAAAGCAACTGCCGTCGTTCAGCTCAATAAAACCAAGGGCCTTGGAGTTTCGCACAGTCCTGACCCAACCGCAGACTGTTACAGTCTGGCCGCTCAATTCATCGCTTCTGGCATACAGCTCCTTGATTTCCATCCGTTTCATGATATATCCTCCAAGTAAAAATTTCCGGCCGATCGTTTCCTTCTCAAAGTGGAATACTCTTTCATTCTGCCGGCAGTATTGATTTTTTTATTATAGTACACAGACTGCGGAAAAGCAAGAAAAGCACGAAAGGATCCTGCCTGCAAATGCATATTTAGCAAATTGAGCAAACTTTTGCAGAAGCACATTATAAGGTAGAATCGCAGCAGAGGTAAGCAGGAGCCATAAAAATGAGGGGCTTGAAATCAAGCCCCTCTGTAACGTTAGATTTCTCTTATAACCCCAGATCGTTACGTACAGTAAATGAAATGATATCCGTTCCAGACATAGGGTGAATCGCAAATACAATATTCCCCTCAGAATCCCACCACTGTGCCGCCGCATCAGCTACTCGATCCACTCGAAGCCCTTTTTCTATTCCGCCATCTATTTCAGAATCCGGCATAGAAGAAGCTTCTATTTGATCTGCTACTTTAGAAAGAACCTGCAGCATATCCACATCAGGGTATTTTTCCTGATCAGATATTTCTAAATAGGAATTTTCATTCCAAACAGAACTATCACCCGATATATTTACCGTTACAAGCCGAAGCTGATCGTTATAGAATTCTGCCATCAGAACTCCCGGGCAGGAAATATCCTCAAAATATATGAGTTTTTTTACTATATAGGTTTCAAATTCTTCATCGCTTCCGGCTCCAAGAGTCAAATCCTCCTCCGAGAGTCCCATAGCTTTCAGCCATTCTGCTTTGCTCGCACCCCATGGCGCTTTAGAAAAAGAAAATACCCCATCCTCATAGCTTACCAGAAAAGAAAGAAAGCTGCTTTCTTTATAGGGTGTTTCCTCCTCCGAAACAGCTTGACCAGCTTGCTGGCACGAGACAGCAAACAATAAAAGCAGTGTCAGGAGCATTAAACCGATGCGTTTCATAACCGTCACCTCATTATTATGTGTAAAGAAATACCTTTTTATTTGGAATAGATGACGTCTGTTCTATCTGCATTCACAATTTTACCATTCAATTTATACATTACCCTAATATCTACCCATCCACCATGTCCAAGATCAAAAGCCTTAGAAAAATAAAGGACACGGTTAGTAGGCATCTGCCCCACAGCAGAATAGTATTTTGTACCTTCTACAGCATTTGGCTTACTTATCAATGTAGAAGTTACATAATCTGGATTTCCAGAAATATAGCTATCAGCCGGATTCTCATAATCAAGGCACTTAGGGTACTCATGAAGTTCTCCACAACTCTTGTACCAGACAAACAATGTCACATTAGTGAGCGGTTTGCTGGAACTCCAATAAGCCTGGAGAGATCCATGACGGTAATAAATCGGAGTAAGATAGTTATATGCACACTGATCATAAAACACGGTGTATGTTACCGATATATCAACCATATCTCTGGTCGGCGTTACCGTATGACCTACTGAACCACCCCCAAAGAGTTGTTTTGCATAATCAAAACTATCAATTAATGAACCATCTTCTTGAATATGATAGGGAATAATGGTAGTAACCTCTATTCTATTATCATGCTCTTTCACCGAACGGATTACAAATTTAGATTCTTTGTCTGAAGGTATTCCTCTAACTGTAGCAGATGACACATCTGCTACAGTTAATTTATTTTCAACCACAGCAAAGTCGTTTTTGTCTTTTACAGAATATTCACTATCAACCCGCAAAGCCTGATCCAATACTAAATCATATATTGATGTTTCAATTGTTGCCTTCTTTTCATCTGCAAAAGCAAAACTAGAACCACTCAAACAAAAACAAAGAACAAAGCATATAAAAATCCTCAATTTTCTGAACTTCATAACTATGCTCTCCTTCCTTATTTCATATCGCAGTATTACCATCATGCTAATTTACACAATTGACAGAATTTTAACGAATTCTGCAATACTTCAACTTAATACGCAAAAACTGAAATTATCTATATACTCTCAATGGAATCTACTTCTTTCTTCAAAAACATTTTAGTCTTTATTTATATTATATCACCAAATAAGAAGAATGCAACTTTTTATAATGTTTAAAATTTTTATATAATATATATAAAGTTCAAGTAATTCACCTTTCAAAAACGGCGATACGATTATCATCGTTTTTACAAAAAATTCATGCAAAGTTTATACGAAACTCGATGCTCGCATAAATCAAAATCTGTTTACTGTTTGTATATTCAAATAATCAACCAGAAACAGCGGACTATTGAGATCAAGGGTAAAATACACTCAAAACCACTAGTAAACTAGTGATTTTCGCTGACCCCTGGAAGGGGTACTGAAAAGCATCATCGCATCGCTCGCTCTGCAACTGATAAACTAGTCATACTTGTCTGTTTAAGGCTTGTAGCGATGCTTAAACTTTTACGCATTACCTCTTATAATATTTTCTCTTGAGAAAAACTCATTCATTTCTTTTGCCTTACTACTAACTTTCACTTTTTATTTGCCAGGGGTTTTGCTAAATCTAAAGGCAACAAAAAAAGCATCCGCTTTTGCGGATGCTTTTGGCGGAGAGGATGCGACTCGAACGCACAATGCCTTGCGGCACACCACATTTCCAATGTGGCTCCTTACCATTAGAATACCTC
>CAJFPJ010000049.1 GCA_904399395.1 uncultured Clostridia bacterium | reverse complement strand
GCAGTCTATCTCTACGATGACCGGATGACCTTGTTTTTCAACGGTGGAGAGCGGCCCATCATTCTGGACGATGTTCTGCTGGACGAGATAGAAGAACACTTTGAAAGTGTTGTATCTTATCACAAAAAGTGTTCTCCCTTGGTTGCGGACGCTCCACCAGTCGAGAGCCTCGACGCGCAAGTCGCGTGCGGGGCTCAGTTTTTTATTTTGTCTTTGTATTATGTTGAAGATCTATTTTAAAAACAAAGCGCACAGTTCTTTTGCAAGGAACTATGCGCTTTTACTTTAATTTTTATAAAGAAATACTGCATAACCAATCGAGACTTCTGCTGAAGTCTCGATTTTTTATACTATGGACAGTTGAGAGAAAGCAGGTGATAGCAATGAAAATACAGAAAGCACTCGCATCTGTGCTGTGTGTGTTTCTCTGCATGACAGGATGTAGCAGTCAAACTGCCAGTGAGCTCCCTTCTTCTCAAAACAGTAAACGTGAGGAGCTGAAAACGGAATCTGTGTCGGAGTTGTGTAACGAACAAAAACTTCTATGCCTCAATAAAGACGCTTCCAATAGAATCAGAAATAAGAGGAAAGGGGAAAGTTTGTTTTCTTGGCTTTTCATGAACCAATATTTTTGTTTTTCTTCGATTATCTTTCCATCATGGAGATGTTTATCTGGATTGGGTATTATCTAATACGATCAATAGATTTTGAAGCATAATGCATGCAGTTGTTCACTCGAAAAATTGGTTTCTTCAATGATTTTAAACGAAAAATGATTCTTTTCCATTTATTTTCTGCAATTTCTTCATCTGTATTCTTGTCGGTATACTTGTATAAATTGTATAGCTATAATAGATTTAATAAAGAATTATTTCTTATACTGAACGAAGAAATATAAATACTACAGAAATTCCTTTTAATTTTCTGTGTGCAAGGGTATTGATTTTATGGTTGTATAGCATTACAATGACAATATCCATTTTGAAAGGGGAGAGAGTTATGCGTTACAAGCATTTTAGAAATGCTAACGTAGATGTATCCGCTCTTGCGGTGGGTACGTGGGCTATTGGTGGCTCTGGCTATGGCGAGGTAAACGAAAAAGATTCTATTGCTGCTATTCGGGCGATGTTTGATGGCGGTGTGAATCTGGTGGATACTGCGCCGGATTATGGCAGAGGGTATTCAGAAACCATAGTGGGAAAAGCTTTGAAAGGGTACGACAGATCCAAGATCTTTGTTTCGACAAAGTGTGCAGCTTCTGCTTTGACTCTTAAGGCGGTCAGAAGTGGTTCGCGCTATTGCCGCGACGGAAGATATGAGGATATTCTTTATGAATGTGAGCAGTCTCTGCGCAGGCTTGGCACGGATTATATTGATTTCTATTTTGTGCACTGGCCTGATTTAGATACGCCTTTCTCTGAAACCATGGAGGCTATGAATACGCTGAAGCGTCAAGGGAAAATTCGTTTTGTGGGTCTTTCCAATTTTAACAGGGAACAGATTTTGGAATGCGAAAAGGTCTGCAGAATCGAAGCGATTCAGCCGCCTTATTCCATGGTGGTGCGTGGGGAAGAAGAACTGATGAAATGGTGTGAGGGCCGAGGAATCAGCACATTTACATATGGTTCTTTGGGAGCAGGTATTCTTACCGGCACCTTCCGGAAAGTTCCCACCTTTGGCCCCGGGGATCCCAGAAACCGGTTCTACCCGTTTTTCCGGGAGCCCAGCTTCAGCAAGGTCATGAAAGTTCTGGAAGTTATGGATGCCATTGCTGCTGAGACAGGCAAATCCTTGCCCCAGATTGCCATCAACTGGTCTACTCAGAAGGATTATGTTTCCACTGCTCTCTGCGGTGTGAGGAATCCTGCTGAAGCAGTTGAAAACTGTGCAACCTTTGATTGGATCCTTACTGAGGGGCAAATTCAGATGCTTGATGAAGCTATCGAAAAGTATCTGGATTTTGATGGAGCGGATCGCAGCATCTGAATTTGATAACAACCGACGAAAACTGCCTCTTTTCCTGCTAATAGAAAAGGGGCGGTTTTATTATATCTATGTGTATGCATCGGTTGATATATTTTCCAGTCTATAGTATAAAAATCAATTTTAGAAATCGTTGCGAAAGAGCAAAAGTTTTTAGAAGAATACTATTAATCGGCAAACTGATAGCCAAAAGCGACAGAACCTTTAGAGAGAGGGGCTGGAAAAGCATACGGTGGATAGGAGTGAAGATATGGCAATTATCAAAAATGTTGAGATTCGGGAAAGATACTATGGATTTAGCAATACCATCCGGGACAATGAAATACATCGTAGAAGCTTTAATGAACTAGCATCTCGTGTTTTTGAGGGTCTTACCTTTGAACCGTGGTTTCGATCCGGATACTGGAGCGAAAAATTTTGTCCCTTTGTACTGTTGGATAGAGATCGAGTCGTTTCCAATGTATCTGTAAATACTCTCAATTTCCGATATGAAGGGAAGCTTAGAAAATATATCCAGTTGGGGACAGTTATGACCGACCCGGCATACAGGGGAAAAGGTCTTTCACGCTGGCTTATGGAGGAAGTACTGCGTCGCTATAAAGGAGAGTGCGATGCGCTGTATTTATTTGCTAATGACAGTGTACTGCAATATTATCCACGGTTTGGGTTTGAAAAAGCCGCAGAATACCAATGTATACAGCCCATAGACGGCGGCTGTGATAAAGGGCGAAAGCTTGACATGAACAGCACGGAGGATAGAGAGCTGCTGTGTAGGGCATACGCGGTGTCCAATCCTTTTTCACGGCTGAGCTTTGAACAAAATCCGGAGCTTCTGATGTTTTACTGCGGAGACTCTCTCAAAGATAGTGTATATTATTTAAAAGAGTGGGATGCAGTTGTGGTAGCGGACTATGTAGGAAACGACATGCTCCTTTATGATATATTCTGTGCTGCGGGATTGGATTTAGGTAAAGTGCTCCGAGATGCCGCCCGGAAGGAGACATCCTGCGTGAAATTCTTTTTCACACCGGCAAACACCCGTGAAGGGAAACTGCAGCCCTATAAGGAGGAGGATACTACGTTGTTTTTACTGAAAGGAAGCGAAAATTTGTTCCTTGAGGATAGACTAATGTTTCCTGTTATCCCATACATAAAGACGATTTGACGGCCCTACGAGCTAAAAGCTGCCCCTTGATTAAAATAGAGACTTATTTGGAGATTGCAGAAGGGAAAGATAAAATGGAATTTCAGAAAATAGATATGGAAACGTGGAACCGTAAGGAAACGTTTTTGCATTACTGGAATCAGGTCCCCTGTTCATATTCCGTTACGGCAGAGCTGGATGTGACCTCACTGAGAAAGACAGTGGTTCATGAGAAACTGAAATTTTATCCGGTGGTGCTGTATTTACTGACACGATTGGTAAACAGTAGGGAAGAATTTCGCATGGCAGTGGATGCGGAAGGAATGCCCGGATTCTGGAAGGAACTTTCCCCTTGTTATACGGTTTTTCACCCAGAAACAGAGACGTTTTCTTGTTTATGGAGTAAGTATAAAGAGAATTTTTCAGATTTTTATAGAGAATATGAGAACGATATGGCGACATATGGAACTAGAAAAGAATTTTTCCCAAAGTCGGGGGTGCCATCGAATCTGCTCAATATCTCTATGCTTCCGTGGATTCATTTTACCGCCTTTGAGTTGGAACTTCACAGGGAAAGGAATTTCCTTCTTCCTATATTTACGTTGGGAAAATGGATCCGCCGTGGGGGAGCGGAGACGATGCCCGTTTCTATCCGAGTGCATCATGCTGCCTGCGATGGATTTCACGTGGCACGCCTTTTTGAGGAGCTGCAGAAGCAAGCAGATTCTTTTGCATGCTATCTGTAAAATACAGAGAAGAATTTTCTTCTCTGCGTATAGACCGGGTTGCTCTGGATGTGGTATACTGTAAAAAAAGCGGAAAACCGCGAGATAAAGGAATGAGATGTATGAAACAGGATATGCTGGCTGTTCTGGATTTGGGCAGCACACGGAACACAGATGTGGCCCGCGCTATCCGCGCTCTGGGCGTATACAGCGAGATCTGTAACTATGACATTACAGCCGAGGAACTTAGAAATATGCCGAATCTGAAAGGCATCGTTGCCAACGGGGGCCCCAACGATGTGGTGGATGGCAAAAAGATTCGGTTGAGTGACGAGATAAAAAATGCGGGTTTCCCCATTTTCACCTTTGATTATGAAGAAAATGGGAAGATTACGCCCATGCCGGAAGAAGATGGGGAAATTGAGGCGGCGTTGCATGCCTTTGTGTTCGATACCTGTGGGGCGCAGCCTAACTGGAATATGGATAACTTTATCTCCGACCAGGTGGAGCTAATCCGCCGGCAGGTAGGGGAGAAAAAGGTTCTGCTGGCTCTTTCGGGTGGAGTCGATAGCTCTGTGGTGGCGGCATTGCTTTTAAAGGCGATCGGGAATCAGCTCACCTGCGTCCATGTGAATCACGGCCTTTTGCGGAAAGGGGAGCCGGAACAGGTTGTGAAGGTGTTCAAGGACGAAATGAATGCTAACTTGATTTATGTGGATGCGACGGAGCGGTTCCTCAGCAAACTGGAAGGCGTTGCTGATCCGGAGAAAAAAAGGAAAATTATTGGCGCGGAATTTATCCGAGTTTTTGAAGAAGAGGCCCGCAAACTAGATGGAATTGACTTCCTCGCTCAGGGCACCATTTATCCCGATATTGTGGAAAGCGGAACTAAAACAGCCAAGATGGTCAAGAGCCATCACAATGTGGGCGGCTTGCCGGAAGATTTGCAGTTTGAGCTTGTGGAGCCCCTGAAGATGCTGTTTAAGGATGAAGTTCGAGCTTGCGGTGTGGCTCTTGGCTTGCCGGAAAGCATGGTATATCGGCAGCCTTTCCCGGGACCTGGGCTTGGTGTGCGCTGCTTGGGTGCCATTACAAGAGACCGTCTGGAAGCGGTTCGTGAATCAGATGCTATCCTTCGGGAAGAGTTTGAAAAGGCTGGACTGCGCGGAAAGGTATGGCAGTATTTTACGATCGTGCCAGATTTTAAATCTGTGGGCGTGCGGGATAATGCTCGCTGCTTCGATTGGCCGGTGATCATTCGGGCTGTCAACACCGTAGATGCTATGACAGCCACGGTGGAACAACTGGAATGGCCCGTTCTTCTGAAGATTACAGACAGAATTCTGAAAGAAGTTCCCTCTGTAAACCGGGTTTGTTATGACCTTTCACCAAAACCCACTGCAACAATTGAGTGGGAATGATTTCAGAGGCCCGGAAAAGCCCGTGATTACTAGGCTTTCTAAGGCTTGATGCCCTCCGTGGCAACGATTTGG
>CAJFPJ010000048.1 GCA_904399395.1 uncultured Clostridia bacterium | reverse complement strand
TATAATAAAACAGTAATGGTTAACATATGCAAAAAGCTAAAAATGGAAAGAATTTTGGAAAATCTTTTCTTCTTACTTTTTGACACCAAAATCAATAGTTATATCGATATTAAAAACCCCTTGCTCATATATTTCATGAACAAAGAGCTTTCGGCTGAACGTAGTATTTGATTTTCCTATTCCCCAATCGTTTTCTTCCAGATCATTTCCACTTCCCATACTCCAGTCTCTTTATCGAAGCTTTTCATATTTGGAAGGAAGCCTTCCCTTTCATAAAACCGCATTGCCCGCTGATTTTGGCTATATACATGAAGGCGCAGTCTTTCTTTGCGTTTTTTCACATATTCCAGCAAAAGCTTCCCAATTCCACGGGACTGCGCCTCTTTCTTCACAAAAAGACCTTCCACGTAGGTTTCCGACAGTCCGATAAATCCTAACAGATCAGAACCATCTTCGTATACATACAATTCTGCTTTTGGAAGGGCATCTCTAACCATCTCCAAATGCCCTTCCCAATATGTCTTCGAAACAAAGGAATGGGCTTCTTCGTTTGTCTGCAACCATATGGAAAGCACTTTCTCCAAATCATCGTTTTGAAACTTCCGGATCAATACAATTCCTCTCTTTCCGTATTATAGATTTTTCATACAAGAAAAAGGCTGCGAAATTTTCGCAGCCTCTCTCTTTCAGATATATAATTCTGCAGAACGATTTTTGAAATTATTTGCCCGCAGCCTCTTTAACAACCTGGGCAATATGATCCGCGCAGAGACCAAATTCCTTCAACAGCTCCACAGCAGGACCGGAGTGGCCGAACTCATCGTTGACACCGATCTTCACAAGAGGAGTGGGGCATTTCTGAGAAAGGACACTGGCAACAGCATCGCCCAGGCCACCAATCACATTATGCTCTTCCACTGTGACAATCTTGCCGGTTTCTTTCGCAGCCTTCAGGATAATATCCTCATCCAGAGGCTTGATCGTATGGATATTGATGAGGCGAGCATTGATTCCTTCAGCTTTCAGAGCATCCACAGCTTTGAGTGCCTCAGAAACCATCAAACCCGTAGCGACAACAGCAATATCGTCTCCCTCTCGGAGGGTGATACCCTTACCCAATTCAAAGGTATAATCATCATTATTATTGAAGCTTTCCACTGCAAGACGGCCCAAACGCAGATATACGGGGCCTTCATACTCAATAGCAGCCTTTACTGCAGCCTTCATCTCATAGTGGTCGGCAGGATTCAGGATCACCATGCCCGGAATCGTGCGCATAAGGCCGATATCCTCGCAGCACTGATGAGAAGCGCCGTCCTCACCAACAGAGATGCCCGCATGTGAACCCACGATCTTTACATTCAGATGGGGATATCCCACCGAATTGCGGACCTGCTCAAAAGCACGCCCTGCACTGAACATGGCAAAGGAAGCCGCAAAGGGGATCTTCCCGCAGGCAGCAAGGCCTGCAGCAATGCCCACCATGTTGCACTCTGCGATGCCGCAGTCAATAAAGCGCTCGGGATGCGCTTTCTTAAAAATGCCGGTCTTGGTGGCGGCCGCAAGGTCCGCATCCAGCACGACAACATCCGGATATTGATCGGCCAGCTCTGCGATTGCCTGGCCAAAGCTCTCACGGGTTGCAAGTTTTTTCATCTCTGCCATTATTCTGCCTCCAATCCGGAAAGCACCTTTTTCAGGTCTTCCATAGCAATTTCATACTGCTCAGCGTTGGGGGCGGTTCCATGCCAGCCAACCTGATTTTCCATGAAGGAAACATCTTTGCCCTTAATCGTCTTGGCAATGATCACAGAGGGCTTTCCTTTAACCGTTTTTGCGTGGTTAAAGGCGGCCTCAATGGCGTCGAAATCATGGCCGTCAATTGTTTGCACGTCAAAGCCAAAGGCGCGGAATTTCTCATCAATGGGTTCGGGGCCGCCAACTTCAGAGATGGGGCCGTCAATCTGCAGGCCGTTGTTATCCACAATTACACAGAGGTTATCCAGCTTTTTGTGGCCTGCAAACATCGCAGCCTCCCAAACCTGGCCTTCCTCCAGCTCTCCATCGCCCAGAAGGGTGTATACACGGTAATCCTTATTATCCAACTTAGCGGCAAGAGCCATTCCGCATGCGGCAGAAATTCCCTGGCCCAGAGAACCGGAACTCATATCCACGCCGGGAGTGTCGTTCATATTGGGGTGCCCCTGCAGCATGGATCCAACGTGCCGGAAACCCTTCATCTCTTCACGGGAGAAATAGCCTCTTTCTGCCAGAGCGCCATAAAGACCGGGGCAGGTATGGCCCTTAGAAAGGACAAAACGGTCCCTTTCCGGATCCCGGGGATTTTGGGGATCTATGCGCATCTCCTTGAAATAGAGATAGGTGTAAATATCCGCAGCGGAAAGCGAACCGCCGGGATGGCCGGATTTCGCATGATAAACGCCTTCGATGACGTCCATCCTGACCTTGCAGGCAGTGATCTGCAAGCTCTTTTTCTCACAGCTGTTCATTCGTTGGCCTCCTAATTTTTCAAATCAAAGTTGTATGATACAACTAAATTATACAATTTCATTATACTATAGTTCTGGAAAAAATGCAATAAAAAGGCCGTGAATCTGCCTTATTCTACTGCTGCAAACTGGCTGTTGTAAAGCTTCCAGTAAAAGCCCTTCTTTTTCAGCAGTTCCTCATGGGTTCCCTGCTCTACAATATTGCCTTTTTCCATCACAAGGATCTGATCCGCTTCCCGGATGGTGGAAAGCCGGTGGGCCACGATAAAGCTGGTGCGCCCCTCCATCATAGCGTTGAACGCCCGCTGGATGCGTATCTCTGTTAAAGTATCGATGCTGCTGGTGGCCTCATCCAAAATCAGCATAGGCGGATCCATCAGCATAACTCTTGCAATGCACAAAAGCTGCCGCTGCCCCTTGGAAAGATTCCCGCCGTCCTCAGATATAGGTGTGTCGTATCCCTTAGGAAGACGGATAATAAAGGAATGAGCGTGGGCGGCCTTGGCAGCAGATATCACCTCTTCCTCTGTGGCATCCGGTCTTCCATAGGCGATATTTTCCCTTACCGTTCCCGAAAAAAGCCAGGTCTCCTGCAAAACCATACCAAACTGCTTTCGGAGGCTTTCCCGGGTAACAGTGCGCGTATCCACTCCATCTATAGAGATGCACCCGGAATCCGGGTCGTAAAACCGCATGAGCAGGTTGATGATGGTGGTTTTCCCACAGCCTGTGGGGCCCACAATGGCGATGCGATTTCCCGGGCGGGCAGTCACATTCATATTTTCTATAAGCTTTTGCTCAGGTGTATAGGAAAAACAGACATCATGGGCTTCCACAAGCCCAGCCGTATCCCGAAGCGTCCCGGCGTCCGGTGCATCCGGCGTTTCGGGCTCCGCATCCAGCAGGGAGAAAACTCTTTCCGCAGCTGCAAAGGCCGTCTGCACCTGTGTAATAACGGAGGTCACCTCGTTGAAGGGTTTTGTATATTGATTGGCGTAGGAGATAAAACTGGAAATCTGGCCGATAGTAAGGGCAGCCGGTACCCCTGTCACCGCGCAGATGGAACCGATCATCGTAACGGCAGCTGTTACCACTCCGTTTACAAACCGCGTGCAGGGATTGGAAAGTGCTGAAAAATACTGGGCTTTTACGCCGCAGGCATACACTCTGCCGTTAATCTCCCGAAAAGCCTCCTCCGCCTGATCCTCATATGAAAAGGTTTTCACCAGCTTCTGGCCGCTGATGCTCTCCTCAATATAGCCGGAAAGCTCCCCTTGGGTTGCCTGCTGTTCTACAAAATATTTGTGGCTGTTTTTGGCGATAAAAGAGGCCACAAACAGAGAGAGAGGCGTCACCAGCACCACCACCAGCGTGATGACTGGGCTTATGGTAAGCATAAAGAGAAGAGTTCCCAAAATGGTGAAAATACCGCTGAAAAGCTGTGTAAATCCTTGCAATAGCCCATCGGAAACCTGCTCTACATCGTTGACGATCCGGCTGATCACATCTCCATGAGAATGTCCATCGATATATTTGAGGGGCAGCAAATTGATTTTTTCATAAGACTGCACCCGCAGATCCCGCACCGTTTTGTATGTGACCTTATTGGTGCAGTAGGCCATGAACCACTGGAACAGAGCACTGCCCAAAATGGTCAGCCCGAGCATCAGAAGGATGGGAATCATAGCGGCAAAATCCACTTCACCGGCTGAAACGCACTGGTCGATGGCCTGGCCAATCAGGATAGGACCGTAAAGGCTCAGGGATATTTGGATCACCGCACTTACAACAGCGCCGGCTATAAACCCCTTATACGGTTTTGTATACTGCAAAAGACGCTTTAATACAGAACGCTTCACGGATTTTCTCCCTCCTTCCCGCTCGCCTGAGAAAGACAAATCTCTCTATATTCCCCGCAGTTCTCCAAAAGCTCCTCGTGGGTCCCAATACCGCAGAGCTTCCCCTCATCCAGAACAAAAATTCTGTCTGCGCTGCGGATACTGCTGACCCGCTGAGATACGATCAACACTGTCATATCCTTTGTCTCTCTGCGGATAGCCCGGCGAAGGGCGGCATCAGTAGCAAAATCCAGAGCACTGGCGCTATCATCCAAAATGAGAATGTTTGGGGAACCCGTGAGAGCCCTTGCGATGGTCAAGCGCTGCCTCTGCCCGCCGGAAAAGTTCCGGCCATTTTGGCTTACGGGAGACTGAATCCCTTTAGGCAGGGCCTTCACAAAATCCCAGGCCTGAGCCGTCCGGAGGGCCTGCACCATCTGTTCTTCTATGGCCTCCCTGCACCCCCAGCGAAGATTGGTTTCGATCGTACCCGAAAAAAGGACTGCCTCCTGAGGGACCATACCGATTTTCCCCCTCAACGTCCGAAAGCCATACTCTTTTACGTTCACCCCGTCTACCAGAATTTCCCCCTTTATAGTATCATAAAACCGGGGGATCAGCTGAATAAGGGTAGATTTTCCGCTTCCTGTTCCTCCGATGATGCCCACCGTTTCACCGGGCGCTATGGAAAAATTCAGATCTTCCAGCACATAAGGCTCCCTGCCTGTATAAGAGAAGCTGACATTCCGGAATTCTATCCGCGGTTCTCCCTCCTTTGCTTCGGCCGTCTTTCCTTCCGGCTCCCGCACTGAGGGCTCCGTTTCCAAAACCTCATTGACTCTAGCTGCCGAAGCGGAGGCCTTCGTAAAGGTAACCACCAGATTTGCCACCACAATCAGGGCCAGCAGCGTCTGGGTCATATAATTTACAAAGGCAATGATTTGCCCCTGTTCCAGGGTTCCGGTATCCACCTGAATGCCTCCGAACCAAATAATAGCCACAATGCCAAAATTCATGATGGCATAGGTAAGAGGATTCAAAAGGGCGGAAAGCTTCCCCACCTGGATCGCCGTCCGAGTCTGATCCTCCGCCGCCTGAGTAAACCTTTCCTCCTCATGTTTCTGCCGGGAAAAAGCCCGCACTACCCTGGCACCCGAAAGGCCCTCCCGGCTCACCAGGGAAATACGATCCAGCTTCTTCTGCATGACTCTGAAATAGGGCACTGAGCGTGACATTACCAGATACAGCACCAATGCAATCAGAGGCGTGACCACCACGAAGATAAGCCCAAGCTTCAAATCGATGAATAGCGCCATGACAACCGCCCCAATTGCCAGAAACGGCGCGCGGATCACAAGGCGTATCAGCATAGCAACCGCATATTGAAGCTGGTTTACATCGCTGGTGATGCGGGTAATTAGCGAAGGCGTCCCAAAGCGATCCACCTCTGCATGGGATAAACTGTTGATATGGTGAAAAAGCTCGTTCCGCAGCACTGTTCCCACACCCTGGGAAGCTATAGAAGCCATTTTCTGGCAGATTATGGCACAAAGAAGCCCCACAATCCCCAAGAGAAGCATAAGGCCGCCCATTCGCCAAATATACGGAACATCCCCTTTCTTCACACCATTGTCAATAATCATTGCTGTAATCAGAGGCACTATCAGTTCAAAGACGGCCTCCGTGAGTTTAAACAGCGGTCCCAATATCACCTGGAGCTTATATTGCTTCAGATAACGCGCAAGTTTCCACACATCCCATCATCCTTTCCCCGGTTTTTTTATATTCTACCCTCTCCCTATGAAACCCGCAAGAAAAAATTGTCCTCCGTTTCCTTCAACCTGCGGTTGAAATCCCCTCCCGTATCCTTCCATTGCACAAACTCATATTCAGACTTAGAATAAAAGAAAGGGAGCGCAGGTACGCGCAACCCTCCCCGGGGAAGCTTTCAGGAAAGGAACGATTTGTATGCATATAGCCATCCCACAAACCATCCGGCAGCTCCGCCTTTACCGAAATTTGAGCCAGGAATCTCTGGCAGATGCTCTGGGAGTTTCTACCCAGGCAGTCAGTAAATGGGAATGCGGAAAAGCCCTTCCCGATATTACCATCTTGCCCAGAATCGCCCAATTTTTTCATGTTTCCATTGATACGCTTTTTGAGGGAATCCTGGAAGGCGGCGAGGAAGAACCAACGGAAGCACGCCCTTATTTGGAGCAGAACCGCTCCGGATGGGACTGTATCTCTGAAACCCAGTGGCACGGAACCATCCTCCCCGATTATGGCCCCTTCACGCCCTCAGAGGAGGAGCTACACCTTCTGGGAAATCTTCAGAACAAAACAGTTCTGGAGCTAGCCTGCGGAAGCGGACACTCCCTTCTCTATGCTGCTCAAAGGGGAGCCCGGGAACTCTGGGGGCTGGATATCTCTTCAAAACAGGTAGAGGCCGCCGAAAGGCTTCTCACGGAAAACGGAAAGGAAGCCTTTCTTTTCAACTCCCCTATGGAGCAAAACCCCGGCATCCCTCTTCAGCACTTCGATGTGGTATATTCCATCTATGGCCTGGGATGGAGCGTAGATCTGCAAAAGGTTTTCCATCTGGCCCACAGCTACTTGAAACGCGGTGGAATCTTTGTTTTTTCCTGGGATAATCCGCTTCTTCCCTGCCTGGAATATAAGGATGAAAGCTATATACTGGAGCGCTCTTATGTGGATGAATTCCGCTTCCACATTCTGAAGAAAGGGGAAGAGCTCAGTCTGAAGAACTGGAAGCTTTCTTCTTATATCAACGGCCTAGCTGAGGCGGGGTTCCGGATAGAACGGCTGATTGAAGAATCCGCCGGAGCGAAGGAAGATGCCCCCTGGACAGATACATGGTATTCTGCCCACAAGGCAAAACTTTTGCATCACACCTTTATTATAAAAGCCCGGAAAGAATAACTGTCCATGTTTTAGGAGGAATTCCTTACATACCTCTGCAAGATCTTCCGTTTTCATCGTTGTATTTCACAGGTTTTACAAAAGTTTAACCAAAAAACGCCTTTTCTTTTTCCTGAAGAATGAATATGATATTTATATATTTGGGAATTATATTAAATTCTTTGTAAAAGAGGGGGCGTAATAAATGGCAAAAGGATATTTTTCCTTCAAAGCCCGCATATTCCACTTTTTTCAGGTATGCAAGAAAAACTCCCAACTTTCATTGAGTGTATTTCTAATATTGCTGGCTATTCTATTGGCTTTTCTATCCCGGTCATCGATAGGCGGCTCATCTTTTTCTGAATTTGTGTCCGGCCTAATGATGGGACTTTCCGTAGGAATTTTGCTGATGGGAATTCTACTAGCCTTTATCTTCTTTCACCGCCGGCACTAAACAGAAAATTTAATATACTGATTTTTTGGATAAAAAATTCTGCAGCTTCTTGGGTGAATATGAAGTCAACCGGCCATGCGGTATGCTTATAGACGGTCTCCAGATGTTTCATGTATTTCTTGCTGCCCCACTTCGTACCGGTCACATGGTGTAGACGGGGAGTAGAACAACATGAGGGCAAAATTCCCGTCTGAAACAGCGCCCGTCATACGGGTACAACGAATCTCCTAATTTTATTAGTGCGAAACTTATTCTACTTTATCCGATTGCGAATACCTCTTTCAACCCTTTTCTTCTTTCTTTACCCACCAAAGTACTATTTATCCACTGAATGTGGAAATATAGAAAAACTGCCGTACCACAGAGGAAACGGCAGTTTTTTTAATATTGTATTTCCAAGACTGCTCAGCCTTACTTCCTCTTAAAGGCTGATTTCGGCATGCCGCAGATGGGGCACACCCAATCGTCGGGTAGTTCCTCAAAAGGAACATCCGCATCCTTATACTCATAGCCGCACACCGTGCAGATCCACGCGTCACCGCCTAGGTCTTCATCCTCTTGAAGAGAAGGCTGATAGGTAGGGGCGTTTTTGGGGGCGGAACCCTTGATAACCTTGTGATAGTAGTCATAAGTCATGGGAATCCCCACAGCCTTGTCACTGCCTGCGATAATCTCGCCTATAAACAGCGTATGGGTAGGAGTTTCCGCACTGGTGATCACCTTACAGAGATACCAACAGCAGATATTTTCCTTGATGATGGGAAGCCCTTCTTCCAGAACACGGTGACGCACATTGGCCAGTTTATCCGTACTGCGCCCAGAGGCAAAACCAAGAGCCCCAATCACCGCGCCGGAAGTATCCTCAGAAAGGACAGACACAGTAAAAAGCCCAGTTTTCTGAATACATTCGTGGCTATAGTTATCATGATTCATACTTACAGCCAAAGTATTGGGAGAATTTGTCACCTGAAAAACCGTGTTTACAATACAGGCAGAAGCCTTTTCTCCGTCTTTTACGCCGATTGCATACATTCCGTATGACAGTTTGAATAAAGTTTCATTTTTCATAACTCTGCCCCTTTTCCGGCCTTGCGCCGCAGCCCGGCCTTATATTCTGCACTTTTCTTTATCATACCACCCGGGCCCAAAACTTACAAGAAGGTTTTCCCTTTTGCGCAAATAATATTCTTTGTTTTTTACAACGCGTGGGCCGACATTCTTACAGGCTGTATAGAAAGATCAGCTCTGCTCCAGTTTTCGCCGAATGGCTTCGATATCCATCAAAAAACGGCTTGTCTGCAGCAAATACTCCCGCAATTTCGGCTCGCGGAGCATGTGTCTGGCGGCCCTCCTCAGGCGGCGCTCAAAAAGAGGTTGGGGTGGAACCTTCTGCCGGATAAGGGGGCACACAGAGGAACCTCTGGGATCGGGAATCACCCGAATTCCCCATGCGCCTGTACGCTTGTTTTCATATACCAGCGGAAAATAGGGGAACATACGGCAGGCCAGAGGGCGAACACTGCGCCGGCACATTCCCTGACAAACGCAAAGGCCATAGCCCTCGTTATCCTCTGTGGAAAGAATCGAAAAATCTGGTTCCCCTTTCAGAAGCTGTTCTTCATAGGGGAAAAGCCCCATACCCGTATGCCCATCTCCCCGGCAACAGGCTCTGCCACAGATGTTGCCGCAATCCACCGCCAAGGGCGTCACCAATTCCAAAAGAGCATAGGCCCGCATAAGCTGCTCTTCAGCCGGTTCACCGCATCTCCCGAATACCTTTTTGCGTTTTGTTCCACCGCTCATTGTTTCTTCCCCTTCACAGCCTCCCAATATTGGCGGAAGGCTTGCTCATTTTTGTTTTCTCCCCATTCATAATATACTGCTTCCCGAAGACTGTCCGGCAGATACTGCTGCTCCACCCAATGATGGGGGAATTCGTGGGGATATTTATAAAACTGCCCTTTTACAGCGGCATCCGCCCCATCGTAATGCTTGTTCTGCAATGTTCTGGGGATCCGGCCCACCCGGCCTGCGGCGATATCATCCATAGCCCGGTTGATGGCGTTGTGGGCAGAATTGGATTTTGGACTATTCGCCACAAGAAGCACCGCATCTGCCAACGGAAAGCGGGCCTCCGGCAGCCCCACCTGCAGGGCAGCGTCCACCGCGGCTTTTACGATAGGAATAATCATAGGATAGGCAAGCCCCACATCCTCACAGGCGCAGACCATGAGCCTGCGGCATGCGGAGGGCAAATCTCCCGCCGAAAGAAGTCGGGCCAGATAGTAAATAGAGGCCTGCGGATCAGAGCCCCGCATGGATTTCTGAAAAGCCGAAAGCAGATCGTAGTGCTCATCACCATCCTTGTCATAGCGCATAGCGCTTTTCTGCGTCAGTTCCCGGGCGCTTTCCAGCGAAACGCGCAGCACCCCGTTTTCCCCCATATCCCCGGCAAAAACACAAAGTTCCACCGCATTCATGGCCTTGCGTACATCCCCGCCGCAGGCTGCGGCAATATGGGGGATAACGCCCTCCTCCGGGAGGATGGGCGTCCCCCGCTCTTCCTCTAGAAAATGGAACGCCCTTTCCACAGCCGGTTCCACATCCTGAGGCTCTACCATCTTAAATTCGAACACAGTGGAACGGCTCAGAATGGCGGAATACACATAAAAATAGGGGTTTTCTGTGGTGGAAGCAATCAGAGTGATACTCCCGTTCTCAATAAATTCCAGAAGAGTCTGCTGCTGCTTTTTATTGAAATACTGAATCTCATCCAGATATAGCAAAACGCCGTTAACAGCGTCCAGCCTATCCAGCTGAGAGACTACCTCCCGTATATCCGCCGTGGAAGCCGTGGTTCCGTTCAGCTTGCAGAGCTTTCGGTTTGTCCGCTTGGCTATAAAGGTGGCCAGAGTAGTTTTTCCCACACCGGAGGGGCCGTAAAAGACCATGTTGGGAATCTCCCCCGATTCAATAATTTTTCGCAAGGGCCTTCCCTCCCCCAGAAGGTGCCTCTGCCCCACGATATCCTCAAGCTGTATTGGGCGAAGTCTGTCCGCCAAAGGTGAAGCCATACCGTCTTCCTCCTTCATTCATATACTTTCCCGGCCCCTGGAGTTCCGGATTTCCCGATCTCAACCAGGTTTCTCATGCACAAACCTTTCGTCTGCAAAGGCCGCTTGTACCAGTATACCCGCCCCTTCTCCCATTTGCAAGGGGAATGATCTCCTGGCTCCGGTAAGCAGAAAATCCCGCACCGCCAAAGACGGAACGGGATTTTAATCTGCTGTGTTTATGGGTGTTTGAAAACGCTCCTCAAGCTGTTATTCATAGAGCGGATGCCGCGCGCAGATTTCTGCTACCTTGGCTTTAATCGCTTCCCTATTGGGCTCAAAATCATGAACAGCAAGAGCAATGCACTCCGCTACAATATCCATATCTGCCTCATCCAACCCGCGGGTGGTGACGGCAGGCGTCCCCAGACGCAGGCCGCTGGTGACAAAGGGACTTCTCTGCTCGTTAGGAACCGTATTCTTGTTCGCGGTGATGTTCACCTCGTCCAGCCTGTGCTCCAGTTCCTTACCGGTGAGCTCCAGCCCAGTCAGATCCACCAGCACCAGGTGGTTGTCTGTTCCACCGGAAACCAGGTTCACATTGCGGTCAAGAAGCCCTTTGGCCAAAGCCTGGGCATTCGAAGCAACCCTGTGGCCGTATTCCTTGAACTCCGGCTTCAATGCCTCGCCCAAGCAAACAGCCTTACCGGCAATCACATGCATGAGAGGGCCTCCCTGGGTGCCGGGGAAAATCGCCTTGTCGATAGCCTTGGCATACTCTTCCTTGCAAAGGATCATGCCGCCTCTGGGCCCGCGAAGAGTTTTATGCGTGGTAGTGGTCACTACATCTGCGTATTCCACCGGGTTTGCATGGTCGCCGGAAGCCACCAGACCCGCAATATGGGCCATGTCAACCATGAAAAGCGCACCGCAGGCGTCAGCAATCTCACGGAACTTCTTAAAATCCAGAGCGCGGGGATAGGCACTGGCGCCGGCTACAATCAGTTTCGGTTTTACTTCCATAGCCTGCTCATAGACCTTTTCATAATCCACACGACCATCTTCAGGGCTTACGCCGTAAGGAACAAAATGATAATATTTACCGGACATATTCACAGGTGAGCCATGGGTCAAATGTCCGCCCTCAGAAAGGCTCATGCCCATAACGGTATCGCCGGGATTCAAAAGGGCAAAATACACAGCCAGATTGGCCTGAGCGCCGGAGTGGGGCTGCACGTTGGCGTGCTCCGCGCCAAAGAGCTGGCAGGCTCGCTTTCTGGCGATTTCCTCTACTACGTCCACATACTGGCAGCCGCCGTAGTAGCGCTTGCCCGGGTAACCCTCTGCATATTTATTGGTGAGAATGCTCCCCATAGCTGCCATGACCGCGGGGGAAACGATATTCTCAGAGGCGATCAGCTCCAGATTTCTCTGCTGGCGGGAAAGCTCGTCCGCCATTGCTGCGCCCACTTCCGGATCTACATTTTTTACGAAACCGATTGAATCCATCAAATCACTATACATGTTTTCATTCCCTTTCATAGTTAGGATACGGTTCACCGCTGTGACACAGGCCTACGACTTCTATAAGAATCAGCTGGGTGACACATTACGTCTCCACAGCCATGATGCAATAAGTATACCACGAACCGGCTGATAGCCGCAACCAATTCTATTTTGTTTTTACCTGATAAAGTGAAAAAGTATTGAAAGAAGAAACAGATGAATTGGATAAAATGCATAAAACGCATATTTGGGAAAACTCCTGCCCTTTTTGCCATTGTATAAAAGGATTGGAATCACTGCTGCAGGGGCATAGAGTTGAACACCGCCCCACATTAGGGAATCTGCCGTATTCATAAGAGCAAAGGCTGCACAGGCGGCGGCTCTTTTGCTGATAAGCGCAAAGCAGAGAATAAAACAAACGCCCATAGCTCCGTAATCCGCATGCAACGCCTCAGCCAATACCGCACAGAGAATAGCCAGCATAGTAGAAAGCACCGGGTTTTCCCCACCCTTTTTTAGGAGAAGCTCCCCCGCCAGAAGCCCTAAAAGCAGTGTAAAAAAAACGTTCTGCCGTGAGGGCTCCCACAGCGTATGGGAAAAAGCCAGGTCATAGGCCGGTTCAGAGAGAACGGCAAATATTCCAAGCCGCAGTGCATAGTTTACAACACTGCGGGTGTGCTTGAGGCCTTCTGCCAAAAGAAAGCAATAAATTGGGAAGCTCATCCGCCCTATTATACGTATCCACTGTTCCTGAGGGAAAAATATCGCGCCAATATGATCTGCCGTCATGGTGAAGAGCGCCAAAAGTTTCAAGCCAAAGGCTGTCATTTTGCTATCCCATCCTTTCGGCAGGCTGCGGAGCGCTTCTCTTGCCGGCACAGCGCCGATTCTCTAAAATACTGCCGGATTTTTTCATAGGACAGCCCCTCATCTGTGAGGAACCGCCGAGGTGCCCCTCTCTCGCAGATAGGTGCTTTCCAAATCCGCTAGGTGGAGCTTCACCGCCAGAGGATATTTTTCAAAAGCCAGCGTTAAAGCAAAGCTGCCGCCTCGGACAGAATCATCGAAGCCCCCCATGTGCCAGCGGATAGCCATGGCCTCGCTGGTCTTCAGCCGCAGAAAACGCTCGATGAGAAAAACCGATTTTTCCCCATGGCCATAGGGAAAGCTGTCTTCCACCTGATAAAAGGGGACCTTCTCCCACCGGCCCGTCTCGTCGTTCTTCACATTCCGGGTGGATTCCTTATAGAACTGCGCTTTGCAAATATCGTGTAGAAGAGCGCAGAGAGCAAAGGTCTCTTCGTTATCCGTCTCCGGGTCAAAATGCTTTTCCATAAGAACACGATACACGTTCACACTGTGCTGCACAAGCCCGCCCTTGCAGGCGCAGTGGAATTTCGTGCTGGCGGGAGCATCGAAAAAATCTGTCTTTTCCAGCCATTCCAGAAGGCGGGCAGAGCCTTCTCTATGGATTTTTTCCCTGTAGATCGATATAAATTCTTCTTTATAGCCCATGTATGTCCTCCGTATCTTTTCTGTTTTCCGGTCTTCCTCTCGAAAAAGCTTCGGAAGCCGGAACTCCGGCCGGCTTCTCAAGGCCTGTAAACGCTGGCTTTCAAGCTGAAGGAAATTGGATATTTCTCCCTGTTATAGGGGTACGCATACAGTCGCTTTTCCTTCAACAGCTCCATTCCGCCCGAGTCGTAAAAATTCTCGGGAAACTCGTGAAAAAACTCTATATGGAGACCTGCACCAATCAGAGAATTCAGGATTTCTGAAACGGGATGCATCCAGAAATAGGATTTTTCCCCCTGTTTCACTTCAGACGCATAGCCTCCGATGCAATCGTCCTCATCGGGCTCTCTCCCAAAATAAGGGTAGCGGATCTCATATTCCTCCCGGCTCAGCTTCGCTTCGTCAAAGGAGAGGAAAAACGGGTGGGAATCGAATACATAAAGATATCCTGTCTCTCTGAGCAATTTACGAATCGTCCGGGCCCATACCCCCAGATCCGGAAGCCAGCCCAGGACGCCTTCTGAAGTAAACACAACATCGTAGGTTTCATGAAGCTTTTCGGAAAGCTCCATGATATCCGATTCCAGAAACTGCACATTGGAAGCATCGAGTTCTTTTGCCAGCTTCCTGGCATAGAAAATATTCTCCGGCACTAGATCCACACCCAGAACCTGGGCACCCATCCGGCTGAGAGCAATAGAATCCGCCCCTGTATTGCACTGCAAATGGAGAAGCTTTTTCCCTTTCAGGTCTCCCACTTCCTCCTGAATATACGCATTAAGCGCATATTCTCCGGCTTCATAGGCTTTTTTGAAGGTCTCATAATGCTCCCGGGAAAGCTGGGCCCAAGCTCTTTTGTTAGCTTCGATCTCTTTCATTTTACTCTCCCTTCCCGAAATCACGCCGTTTGCGCAAAAAAGCGGCAGAAGCGAACGGCGCCAGCTGCAGGCGGATGGATGCTTTCTTTTCCCCACCACGCTTTTTCGCCTTTAAAGGTCTTTCATTAACCATGCCAGAACCGCCCCATGTATAAGCGTCGCTGTTGATAAGCTCTGTAAATTCTCCCTCGCCGCAGGGAACCAGAAGACCCGGGTAGCCTCTGGAAGAAAAATTGATCAGAATCAAAAGCTCTTCTTCCTGAGAACGGCGTGTAAAAGCCAGAAGGCAGGAATCATAGGCGGGGACCTCCACCCAGCTGAAGCTCGAAAGATCATATTCGTTTTCATATAGGGCAGGGTGGCTCCGGTAAAGATTTCCCAGCTCCCGGAAATATCTCCGGAAGCTGTCGTGGATAGGATAAGCCGTAAGTTCCCAATCCAGCTCCCTGTTTTCGTCCCATTCCCGGAAGTGGCCAAGCTCATTCCCCATAAAATTCAACTTTTTCCCGGGGTGGCAAAACATATATGTATACAATGACCTTGCCTGGGAAAATTTCTGCTCATAGGTTCCCTGTATTTTATCCAGAATCGTCTTTTTACCATGGACATTTTCATCGTGGGACAAAGGCAAAAGATACAGTTCGTTTTGAAAATAAGCCATAGAAAATTTCAGGCTTCCGCCCGCCGAGCTTCTCGCCCCAAAGGGAAGCTCCAAAAAGCAGAGCGTATCGTTCATCCAGCCCATATCCCATTTGTAATCGAAACCCAGGCCGTCATATTCCACAGGGGCCGTCACCTTCAGATAATTGCTGGAATCCTCTGCAATCAATACCGCGCTTGGATGCCTTTCGTGAAGCCCTTTGTTCATTCCCCGCAGGAACTCCACTCCACCCACGTTAATTCCCCGGTTTTCCTGCCCCTGCCAGTAGATAGCGTGGCTGATCGCATCCATACGCAGGCCGTCCCCATGAAAAACAGTGAGCCAATAATCTGCAGTAGATTGGAGAAAGCTTTTCACCACACCCTTATAGTAATCAAAATTACAGGAACCCCATTGGCTATAGCCGATTTCCGGTTGGGCATATTCATAAAGGGCCATACCGTCATACCGGCTGAGAGCAAAATCATCCACCGTAAAGTGAGTGGGGACAAAATCAAAAATCACTCCGATACCGTTCCGGTGAAACAGATCCACCAGCCCCGCTAGCTCCTCAGGAGTTCCATAGCGAGAGGTGGGGCTGAAAAAGCCGCTGGTCTGGTAGCCCCAAGAGCCGTCGAAAGGATGCTCGCTCAGAGGCAGGAATTCCACATGGGTAAAATTGTTCTCAAGAAGATAGGGAAGAAGCTCTTCAGCAAGTTCCCCATAAGTGAGCCAGCTGCCATCCCTGTGGCGCCTCCAGGAACCCGCGTGCACCTCATAGATAGAAACAGGCCTGTTATATCCCTTATCCCGAGAAGCCATCCACTCTTCGTCCTGAAAAGGATACAAAAGAGTCTCTGTCAGTCGGGAGGCCGTGCCCGGTCTTATCTCCGTGCTGAAAGCAAATGGATCTGCCTTATCCAGCACCCGGCCGTCCTGCTGATAAATCCGGAATTTATACAGCATTCCGGGCAAAGCATCCTGGTTCACGGCAGTCCAGTTCCCCATTTGGTATTCCATAGGCTGACCCTGCCAGCCGGTAAATTCCCCAATAAGTTCCACCTTTCTAGCTCTGGGGGCATACACACAAAAACGATATCCCTCTCCTTCCTCCAAAGGATGGGCCCCATAGTAAAAATATGCGTCAAAAGCCTTCCCGTTTTCATATTCTTTCAGCTTATTCTGCTCCATATGCTTTTTTCGCCTCTTCCCCTGCACAGCAAAATCTGTGCTATTTTCCAAACGGCGGAAGCCCCTGCCGGCTCCTCCTGCGAAAGGAGCAACGGCAGTCTCTTCCCTATTCTTCTTCCAGACGGGAAACCAGAGCTTCCTCCGGCGTTACATACACGGTATTGTAATTCACATAAATTACCATTCCAGGCTTTGCCCCAGAGGGTTTGCTCACATTGCGCACCTGGGTATAATCCACCGGAACCTGTGAGGAATCCCTCCCCCGGCTGTGCCATGCCGCCAGCATGGCCGCTTCCCGAAGGGATACTTCCCCAGGCTCCCGCCCCTCCGTCACAAGAATTGTATGGGAACCTGGAATATTCTTTGTATGAAACCAGAAATCCCGGTTATTGGCTGTTTTCAGCGTAAGCTTATCGTTCTGGCGGTTATTGCGGCCCACCAGGATCCGAAATCCCTCGCTGGAAACAAACCGCAGAGGAGCCGCCGCAGCCTGTGGGCGCTGTTTTCCTCTGGCCCGGCGCACATAGCCTTCCTCCATCAGTTCCTGCCGGATCTCCGAAAGATCCCGCTCCGTTTCTGCACGGCTCAACTCATCGAAGACCGTATCGATATATTCAAGTTCTTGGGTGGCCTGCGCAATCTGCTCCGTCAGCTTTTCTTCGGCGGTTTTTGCTTTCCTGTATTCCTTGAAATATTTCTGGGCATTTTCAGAGGGCGTCAGCAATGGATCCATCGGCACGCGCATGATGGGCATGTCTTCTTCCCAATAGTTTTCCAGATCCGCATAGGAAGAGCCCTTTTCCAATCGATATAAATTCGCGCTGAGCAGTTCCCCATAGGTTTTCAGTTCATCCCGTTTGGCACAGGCTAGAAGTTCCGCTTTCTGTTTGTTGATCTTGTTGCTCAGGCGCTCCGAAGCGTTGGAAAGAAGCTTCAGCAGATCCTGCGAGCGGACCCTCATACGCTCCTGCCGATCGCGCTCGTCATAGAATGAATCCAGAAGGGTAGAAAAATCCTCCTGCCTTCCAATAACTGCAGCAGTGCCGTACTGCTCCACATTGAAATACGTAAAATCCACCGGCCTGCCGGAAAGATTCACCGCCATATACGGTTCTCCGGAAATATTCCGAATCTGCTCCTGCAGGCGCCCAAGAAAGAACCGGAACCTCTGCCACTGTTCTTCCCCCATATCTCCCAGACGAAGCTCCACGCCCCGGCCAGTCTTATAGGCCAGTTCCCGGCATACAATGGGTGATACACCCTGCAAGGAATTCAAAACAGCCTTTGAAAGCTCCGTTCCCTCCTTCATCAATCGAATCCGAGAGAGAGCCTCCTCAAGGGTAGCCTCCAGAAGACAAAGCTTATTCTGAGGAGGCGGCAGCTCATAGGAAAGCCCAGGCAACACCAGACGCTCCGAGGTCATTTCCGCATCCACTCGCTTCAGAGCGTCGATGATTTTTCCCTTTTCATCCACAAAAATAATATTGCTGTAACGGCCCATAACCTCCATATACAGCCGCAGCTCCACATGGTCTCCCAGTTCGTTTACTGCGTCGAACACCAAACACAAGACGCGTTCCAGCCCTTGCTGCTCCAGGCGCACCAGCCGGGCACTCTGCAGTCGCTTGCGCATCAGCATACAGAGCATGGGAGGCTGTTTGGGATTTTCCGGCATGAATCGGGTGAAATGGATCCGGGCGCTATTTGCCCGGGCAGAAAGCAGCAACTTCAAATGATCCGAGTATGTGCGGATCACAAGCACCATTTCCTCCCGGTTGGGCTGATAGATCTTTTCAACCCTGCCATCCAGGGCCTTTTCTTCGATTTCTTTTTTTATATGCCGCAAAAAAGCTCCGTCCAGAGCCATGGGTATCCACTCCTTTTGTCGGGATTCAACGGTCCCGGGCTACAAAACATCTCTCCGGATACATCCGAAGAATATCCTCTCATCGATTCATTCGGGTATACCAGAAGCACAGCTTCTTTCAATCCCCGGGAGACCTTACAGAAAGCGCATTGGAGGCTCTCCAGTAAAGACCGTCCACTCCACTTGCTCAAATCTTTCCCGCAGCAGCGCCGCCAGAGGTTCCAAAACTACCACCTCAGTGGAATAATGTCCTGCAACCACAAGGGTGATTCCCTTCTCCCGGGCGGCAAGCCATTCATGGTGTTTCGCTTCACCTGTAAGGAATGCCTGGGCATCCTCCACTTCAGCCATATATTCAGCCCCCGCACCGCTGCAGAGGGCCACCCTTTCGATCTGCTCTCTCCCGGCTGCCAGTTCCACTGCATCACAGCCCAGCCTTTCCTTCACATAGAGTGCGAAGGCCTTCGGCGCCATTGGGACAGGAAGATCCCCTTTCCAGAGGATAGATGCTCCAGGCGCATATTCTGAAACACCATGTATGTTCTGCAGAGAAAGCCTTTCTGCCAGGCAATGATTCACCCCCAAAGCGGCCATATCCAAATTGGTATGCGCGCATATGGCGGCAATGCCGCTCTTCACAAGGCGATAGGGTACACTTTCCGGCGAAAGCCTTCTGAGGGGAGAAAAAATCACCGGATGATGGCTAACGATAAGCTGCGCCCCTATCTCTTCTGCACGTTCCACAGCCTGAGGAGTGATATCCAGAGAAAGAAGCCCCTTCGTCACATTTTCTTTACCGCTTCCCACCAAAAGCCCGGCGTTGTCAAATTCCATGGCCGTAGCAAAGGGAGCCAGGCTATCGATATATGCATATACATCCCGCACACAGGTCATTTTTCTACTCCTTTCCTGCCCTCTTCGATCCGTTGGATTAGCAGGGACACGATATTTTCTACCTGATCGGCTTTCTCCAGCTCTTTCTGGCAGCGGAGCCCGATGGCCTGCTTCCGCAGGCTGATAGCCCGCGCCTTCAGATAAGCCCTGCCTGCTTTTGTGGAAGCATCTATTCCCCCAATATGTGCAAAACCCGGGAAGCGGTGAACCTTTTCCGGTTCATAGACCGCCAGAATCGCGCTATAAGCCCTGCGATTCTCCAAAACAGCCTCTTCCCGCAAGATAGCAAACCCTTCCGCAGCCAAAAACTCCCGAAGCTCTGCAAAAGAGGTCATAGGCTGCAAAATAAGATGCTTATCCCCGTTCTTCAGCCAAGGGGCATCCCGAATGATGCGAGCAATCAGCTCGCCGCCCATCCCCGCAATGACAATATCATCCGCTTCCCAGGGCTCTATTTCTGCCAATCCGTCTGAAAGCCTGGTGGTAATCTTATTCGCCTGAAAACGCACAATATTTTTTTCCGCCGCACAGAGCGGCCCGGGCCTCACATCCGACGCTATTCCCCGGGAAATCTTTCCCTGCAGGCTCAGCCAGATGGGTAGATAACCATGATCCGTTCCAACGTCTGCCAGGGAAACGCCCTCTCTCACCATAGAAGCGCATACCCCCAACCGTTTTCCCAAATCAAACAGAGGCCTGCCCATATTTCCGCCCCCTTTCAAACAAAGAAGCCGCCCGGCCAAATGGAGCCGGACGGCTTTCTCCCGTCTTTCTTATTTACCGGCAATATGAGCGTTTAACTTTTCCAGAAGTTCGTTCACATCCACACCATGAACCATGCAGGCCTGCTCCAGCGTTTCGCCTCTGGAAGCAGGGCAGCCCAGGCAGTGCATCCCCATTTCAAAAAAATACGGAGCCGTAGTCTGATCGATCGTGAGAATATCACCAATTAACGTATCCTTTGTAATAACAGCCATTGTGTTAAACCTCCACCTAAAATTCTGGTTATCTGTATTATAATACCCAGAAAAAGAATTTGCAATACTGCCGGGGAACTTGCCGTCTGTTTTCCGCATTTCCCCCCACCATAAACAATTTCTCAAACGCTCATATATAACTATGCACTCCTGGCATGAAACCCCTCCATTTTTCGCAAAACCCACTCGGCACAGGGCCTACTCCTTTCAAAGCTATGCTGCATTGAAAAAGCACAGAAAAACGCCCCGGTAGAATCCGGGGCGCTGTTTCCAGAAAAGATAATACAAAATCTATCTTATTCTTCTCTCATCTTGGCAAAGCATTCGCTGCAATAAACGGGGCGATCCTCACGGGGCTTGAAGGGAACACGAGCTTCCTTGCCGCAGGCGGCACAAACAGCTGTGAACATTTCCCGCTCGGGCCTCGCAGCGTTCTTGCGGGCATCGCGGCAGGCCTTGCATCTCTGGGGTTCGTTAACAAATCCCTTAGAAGCATAGAATTCCTGCTCGCCAGCGGTGAAAACAAATTCAGCGCCACATTCCTTGCAGATGAGAGTCTTGTCTTCGTACATTTGATTTTACCTCGCTTTGATTAAAGATATTTGCCCGTAGACGGATTTTAACCGCCGCCTTTGAAAAAACAACGCTCTAACTTAAGCTACCGGGGCATATAGACGAACTAAAATTTTGCCGCAGCTTGCCGCGCGCCCGTTGCAACGCATTGTAAGCGGACTTCTTTCCGACATCCAGCCTCTGCGCGATTTCATCAAATCCGCATCCGCCTAAATACAGAAACAACACCTGCTGCTCCATTTTAGATAACGCTTGGGTAATTCGCTTTTGCAGAGAATCCAGGCTTTCGTTCTCAGCTACAAAGGCTTCCGGATCCATATAAGGGTCAGAAGAAGGAACCTGCATTCCCTCTTCCTCGCTGAGAGAAAGAAAATTTTTCATAGGAAGATTTTTGTAGCCCGCCGCCTGTCTCCAAACAGCAATCAGTCTGTTCCGTATGCAAATTCCGGCATATGTCCGGAAGCCGGCCTTTTTCTTTTCGTCATAAGACCGTGCAGCATACAGCAGCCCCAGCATACCTTCTTGGCACAAATCGTCTTTCTCAATAAAAGCAGACTGATAATCTGCCGCCAAACGATGCACCAGAGGCATATAACGGGAAACAATCTCTATAAAAGCATCTGCATTTCCCTTTTGCACCAATTCCGTCAGCTGGGAATCAGTGAAAGAAATAAATTGATCCGAAGAATGATCTGGCAACACAAGCACCTCAGGACGTTCCGCCTTCTTGAATAGGCTTATCATACCGCATTTCCGAGTAGAAGTCAACTGATTTTTTCTGTTTTATAGAAAAAAAGAGTTAGGTTTCCATAATAGTTTTTGAAATGCGACAGAAATTTTGGCAAAATGACAGAATTCAAAGGGTAATTCAAGGCAATATAGACATCTTTTCTTTTTTCAACGAAAACAGCACCAGGAAAATTCCGATACCCAAGTCCTTTTTCTGCTCAGCCTTTCACCTACTCAATTTTTAAAATGCAAAAAAATTAAAAATGGAGCGACAGAACGACTCTCTTAGAATTGCGAATATTTTTCTCATTTTGATGTTTTACCATTATGATGGCTTTCTATCATTAAAATTCCCACAGAGAGAATATAATGAAAGAAAAGAACGATAAAGGTGTGAACTGCATGGTTTCTAATATACACAGTATGGGTCTTTTTGGAATGGATGCCTTTCCGGTAGAAGTAGAGGCCGATCTGAGCAGTGGGCTGCCCGCCTTTGAAATTGTCGGCCTGCCGGACGCCTCCGTGCGTGAATCAAGGGATAGAGTCCGCTCTTCCATACGAAACAGCGGGTTTGATTTCCCGGTCTGCCGCATAACCGTAAATCTCGCCCCAGCTGATATGAAAAAGGAAGGTTCCCTCTACGACCTCCCTTTGCTTGTCTCTGTTCTTTCAGCGGGAGGTCAGATACATGCAGATCTTGAAGGCTCTATCTTTTTGGGGGAACTCTCCCTTTCCGGAGAAATACGTCCTATCCGCGGAGTTCTTCCCATGGCGATTGAAGCCCAAAAAAGAGGATTTTCCACCCTGTATGTGCCATCTGCCAACGCGCCGGAAGGAGCAGTGGTGGAAGGCTTGGAAGTAATCCCCCTCCATACGGTAAAAGAGCTCATTCTCCACCTTGCCAGAACAAAGCCCATTGAACCTGCAAAACCTTCAAAGGGCACAGAGAACGCAATACATATGCCGGATTTTGCCGAAGTGCGTGGTCAGGAAGAAGCCAAGCGCGCCCTGGAAATCGCCGCAGCGGGAGGGCATAATATTCTTCTGATAGGCCCTCCCGGCTCCGGAAAGAGCATGCTTGCCAAGAGGATTCCCTCTATATTGCCGGATATGACCTTTGAAGAGACCATCGAAACCTCTAAAATCCACTCTGTAGCCGGGATCCTTCCTGCAGGCAGCTCCCTTGTCACTCAAAGGCCTTTTCGCTCACCGCATCACACGGTTTCAGCCCCCGGTCTTTCCGGCGGGGGCACCATTCCCAAACCGGGAGAAATCTCCCTTGCCCATAACGGTGTTCTGTTTCTTGACGAACTTCCGGAATTCTCCCGCCAGGCGATGGAAGTCCTTCGGCAGCCAATCGAAGACGGCCGCGTGACCATCTCCAGAGTAAACGGTTCCGTATCCTACCCCTGTTCTATTATGCTGGTAGCAGCCATGAATCCCTGCCCCTGCGGATATTTCGGCCACCCTTCCAGAGCCTGCATCTGCACACCTAAGGCCGTAAATCGCTATCTTTCCCGTGTGAGCGGCCCCCTTCTGGACAGGCTAGACCTACATATCGAAGTGCCGCCTGTAGATTTTGAGAAACTTTCCTCTGCAGAACCCGCCGAGCCCTCTTCGGCCATTCGGGAACGGGTGAACCGGGCCCGGAAGCTACAGCAGGAACGGTATGCGGGCATGGGATTTTCCTGCAATGCCCGCATTTCGCCGGATAAGCTTCAGGAAGTGTGCCGGCTGAGCCCGCCCGCCCAAAAGCTCCTGAAGGCTGCCTTTGAAAAACTAGGGCTTTCCGCCAGGGCCTACGACCGGGTTTTGAAGGTAGCACGCACTATAGCCGACTTGGAAGGCGCCAACGATATCACTGCCCTTCATGCGGCCGAAGCTGTCCAATACCGCAGCCTGGATCGGAAATACTGGATGACAGAACTCTGAAGCTTCCCCCTTTCTCTCAGCTTTCTATCTTTGGTAAAGGACAGGCTTCCTTTTCGCTTTCTTATCGTTCGAAAATTCCCCTTGAAGTCATACGCCTGTATAGTGGATTCTTATACAAAGGGCCCCGGAAAGTTTAAAAGCTTCCGGGGCCTTTACAGTATACAAAGATGGATACGTGATCTCCCATCGGTTTATTCCGCCGGCAGGAAGGAATCCACACATGCCAGGATTGCATCCATTTCCCTACGGCAGAGCTCTTCGCTTTCCGCCTCCACCAAAATGCGAAGGAGCGGCTCCGTGCCACTTTTGCGAAGAAGCAGACGGCCTTTTTCACCCATATCCTCTTCTGCCTTCTTCATAACGGCTTTCACTTCCGGGATCTCCAAAAGCGCATCCGCATTCTTCACTCTCTTGTTCACAAGAAGCTGAGGATACAGCGTAATGGGAGTGGTCAGGAAGGAAAGGAGAGTCTTCTTTTCCACCACCGTTTCCATCAGCTTAATAGCTGTGAGAATCCCATCACCGGTCGTGCTGTACTTGCTGAATATAATATGGCCGGACTGTTCCCCGCCGATGCTGTAGCCGTTCTTCATGATTTCCATGGAAACATACTTATCTCCCACAGGGGTCCTCAATAGTCGGATTCCCTCTTTGGCAAGGCATTTTTCCATGCCGTAATTGCTCATAACAGTGGCTACCACCGTATCTTTAAGAAGAGTTCCCTCCTCTTTCATTTTGCAGGCGCAGATATACATGATCTGATCGCCATCCACCACGTTGCCTTTTTCATCCACCGCAAAGCAACGGTCCGCATCACCATCGAAGGCAAAGCCGATATCCAGATGGTTTTCCGCCACATATTTCTGCAAGGATTCTATATGGGTGGAGCCGCAGTCCACATTGATGTTGAGACCGTTGGGCTCATTGTGAATCACATACGTCTTGGCCCCCAGCATTTCAAACACAGTCTTTGCTATGCTGCTGGCCGCTCCGTTAGCGCAGTCCAAAGCTACCTTATAGCCGCGGAAGGAATGAACAGTAGCGGATGTCAGATAGCTGATATACTGATTTCTTCCCTGAATATAGTCTGTGATTTTACCAATGTTTTCATTCCGCGCATAGGTGATCTCTGTTTTGCCATCCAGATATTCTTCTATTTTCTCCAGAATCTCATCGCTCATCTTGTAGCCATCACGATCGATGACCTTGATGCCATTGTCATAAAAAGGGTTGTGACTGGCTGTAATCATGATTCCAAAGTCAAAATCACCATATTTAGTGATATAAGAAACACTTGGAGTGGTGGTAACGTGAAGAAGATACACATTTACACCTGTGGAACTGAGGCCGGAAGCCAGGGCATATTCAAACATATAGCTGGAACGCCTTGTATCCTTTCCAATCACACAGCTGGCTGTTTTGGCCGCACCCTGGGTAAAATACCATCCAAGAAATTTTCCGATCTTAAAAGCGTGATCCGCTGTCAGCCCTTCGTTGGCCACACCCCGAAATCCATCTGTACCAAAATACTTCATAACTTGCTCCTCTTTCTGCCCTATGGCTTAACCTTTTGAATTTGCAAAAATACCGGCCGGAAGAATAAACCTCTCCTCTTTTTCTGTTGTGCTCATTCCGGCTCTTTTCTATTCATATGCCGCGGCTTATTTCTCCATAACCGCCTGAGAACATCTTACGCAGAAACCGGCGCGGCATCTTGCCGCGCCGGTACTTGCTCTCGATAACCGCCGCTGCTTACGGCAGATCTGCCAGCGCAGAAGGATATGTATATCCATATTTATTATAACGAACCGCGCTGTAATCATTGTAATTATATACGTTGGCCTCTCCCACACGGCGATACAGAAGCCCGGAATATGCCTTCCCACCGGCTGTACACCAGCGGCACAAATCTGTGCCAAAAGCGTAGGCATTGGTATAATTCAGGTCATGTGTAAGAGAAGAAGCATTAGAAAGCTGCACATAGCCGGAATTGATCCAACCTGTTTTGCTTCCACACTTGACTTTATACCAACCGTTTCTGGTATCGGCAAAATCATACGCCGTGACCGTCACACTGGCTCCGTTGGCCACATCCATAACCTTGGATGAACTCCTGGATGCGCTGGAATAAAGAGACGTCGCTTTTGTGACCTTAGCGGACAATCCGCCGGCAGGTAATGTTTCCGGAGGAACCACCGCATTGAGCATGATCGTGCGTGCATCCATAGCAGAAGTACCGTTCCAATAGCCCGGCCCCACGTTATAGCCAAAGCTGATAAGACAATCTGCCTGATTCTGGTTCATTTTTAGATTATTGCGCTGCATGAACCGGTTGACCTCCGACGTATAGGAGGCTCTATTGATGGAATTGACCAAGAGGGACCATGCTTCTGTCTTGGAAAGATTATTATAAAAAACAGTACCCGCCCCAAAGGTATATCCATAACCAATAGTGGGAACCTGGTTGTAGGTCAGCTTATCCGCATACACGGTGGAACTATACCCTTCCCAGTTCGCAATTAACTGAACAATTTTGTCGCTGGCCCGGCGCTCCTCTTTAGTAGAAACCGTATAATCCTTAGAGGATACAGCATACGCATCTGTGGTAAAGCCCGTAGAGCTATATGTTCCATTCACCGCCGAAAGCGCTTTTACCGTATATTTACCAGTTTTCGGCAACTGAATGCTGGCCGTCCATTTCCTCGTCTTGAAGCTGTTTCCATTTTTATCTGTCACAGTTTCGGTGGTATATTTAGAAGACGTCACCGTTTTTACAGTACCATCCTGCATCGTAACCTGGAATTTAACAGAGGTACGGGTGGTGTCCGTAACGGCGATAAGCTGCACACTTTCACCGGCCCCCACAATATTGGGAGAAGTATACGCTGTGCGCACAGGTTCTGCATCCACAACAGAAACCGTGCAGGTGCCCTTTGCATTGCCGCTTACAGCTGTAATAACAGCCGTTCCCTTACCCACTGCGCGGATATAGCCGTTTTCTACCACTGCCACAGAGGAATTGCTACTTGTCCACAAAACGGAGGATGAGGTATTCGCTTTGATATACAGGGTCTTTCCCAAGGGAATTCTTCCCGTTGTCTGAGAAAGGGAAAGGCTGCCCGTAATGGAACCGTCTGAATAGATTAACTCCACATATTCGCTGCTCACATACCCCGTTTTTCCTCCCGTCTGAATTTTATACCAGCCAGGATTGGAGGTATCCAACACCGTCAACATAGTGCCATATCCGACCGAAGTCAAAATGGAATAATTTGTTCCTGGGCCGGAACGCACACGGAGAGAATCTGCTGTAACTTTAGCCCCTATAAGCTTGGAATCAGGTTCCTCCGGATCCGGATTGCTGCCTGTATCAGAAAGATCAATATACTGGCTGCTGCAGTAACCTGTCTTTCCGTTATAGGTCACCTTATACCAGCTGCTGTTGGTATTATCCAGAATCGTAATGGTGCTTCCCTTTTTAATGGTAAGCAAAATGGAATACTTTGTACCTGGTCCCGAACGCAGGTTTAGATTATCCGTTGTCTTCCCTTGCAATTTTTCAGAGGGATTTGTTCCGGAAGAACCGGAAGAACTGGAACTGGAAGAAGGCTTGGAGCTGGAAGACGCCGGTTTTGAACTTGAGGACGGTTTGGAGCTGGAAGAGGGTTTAGAACTAGAAGAAGAACCGGAACCGCCGGAAGATCCCCCATTATCCACTACCTGAATAGTCAGATAATCCTTGCTGCAGTAGCCTACCGTCCCACTGGAGGTTCTCACCTTTGCCCAGCCCGGATCGGAATTATCCAAGACCGTCAGTTTTGTCCCTCTGGTGAGTATCATAATCGTAGCATACGAAGTGGAAGGACCTTTGCGAAGACGGAGATTATCCGTCGTCACAGCAGTGGCAGAAGAACCTGAACCGGAACCCGAGCTGCTCCCTGCCGTAATTTTCAGGTAGCTCTTATTGCAGTAACCTACTTTCCCAGAAGAAGTGCGGATCTGCACCCATCCATTGGATTCGGTTTTCAAAATCGTTACCTTCTGGTTGGGAGAAAGCGTCAGCACAATACCATACTGCGTGCCAGGGCCAGAACGCATATTCAGGTAGCCTGTTGTGGTGCCCGTGGACGTTCCGGAAGAGCTTCCGCCGGAACTGCCGGAGGAAGAGGAACCAGAAGAAGGCTTGGAGCTGGAGGATGAACCCGAAGAGCTTCCTCCGCTGGCTGTAACAGACATATAGTCCCTGCTGCAGTAGCCAGTAAGCCCGCTGTATGTAACCTTGACCCAACCCTTGTTGGAGTTATCCACCACTTTTACCGTAGTCCCCTTTGGAACGGTAGTCAACGTCGTATACGAGGTGGAGGGGCCGGAGCGGAGGCGCACATTATCCAAAGCCTTACCTGTATAGGAAGTGCTCCCGGAACTGGAACCGGAAGAAGCGCTTCCCTCCGTTGTCACCGACATATACTGCCTGCTGCAATAGCCTGTAAGGCCGCTATATGTAACCTTAACCCAACCGGTATTAGAGTTATCCACCACCTTTACCGTTGTGCCCTTGGGCACCGTGGTCAATGTAGTGTAAGAAGTTCCGGGGCCGGAGCGAAGACGGACATTATCCAATGCTTTGCCTGTGGCGTTCCCCGAAGAGGACGAAGTATTCCCAGAAATTTTCAAATACGAACGGCTGCAATAGCCTTTCTTGCCCGCGGACGTCTGTACATGCACCCAAGCGTTGTCGGAACCATCCAACACTGTCAGCTTGGCACCGAGGGATAACGTCTGCAAAATTCTGTAATTTGTGCCAGGGCCCTCACGCATATTCAGGTAGCCTGTGGTCACGGCTGTTCCCACAGCAGCAACTGACTGCTGCATAAACGGGATAGCAGAAAACACAAGCACCGCCGCACATAAAACAGAAATAACCACCCGCACTGTCTTCTTTTTCAGTCGTTCCACAACTCCCACTTCCTTTTCTGTCATTCACCGTCGCTTCATATACATCCTATCATCTGGGCATTTCCACAAGTATCTTTTGCTGCACGCAGAAACCCCTAAACTAATCTATCAATCCTGCTGCTCATCTGCACCCTTTAAACACCCAGCCACGCAGAAAACTTCTGCCCGCTGAGAATTTTGTTTTTACTCACTGCGCAGACTCAGGCAGTTTACATAACGATTATATTCCATGTGTTTCCAGGTTGCAATATAAAATCACAAATTTCCAAAATATTCATACTTTTTTATTTGTTCAATCAGTATAGCATGAACGGTCACAATTTTCAATATATAAGGGGTCTTCCCACTCAGATACCGATAATATTAAAAAATTCAGGACCAACATACATGTATTTTTGAGGCCGTACTTCAAGCCAATCTCAAAAATATAAAAATCCCCAGCAGAAATTCTGCCGGAGATTTCGTATTCCTCTATTCAATCCTGCTTTCTTTACAAAGTATGTGTACCTATCAATTCCTGTAAAAATACTTTTCTGTTTTATTCTTTGTCTGTTGCCTGCTTAACGCCGCCTGTAAGTTCTCGAAGAGAACCAAATGTATAGCCCATTTCTTCCCATTTTGTTAAGAGTTCATCCAAGATCTCTGCATTTGTTTTGGACGTGCTGTGCAGAAGCACGATCGCCCCCGGATGAATGCGCGGAATCAGCTTTTCGAAAGCCTGTTCCTTTGTGGGCTGCTTATCCTGATACCAATCCACATAGGCAAGGCTCCAGAATATGGTTTTATACCCCAGCTTCTGCGCCATTTTCAGGTTTTCTTCACTGTAGATCCCCTGAGGCGGGCGGTAAAATTTTTCCAACTCCTTCCCTGTAGTTTCCCTATATAAATCCGCCAGAGAATCCATCTCTTCATTAAAAGCTGCTTCGTCGGATATCTGGGACATATTATAATGATGATACGTATGATTTCCTACGATATGCCCTTCTTCTGTCATGCGTTTAACTAGCTCAGGACAAGTTTCAATATAATTCCCAACCACAAAAAAGGCGGCTTCTACGTTATGCTTTTTCAAGGTATCCAGAATAGACGGCGTATAACCCGCCTCATATCCGGCATCAAATGTCAGATAAATAGTCTTTTTCTGTGTATCCCCCAAATACCAAGAATCATACTGCCTTAGATATTCCTGAGAAGCGTTGCCTGTGGGAGGTTTCCCCTCTTCTGAAAATCCCAGGCCCCAGTTCACGGAGGCGAACGCAGGGAGTGCTTCCCCCTGGCGGAATACCCGGCTGCTGAACACAACGGCCAGCACAGCAATCAAAACAATGCACATCACCGTGAGAACATGCTTTCTGCGTATAATCAGGAACAATCTGTTTTCCTCCCTCATACCGGCCCTTGTGTACTTCTTTCCAACATGAAGAGCCGCAATCATCCACACTGCATTTCTATGCCGCGGCGAATGAAAGTATACATTTCTTCCAGTGAAAAAACGAAAAAGCCGGAGCCTCTTCCTCAAAGAAGCTCCGGCCGATTTCTGAGTGAGATGTTTGGCCCAAATCTCTTTATTCTTCTGTTTCACCGCTCAGGAACTGGCTTTCATACAGCTCCTTATACAGGCCTCCCTTCTTTAATAGCTCCTCATGGGTGCCCGTTTCCCGGATCTCCCCATCCTTCATAACGAGAATGCAGTCCGCAGACAGGATGGTGGAAAGCCTGTGGGCGATAATGATACTGGTTTTCCCCTCGATAACTTTGTCCGTAACCTGCTGGATCTTGGCTTCTGTCTGGGTATCCACAGAGGATGTGGCCTCATCCAGAATAAAAATGGGTGGGTCGCACAGGAAGGCTCTGGCTATATTGAGAAGCTGCTTCTGCCCTTGGGAAAGGCCCCCGGAATCGTTGTGCAGAATGGAATCATAACCTCCAGGAAGAGTCTGGATAAAATCATCCACTTCAATTTGACGGCAGAGTTCCCGTATTTTTTCCGGCGTGCTTCTCTCAGGGGGAGCGGCATATCCTATATTTTCATACACGCTTCCCTCAAAGAGCCAGCTTTCCTGCAGGACAAGGGCAAAGCAACGCCTGAGATCCTGCAGCGCGTATTCCCGGATATCCTTTCCATCCAAAGTGATCCGACCGGAATTCACATCGTAAAACCGGAGAAGCAGGCTGATAATGGTAGTCTTTCCTGAGCCGGTAGCCCCTACTATGGCCACCTTCTGCCCGGGCTTTACCCGGAAATTCACATGTTTCAGCACCGGCTTTTCCGGAACATAAGAAAAGCACACATCCTCCAAACGGATATCCCCCTTCACTCTGGGCGGGATACTTTCCGGTGGAGCCTCATCCGGCTCTGCATCCGCATTGAGAATGGAAAACACACGGTCGCAAGCCGCAAGGGAAGACTGCAGCATATTAACGATATTAGCGGTATCCACTATAGGGGCTGAAAATTTCTTGGAATAAAGGACAAAAGAGGAAATATTCCCCACCGAAATTTTTCCATTTAAGGCGAGAACAGCCCCCAGAGCGCAGATAAGCGTAAAATTCAAGTTGTTGATGCCATTCATGCTGGGCATCATGGAGCTGGAAACAAATTCAGCCTGGCTGCCCTTTTCCCGCAGTTCTTTGGATATCTCGAAGAAATTGCTCTTATTATACTCCTCAAGCCCATATACCTTGATGGTTTTCTGCGCTGTTATCATTTCTTCCGCATACCCGCACAGCCGCCCAAAGCAGTTTTTCTTTTCCCGGAAAAGACGCCGGGCTCTCTTGGAAATCATCTTTGCCACGATGCACATCATGGGCACTGTCACCACAAATATCAAAGAAAGAAGCGGGCTGATGAAAAGCATGCTGAGCAGAGAGCCTACCACTGTTACGGCGCCGGTAATCAGGGTAATAGCGTCTGCCGAAACGGTTTCGCTGATATTATCAATATCCACAGACACAATACTGATGATATTTCCCTTTGTATTGGTGTCGAAATAGGAAACCGGAAGCTTCATCAGCTTGGAAAACACATCGTGGCGCAGATCCAACACCACATTCTGGGCCGTTTTCACCATCATCACATTCTGCAGGGCACTGAGCCCCCAGGAAACCACTGCTACCCCCGCGATTCCCAAAGCTCCCTGCCCAACGGCAGCGAAATCCACACTCCCCTTTGCCATTCCGTCGCTCAAAACATCTACTATCTGCCCTGTAAGGGCCGGGATAAGAAGCGCCAGCAGATTGGCTGTTATGACAGCCACAATCACTGCCAAGAGTCTCCACTTATAGCGCAGAATATACCGGATCAGCTGAAACAGCGAATCCCGCCTGCGCCGCCTGACTTCCAGTTCCTTTTCAGAAAGCTTTTGTTTCCTCTTACGCATGGCACTCGCCTCCCTCCGGAACTTCTACTGCCTGGGTTCTGCAGATATCACGATATGCTTCGCAGTTGCGGATCAATTCTTCATGAGTGCCCAGGCCCACAGCGGCGCCCTTTTCCAAAACCAAGATCTGGTCCGCGCCTCTGACGCTGCTGATTCTCTGGGAAATCAGCAGCACAGCCTTTCCCTTATAATTCCTGCGAAGAGCGCTGCGCAGACGCAGATCCGTTCTGTAATCCAATGCGCTGGAAACGTCATCGAGAATCGTCAGATCCGCCTGGCGGTAAAGAGTCCTTGCCACGCTGATCCGCTGCTTTTGTCCTCCGGAAAGATTCGTGCCGTTCTGGGCTATTTCATATTCAAAATGATCATCCAGTTCGTCGATCAGATCCATAATCTGAGCGGACCTGGCTGAACGCTCCAGGCGGTCCTCTTCAAAATCCTGATCCAGAATGATATTATCCCGAATAGTCATACCGAAAATGGTATACTGCTGCATGGCTGCCGTCACCATCCGGTTCAGGGCACGTTTGCTGTATTCGCGGATATCCCGCCCTTCAAAACGGATGCTTCCCTCGGAAGGTTCATACAACCGCAGAATCAAATTCTGCAGAGTGGTCTTCCCAGAACCTGTAGCGCCTATAACAGCCAGTGTCTCTCCCTTTTTTACTTTAAAGCTCACATGTTTCAGGGAATTGGCAGGAGAGCCCGGATAGGCAAAACTCACATCCCGAAACTCCAAAACCGTATTTTCGCATTTTCTGTCATCTGCTTTGCCGTATTCAGTGCTCTCCTCAATATCCAGAATCTCCGCGATTCTGGCAGAAGAGGTATTAGCCCGGCTGAACATCATGAACATGCGAGGGATCCTGGTCATTGCGTTCAGGATCATATTTATGTAATTGACAATCGTAAAAATCTTGCCAATCTCAAGGGCCCCAGCCTCCACCCGAAAACCGGAACAGAAAAGAACTACCGCTATAGTCATATTGGTTATGAGGCCGATGGAAGGATCCATATACGCGTTGAAAAGCCCCGCTTTCAGCTCATGCTTTTTGACTTCCTTACTCTGAGAAGTAAACCGATTGATCTCGTATTCCGACTTATTGAAGGATTTAATTACCCGGATGCCTGAGAGGCCCTCTCGCAGAATGGTGGTCAGCCTGTCTATGGCCTGCTGCACTCTTCGGTAAATAGGCCGCGTCACTTTATAGACAGACATGCTGGCAACCCCCAGAAGAATCATCCCCACAAAGATCACCAGCGTCAGCACCGGATCCAACATAAGAGAAAGACATACACCCCCTATGGCCATAATGGGCGCCCGCACCATAAAACGCGTCATCATGAGAAGCGTCCTCTGCACATGCTCCACGTCATTGGTGACGCGGGTAATCAAAGAAGGTGTTTCCACTCTGTCCACATCCTTGATAGTGAGCTTCTGGATGTGGGAATACAGAGCATTCCGAATTCGTTCCCCGATCTTCTGCGTAGCCCGCGCAGAGATAAAATTCGCAAGAATATTGAATCCTGCGGTCACAAGGGTCAAAAACAACATTGCCAAGCACATTACCACAATCTGATGCGCTTCTCCAGTGGCAATGCCTGTGTCGATCAGGATTCCCATCATATAGGGAATCAGCAGGTCTGTAACAGCACCCGCGCCCTTGAACAGGATCGCTGCTACCATCGCCCACAGCCATGGGCGAATGTACGGATACATTCGTTTCAATTCTCACCCCTCCAAAACGCGGCAAATCCACCTATTTGCCTAAAAATCATATATATACGCAAAGAAAGAATAGCATTTTTTCATAAATCCGTCAAATTACCTCCCCTCGCAGATTTCGTCGTTTCTCCTAAAAATCACCAGTAATACTTCCGTCTTTATTGGCATATTATAAAGAATGCAATGATAAATTAGACAAAATCAATATTAAGATTCTATAATCCGGTGATAAAACCGTATAAGGAGGCACACCAATGGAAGAAGGACAGCCTCATCTGGGGTTGAGCGAGCTTTTGGATCAGGATCTTTCCAGCTACGAATTCTACTATTCGCTCCCCACTGCCGTCAGAGAGCAGATCCAAAAGGACGATCCCGGCTCTTTTTCAGAGCTACAGCGTCTGGCGGAAAACGCCCGGCAAAAGAACGTATGAAGCAAAAGTTTGCTTTGTACAAAACATGAGCTGAGAAAATTCTGCCGAAGCAACACAGAGAAAAAAGCTCGGGAATCGATTCCCGAGCTTTTTCATTATACTTGATGAAACCGTGCCAAAAAGGATTTTGTTCGATCGCTTTTAGGGTTCTCAATCACTTCCCGCGGATCACCCTCCTCCACAATCACGCCCCCATCCATAAAAATCACCCGGTCAGAAACATCCCGCGCAAAGGCCATTTCGTGTGTAACCACCACCATGGTCATATGTTCTTCTGCCAAGTCGCGGATGACCTTCAAGATTTCTCCTGTCAATTCCGGATCCAGCGCCGATGTGGGTTCGTCAAAAAAGAGCACTTCCGGATCCATCGCAAGAGCCCGGGCGATAGCCACCCGCTGCTGCTGCCCTCCCGAAAGCTCACAAGGATACGCGTTTTCTTTATTCCTGAGGCCTACTTTATCAAGAAGGCTGCGGGCTGTTGCCACTGCTTCCTCTTGAGAACGTTTTGCCACCCGGATCTGGGCTTCTGTTATATTCCGCAGGACGGAGAAATGAGGAAATAAATTGAAATTCTGAAAAACCAACCCAAACCGCCGCCGGATTTGCTGCAGGACAGGGGCTGGACTGTATTGGGCTTTTCCCCCTTTTTCGCCTCCTACCATTAGAAGGTCGCCGTAAGCTATCCTGCCGGAATCCACCTTTTCCAGTAGCGTGCTGCACCGCAGAAGAGTGGACTTTCCCGAACCGGAGGGGCCAATCACCGAAAGAACCTCTCCCTGATGCACCTGAAAAGAAATTCCCCGGAGCACTTCATTGGCTCCAAAGGCTTTACAGATATTTTCTGCCGATAAAACGCTTTCTGCCATGAGGCGCCCCTCCTTACTGATAATAGTTCAACCGTTTTTCCGCCATACTGAAACACTTGGAAATCACGGCGTTCATAATCAAATAGAACACACCTGCAATAAAAACAGGCACGATGGAAACCTCTGCATTTTGGAATTTGGAAGCCAAAGCAGAGATCTCTACTACGGCGATAATCTGCGCCAGAGAGGTATCCTTTACAAGGGTCATAAACTCATTCCCCATTGGGGGCAGGATTTTTTTCACAAGCTGAGGCAACACAATGCGGAAAAAAGTCTGGGATTTAGAGAAGCCCAGCACATTGGCTGCTTCCCTCTGCCCTTGAGGAACCCCTTGAATCCCGGCCCTGTAAATCTCAGCAAAATACGCCGCATAATTGAGCACAAAGGCCACAATAGCTGTTTCCATACGCGAAAATCCGTATCTCCCCAGCTTCAGGCCAAACCAGAAGAAGATCAGCTGAAGCATCAGAGGCGTGCCGCGCATCACCAGCAGATATGCGCGGATAAGCCACTGCAGTGGCTTAAATCGGGACATTCTGCCAAGGGCCACCAAGAGCCCCAAAGGCAAAGAAAACAGCAGCGTGAAGAAGAAAAGCTGCAGCGTAACCAAAGAAGTCTGCAGCATCTGCACCAAAATCTTCCCCACCGTCTCCAAATCCATTCCAAGAATGGTTTCCAAAAAAGCTTCCATGTCTACGATCCAGCTCCTTCCGCGGGAGCCCTCTCCTTTCACAGCTTTTCCCAATCACTGCATCCCACAAGCCATTTCCTGCCGGATGCTGCAGAATTCGAAACCCTCAGCTCCGGCCCGCCTCTTATCGTTATATGGAAAAAAGAGGCCGGTCTCGCCGGCCCCTTTCCTGAGGCAGCTTTATGTCACTCGTTGTCAGGAACAATGGATATATCGCTTCCAAACCACTTTTCTGTAATCGTCTTCAGAGTGCCGTCAGCCTTCATTTCACCCAAAATTTTCTGCACTTCATCCCGGAGAGACTGATCCGCTTTGCGGAAGCCAACCGCATACACCTCATCCGAAAGGGCTTCATCCAGCACCTTGAACTGATCCGGATTATCGCTCTTGGAAATGTAATACCGGGCTACCACTTCGTCCATGACAACGGCATCGCCGGTTCCCTGGCCTAATTCCATCATAGCCTGCACATTGTCGGGAACTTCTGTAACTTCCCTAAGGGTGCTCTTGACATCTTCCTTAGAATCCAGAGCGCCTACGGCCGTGGAACCCGCCTGCAGAATCACCGATTTCCCGGCAAGATCCGCCAGAGTATTGATGCCCGAATCTGCAAGAACCACCACTACCTGGCGGTTTTCCATATAAGGTTCGCTCAGGTTCATTTTCTCCTTGCGTTCGTCGTCCACACTCATGCCGTTCCAGAGGCAATCCACATTGCCGTCGTTGAGCTCGGTCTCTTTATAATCCCAATCTACAGGGGTGATTACCAGCTCTACGCCCATACGCTCAGCTACTTCCTTGGCCAGATCGATATCATAGCCTACAATGTTGTTGTCCGTATCCCGGAATCCCATGGGTGGGAAGGAATCATCCAGCCCCAGAACCAGTTGACCTTTATCCTTGATTTTCTGCAGAGAATCGTCCCCTGTATTTTCCGCTTGGGAATCGCCTTCCGATACGTTTGCGGCAGCATCGCTCGCTTCCGAACCACTCTGCTGGGTTTCCTGATTTTGAGAACAGCCAACAAAAGATACGGCCGCCAAAGACAAAGCCAGCAACATGGAAAGAATCTTTTTCATGTTCTATAACCTCCAAAAGGAATTGATTACTTGGACCTGCTTTATTGTACACTATCTTTTTACTAAAGTAAAGTAGTAAATTTAATTTTCTTTATCTATGCAATTCCAGAGTATACAAAAAGCCTCCCCTTCCCAATATGAGAAGGGGAGGCTCCGGCGGCCGGAATATCGCCGGGTTTCTTTCAGCAGCAGAATCTTGTTCCCAAGGAACAGAAAGAAATCTATGGAGGACCTTTAACAGGTATAGAAAAAGGAACTTCTATACCTGTTATTCCGGCTGGCTTACAATCCCATAATAAACCCGGGCCGTAATGAAGTAAATCCCTATATAAATGAGAGAAAATATGACCGCGCACCCCAAAGTGCAGAAGATGAAGAGCTGTGTATTGGTAAGGCCCAAGACCATTAGCAAGCGGCTGATCACAGGAAAAGCAAACGCAATATGGATAATCGCCGTCACAAGTGGCAGGAAAAATACACTCATTACTTGGGAATGAATGGTTTTTTTCACCTCCCGGCGGCTCAGGCCCACCTTCTGCATGATCTCAAACCGCTCTTTATCCTCATACCCTTCGGAAATCTGCTTATAATAGATAATCAGCACCGTAGCCATCATGAAGAGGATCCCAAGGAAAATGCCCAGGAAAAACAATCCTCCGTAAAGAGCGAAGAAATCATGGCGGTAATGAGAGCGAGACTCTATATACCCATCAAAACTTTCTCCCTCCTCCGACATAAGCTGCTGGGTCAGTTTTTCATAGACAATCTCTTCCTGCTCTTCTTGTGTATCCAGGTCAAAGCCGTAATAAAGCCTCACCGAGGAAGCATTTTCCCCATAGGCTTCCTTCTGTTTCTGTTCCAGCTCCTGCAGGACGGAAAAATCTTTCACCACCAGATAATACGTAGGCACAATCTGAGCATTATCCATACCGTTGCCTGCAAATTCTTCCAACGTGTCTCGGATGGAAAAAGTGTTGCCCAGAATACGCAGAGAATCCTGCCCGTAAGCCTCCCGATCCGAATACACATATATCTCCCCGTCGTTCAAAGAGAGAGTCTGGTTCGTCATGCGGTTGTAATCCTCCAACGGAATAAAGCTTAGTGTTTTCACACCGTCTAAATTGACGGAGGAGGAAAGATCCACCGAAAACTCCGTTCCCTGCTGCTGCGCAGCGAAGGACAGCACCCGATACCGGACAGCATCCTTGGGCTCCAGCTTTTCTTCTTTTAAGATGGAGGCAACGGCACTGTCCATCATCTGGATATTTTCCTCGGAAACGTTACCGGCCGTAACCGCTATCTCTTTAGGATAGCGAGTGTAAAGGGAATCTTCCATCCCGATATAGAGAGAAACCGTAGAAGAAACCATAACAAGAACGGCTGTGGAAAGGATACAGATATTGGCAAGGCCCACTGCATTCTGTTTCATCCGATACATCATGCCGGAAACGGAAATGAAATGCCGTGTCTTATAGTAATAGCTTTTCTTTTTGCGGAGAATCTTGAGTATGGTGATGCTACCGGCGGTAAAGAGACAATAGGTGCCAATGATGACCAGTACGACGGCCACAAAAAACAGCATCAGCGCCGCCACCGGATCTGTAGTCATAATAGAGATGGCATATCCCGCGCCAAGACATACAGCTCCGAAAACGGCCAGAAGCCATTTTGCCTTAGGCTCTTTTTCCCCCGTCTGCCCACCCTTCAGAAGCTCCACAGGTTTTGCCACATGGATCTGGCGGAGGGTGTGAAGAAGAATCAGAAAAAACAGGCAGAGGAAGAAGGCGACTGTTTCAAAAATAGAAGACACGGGGACTTCAAACTGAAAGGCCACATCAAAGCGAAGCCACAGGGGAAGAAGCCAATAGAGCAGTCCGCTGAAAAGAAGTCCCAGAAAAAGGCCGAAGAAAAGCCCTAAAAAGGCTACATAGAGGGTTTCAAAAAACATAACGCCGGCGATATGGCGTTTTCCCATACCTAAAATATTAAAAAGACCGATTTCCTTTTTTCTGCGTTTCATCAGAAAACTATTTGTATAAAAGAGAAATATAGCCGAAAATAAAGCCACTACTCCGGATCCAAATCCCAGTATGCTTTTCAGCACCGAACCGCCGGAAATATTTTCAAGTGCTGTGCTTTTAGAAAGGGCGGAAATCACATAATACAGCATGACCGTACCAATGCAGGTGAAAATATACGGCGTATACAGCTTTGCGTTTTTCCGTAAATTCATAGCTGCCAGCCTGGGATAGAGCTTTTTATTCATGATATCCACCGCCTGTCGTCAGCATGGTGAGTGTGTGGGAAATTTCCTCATACATGCGTTCGGAAGTTTTCTCCTTCCGGCAGATTTCGTAAAAGACCTGGCCGTCTTTGATAAATAAGATGCGCCCCGCATGGCTGGCTGCCTGGATGCTGTGCGTCACCATCAAGATAGTCTGTCCCTCCCGATTGATATCATCAAATAGAGAAAGAAGTTCCCCGGAGGATTTGGAATCCAGCGCACCGGTGGGCTCGTCGGCCAAAATCAGCTTCGGATCCGTAATCAGCGCCCGGGCCACCGCCGTTCTCTGCTTCTGCCCACCGGATACCTCATAGGGATATTTCCCCAGGATATCCAGAATGCGCAGCCGCTCGGCAATAGGGCGGAGTTTCCGGTTCATCTCTTTATACGGCCTTCCCGAAAGCACCAGGGGAAGGAAGATATTGTCTCGAATGGAAAAAGTATCCAGAAGATTAAAATCCTGAAAAACAAAGCCCAGATTTTCCCGCCGGAAGGCCGAAATGTCCTTTTCAGGGATAGTCAGTGTATCCTTCCCTTCCAAAAGGATCTCTCCCTCTGTGGGTTGATCTAAACAGGCCAAAATATTCAGAAGTGTGGTCTTTCCGGAGCCCGATTCCCCCATAATTGCCACATATTCCCCCTCCTGCACAGAGAAGGTCACATTCTGCAGGGCCTGCACCGGATTTCCTCCGAAGCGGGTCGTATATATCTTTTTCAAATTCCGTACTTCCAAAAGTGCCATACCGAATCCACTCCTTTGTTTCATTGCCTTTAGTATATCAATCAGCCGTATGGAGAACCATCGATTTGCCTTACATTCCGGCCCTGAAAGCTTACAGTTTTGTAAGCCAGCTGTAAGATGTTTTTTATCCGGAATCCACTGGATACCGAAACAGACCGAATGGGCTACACTCGCTTCTAAAGTCCCAATTTCAGAGTAAAATTACCGCCGCTGGAACCGCACGAGGCTTTCGTGATACATATTCACAGACGGCGGTCTTGCCCTATAGGATAAAAAGGAGTATTCTTAAATTGAACTATAATAAGGAGGCGGACGCCGCTTCTGGAAGGAGACGATCAACCATGCTATGTAGGAACTGCCACACCGAATACGAGGGGAATTTCTGCCCTCGCTGCGGGGCGCTGAATCAGCCCACGATACCGGAAAGCAACGCCCAACCGCAAAACTCTCAAAACGTTCAGAATACTTCCGCCTATCAGCCGCTGCAGACGATGCCTTCTCAACTCCCTGCTGCCTGGCAGCAGCCTCAAAAGACTGGCCGTTCCCTTGGAACTATTATTCTGTTATCTGTTCTCACGCTGCTGACCACGGTGAATCTGATATTCAGCGCGATGAATCTATTTCGTTCCAACAGCCAGAGCCCTGAAGAGCAGCTCAAGGCCTCTCAGGAACTGACAAAATACAGGATGAAATTCGGGGAAGATATCACCATTACCGGCGTGGAAATGGAGCGTTCCGAATACGGCTCTTATACAGATATTACCGGATATGCACAGAACGATTCTGATCAGGCATTGGAGAATATCGCTATCGTCTTCCGGCTTTACAGCGATGGTGAGACAGTGGAGACCGCCACAGATTATATTGATTATCTGCCTGCCGGAGCAAAGCTTCCTTTCTCGGCTATGACAACCTCTTCTTTCGATGATTATGAGCTTTTCTATATTACTGCCACTCCCAGCCTTATTGAAGAATAAAGATAAAAAGCTTTCATACTGAAAGCAGCCCCGGCAGAGCAATGCTCTGCCGGGGCTGCTTTGTGCCGCTTAAATTCCTTGTTTTTTATGGGATAACCTTATTTCTTCTCTATATCTTCTATATCCTGTAAAACTCTTATTGTTCTATTCCGGGTTTTCCTCCGGCAAAAGCCAGCCGGTAAATTCGGAAATCACAGGCAGCCTGCTCCGGCCGGTTCCGCCCTGCAGCCGCTGACAGCGCCTGTATTCACTGGGGGTTATCTGCATGATCCGCATAAACTGTCTGTTAAAGCTTGATATAGAAGGAAAACCAACCTTTTCCGCTACGGAGAGAATGGGCTCTTCAGAAAGGCACAGGAGCCCGCAGGCTTTTTCAATCCGGACGCCGTTCACATATGCCAGTGGAGCTGTATGCATCACCTGATGAAACAGACGCCTGAAATGAGTTTCACTCAGGCAGCAAGCCTTTGCAAGGGCGTTTATGTCAAACTGCTCTGAATAGTTCTCTTCTACAAAATCTAAGGCAGGCAAGATGGAAGGCATGTGCTGAACAGAAAATTCTCTGTTCCCTTCTTCGGGGCCTTCTGTATCTCCCTGTGTAGAAGGCGACTGCAGCCGGCGCATCTTCACCAGCAAAGAAGCAAGCAGTCCTCTCACAGACAGCCTGAAATCCGGCTTCTCTTCCTCCAGCTCTCGGAGAATCTCCTGCATTAAGGGATATAGCTCCGGGGCCTGACCCTCAGAAAAAACGAACCGACCTCCCCCGTTCCCAGCCAGGTGAGAAAAAGGTGGAACAAGAGCGGGAACTTCCCGAAATAAAGACTCCGGGTCAAAAAAAAGATAACTCCACTGGCTTTTGGTTCCCCTCTCCGACCATGTGGTGTGAGGCACATTCTGGGGAATGCACGTGATATCCCCAGCCTGAAAAGGAAAACAACTATCGTATACCCGCAGGGTGCCCCCGCACGTATGGCACACCCCGATCTCCACACAATTGTGGAAATGCAGCCTGCTGCTGGGAACATCAGAGATTCTCCATTGCTCACCAGATAAAAAGAAAACAGGAAAATCTTTTTGCAGGCGATAGTTCCTGTATTCCATATTTTCATACTGCTTCCTGTTCACGGCACTTCGCTCCTCACAACTTTCAGGCCCCCTTAACGCTTTGCCTCGAAAAGAAGCCCATAAGAAACATCCTATTCATCATACCGCAAAATGGTTGAAACTGCAAAGTTATTTCCAGAAAATAAGTGGATTTTGCAAAGGAATCTTTTTATCATGAAGGTAGAAGATTTGATCTCCGTTTCCATATAAATGGGAAACGAAGAAAAGCGGAAAAGGAAACAGAAAAAGGAGGAAACATAATGGATACGGAAAACAAAAAGGGAAGGTTCACACTTCCCGGGGAATCGGGATATGAAAAGCTCACACTGGAGCTTGCGGAAAAGTGGGGAGCCGACGTCATCCGTGACAGCGACGGCACGAAGCTTTCCGATGAGATCCTGAACGCAGGCTACGGGATTTATTCCACCGTCTGCCTGATTCGCGACCACAACGAATGGGCAGCCAAAAATATGGATAAGCTGCAGCAATGCTTCCTGATGACACCTCCTCAGGCCGCAGAAGGGGGAAAACTGACCATTTCCCTGATGGAAAGTTTTTTTGAACAGCAGTTCAAAATCAACGACAGCCGGGAGGCCATGAAATACTGGCAGGTATACGACAGGACGGAAAATACGCCTCTCCCCCAAAATGCGTGGAGTTACAATGCGGGCAATGGCACCGTGACCATTGAGGCCGCTGCTCCCTTCTACACCTACACGGTGAGTTTTATGGCCTACCGAATTTGGGAAGAAATCTCCATGTATAACCACACCACCAACCACTGGGATAAAGAGCATCTCATGCAAATCGACCCTATGTATCCTGAAACTCAGGAATACCTTCTCACATGGATGCGGGATTGGTGCGAGGCGCACCCCGCCACAACAGTAGTGCGCTTCACCTCTATGTTCTATAATTTTGTGTGGATCTGGGGCGCTTCAGAACGGAACCGCAACCTCTTCACCGACTGGGGTTCCTATGATTTCACCGTAAGCGCCAGGGCCTTGGATCTGTTTGAGAAAAAATACGGCTATGCCCTCACCGCGGAGGATTTTGTCAATGGAGGAAAGCTCCATGTGACCCATATGCCTGGAACACCTCAGAAAAAGGACTGGATGGAATTTATAAATGATTTCGTCATCTCCTTCGGCAAAAAGCTAATCGATATTGTGCACGAATACGGAAAAGAAGCCTATGTGTTTTATGATGACAGTTGGGTAGGCATCGAGCCCTATAACGGCCGTTTTGAAGAATTCGGTTTCGACGGCCTCATCAAATGCGTCTTTTCCGGCTATGAAGCCAGGCTTTGCTCCGGCGTGAAAGTGAAAACCCACGAGCTGCGGCTGCACCCTTACCTATTCCCTGTGGGGCTGGGTGGCGCCCCCACCTTTATGGAAGGCGGCGACCCAACAAGAGATGCCAAGGAATACTGGACCAGCGTGCGCAGAGCTCTTCTCCGAGCTCCCATCGACCGGATCGGTTTGGGCGGATATCTGCATTTGGTGGAGGACTTCCCGGATTTCAAAGACTATATCGCCTCTCTGGCGGATGAATTCCGGAAAATCGCAGAGCTGCACCGGGAAGGTTCGCCCTATCATATAAAGACAAAGGTAGCTGTGCTCCACTATTGGGGCAAGCTGCGCTCCTGGACTCTTTCGGGCCATTTTCATGAAACCTTCCGTAACGACCTCATCCATATCAACGAGGCCCTTTCCGGCCTGCCCGTGGAAACGGTATTCCTGAGCTTTGAAGATGTGCTTAACGGCGCCCTCAAGGATGTGGACGTTGTCATCAACGCCGGCTTTGCCGGAAGTGCCTGGAGCGGCGGGGAAAGCTGGAAAAATGCCCGCCTGCTGGAGGAGCTTTTCCGCTTTGTTCATGAGGGAGGCGCATTTATCGGCGTCAACGAACCTTCTGCCGTGGAAGGCTTCGACAGCTTTTTCCGTATGGCGCCTGTTCTTGGTGTGGATGAAGACACAGGAGAACGCCAGTGCCATGGCAAATGGACCTTCAGCGTAGAAGAAGAGCCCGGACTCCTGCCGGAAGGCTGTTTTGTGAAAAAGCGGGAAATCTATTCAAGGGGACTTCCTTTCCTTACAGACGGAAAAGCCAAAGTCCTTATGGCCGACGGGGATGTACCCACCCTAACTCTTCATCCTTTTGGGAAAGGTATGGGCATCTATCTTTCTTCCTTTGAAAAAGGGACCGAAAACAATCGCCTGTTGCTGAATCTGATTTTGAAAGCTGGCGGCGAAGAATTGAAGGGCCTATATCTTACGGATAATGCCTACACAGAATGCGCTTATTATCCCCAGAGCCGGCAGCTGGTTGTCATTAACAACACCGATGCAGAGCAGACCGCTCACATCCCTGTACCCGGAGAGACGCTTTCCCTTTGCCTTGCTCCCTATGAGACCAGAATTATCACTGTGGAGTGATTTCCCAAAAATTTTTCATCTGAATTGCAGACAGCCGCAGTATCCGAAAGGCACTGCGGCTGTCTTTCTAGCGAATGGTAATTTATATAGTTTCATTCCGCTTTCTGTATCGGTCTAACCCATCAGGATGAACTTGATTGAGCATATTCATTCGTTCCAACGCACTCCGAGTTCAACTTTTCAAAACAAAAGGCAGTATCTGCAATATGCAGATACTGCCTTCATCTTATTTCTATATCCAATTCCTGTCTAGAGCATATTTCTCGAATTTCTTAATTGCAATCGGATACTTGAAAATTTCAAATACGCCAATATGCAATCTGGTAATGTCAAGGAATTTTCGCAAAAAGGTTTGCAGACTCTGATGTGAGTGAAGTCAGCCAGCAATGGAGGCGTCCTCAAGGGCGGC
>CAJFPJ010000047.1 GCA_904399395.1 uncultured Clostridia bacterium | reverse complement strand
TAAAAAGTGGGGTGGAAGATGGGACTCGAACCCACGATCTCCAGAGCCACAATCTGGCGCTTTAACCAACTAAGCTACATCCACCATTTATGGCGCGCCAAAAGGGACTCGAACCCCTGGCCTACTGCTTAGAAGGCAGTTGCTCTATCCAGCTGAGCTATTGGCGCAAAACATGGAGCGAGTGATGGGAATCGAACCCACACAACCAGCTTGGAAGGCTGGTGTTCTACCATTGAACTACACTCGCATTTCAGCGGCGTATATTATTATAGCAAGAGCGCCGCTAGTTGTCAATGAAAAAACCAGATTTTTCAAATTTTCACAATTTATTCGGAAAAGAAGGCCGAGCTTTGGGGAGGCAAACCATTCCCGAAAGCCGGCCCCCTCTTTTTCCAATGCTTATAAAAGCGTCTGCAGAGCGAGAGCGCCGTCGTCCCCCACGGTTACAGCGATAGCCGTCACGTTAGAATCGCAGTGCTCCACCAGAACAGAAGCGATGCGGTCCTCCACTTCCCGGCGGATGAGATTGCGCAGATCCCGGGCGCCGCTGCGCTTGCCGAAGGCATGCTCTGCAAGCCAGCTCACAGCCTTGTCATCCCAGGTGAAAGAAATCCCCTTCTCTTTCAGAGAGCCCACATATTCCTGCAGCATCAAAACGGCGATCTTCTTAAAGTCCTCCACCGTCAGGCTGCGGAACTGGATGATTTCATCCACTCTGGCCAGGAACTCCGGCCTGAGGAATTCCGAAAGGGCTTTCATGGATTTTTCCTTATCCACATCCTGGCTGCTTCTGGCGAAGCCCAGGGCCCCTTCCTTCCGCTCGCTGCCCGCGTTGCTGGTCATGACAATGACGGTATTTTCAAAATTCACCGTGCGCCCGTGAGCGTCTGTGATTCTTCCTTCATCCAGAATCTGCAGAAGGATATTCATCACATCCGGGTGGGCCTTTTCGATCTCGTCGAAAAGCAGGACGGAATACGGCCTTCTGCGAACCTTCTCCGTCACCTGCCCGGCCTCGTCATACCCCACATACCCGGGCGGGGAACCGATGATGCGGGAAACAGAGTGCTTTTCCATAAATTCCGACATATCCAACCGGATCAACGTTTCCGGGCTGTCGAAAAGCTCCTGGCTCAACACCTTCACAAGCTCTGTTTTTCCCACGCCGGTGGGCCCCACAAAGATAAAGGATGCGGGCCTGCGCCGGGGGCTGATCTGCACGCGGCTGCGGCGGATGGCAGAGGAAAGGGCCTTCACAGCCTCTTCCTGGCCGATGATCTTGCTGTTGAGAACCGCTTCCATCCCGCTGAGCTTTTTCAGCTCGCTTTCCTGCACGCGGGAGGCCGGGATACCCGTCCAGAGCTCGATAACCTTAGCGATATCCCCTTCTTCCACCTGGGCGCCCAGGGCTTCCGGCGCCAGTTCTTTCATCTTGTTCTCGTTCTTCACAATGTCTGTGCGCAGCTGGGCCAGCTTCTCATAATCGGGCTCCACTCCGTCCGCTGTGAGCTTTTCCTCCTCTGCGTGGAGCTTTTCCAGCTCGAAGGCCGAAGCGTCGTACTCCGCCATGGAAACATTCCGCAGCGCAGCGCAGGCGCAGCTTTCGTCCAGAAGGTCGATGGCCTTATCTGGCAGGAAACGGTCGTTGATATACCGCTCTGAAAGCACCACCACCCGGCGGACTATCTCCTCCGGCACCCGCACCCTGTGAAACTGCTCATAATAGGTGCGTATCCCCAGGAGCATCTCTGTGGTTTCCTGAATAGAGGGTTCGCTGATGGTCACCGGCTGGAAGCGCCTTTCCAGAGCGGCGTCTTTTTCAATATATTTTCTATACTCCGTGAAGGTCGTGGCCCCAATCACCTGGATCTCGCCCCTAGAAAGGGCGGGCTTCAGGATATTGGCCGCATTCATGGAACCCTCTGCATCCCCGGTTCCCACCAGATTGTGGACTTCATCGATGAAGAGGATCACATTCCCCGCCTGCTTGACCTCTTCCACAAGGCCCTTTATGCGGCTTTCAAACTGGCCGCGGAACTGGGTGCCCGCCACCAGGGCGGTCAGATCCAGAAGATAGATCTCCTTTTTCCGAAGGCGTGCGGGAACATCCCCCTTGGCGATACGGATAGCCAGCCCCTCTGCAATGGCGGTCTTGCCCACGCCGGGCTCGCCGATGAGGCAGGGGTTATTTTTCGTCCGGCGGCTGAGGATCTGCACCACACGAGAGATTTCCTTCTCTCTGCCGATGATGGCGTCCAGCTCACCGTGGGCCGCCCGGGCCGTCAGATTCGTGCAGTAGGTGTCCAGATGACGGTGCTTTTTCTTTTCCCGCTTTTCCTTGAAAGAGGTTTTTCCCTCGTTCTTCTGGGCGTCATCCTGCTGTTTATTATTCCCCATTCCGGGGAAGATGCTCTGCAGAAAGCTGGGGAACGGAACGGCGCCCCCCGGCTCGAAGCCGTCTTCTCCTTCTCCGGGGCCGTTCTCTCCATCCTCGTTCATGGCAGGGAAGCCCAGTTCGTTAAACTCAGAGGCCATGGCCTCCAGCTGCTCTTCATTGATCCCCATCTTATCCAAAAGATCCGTCACGGGTTTAATGCCAAGCTCTTTGGCGCAAACAAGGCAAAGCCCCTGGCTTTCACCGGAGGTGGTGGGAGATATAAAAACCACAGCCGGGCGTTTATGGCATCTCGAACAAAGCATATCCAAAAGGCAACCTTCTTTCTTAAACTACGGGATTTACATACCGAAAAGGATCATTCCATTTGTTTTTCTTCCTGGCACTCCCCTCTGAGATCCGCCTTCAGATCGATGGAATCCTTCGGGTCGCTGGAGTGGAGAAGCTCACGGAAAATCTTGAAATACTCATAGAGGGCATACAGCATCATCAACGCTGTTACAGAGAGCAGCGCCACAGAAAGAGGCAGAATTTCAATATTCCAGATCCCCTTGAGGCCCACGATGATGGTCATGGATATATAAAACATCACGGTTGCGCCCTTGCCATACCATTTAGAAGCGCTGGGGCGTTTCTTTACTTTAAACACCAGGTAAGAGGCGCCGATTACCATGAGAACTTCCTTGATAACAAAAATAGCCAGCAGGGGAATGAGAATGGGGTTCTGAATAGCCAGGCAGACCACAATAGTCACCTGCGTCAGCTTATCCGCCACAGGGTCAAGCATTTTCCCCAGCTCTGTGAATTGATTGAACTTTCTGGCGATCATGCCGTCAAACATATCCGAAAGGCCCGAAAGCACCAGGCAGGCCACCGCTTCCAGTATCTTCCCATTCATGAAAAAATATACGAACGGAACGATCAAAATAATGCGCAGCACCGAAAGCGCGTTTGGGATATTGATATTCTTATTCCAGCGTTTCATCTTTCATTCCCTCTTTCCCCGGATCTTCTCCCCTCAAGGGGCATATGCGCTCTTGCCGCATATGAAATCCGACTCTATCCAGCTCTCTTTTCCCTTTTGCCTATTCCACAAGCTGGAACAGGGAAGCCACAGGGTTCGTCTGATAGATATTCGTATACACCCAGGATTCCGGCAGGCTTTTAGAAAGCGGCTCTCCCTCCACTTCAAAATGAGGGCCGGCAATATCCAGCACGGCGCAGAGGAGCAGCACCACCACAGCCCCCTTCAGGAATCCGAAAACCGCCCCCAATATTCTGTTGAGCATGTTGAGGACGGGAAGCTTAAACAGCATATCCAACGCCTTGGCCGCCATGCGCACCAAAAGCTGCAGGGCCGTGAAAAGGATCAGCGCAGAGCAGGCCCGCAAAATCGAAACCGCCATATCGTCCTTCACGGAATCCTTCAGCACAGAGCAGAGAAAATCCGCAAAATAGCCGGAAAACATCGCCGTCACAAGCAGGGCGGCTATGCCCCCCACAAATTCCACAAGAGAGCGGACAAAGCCTCTCTGAACGCCGACCGCTACCAGTATTCCCGCCAGAAGGATAAACACAACGTCCAGGATGATTCCTATACTGCCCATATCTTCCTCCCACAAAAGCCCCGCAAAAATCTGCAGGTTCAGCCTTCCGTATTCTTTCGCGCCAGAGAAACACCCGGGCGGCAGCCACAGGGCTTTCTCCCAAATGGATTTTGCATCAAAACCACTTTCAGGGGAAAGTATACCACAGATTTTCCCCTCACACAAGTTTCAGTCATGTTACCGTTGAAGGATGGCCCCCGGGCCGGATTCACAGATATCGCCAGGCCCCTTTTGGCCGTCTCCGGATGCCTCTGGATTTCTATTTCTATTGAGAAAGCGTCACCATGCGGATCTCAGAAACCCCCAGGATATAGGCGGTGGTTTCATCCCGCAAGGCCACGGCCACACTGTCTGAACCGGCATCCGCCTGCCCCACGGGGGAACCATCCGATATAGAATACCCGCTGAGGACGCCGCCTCCCAAAACGGCCGCCGTATTCCCCGAGATGGAGACGCTCTCCATAGCGCTCCCCACAGAGATGGTTTTCCGCACAGCACCGTCGTGCCCCAAAAGGATCAATTCGCCGCTGGAGGCCGTATCGTAGGGAAGCAGGCAGAGGGCCGTCACATCGTCGCCCACATCATAGGAAGCCAGCTGGCGGGAACCGTATTCATACACCTGGGGGCTGCCGCCGGAGGGGATCACAACCGTTCTGGTATCCCCCACCGCCACGGCCGTTCCATCCGGGCAGAGATACGCATCCAGGAAAAGGGTGTCCTCATATTCCCCCAGGGGCTTCTGGCTTTCCGTGCTGTTCATATCCAAAAGATACAAAGAAGAAAGGAGCGCGCCGTCTTTGGAGGAAACACCCGTCACAAAGGCTGTGCCGGAAATTCCGTCCACCGCCACGGCCGTGGGGTAAACAGAGGAAAACCGATAGCGGAAGCGCTCCTCATTTTCGGGCGTATATACGGTGAGCTTGCCGAAATACCCCTCGGCCTCCGTCAGAAGGGCGTAGGTGCCTTCGGAGGAAATTCCTCCCCCGAATATAGTTTCCTCGCCCGTTTTCTTCACAAGGGTTTTGGTGTAGCTTTCCACCTGGTAGCCCTTCCCGCCCAGATTGTAAACCAGCATTCTGGTTCCGGCCAGCTTCAGGGCCGGGGTGGTAAAGCTGTGCTGCCTGCTCATGAGCTCTTTGGCAGAGGAATTCATCACCGTCAGATGGGTGTCGCTGACCGCCACCAGATCCCCGTTAGAGGAGGCGAAATTCCCTTCGGCCACCGTGCTGCCCACGATGGGGGTGGGATATCCATCCCCCACGCCCATGCCCACAATCTTTTCCTGAAGCCAGTCCACCACCGTCTCCGGGTGAAGGTTTTCCCGGTTCAGCCACAGAAAGAGGCCCAAAAAAGCGGCCAGAAGGATCAGGAAAATCTTGATGAGCCGGCTCCACAGGGGGGAAAGGCGTTTTTTCTTCCGTTTTTCCTTTTTATGCCGGCCTTCATAGGCATCCGGTTCCCTTCCCCGAAGCTCTTCCCGCTCTTCCCAATCCTCCGTCTGCCTTTTCCAGCGGCTGGAAGCCTTTCGCTTTTCCGTATCCATTCCGGTCACCTCACTTCATAAAAATCTGCTCTTTCCGGCTGTCTGCGATGAATCCCGCCGGGCGCTCAGCGCCTGAGCCCGTTTCCCATCTTCCGGTCTTTTCCGGGATTCAGAACCCGGGCGTCCTTTTGGGGCTCCACGGGCTTTATGCCTTTTGAACTTCCATAGATTCTATCGTCTCTGCAGGCTCTATCCCATCGTAGAACACCCGGTTCAGATAGAGCCCCTGGGCGGGGGCTGTGGGGCCCGCTTTGGAACGGTCCCCCGACTGCAGGATGGCGGGGATCTCCTCTGCCCGGATCTTCCCCTGGGATACATACAGCATGGTCCCCACCAGGATGCGCACCATATTATAGAGGAACCCGTCCGCCGCCACCCGGTAGATCACCATATCCCCCTCCCGCCGCCATTTCGAAGCGGTGATGGTGCGGACCATATTCTCCCGTTCCCGGGAATCCGCCCGGCAGAAGGCCGAGAAATCATGGCTCCCCAGAAAATGCCCGGCGGCCTCGTTCATGGCTTCCACCTGAAGCGGGTAATAATAATGATACGCCCGGGCGCGCAAAAAAGGACTGCGCACCCGTGCGTTCCAGATACAATATTCATATTCCTTCCCCCGGCAGGAATAGCGGGCATGGAATTCCTCCGGCACCTCCCGGCAGGAAAGCACCGCAATATCCGCCGGCAGAAAGTGGTTGAGGGCGTCCACCAGACGGCCGCAGGGAATGGCGTGCTCCGTCTTCATGCTCAGGCAGAACTGCCTGGCGTGCACGCCCGTATCCGTCCGGCTGCAGCCCTTCAGGCTGGGGCACACACCCAAAACCCTTCCGGCAGCCTCCTGAAAGGCCTGCTGCACCGTCCGGGCGTTTTCCTGCACCTGCCAGCCGTGGTAGGCGGCGCCGTCGTATGCGATGGTAAGCAAAAGGTTCCGCATGGGATCCCCCTTTCCCTTTCTCAAGTTTCGGGGCCGGAACACCGGCGTCCCAAATAAAAAGCCGCCGGCACCCTAAAGGCCGAAGCCTGCCGGGCCCGCCTTTTAGCGGACGGCTCCCGGCAGATAGATATTGAGAAGCACGATCCCCACGCAGAGCAAAAGAGAAAACACCGTAACGGCCACATCGCTCTTGCCGGCTTTGAGCACCTTCATCCTTGTGCGCCCTTCCCCGCCGTGGTAGCAGCGGCATTCCATGGCCATGGCCAGATCGTAGGCCCGGCGGAAGGCCGAGACAAAGAGGGGGATCAATATGGGGATGAGCGCCTTGACCCGCTGCATGAAGCCGCCGCTTTCCATGTCGGCTCCCCTGGCCTTCTGGGCGCTCATGATCTTATCCGTCTCTTCCAGCAGAGTGGGGACAAACCGCAGGGCGATGGTCATCATCATGGCAATCTCATGCACCTTCACATGGAACACCTTCAGAGGCCGCAAAAGCCGCTCGATAGCGTCTGTGAGAGCTGTGGGGGAGGTGGTGAAGGTCAGCGCCGCGCTCAGAAGCATCAGGCACACAATGCGGATGGTGATGAACACCGCCCGGTTCACGCCCCCCTCTGTGATCTGCATGAAGCCGATCTGCACCAGAACCCGGCCGGAGCCGTAAAACAGGTTCAGGATGGAGGTAAAGGCCACCACAAAAATGATCGCCTTCAGGCTTTTGAAATACTGCTTAAGAGGTATGCGGGAAAGGAGCAGAACCGCCAGAACCAGCGCCACCATAACGCCCATTCCCACATAGCCGTTGGCCACAAACAGGAAGATAATAAACAAAAAGGTCAGGGCGATTTTCACCCGGGGATCCATTCTGTGGATAAAGGATTTGCCGGGAATATACTGCCCAAGGGCGATATCACGAATCATTCTGCACGCCTCCTTTCCCCAGAAGGGGCAGCAGCTGCCGCAGGGCCTGCTCCATGGTGAGCGCCGTCCCCACAGGCCAGCCGTTTTCTTTCAGGCGGGCCATGATCTTGGTGATCTCCGGCACCCGGAGCCCCATTTCCTCCAATTCCCTGTCTCTTGCAAAGACCTTTTCCGTGGAATCGAACATAGCCGCCTTTGAATCGTTCATAACAAGGATTTTTTCCGCCGTGCGGGCAATATCCTCCATGCTGTGAGAAACAAGCAGCACCGTGTTTTTCCGCACCTGGTGGTATCCCACGATCTGCGAGAGGAGCACATCCCGCCCTCTGGGATCCAGCCCGGCGGTGGGCTCGTCCAGGATCAGCACGTCCGGATCCATGGCGATGACGCCCGCTATGGCCACCCGGCGCTTCTGCCCGCCGGAAAGGTCGAAGGGAGATTTTTCCAGAAGCTCCGGGGAAAGGCCCACAAATTTGGCCGCCTCCCTGGCCCGCTTCTGGGCCTCTTCCTCCGTAAGGCCCATGTTCTTCGGGCCGAAGCAGATATCCTTCAGCACCGTTTCCTCAAAAAGCTGATGCTCCGGATACTGGAACACCATGCCCACCCGGAAGCGGACGGCCCGGATCTTTTTGGGCTCTTCCCAGATATCCTTCCCATCCAGCAGAACCTGGCCGGAGGTGGGCCGCAAAAGGCCGTTCAGCGTCTGGATCAGGGTGGATTTCCCCGAGCCTGTGTGGCCGATGACGCCGATAAACTGCCCCTCTTCGATCTTCAGGTTCACATGATCCACCGCAACCTTCTGAAAAGGGGTGTTTTCCCCATAAACGTAGGTCAGGTCCTTTGTTTCAATCAGCGGCATGCTCCGCACCTCCTTCCCCTTCTCCGCCGGCTCCGGCATGAGAAAATTCCGGCCGGAGGCTTTCCAGAGCCGCCACGCATTCGTCTATGGAAAGGGTGCACTCCGGCAATTCCACCCCTGCGGCCTTCAGCCTGTGGGTGAGCTCCGTGGATTGGGGCACATCCAGCTGGTGCTTTTTCAGGAGCTCCACCTGGGAAAATACATCCCTTGGGGCGCCCTCGGTGAGGATTTTTCCATCGTCCATAACGATGACTCTGTCCGCCTCGATAGCCTCATCCATATAGTGGGTGATGAGCACGATAGTGATGCCCTTTTCCCGGTTCAGCCGGTGGATGGTGCGGAGCACCTCCGTGCGCCCTCTGGGATCCAGCATGGCGGTGGGCTCGTCCAGCACAATGCAGTCGGGTTCCATGGCAATAATGCCCGCAATGGCTACCCGCTGCTTCTGCCCGCCGGAAAGCTTGTGGGGAGCGAACTCCCGGAAATCATACATCTCCACGGCCTTCAGGGCGTCATCCACCCTTTTGCGTATTTCCTCTGTGGGTACCCCCAGGTTTTCGGGCCCAAAGGCCACGTCCTCCTCCACCACGCTGGCCACCAGCTGGTTGTCGGGATTCTGCAGCACCAGGCCCACCCGCCGGCGGATCTCATAGAGAAGGCTTTCGTCCTTGGTATCCATGCCCCCGGCGTAGATCGTCCCCCCTGTGGGGAGCAGCATGGCGTTGAACATTTTTGCCAGGGTGGATTTCCCCGAGCCGTTGTGGCCCAAAAGCGCCACAAATTCTCCCTTTTCCACATGCATGACGATGCCCTTCAATACATCGTCGGGAACCGTGTCCCCATAGGAAAACGTGACGTCTTCGGTGCGGATGAATGCTTCATCCTTTGTATTCGGATCCATGGTCATTCTCATTCCCCCGTTCTGTGTCAGTCGTTCTGCCAGATAGCCGTGCTCCCGCAGGGGAGCACCAAACCGCTGGCCGTAACAGGAAGCCCGATCTCGCTGGAGGAAACCCTTCCCCCGAAGCGGGTCTTCAGCTGCACGCCCAGCAAATATTCCATCACAGCGGGCGAAAGGCCCGTTGTGTATGAATTCAGGATAAAAAACAGCGGATCCGCATCCATTACGGAAGCGCAGAGCTCCACCAGGCCGAAAAGCTGTTCCTCCAGCTTCCAGACCTCCCCGTTGGGGCCCCGGCCGTAAGAGGGAGGATCCATGATGATTCCGTGGTAGGTATTCCCCCGCCGCTTTTCCCGCTGGACAAATTTTACACAATCATCCACCAGCCAGCGAACGGGCTTATCCTCCAGGCCGGAAGCCGCGGCGTTTTCCCTGGCCCAGGCCACCATGCCCCGGCTGGCGTCCACGTGGCAGACCTGAGCCCCCGCAGCCGCGCAGGCCAGGGTGGCAGCCCCCGTATACCCAAAGAGGTTCAGCACCTTTATGGGCCGGCCCGCACTGCGGATCTTCTCCGCCGCAAAATCCCAGTTGACGGCCTGCTCCGGGAAGATGCCCGTGTGCTTGAAGCCCATGGTCTTCAGGCGAAAGGTGAGCTCCCGGCCCACGCCGCCCTTTTTCCCGCCGTAATGAATTTTCCACACAGGAGGAACGGTCCTGCGCTCCTCCCATGCGCCGCCCCCTGTATTGGAGCGGTGATACCGGGCATGGGTGCTCTTCCACCTGGGATCCTTTTTCTCCGTATTCCATATGATCTGCGGATCCGGCCGGATGAGGATCACATCTCCCCATCGCTCCAGCCGTTCCCCCGCAGAGGTATCGATCAGTTCATACTCTTTCCAGTCTGCTATTCTCACCGTCGTATCCTTTCCCAATCCGCAATCCAGCCATCCGGCAATTCGGCCGCCCCGGCCTCTCATCTTCTAAGGCGCTAATACGCCACAGCCAGGGCCAGCATGAAAATGCCCATCAACACCATAAAAATATGGAAAATGCTTTGCAGCACCATACAGAATTCCAAAGGCTTCGGGCGCTTCCAGTCCACCCCATTCGCAAGGAGATGATAGATTCCCAAAAACCGTATATCCAGCCCAAAGGCCGTAAACAGAAGCAGCCCCGCCAGAAAATATCCCCACCGCCCCCGGATCCGAAGATCCCCGGCGGCCATCGTCACCAGTTCTTCCGGCCGCTGCGCACAGACGGCGCTTGTTTCCGCCTGCACATGGGGCGTCCACTCTCCATTCCCGGCCAATACGCCCCGGCAGAGCTCGCCGCCGTCTTCCCCAAGGATGGAGGCGGAGATGGAATCTCCCTCCCGGGCGGTCTCAATGGCATATGCAGCGCTTTCCCCGCCCGGAAGCTCAAAAACGATGCGGGCGCGGTCGGTCTTTTCCCCCGTAACCGTGGCCGAAACTCCCGTTGGAAATTCGCGGTAAACGGCCTGGTTGGGATCGTCCGCGCCGGGCTGCCTCTCCAGAAAGGATCCGCCCACTTCCACACCGGCGGAAAAAAACAGTCTTCCATATGCCGCCAGAGCTGCAGCCGCAGCCACAACAAGTGCAATTCCTTTTCCCCAACGCCTCCGGCGCTTTTTCAATGGTTCCACCTTCATACCCACGCTTTCGGATCCCTCAGAAAAGGGTTTGTTGATCCATCGACCCCTGATCCCCTCCGGGAGGCGTCAGCCCCAGGTGCAGGTAGGCCGCCGGCGTGGCGCAGCGCCCCCGGGGCGTTCTGCTCAAAAAGCCGATCTGCATCAGATAGGGCTCATATACATCTTCAATGGTGACGGCCTCTTCCCCGATGGCGGCCGCCAAAGTTTCCAGCCCAACAGGGCCGCCCTTATAAAACTTAATCAGGGTGGAAAGCATTCGGCGGTCGTTGGCATCCAGGCCGATCTCGTCCACCTCCATGCGGTCCAGCCCGATGCGGGCGCTCTCCAGAGTGATGACGCCGTCGCTGATCACCTGGGCAAAATCCCGCACGCGGCGGAGCATCCGGTTGGCGATGCGGGGCGTCCCCCGGCTGCGGGAGGCGATCTCCAAAGCGCCGTCCGCCTCAATGGGGATATTGAGAATATGGGCGCTGCGGGTGACGATCTTCGCCAGCTCCTGGGGCGTGTAAAGCTCCAGGCGGAGCACTACGCCAAAGCGGTCCCGCAGGGGGGCGGAAAGCTGGCCCGCCCTGGTAGTGGCCCCCACCAGGGTGAATTTCGGCAGCGGCAGATGGTAAGAAGCCGCCATCTGCCCCTTGCCGGTGATAATATCCAGGGCGAAATCCTCCATAGCCGGATACAAAATCTCTTCCACGCTGCGGGAGAGGCGGTGCACCTCGTCGATGAAGAGCACGTCCCCCGGGTTCAAATTCGTAAGGAGAGCGGCCAGATCCCCCGGCTTTTCAATGGCCGGGCCCGAAGTGATTCGCAGGTTCACATGCAGCTCGTTGGCGATGATTCCCGCCAGGGTGGTCTTGCCCAGGCCGGGAGGGCCATAGAGCAAAACGTGATCCAGGCTTTCTTTTCTCTGCTTGGCCGCCTCTATAAAGATAGAAAGGTTTTCCTTTGCCTTTTCCTGGCCTATATATTCCGAAAGGGTTTTGGGGCGCAGAGGATTTTCCGTATCCGCGTCCTCCGGCACATACTCCGGCGATACCATTCGGTTTTCAAAATCGTATTCATATTCGTTCTGGCTTTCCAGCACAGGCGCCTCCTCCTTTCATCTGGTTTCCGCCAACCCAGCTTCTGCCCGAAGTTTTCCTGCCCGGGCAGAAACTAAAAAAGGTTAGAACCGGCTCGCCATAGCTTTCAGAGAAAGCCGGATCAGCTCCTCGGTGGGCAGGCTGCTGTCAAATTTAGCTACAACTGCCGCCGCATCCGCAGGGGTGTATCCCAAAACAGCCAGGGCCTGCACGGCGTTGGCCGCGTTCCCCGCCGCAGAGGGAACCCCGCCTTCCGGCAGGGCAACGCCCCCGGAGCCCTCCATTTTCTTGACCTTATCCTTCAGCTCCAAAGCGATGCGCTGGGCCAGCTTTGGGCCCACGCCGCTGGCTCTTGAGAGGGTCTTGCTATCCCCTGAAGCCACGGCCATGGCCACCTGCTCCGGGGAAAGCTCGCTCAAAATGGCCAGCCCCACCTTGGGCCCCACACCGGAAACGCTGGTGAGCATCTTGAAGCAGCTCATTTCAGACCGGCTGTAAAAACCGAAAAGATCCATGGCGTCCTCCCGCACGTTCAGGTGCGTAAAGAGCATCGCCTCTTCCCCCAGCTTCGGGAGATTCCTCTGCGTGTGCATGGTGACAAAGCATTTGAACCCGACGCCGCCGCACTCCACCACGGCGATTCCCGGCTCGGTGTGGATCAATTTTCCCTTCACGCTATACAGCATTTTTATGCTCCTTCTGTATATACCAGTTTCCGCAGCCATTGCACCGCGGATTTTTACCTACTCGTTTAAAATGCAAACCGCAAAACACAGGGCCGCTTTTTCGGCCGCGTTTTCCCGGCCTCTCAGCGGAGAAGCGTCCTGCGCAAGGCGCTGCCCGCCGCCTGACCGTGGCAGATGGCCATAGCCAATGCGTCCGCCGTATCGTCGGGCTTGGGCACTTCTTTGAGGTGCAGCAGCCTCCGGGTCATCTCCATGACCTGGCGTTTTTCCGCCTGGCCGTAACCCGTAACCGCCTGCTTCACCTGCAGGGGCGTATACTCAAACACCGGCACCCGGTTCTGCTGGGCCGCCAAGAGGATCACCCCCCTGGCCTCGGCAACGCCGATAGCCGTGGTCTTATTATTGGTAAAATAGAGTTTTTCCAGGCTCAGGGCCCCAGGTCGCCATTTTTGCAGAACGGTGGTCACATCCTCATAGATGATTTCCAGCCGCCTGCTGAAATTTTCACCGGCTTCGGTGGTGACGGCCCCATGCTCTAAAGGAAGGAATCTCCCCGCCCGGGCCTCGATCACACCATACCCCACAATCGCATAACCGGGGTCTATTCCCATTATTACCATATCCGCCTCCCCGTGTATCTTCCTGCAGGCATAAATCCAAATTATTATACCATAAAAACAGCTGTTCGGGAAGTAGAGGCAGGAAGAAAAACAGGACGCTCGCTTTTTCCCGCATTCGCTTTCACAACAGCATACAGGAAGAGCCTTCCGCCGCAAAATGGACGGAAGGCCCTCAAAAGCACAATAAAGAGTATAAAAACCACATCCGGATTCTGCCCCGCAGGCATCTCCCGCCCGGCAAGAACATCACACGCCAAACTGCCGGCGGCGGTAAATTCCGCCGAAGATCCGAACCAGGATCAGCACCACGCTCACAGGCATCGTCAGCCCCATAATCATAGCTGCCAGCACATCGCTGGGATAATGCACGAACAGATACATTCTGGAAAAAGCGATCAACACAGCCATAGTAAGCCCCGCTATGCCTATCAGGGGATTTGTCCACATCAGGATAGGGACGGAAATAAAGGCAGCCAGCGTATGGCAGGAGGGGAAGGAATAATCCTTCGGCCTGTTCACAAGCAGCGGCCACTCCGGATAGCGGTGGCAGGGACGCAGACGGGCCACAAAAGGCTTCACGCAGATATTCCCCACCAGAACGCCCATGGAAAGCATGGAAAGAAGCACGATTCCATTGATCCGGTAATGGGGAATACATAAAAAGGCCAGCCCTGTCACGAGCCATACGCCTCCAAAATTGCCCAGTGCGGAAACAACAGGCATTACAGCGTCCAGAAAAGAGCAGTGCATATTGCGCTGAATAAAAGCCAGCACACGCTCATCCCATTTTTGAATACGGCCCACAGGTCTCACCTCCTTTATCTTTAAACAACTTTTTCATACAACCACACTTCGGGAATATTAGTATACCGCAAACAGGAAGAAAAAGCAATACGGGGACTTTTGGAAAAGCACCGTATACCTAACAAATAGCGGCCCGCATTTCCTGCCGCTCTATGCAAAACAGACAATTCAGATACATATGAGAAAACAGCTCCCTATTCGGGCTATCTGCGATTTCCATCCGCCAGGCCGGGGGAGCGGCCGAACATGCGGACCACAGAGGAGACCAGAAGGACTCCCAGAGCCAATACGCCCGCCACACCTAAAGTATGCAGGCCCGTTTCCAAAAACAGATCCGTATTGCCCGCGATGCAGTATTCCATAGTGTAGTAAATGCCCCCCCCGGGCACAAGGGGAAAAAGCGCCACCAAAAGATACCCTGTGGCCGGTTTTCTCCGCAGGCGCGCCATAAGCTCCGCATATATGGAAAGAACCACAGTTCCGGCAAAATTTTGAAAAATATCATTGCCGAAAGGGGCCGCCAGAAGATACACAAACCAGCCCACAGCCCCACCAAGCGGCATCAGAAAAAGCTCCTTCCCTCTGACATTGAAGATAAGGCAGCCCCCCAGGCATGCAAAAAACGCATACAGAACCTGCATGTATTCCATCGTTTCACTCTCCTGCCTCTGCGGCGGTATTTTCTCTCAGACTCTCCGGCACACGCGCTCACACGCCCCACAAAAGGCGCGGCGCCATAAGCACAAGGCCCACGCCCAGAGCGATAGCCGTGGCCACCAGAAGGCTTTCCGTAAGCCTCTGCAGGCCGGCCACCAGGTCGCCCGCCATAATATCCCGCATAAAAGTGGTGATCGTGATCCCGGGCACCAGCGTCATCAGGGCGCCGATAATGATCTTATCGTAATGCACCGCCAGGCCAAGGCTCACGGCAGAAGTGGCGATCAAAGCCGCAACCGCGCTGGCCATCAGATTGGTTAAAAAATCATAGGCCTTCAGGCGGGCGTTCAGAAGCAGGATCCCCTTCATGCAAATGCTGCACACAACGGAGCAGACCGCGTCTGCCAGAACGCCTCCCCAAAAGAGGGTAAAAAAGAAGCTCACAAGACAAAAAGCAACGGTCTGCGTCCAAACGCCGTAAACCGGCCTGGAAGCGATTCTCCGAATCTCCTTTGCGGCCGCCTCCACAGGGGGCTTTTCCCGGCAGATGCGCCTGCACAGATCGTTGGCCCGGTCCACCCGGTCCAGATTATTGGCCCGCCGGTGCACTCTCCGGATCTTGGTGATGGTTTCCCCTTCAGGGGTTGTGATCGTAACAAAAATGCAGTTGGGGATAGCAAACACATCGTTATGCTCCACCCCATAGGCATCCAGAAGCCGGTTCATGGATTCCTCCACCCGGTAGATCTCCGCGCCGCTGCTCAATAGCAGATGCCCCAGATCCGACGCCATCAGAATGAGCTGGTTATAATTCATTTTGCAGCCCCCTTTTTTGGGTCTCTCCGCGCCAGAGCCCGGCGACTGAATCGCCGTGCTGCCGCACAGCCATATATACGGGCTTTAGCCCCGGTTTAGTCCTTAAAGAGCGCCCTGCAGGCAGACGCTATCCTCAGAATTACGTTCTCTTTTCCAGCAGGGAAAAAATTTCCGGAAGCTTCTCCTGGGCGTCCCGCACTCCCAGCTCATAGATAGCCTTCAGATTTTCGGGATTCTTCTCATACCGGCTCACCGCCAAAGGCCGGCTGGGGCGAACAACGACGACGCTTCCCTCCCGCTCCATCTTCCGGCAGAGATCCAGTTCCCGGTTATATTCCAAGCCTCTTTCCATCATAGTGCGCACAAATTCGGGGTAGTCCCCATACTTGACCCGCAGGACCGCCCTGGGAAATTCCGGCCGGGGGCGCTTGCGGTAGGTAATGTCCCTTGTGAGGACCACCACGTGGCGGTCATTTCCATCCGCTATGGATTGCTCCAGAGGGATGGGCATGGCACAGCCTCCATCCAAAAGTTCATATCCCTTATAGGATACGATAGGGGATACAAAAGGAAGGGAGCTGGAGGCCCGCACCGGCGTCAAATCTTCATCCATATCCTTTTTCCCAAAAAACACAGCCTTTCCCGTGTTGAGATCTGTGGCCCCGGCCCTTAGCTCTATGGGTGATTGGAAGAAAGCTTCATAATCCAGCGGCAGGAGCGTATGAAAAAGTTCCCCGAAAATAAAATCGAACCCAAAAAGAGAGCCCGTTTTATAGAGGCTTGTAATGCTCAAATACCGCTCGTCTGTTATATATTCATAAAAGATGCGGAAATTCCGGCCCTCCTGGCCCGAGATATAACTTACGGCATTGCAGGCTCCGGCAGAAATTCCGTATACTGTGGGGAATGTGACATGCTCCCTGAGAAAAACATCCAATACGCCGCTGGTATAAGCCCCCCGCGTGCCTCCTCCTTCCAGAATAAGGCCCACGCTTTCGCTTTGGTTTCTTTCAGCTATCATGCAAATCAGCTCCTTTTCGGCTCTGCCGCACATACACATATGCGTGCACATGCTCAAGTACGGAAAAACACACAAACGCAGGCACCGGAAAACAGAAATTTCCGGCCCCTTTATCCGGCTGCTGCCGCCTGCGGTATAGTTTCTGTTACAGCGCTTTTCTGCATGTATCATGCAGCATCAGCTATTACGATTATAGGCCACCCTTTCCCCATTTGCAAGGAAACTTTTCCGACAGTATTCCGGGAATTCCACAGAGCTTTTCTACTACTCACAGAAAAATTTCTTGAAATTTTGTATTTTCTCTTGCAATTTCAGCGGCTCCGCGCTATAATAGACAAGCATCAAGTTTGGACGATTAGCTCAGCTGGCTAGAGCATTCGCTTGACGTGCGAAGGGTCATAGGTTCGAGTCCTATATCGTCCACCATGAAAACTACCTTTGTCCGCTGGAGAAAGGTAGTTTTTTTGTTTAATGGTCAATCTGCCGGCGCCAGTATGGGTGGTGACGCCCGTATCTTCCATTTGAACTGCAAAGGAGCATAAAGGGAGGCATATGCAATGATTTACAAAGAAAACGAATCAGTTCCGGCAAACGCCCTGGCAGATTTAAGGCAGGCAGTCGGTTGGAACCGGATGGAGGATTGTTATCGGAACCCTTCCATGATGTCCTATTACCACATTGCGGTATATGACGGCAACGCGCTGATTGCTTATATTGACTGCGTATCAAATACTGTCACAGATGCGTATATTCAGGATCTGATGGTTCATCCGGATTATCAGGGAAAGGGAATCGGTACAAAACTGATGGAACGGATGATCGGGTATTTGCAATCCAAACATATATACATGATCTCCGTAATATTTGAAGAGTCTTTAAAGCCTTTTTACGATCGCTTTGGATTTACCCACATGCTCAGCGGGCAGCTGGAGACATTTGCATGTAAGTGAGGTATACTTTCGGCCGTTCTTACTCTATTCTGCACCCTTCTGTCGCCCTGGGTCAAAGCCCGAGATTATGCAATGCAGCCTATACAGAATTATAAAACTTCCTGAAAAACCCAACCGGTCTATATCGCATATGAAACGTATTTTAACTAGTGAAAAATGTTGATTCACACTCTGCTAAACAGCGCCTTCCGGATGAAAATCCGGAAGGCGCTGTTTTTCTCTTCGATCTTTAACCGCTCAGGGAGCGTATTTCTTTTCCCTCACTGGGCGGTTTTCGGCTTACTCTCCGCCTTTTCGGGTTCCTGCCCGCGCAGCTTAATAAACCGCCATTTTCCTGTGCGGTAATGGAGCACAATCAAAAGGGTTCGCAGGAGCTGATCTGCCACCAAAGCATACCAAGCGCCCCAAAGCCCCAGATTACACACATTCACAAGAAGCAGAGCCAAGCCGCTTCGGACAATCAGAACCGTTACAAACATAACGGCAGCCGGGAATTTGGTATCCCCCGCGCCCCGCAGGCCGCCGGATACGATAAACTGGCTGGACTGAAAAGGCTGGATAAGCCCCACCATGATGAGAATATTGCCGCCCAAGGCCACAATCTCCTCGGTCTGGTTATAGAGCCACACCACGTCGCCCCCAAAAAAGATCAGGCCTGCAGCCAAGAAGAGGGAAACGATGAGCCCTATACGCCGGGTGTGCCGCATATAGATTTCTGCCATATCCACCCGGTTTTTGCCCAGACACTGCCCCATAAGGGTGGTGGCGGAATTGGAGAAAGCCTGGCCTGTCATAAAGCTCATGGCTTGTATGTTCATGCAAATCTGATGAGTGGCATAGGCCACGTCTCCCAAGCCGGCCACCGTCCTGGTATAGATGATAATGCCCGCCCGCATGAAAAGCTGCTCTACCATCGAAGGGATCCCTATGGTGACTACATTCCCCAGAATTACCAGATCCACACGGAATTTTTCCCGAAAACTCAGATAGATATACCGTTTCTTGTTCATAACAAAAATTACGGCAATAAAGAATGCCACTGTCTGCCCAATAATGGTGGCGATAGAGGCCCCTGCAACCCGCAGCTCCGGGAAGCCAAAGTTGCCGTAGATCAGCAGATAGTTGAAAAACAAATTCACCACGTTGGAGACTGTGTTGTAAATTAGGGGCGTTTTCGTATCCCCTATTCCCCGCAGAACTGCTGTTACGGTTATAGAAATACAAAGCGGCACGAAACCATACATCTGGATTCGAAAGTATTCCACCGCATAGCCAAAAGTTTCCTCCGATATCCCGCTGCCGCCCATAAAGCGGATCATGGGCCCTGCAAAAAAGATGCCCACCACCATAAACAACACCGCCAGAAGCGTGTTTAAAAGCAAAGACTGGCGGAACACTACATTAGCTTTTTCCCGGTTTCCCTGGCCGCGAAAGCGGGCAACCATGGCCGTGGCGCCTACGTTCAGGGCCTGCATCATGGTCATGAGCAGAAATTTCGGCTGAGCGCTGAGGCCAACGGCAGAGAGGGCCTGCACGCCCACCTCCCCGGGCAGCTGCCCCACCATGATCTGGTCCGCCATACTGGTGAGCTGGGTCAGCACCAGCTCCAGAAATGAAGGCCACGCGATCCGCACCACGTCCCCATACAGCATCTTATGGGTGACGCCCTCTGGAATCTTCGCGTGGGTAAGCTTTCTGCTGTCTTCTACAGCAAGTTCTCCTGTTCCCGCCGGCAGGGAATCCAGCGTGGTCTTCACAATTTTTACCCGCTTTTTCCCTTCTGCTACATGTGTACTTCTCTCATCCACTGTTTTTCCTCCCCATTCCATACATTCATTTCTTCAATTAAGTAATAAATTGAAGCCATTATAGCACCGTTTCTAAAAAAGTGCAACTTTCATAAATTCGTTTTTACATGAAGAAAAATCCATTTCATTACAAACAAAAAACTATTCAACAGCCTGCTTTTGCCCTTTTCCCTAAACCCCTTAAAAGTGCAGAAAACGACGGAACACATGGCTCCGCCGTTTTCAAACTATACAATCATCTTATCCGGCCCTTCCGCCCGATCGTGAGGCAAGCTGCAGTCAGAGGACATTAGAGCCGCAGCCGAAGACGGCGAGGACCGTATTCCTACTGTATAATTTCGATATTTTATATGTTTTCAACAGAAAGGAACCATACGCCATGCAGAGGCAGTTCCCATTCCAGAGAAAGGGTCCCGTCTGCAGACACAGCCAGTTCTTCTGTTTCCGGTGCTTCCAAAAGGCCCTTTTTGCGGATGGCCTCATACACTTCTCCATCCGGATAGAGGGGAGAACCCTGCCGCAGCCACTCTTCATAGCCGTTGGAGTGTTCCTTATCCACCGCATAGCGGGCCACGCGAACTTTGCCCGCTTCAAGGCCGGATATCGTCAGACGGACAGGGGTTACACCCTTTGCGTCTCTGTCTTCCAGGTGGCTGTAAAGCAGAATGCCAAGAGGCGCTCCGGGCTCTGCAGACTCCTTGGCGGCCATACCGGAAATATCGGGGATCTCTTTTGTGTTTTCTGAAGCGCCGGTGCTCTCCAAAGCCACCTTTTCGCTGCCCAGGCGGGCCAGCATCCGGAAGGCGTGGAGAACGGGCTTTTCGATTCCCTGGGTAGTGAAGGCCCGGGTACCCTCAAAGCAGCTTTCGCCCGGGAAGGTCCAAGCCCAAGCAAGAGGACGCACCTTCATATTGTATTCCATGGCCAGCTTTTCGATCCCCACATAGGTGGAAGCTACATAGCTGGCATAATATTCGGAGTTGCGGAAGACCATATTGGCATTATCATACATACCGCCGGCGGCCCATCCATCGGGATCCGCCTCAGAAAGGACGATCTCCCGGTCTCCGTAGCCGCATTCGCGGACAACGTCCATGCCGATTTTCACCTGCAGAAGCAAGCGCTCCACAGAGGGATCTTCCTTCTTTGTGCGGGCGGGAACAGCAAAGGGGAAGCCGCCGCCCTTCACATGGAAGGTGATGAAATCCAGCCGGGTTCCCTTTTCCTGGCTGTAATAGTTGGCGCCGTCACGGCAGTGCTCCAGGAAGAACCGGAGAAATTTCTGAGAGCTGCTTCCTTCAAAGGGGCCTGTGGTGGCAGGGCCGGAAAGCCTGGCTTTGGGCAGAACAGAATGGAATGCATGCTCTGTATAATCGTAAAGCTTGCAATATTCTGCTGCAGAACCGCTCCAATAGAAGATATCCGGCTCGTTCCAAAGCTCGAAATCCCAAGAGTTTATCTCTTCTTCGCCGTATTTTTCCAGAAGATGCTTTGCCAGGGTCTCAATGAGCAGGTGCCATTTATCATAATCCTTGGGCGGGAACGTCCAGCCAATATTCTTATAGGTATCGTGCCAATTTTCTTTTATTCCCTTGCCGTAAGAGGTATCCGCCAAATCCATGGGCATAAAGCCCAGCTCTACAAAAGGCTTATTGCCGGACTGCAGCTGGGTATCCAAAATACGGTCGTAAAAAGCGAAATCAAACACGGGATTTCCCTCTTCATCCTCCGTATAAAGATTGGTAGAACCAAATTTATAGGCTCCATGACAGTTGCCCGTGCAGAACATAAAATGGGTGCGGACATAATAGGGGGCGTCCTCCAGGCTGCCGAAAATATTGAGGAGCTGCTTTCCTTCGGGCATATAGGTGTAGTTGCACTCGTCATACCCCACATACCGCCAGAAGCGATCCTGCTTCCCCATGGATTCATCTGCCCGAACCTGTATTTCCACAGGTTTTCTGTTTTGTGCTTCCATTTGATTTTCCTCCCGTTCCTGATACTCCATATTCGTGATACTCCATCGGTCCAGGGCCTGCAGTCGAGGAATCTCTCCCCTCTGCACCCCGATCTCTGTTTCGTTCAGGATACACCGGTGCTGAAAAAAAATCCATAGGTGTTCATACCATAGATCTCTTTTGGAATTTGTGTCTTCTCAACAAAGAAAGAAGGAACTGAAATTTATGCATTCCTCCAAATTTCTAGTTTATTACCATTCGTTTTAAGAAGCGAACTAAATTGAAAAGAAAAACACCGGATAGAATTTTCTTGTCCCTGAAATTACCTGTGAAAACGGTCACGCTACACAATGAAATACTTCAAATGAGAGTGTTCCTCTAACCGTTTCTCATTTTCCATATCCATAATCCTGCATATGAGAAAGAGGCGCCGCCAACGTTCCCTTTTTACAGCCGGCTGGTTCCCCAGCATTCTGAAAAAAACTGTTCCCGGCTTGGCCCAGGATGCTGGGCCGCAACGTATCAGGTGGAAACCCCGCATACAAAAAAGCGCTGTGAGCCGCGGTTTAACCGCACTTACAGCGCTTTTGCCATTGCCGGATTGCCGGAAGAGAAGCCCCTTCTCTCTCCGCAGCCCCTTAGATTTCAAGGGACACAGGCCTTATAGGTTTTATTTTTCAGGCATGGAGCCAAAACTTCTGAAGAAGGAAAATCAAAAGAGCGAATAGCCCCACCAGCACCAAGGCAATGGGAATAAGAAGTTCCGCCATAGCGACGCACATAGCCACAAAATCTTTCCGTGTGGGTTTAGGGGATTCCGTTCGATCTTGGAAATTCTCTCGCTTTTCCTCCGCCTGGCCCCGCTGCTCTTCTATCCATGCCTCGGCAGGATCGTTCGAGCCCGCAGAAGGCCGGGGAGCCTGGAGAGCCTCAGCCTCCTGCGAAAGATTGGGCTGCTGCTCCGTCTTCCCTTCTGAAACAGGGGAGACAACGTTCTCTTCTTCCTGCTGCCGTTCCCGGGCCTCTTCTTCAGCAGCTTCCCGGGCCCATTGCTCCGCCAGAAGATCAGGGCGGGGGCCCTGCCCCAGCTTAAAAATCTTCCACATATCTTATACCAGATGGCAGGCTACATAATGCCCGCCGCCCACGTCGCGGTATTCAGGCGCTTCCTTGGCACATTTTTCGCAGGCCATGGGGCATCTTGTGCGGAATTTGCAGCCCGAGGGCGGATTGGAGGGAGAGGGCAGATCCCCTGTGAGAATGATACGCTCTCTCTTCCGAGTGGGATCCGGAACGGGAATCGCCGACATAAGAGCCTTCGTATACGGGTGAAGGGGATTGTCAAAAATCTCGTTCTTATCTGCCAGTTCCACAATATTGCCAAGATACATGACTGCCACACGGTTACTGATATATTCCACCACAGAAAGATCGTGAGAAATGAAGATATAGGAAAAATTCCGTTCCTTCTGCAGATCGCCCAGAAGGTTGATGATCTGTGACTGGATGGAAACATCCAGAGCGGATACAGGTTCGTCGCAGATGACAAACTGTGGATCCAACACCAGTGCCCGGGCGATACCAATTCTTTGGCGCTGCCCGCCGGAAAATTCATGGGGATACCGGTTTATATAATAGCTGGGCAGCCCGCAGACCTCCATGATCTCCTGCACCTTTTCCTTAGCTTGGGTCTTATTCATGAGCTTGTGGTCCGTAAGCGCCTCACCGATGATCTGGCCCACCGTCATGCGGGGATTCAGAGAAGAATAGGGATCCTGAAACACCATTTGCATTTCAAGGCGCTTTTTCCTAAGCTCTTTTTTTGAAAGTTTGGCGATATCCTTCCCATTGAAAAGCACCTTACCCCCGGTGATTTCGTGCAGACGCAGAATCGTGCGGCCAGCCGTGGATTTTCCGCAGCCGGATTCCCCTACGATTCCCAAAGTCTCTCCCCTCTTTAGCTGGAAGGAGATCCCATCCACCGCCTTCACATATCCCACCGTATGCTGAAACACACCGCCGCGGATGGGAAAATATTTTTTCAGGTCTTGTACGTCCAAAATGATGTCGTCCATCTTTACATCCTTCCTTTCCGCGGTTTATTCAGCCGTATCCGGCTGGTCCTGAGTGGCTTTTTCCTGCTCACGGAGCCAGCAAGCTACATAATGGCCGTTGCCCAGATCCACGAGATCCGGAATTTTGTTTTTGCAGACTTCCATGCATTTTTCGCAGCGCTCGTTAAAATAGCAGTTATCCGGCATACCGATGGGATTGGGAACCTGCCCCGGGATGGAATAAAGCCGCTGGTTGTGATCCGTTACGCCGATAACGGGCTTTGACTTCAAAAGCCCCACCGTATACGGGTGAGCAGGATTTTTGAAAATCTCCAGCACAGGTCCTTTTTCCACAACCTTCCCCGCATACATAACCACCACATAGTCAGCCATTTCCGCCACAACACCCAGATCATGGGTGATAAGCAGAATGGACATATTGAGCTCTTTTTTGATCTTGCGCATCAAGTCCAGAATCTGGGCCTGAATGGTCACATCCAAAGCTGTGGTGGGCTCGTCTGCAATCAGCAGGCGGGGGTTGCACACCAGAGCCATAGCGATCATCACCCGCTGGCGCATGCCGCCGGAAAGCTCGTGGGGGTAACAATCCAGAATCTCCTCCGCACGGGGAATGCCCACCAGCTTGAGCATCTCCAGCGCCTTGGCTCTGGCAGATTTCTTATCAATATCCGTATGGAACAAAAGGCTTTCCATGATCTGGTGACCCACAGTGAGCACCGGATTCAGGGAGGTCATAGGCTCCTGGAAGATCATGGCGATATCCTTGCCATTGATCTTTTCCATCTGGCGCTTATCCATTTTGAGCAAATCCACACCATCCATGCGGATCTCGCCGTCCACAATTTTGCCGGGAGGAGTCTGCACCAGATGCATCATAGAAAGAGCCGTCACACTTTTTCCGCAGCCGGATTCTCCAACCACGCAGACGGTCTCCCCCTCTTGGATCTCAAAATCCACGCCGTTCACAGCCTTGACAACGCCGCTATCTGTATAAAACCATGTATGCAGGTTTTTAAATTCCACAAATGCCATATTCGTCCTCCTCCCTCTCAGCGCTTCATCTTCGGGTCAAGGGCGTCCCGCAGACCGTCGCCCACCAGATTCACCGAAAGCACAGTGAGAAGAATGCAGAAGCCCGCAGGCATCCACAGCCAGGGTCGGAGCTTGAAGATCATCAGGTTATTGCCGTCGGAGACCATCTGCCCCCAGCTGGACATAGGCGGCAACACGCCCACTCCCAGGAAGGACATGGTGGATTCCATAATAATCGTATCTCCAATAGCCAGGGTAGCCATTACGATAATCAGGGGGATGACGTTAGGCATGATGTGCTTGAAGATCTTGCGGTAATCCCGGATGCCCAGAGATTCAGCTGCGCTCATATAATCCATCTCGCGCACAGTGAGCACCTGCCCGCGCACGAAGCGGCAGGTGCCCGCCCATCCCAGAGAGGCCAGGATTACCATCAGGTAATACACACGCACACTGGGATCCACCTTCCAATCGGACATCATGGCGCTGAGCATAATCAGGATCGGCATTGTGGGCAGGGAGAGGATGACGTCCACAATACGCATGATAACGAAATCAACCGCGCCCCCGTAATAGGCGGCCACGCAACCCAGAATAGCGCCGATTAAAATCTCCAAAGCGGTGGCAGCAAGGCCCACCGTCATAGAGATCTGGCCGCCGTAAAGAAGGCGGGTGAACACATCGCGGCCATTATCGTCCGTGCCGAGCCAATGCTCTGCGCTGGGGGGCTGCTTGGCCGCAGCCATATCCACTTCGTTCATGGAATACGGAGAAAACAGGGGACCGATAAAGCACAGAAGGATCATAAAGATCAGAAAAATAAGGCCCGCAATAGCCAGCTTGTTTCTCTTCAGCCGTTTCATGGCCATTCTCCAGGGTGTGGACATAGCCTGCCCTTTTTTTCCGCCCTTTCCACCGGGCTTTCCTTTGCCCGTCTGAACGGCTGCAGCAGCGCTTCCGTTTCCGGCGGGAACCGCCGGAGAAGCGCCGGAGACTTTCTCTTCAACTTTCTTTTCCATATCGCTCCTCCTTTACTTCAGCCGGATTCTGGGATCCACAACACCATAGAGAATATCAGAAAGCAGGTTGCCCACCATAACCAAAACGGCCAGGAACATGGTAAATCCCATCATAAAGAGATAATCCCGCTGCCCGATAGATCCCAGAAACACCTTGCCGATGCCCGGCCAGGCAAAAATTGTCTCTGTGATCATGGCTCCCGCAAAAAGGGAGGGAAGCGCGCCTCCTACAAAGGTCACAATGGGGATCATGCCGTTTTTCAAAGCATGCTTATAGATGACCACTCTTTCGGGCAAGCCCTTGGCTCTGGCTGTGCGGACATAATCCTGCCGGATCACTTCCAGCATGGAGGTTCTCACATATCGGGTGGTGCTGCCCACACTCAGCAGGGTAAGACATACTACGGGGAGAACCATATGCATGATAACATCCCCCACGTGCTGCATACCCGTATAAGCCACGCCTGCAGTTTCCATTCCATCCAGAGGGAGGATTCCCAGCTTCACAGAAAAAACAAAGCGCAGGATCATAGCCAGGAAGAAGGAAGGCAGAGAAATCACGGCAAAACAGAACACCGTGCTAACATTATCAAATATAGAATACTGCTTCACAGCGGAGACAACCCCCACCGGGATAGCAATCAGCAGTTCCAGCACAAAGGCCACTGCCGCCAGCAGGAAGGAATTCCATACGAAATCCCCGATAACCTCTGTTACAGGAATTTTATAGGTGATGGAAATTCCGAAATTCCCCTGAATAGCATTTCCGAGCCAGTTGAAATACCGAACAAGAACCGGCTGATCCAGCCCCAGGAGGGCGCGGTTCTGTTCCAGCTTTTCCGGGGAGATTTTTCCCGCCATATGTGCGCTCACAGCGTCGCCCGGCAGGCTCGCCACCAGAAGGAACACTATGAAGGAGACCCCCAGCAGAATGGGGATCATGAGCAGCAAACGGCGAACGATATACTTGCCCATTTTTACGTACACCTCTCTCTTTTAGGTTCCGCCCCCTTGCCGGGAACGGCTGGATCCGGGCGGAAGCAAGCCCAGAATACCGCCTGAACGGCCCAGGCGGCCCTTTTGCACAGCCCCCGTAAGACAAAGTTCCGGGGAATATGCCCCTTCTGTTTGACGGGGGCTGTGCAAAAAAATATGTACAGAACAGGTAGCCGCGCACCCAAAACCGAACCAAAAACGGTTGCACAAAGCCGTGACCCCTTGTTCCACGTGCAGGCTTTTTAGAATAAAAGCCTTTTACAATCACCACCGCAAAAACAAGAAAGCAGGGAAAAGGGGTATTCTCCCCTTTCCCTGTATTCTTGGCGCACCCGCTGCGCCGCAATTTCTCAGGAACTCTGAGAGTGCGGCGCCGTTCTGCAGCTATGCTTCTGCGGCACAGGCGCAAGACAACCGCCTTTCGCCTTTTCCAACAGGTTATAATCGAATCCGATTAAGCCAGCTCGATGGAGCCGATTCTATCCTGCTGATACCACTTTACATAGGGGCTGGAAACCAGGTTCTTCACCCGGGTGTTGTAGCAGATTAGGTCGCTTCTCTGGTAGATGGGAAGAACAGGCAGATCTTCATTCCAAATCTTATAGATCTCCTTGTATTCTTCCATGATGGCCTCTCTGTCGGTCTCTGTCTGTGCCTTCTTCAGAAGCTCATCCAGCTCTTTGTTGGAATAACCGATATGGTTCTGGCCGCCGCCGGCTTCCGGGCTGGCATAGGTGCCTGTGATATCCGGATCGGCAGTAAGGCCCCAGGCCATGAAGTACATTTCTGCGGTGCCCTTCTGGCTCTTATCCTGCAGGGTCGGCCAATCCACATACTCAGCCTTGACCTCAATGCCCAGCTGTGCATAAGCGTCGATCATCATGGGGATCAGCTTCTGGGTAACAGCATTGTCGGACATAGCGGTGAACATGATGGTGAACTGCTCCCCATCCTTCATCAGCTTGTCCCCTTCCTTCTTCCAGCCGGCCTCTTCCAGAAGCTGCGCAGCCTTCTCAAGGTCGTAATCGTAAGTGTTCAGCCCCTCGTCGTTATAGAGCCAAGAAACTCTTGCCTGGGGGATGTTCAGAGCGTTTGCATACTGGCCGTAAACTACATTGTTCAGGGACTTACGGTCAATAGCATACAGCAGAGCCTGACGAACCTTGGGATCCTGGAATTTTTCCAGCTTATGGTTCACAGCCACATAGCCATAACCCAGGGTCTCCTGCACCCACATGTTGATGAAACCGTAGCTCTTGCCCTCTTCGATATAGTCATTTTCGCAGACTACGTCCTCTTCGATATCCACGTCGCCAGTGGCCACAGCCTGAAGTTCAGCGTTGGTGGCAACAACCTTCACGATGATCGTGGGGATCTTGGGCTTGCCAAGATAGAAATACTCGTTGGCTTCCAGTGTGGCAGAGGCTTTCACCTTATATTCTTTCAGAGTGTAAGCGCCGTTGCCCACAAAATCGATCATATCCAGAGCTTTGAATCCGGAAAGATCGCCGTGCTTGATCAAATCGCCGTATTTCTCGGTGGAAACCGGAATAGCGGAAGACAGCATATAGGGAGCGCTGGCATAGGGAGCCTCCAGTGTAATCTCGATGGTATCATCGCCGATTACCTTGATGCCGGAGATCTCGTCGGTCTTCCCATCATAGTAATCCTGGAAGCCCACGATTCCCACAGGAGAAATATCGCTGTAGCCGTCATAGCTCTTATCAGCCAGGATCTTGAAATAGTTTACATAGTCCTCAGGCTTCACATCGGATCCGTCGTTATACTTTTCCTTAGTGAGCTTGAAGGTGTAAACCTTGCCATCCTCAGAAACCGTCATTTTAGCGGTTCCATCTGTGATCTCACCCTTGTCATCCGGTACGCCCAGAGAAGCGGTGATCATGGAAACAATACGGAAATCCTCATTGGCTTCCCAATAGAAGGGGTTGAACACACCAGCCAAATCGGCAGAACCTACGATCAGAGTGTCCTTACGCTCAGTGGCAGCAGCCGGAAGCTGGGAGGGATCCGTTGCTTCAATCAGGGTGCCGTATTCCGACGTCTTTCCGCCCTCGATTTCAGGAGTGGAAGAGCTTTCGGTGCCGGAGCTTCCATTGGAGCCGGCTTCTGAGCCAGCGCTGGAGCTCTCTCCGTTCCCTGCGCAGGAAGCCATGGAAACCGTCATGATACCTGCCAGAAGAAGCGCAAGCATTTTCTTCATCTTCATTTTTAACCTTCCTTTCAGTGAAATGTCCTGGTAAAGCGTCCAGACAAAAAATCACGAAAGGACTCTTACCGAAAATGCCCAAAAAATGGTAACATCCCGGAAAACTGCCTTTCAGATTCATGCCGTCCATCCACATCGCCACGCGTATGCACATTGCACATATCGCGCACGATATAGCACACCTTTTCTTTCATTCAATATAATGCCCTTCCGATAAAAAAGATACGCGAAAAAGCGTATCTTTTTCTTTTTGCAGCAATATAATCAAACTCTGAAAAAGCGTACTTTTACCATCTGGCATTTCGGCTTGCTATGCCGTTTATTATACTACAAAATATATCCGGGTAAAAGAAGCATCTTTCATTTCCCCTAAAATCCACGATTCGCAGTACGTCCTTCTAATGTTTTTGTTTATTACCTACAGAATTATTTTCTAAATTTGCTCATTTTGCTATATCAAAGTAAATAAGCAATTCGTTGAATTAATGCTACACTAATTAAAGAAAGCATTTTCCTTTACTTATTTGAAAATTTACTCGTGATTACCACCGGTAATACTTTCCAGATAAATAATTCAGGAACGAATGCGTATAACCTGCCCAGGATAAATCAAAGAGGGATTTTCGATTCCCGGGTTTAATCGCAGAATCTCTGAAAGGCTGATTCCTTCCCGAGCCGCAATTTCAGAGAGAGTATCCCCTGCTTTTACCGTAACTGTTTTTTTCGCTTGAGAAACCGAAGTTTTACCAGGCAGGCGAATCACCTGCCCCGGATAGATGCGCGATGCATCCTTAATCTCTGGATTCAGCGCCAGAATCGCTCCCACAGTAGTCTTTTCCTTTTGGGCGATATCCCATAGAGTATCCCCGGCCCGAATCGTATACTGTTTCGCCGTCTCCGGCTTTTCTCCTGTTTCCGGTTTCTCCGGTTTGGGCAGCGCATATTCCGTATAGGCAACGTCTGTATCCACATTGCCGGATATCCCGCTGATGCGGCCTGTGCTGGAAGACTGCTGCAAGACGCATTCCCATTCCGGCTCTGCTTTATACTGCGCCAGCCATAGAGGCCAGCCCTTCAGGCGGGAATACTCCAGCTTATAGGTCAGATAATCCGGATTACTGTAATACCCTGCCGTATAGTCCTTCTTCATCTCTTCCAGGAAAGCCAGGATCACATCCGTCCTGCCGGAATTGGAGAATGTCACCCCCTGCTCCTTTGCATACGTCTCCGTGGCATATTCAAAATCATAAAACACTGGGTATGCAAATTTTCCCTTCCACTTTTGTAAAACCTCTTTGCATACTGCCGCTTCTTTTCGGGCGTCTTCAGGGTTTATCGCATAGCTGAACCAATAGATGCCGACGCCCAGGCCCGCTTCTAGAGCATTTTTCATATTTTCGCCAAAGCGTTCATCCTTCTGACTGATAGTGTTGCCGTATCCCGCACGGATCACGGCAAAATCCACACCGCTGGCCTTTACCTTTTTCCAGTCCACAGCTCCGTTGTGGGCGGAAACATCGATTCCACCGGCTTTTTTCTCCTGCTTTCTATCTAAAGCACTCACTGCAATCTGCCTCCTTCCGGGCCATTTCCCGAGGCCGGACCTTCTGCAGCTTACCTACATAGAAACATACCATTACAAAGCATATTTCTCCGCATCTTACAGAGATATTTTCAGCAAGCGGCTGATCCACCGGAAAATATCCAGAAAAGCCTTCCGGCCGGAAAACGACTCTCTGTATTCTATGCACGGCCCGGCTGAAGTGTCCCCTCGAATCCACTCCACATCGCAACCGTTGACTTTTCTCCAAGCCGTTTTTATAATCAATACAGTAGTTTTCTCTTTCTCCCACTCCAAAAAGCATAAACTGTCTTTCTAAGCAGGAAGGGAGAAAATACAAAAAGCTTTCTCTCTGGCAGGCTTCACAAGGCAAAACATCCCCATAGCAGGAGGTATAGAAGTATATATGTCCCACATTTCCCCAGCCTCAAAACAGGAAAAGTTTTCTTCCGCCCTTTCCGCACCGGCAGAGAGTGGGGAGAGTGCGGAAGAAAGTGTAAAAATAGAGCAAAGCATCCTGAAAACCTATCGAAAGCGCATATGGAACCCTTTCATCGGCGCCCTGAAGGACTATGCCATGATTGAGGAAGGGGACCGGATCGCCGTGTGCATTTCCGGCGGGAAGGATTCCATGCTGCTGGCCAAATGCATGCAGCATCTGCAGAAATACAGCCCCGTTTCCTTTCACGTGGAATACCTGGTGATGGATCCGGGCTATACGGCGGAAAACCGGCGGCAGATCCTGGAAAATGCCCGCAGGCTGGGGATCCCTGTAACCCTCCGGGAAAAGCGCATCTTCGAGGTAACCGCAGGGCAGGAAAAATCCCCCTGTTATCTCTGCGCCCGGATGCGCCGCGGGTGTCTTTACAAGCTGGCGCAGGAGCTTGGCTGCAACAAAATCGCCCTGGGCCACCATATGGACGATATGATCGAAACCGTCCTCATGAGCATGCTCTATGGGGCGGAGGTCAAGACCATGATGCCCAAGGTCCACAGTTCCCATTACCCGGGCATGGAGCTCATCCGCCCGCTGTATCTGGTAAAGGAAGCGGATATCATCGCCTGGAGGGATCACAATCACCTTACCTTTCTCCAGTGCGCCTGCAGGCTCACCGAGGGGCTGGCCTCCGGAAGAGTGGAGAGCAAGCGGCAGGAAATGAAAGAGCTGATCCGGGAACTCCGCCGGAAGAATCCCGCCGTGGACAGGAACATCTTCTTAAGCGTCCACAACGTAAACCTGGGAACGGTGATCGGTTTCCGAACAGAGACGGAAACATTTCCCTTCCTTTCGGAATACGGCCGGAAGGGCTCCGCCTACTGGAATCCCCCTCAGGCTGTTCCGAAAACAGAGGAAGGGGCTCTTTCCGCTTCCGGTGAGCAAGCAAGTCCATCATACGCCGGAACCGGCGGGAAAGGGGAATCGGCGCTGTGAAAAAGGAAAACGAAAGAGAGCCTCTTTCATGCGGAACAAGAGGGCTCCAAACCGACCTGCATACCCACACCACCGCCTCCGACGGTTCTCTCACTCCCCGGGAACTGATTCGTCTGGGGAAGAAGATCGGCCTTTCCTCCCTGGCGGTAACAGACCATGACACCGTCTCCGGCCTGGGGGAAGCTATGGCGGAAGGAAAAAAGCTGGGAATCCCCGTGATTCCCGGTGTGGAGATTTCCACCTTTTATGAAGAGTGTGAGATCCATCTGCTGGGGCTTTTCATCGAGCCCACATGCCGGGAGCTCACAGCCGCTCTTCTGGATATGGCTCAAAAGCGAAAAGAACGGAACCGGGCTATGATACAGAAGCTCCACGACGCCGGTTTGCCCATATCCCAGCAGGATTTTCCCCAGGAAACCGGCATGGTTACCCGGACTCATATCGGCGCACTTCTCACAGAGAGAGGACGGGCTTCCAGCCCTATGGAAGCCGTGCAAACGTATATGACGCCGGGGGGCGTAGGGTATGTGCCCAAGGCTCGTTTTTCACCGTCGGAATGCGCCGGGCTCATCCACACAGCAGGCGGTGCCGTGATCATTGCCCACGTGAACCAGATCTCCAGAGATCCCCAGAGGGCACTTTCCACAGCCAAAGCTCTTCTTGTGGAAAAAGTTGCCGATGGGCTGGAAACCCGTTACTGCCAATACGATGATTTTTGGCGCAGAGAAACGGAACGCCTGGCAGAGGAAACCGGCGCTCTGCGCTCCGGAGGCAGTGACTTCCATGGGAGCTTCAAGCCGGGTCTTTCCCTGGGCTGCGGCTACGGGGATCTTTTTGTTCCTCAATCGTTTGCAGAAGCCATAGCAGATTTTCTGCAAAAAAAGAGAAACGGATAAAAAAACGGCTGCAGAGCGGCTTTCTTCCTGCTGCCATTCCTTTGTGTATAAGCATATATGAAAAAATAGAAAAAAAGCACTGATACAGGCTTCTTAGGCCCGTGTATCAGTGCTTTTTTAAAAACCGCCACACCAGAATTTTTGCGGTGCAGCGTTTTTATCCGCCGTCTTTCTCCATCTCTCCCCTCTCAGACTGGCGGGAAGCCGCCTCTTTCTGATATTTCATCCGGGTCGCCATGCCGCCGCGGATATGCCGCTGGGCCTTATTGACCTCTAAAACGCGCTTTACCTTCCGATATAATTGCAGATCTATGTATTTCAGCCTCTGGGCCACATCCTTATGAACTGTGCTCTTGCTGATGCCAAATTGCTTTGCCGCAGTGCGGACAGTGGCTTTATGCTCGACGATATACTCGCCCAGCTCCACGGCGCGCTCTTCTACAATGCCTTTCAACGGCGACGCCTCCCCAAGTTCGTTTACCCATCTGTATGCGGAAAGCGCCTCAAATATTCGGATTCGATATCCAAATTTCGGCGGGAGCCCTGCCGCTCTCCGGAATCCTCCAGAAGGAGAAGGGCCCCGTATCCCGTATATACCTGAAGCCCTCTTTCCATCATTCTGGAAAGAGGGCTTCTTTCAACGCCATTATACTTTTACCTGCCAAAGCCTTACGCCCCACACGCTGCAGAGGACTCACAGACTTCCTCACACAAAGCGGCGAAGCTCTTCTTCGTATGCATAGTCGATCGCTGCAAGGGCGGCGCAAAGGGTCTGCCGGGGAGCTCCCGTCTCCTGGCAGAAAGTTTCCAGGTCCCAGCCTTCGTCCCGCATTTTGGTGTTTACATAGCTCAGAAGGATAAAAGGATCCCGGGGCAATATTTCGGGGAGCTCTTCCTCCTTTTTTCCCGCTTGCTCCACTTCAGCCGTTTCTTCGGTTCCCCCGGTTTTTTCGGCTGCCTTCGTCCCATAGCGCTCCTTCAGCCAAAGGGCCGCCTCCCGCAGGGTGGGAGCCACAAAATCCGGCGCATATTCCCCCCATTTTTCCCGGTGCTCCTCCAAAGCGTCCCTTCCCCGGCCGGTAAGGACTAAAATCAGCCTGCAGCCCACCTGCCCTCCGGGAAGCATATCGCTCCATCGGTCGCCGATCACAAAGCAGTTTTCCATGCGGAGGCCGTATTTTTCCCGGGCCTCTTCCAGAAGCCCCGGAGCGGGCTTCCGGCAGGAGCAGCCGTCCTCTTCATCATGAGGGCAGATAAACCAGTCGTCAAAGCCCCATTCCCGGAATTCCCCTGCAAAGTCATAACCTCTGTCCTTGCCCCTTGCGATGCAGGATTGATTGGTAAAGGCAAAAAGCTTGGCGCCGGTGGAGCGGATATCCCCCAGCATATTCTCAAGGCCCGGCAGGGGAGAAAACTGCCAGGGATACTCGATGGCGGCGCTTTCACACATGGTTCCGTCACGGTCTATGAAGACCGCCTCGAGCCTTTCCGGCAGAGGTGTTTTCTCTACCCTTTCCCCAGCGTCGGGGGCTTTTTTGCTTTTTTCCTCAAAGGTCATTCTCTTCTCTCCTTTTATAGAATCCTCTTTCCCACTCCATACCGGATCCATCTATTGAAAGCACCATATTCGGTATATATGCCGGGCCGCTCTTCCACACCGGACCCCCTGCAAGGGTAAAAGGGAAAAAAGAGCGGCACCCGGTTTTCCGAATGCCGCCCGTGATCGGGAAGGGAGCCTCAAAGCCCCTGTACCCTGCACACAGATTTTTCTTTTGCACCTTCCGCGGTTTCTAAGTCTGAGTCTGCGGCTGTGCTGATCTGCTATTTCAGAACGTAACCTCGGGGAGCTTCCCTTCCCGGATAAACACAGGAATGGTATCGATGGGCGCATCCACCGTATAGGTATTGCCGCCCTCCAGGATCTTCCCGGAATTCAAATCTCTCCAGTTCACGCCGGCGGGCAGGTATACTTCCCGGCTTCTCTGGTTCTCATACAGAACAGGCGCCACCAGGATATCGCCGCCCAGGCAGAATTCATCGGAAACCTCCCAGCTCTTCTTATCCTCGGGGAAGTTCCAGAAGAGGGTCCGCATAGCGGGAGCGCCCTTCTCGTGGGCTTCCTTCATCACATCCAGAATATAGGGGCGCATCTTTTCCCGCAGGAACAGATATTTCTTGCAGATCGCATAGACCTCTTCACCATAGGTCCAGACCTCATTATCCGCTCCGCTGGGCATCGCGCCGCCGCCCACGCCCGTCAGGGGCTTCTTATGGGGCTCGCGGTCTCCGTGCAGGCGGAACACAGGGGAGAAAGCGCCGAACTGGAACCATCTGGTCAGGCACTCCTTAAAGGCAGGATCGTTGATATTGCCGCCATGGAAGCCGCCGATATCCGTCGTCCACCATGGAATGCCTGCGATGCCCATATTCAGGCCTGCCGCAAACTGGCTCCTGAGGGAACGGAAGCTGGAATCGATGTCGCCGCTCCATACGAGAGCGCCGTATTTCTGGCTGCCCGCCCAGGCGCACCGCAGCAGGTTCAGGATATTTTCCTGGCCCTCCTTTTCCATGCCCTCATAAGCCATTCTGGCATATTCTCTGGGATAGAGGTTGCCGATCTCCAGATCCGCGCCTCTGTGATAGCGGAAATTGCTGTAATCATAAGCGGTCATCTCCGGCTCGGCTTCATCCAGCCAAAAGACCTTGATGCCGTATTTGTAATAATTGTCGCGAATCTTCCCCCAGACGTATTCCCTAGCCTCCGGGTTGGTCATATCCGCGAAGCAGGCGTTGCCCAGCTGCGTCATACGGCTTCCCGTTTCAGAGGCGATCAGATAGCCCTTTTCCAGCATTTCCCGGTAGTTCTCGCTTTTGGCTTCTACAGTTGGCCAGATGGAGACCATGAGCTCAATGCCCATTTCCTTCAGTTCCTTTACCATTCCCACAGGATCCGGCCAGAATTCCGGGTCAAAGCGCCAATCGCCCTGATGAGGCCAGTGGAAATAATCGATGACGATCACAGAAATGGGGAGCCCGCGCTTCTTATATTCCCTGGCAATATTCATGAGCTCGTCCTGTGTCTGGTAGCGCAGTTTGCACTGCCAGAAACCTGTAGCCCACTCCGGCATCATAGGCGCGCGGCCCACCACACCGGTATAGGACTCTTCAATTTCCGCAGGCGTATCTCCGGCGGTGATCCAGTAATCCATCTGACGGGTGGATTCCGCGATCCATTCCGTCAGGTTTTTACCAAAGGTCACCTGGCCCACGGCGGGGTTGTTCCACAGCATGCCATATCCCTTATTGGAAAGCAGGAAGGGCACGCTGGCCTGGGAATTTCTCTGTGCCAGTTCCACAATGCAGCCCTTCAGATCCAGCCAAGGCTGCTGGTACTGCCCCATGCCGAAGAGCTTTTCTCCCTCGCTGGCCTCAAAGCGCACGGCAAGGCGGAAATTCTCCGTTCCACGGTTTGGGGTGAAGGTGCGGGGAAAAATCTCCAAAGCGCTGTTAAAGCCTTCATCTTCCTCACGGAAGCGGTTGCGGTCGTATTCTTCCAAAAGGACTTCTCCCTTCTGGTTCAGAAAACGAATTTTACCCGAAGGAAACACCTCGCAGCGGAGCTTGCCATTTACAATGGAAGCCCTGGTTCCGTTGATCTCGATTTTTGCAGGGACCTCCGGAACTTTCTCCAGAGCAAAGTCCTCATTATCCAGCATTACGCCGTTCTTTGTAGCCCGGACACGGAAGCTGTTTTCTCCCCAGGGCTCGATCCGGAGCAGTTCCCGGTCAAAGCGGCGAATCAGAGCGTTGCCTTCCTGCTTCAGCATATGCAGCCATCCTTTCTTTTTCATCTGCGGGTTTCCCCGCAATGTAAAATGTAAACTATTAGGTTTTCCCCTCCCCGCCGGCAGCGACTGAACAGCATGAGGGAAATATCCTTCTGACTGTAACTATAGAGCATGGATGGCCGGGATGTCAACAGAAAAACACCACATTTTTTGCAGGGGAAGGGAAAAGAAAAAGGCGCCGAAACATACCCTTTTCCACAAGGCATACAGGTAATCCGCCTTAAACAATGCCGCCAAAAGAAGAAGGTAATCACCATATAGTGAAGCGACTTAAATAGTTAAATTTTTTACGTCCTCCTTTGTTTATAATTCTTTCAAAAATAAGAGGTAAGACCTTGCTTTTTTATCCGTTCTTCACTACAATGGGGATTGTATTGAAAGGGCGCCGGCAGGCGCTTACCTTATAGGGCGGGGAATATTTGCACCCTCGCCTTCTTTCGGCCTTAAACGGCTGGAAACATTATAAACGGGAGGACATCACACTATGAAAATCGATCTGCACGACTCTATCTTTTCCCCAAACGGAGCTTCCTTTCTGGATAAGGACGCCTCGAAGATCTTGCTGAAGAAGCGCCACACGGGAGCCGTTTACACTCCAAAAGAGGGGGAACGCTCCCCCGGCGCCATGTATCCCAGGGCCATTCTTCTGGAGCATAACGGTGCAGAGAACGGCACCATTCTTTGCACCTTCGAGCAGTATACCTATGACACGCCCGTCTTTTCCATTTATGCCAGCGAGGATAACGGCCTCACCTGGCAGCTTCGCTCTAAGGTGGAAGACACCCAGAAGGGATGGGGATGCCGGTATCAGCCGCAGCTTTTTGAACTGCCCTGCAAGTGCGGCGAGCTGGAAGCGGGAACCATTCTCTGTGCGGGAAACATTATTCCCGATGATTTCTCCAAAACGCTGTTGCATATCTATAAATCCACAGACGGCGGCCGCAGCTGGGAGTTTATGAGCGAGATTGCCGCAGGCGGCCCCGCCCGCACGGACGCCCCCGACCTTGCGGATGAGGATCGCCCCGTGTGGGAGCCCTTCCTGGCTGTAAACAAGAAAAATGAGCTCATCTGCTATTATTCCGACGAGGGCTATTTCCATTCACAAAACTGTAACCAGCTGCTGCTCCATAAGGTTTCCAAAGACGGAGGCTACACCTGGGGGCCCGCCGTAATCGACGTGGCCATGCCGGATGGGCAAAAGCGCCCCGGAATGCCCATTATCGCAGAAATGCCCAACGGCCAGTATATTATGGTATATGAAGTGGTCAATCTGGATTCCATCCCCGTCTTCTTCCGCCTTTCGGACGACCTGGAAAATTGGGGGGATCCGGAATTTCTGGGGAATCCTGTCCGCTGTGCAGACGGAAGCTATATCACCGGAACCCCCTATGTGATATGGCTCAACAAGGGCGGCGAAAACGGCACGCTGCTGGTCTCAGGCAGGGGATACGGCGGTATCCTGGCCAATTCCAATCTGGGAAAGGGAAACTGGGAAAAGCTGGACGGCATGATCGACGTGGATTTCAACTGCGGATTTACCTCCTATTCCCGGTGTATGCTGCCCATTAACGGTGGGAAGCAGCTTCTGATCCTCTCCCCCCGGCAGATTAACCCCAAACTCGCCCAGATCGAATACGCCATTGCCGACGTTTACGAGAAATGTGAATAAAATTTCCGGTTTTCATTCTATTGATAGATGATAGAATCCAGGCCCTTTTGCCGGGATTTCATCTGCTGAGCTTCTGCAGGACTTGACCGGAGAGAGGCAGGATACGCGCGGAAGAGAGGAACCCTCTCTTCCGCGCTTTTTTCATTATTTACCGATCTTCTGTCGGTATTAGAATGGAAAAATTTCAGGAAAATAGTATAGCAAAAAAACTTAGAAAAATTTTGGATTTTTTTCAAACTATTCTCTCTCCTTCTTCGTATATACCAATAGAGAGGGGAAAGAACGCATGGCCGGAATGGCATGCGGAAAGCTGAGGAGGGAAGTGAAACCTTGCGGATTTGGAAAGCAGACACGGAGGAGAAAAATCTGATACGGCGGGCAACCCGGGGAAACCGCAAAGCCGCAGGAGAACTTCTCGGCCTCTATTATCGGGAAATGTATGCTTTTTGCTACCGTCAGGTGATGGATCGGGAAGAAGCGATGGATCTGACCCAGGAAATTTTTGTCTCTGTCCTGCGGAATCTTTCTTCCTACTGTGCCGAAAAAGCCTCTTTTCGCACATGGATCTACGCCATCGGCTCCCGCCTCCTCATTGATCGTTACAGAAGCGCCTCCTTCCGCGCTTCCCAAAAGACGGAATATTTCTCCTCCTACCCGGAGGAAGAGCCTCCCGGCAGTGTGGAGGCCGAAAACGCTCTGGAAGCGGCGCTGGAGAAAAAGGAAACAGCCCGTGCAATCCTGCAGCTTCTCTCAAGAGAGGAGCCCCTCTCCCAGGCAATTTTCCGCATGAAGGTATTCGGGCAAAACACCTTCCGGGAGATAGGAACCGCTCTCTCATTGCCGGAATCCACCGTCAAAACCCGCTATTACCGAACAGCGGCCTCCATCCGAAAGGAGATGCTTCATCTATGATTCCAATAGAATACCCCACTCTCCCTGAAACAGAGCGGGAAATCGGCGCCATTCTCAGCCGTGCCATGCCGAAACACAGTCTCTTTTCCCGTATGCGGGAGCTTATTTTCCAGGTGGGCCTGCGCCGACTCTTCATCGGCATGGGGGATATCTTTTTTATCCTCCTGTTTTCTTCCGGCCTTTCGGCCTATGCAGTCTTTTCCCTTTGCGATACAAGGTGGGCCGCAGGAACAGCCTACGGGGCCGTTTTCCTGTTCTCTCCCCTTTCTTTTTCCCTGGTCTATCTGCTCTGTATCCTGAAGGAAAAGGAAGAAGGCAGCTGGGAAGTGCAGATGACCTGCCGGTATACCTTCCTGGAGCTGTTTTCCTTCCGGACGCTGTGCTTCAGCCTTCTCTCTCTTGTGTTGAACGGCATCTCCAACGGTATTTCCAGCTTCTTTACCGCCACCAATGACTTCTGGAAAATGAACGCCCTTTCCGCCTGCTCCCTGCTTCTGTTTTCCGTGCTGCTCCTTGTGATCCCCTCGGGACGGTTCCCGGCAATCTCCGTGCTGCTGCCCAGCCTCATATGGGCAGCCGGCTTTTTCCCTTACAGCCGGCATGAAAAAGAATGGGAGCGGCTTCTCTGCCTGCTTCCCGATTACGTCTATGGTGGGCTGGCAGTTCTTCTGGCCATCGTGTATTTAAAGCGTCTGAGTACGCTTTGCTCTATGAAAAAAAGGAGGGAAATCCATGCTTTCTATTGAAAACGTCACCAAACGATACGGATCCTTCACGGCTCTTGATTCCGTCTCTCTGGAGCTTACAACCGGCGTGACCGCCCTGCTGGCTCCCAACGGAGCGGGGAAAACCACCCTCATCAAGCTTTTGACCACCCTTCTCTTCCCCACGGAGGGGCACATTCTCTACAACGGCCAGGATATTCGCCGGATGGATCGGGAATACCGGGATAAGCTGGGCTATCTGCCACAGGAATTCGGGTATTACCGCAGCAAAAGCCCCCGTCAGTATCTGGACTATCTTTCTGCCCTGAAGGGGCTTTCCCATGCGGAAGGCCGGGAGCGTTCAGAAGAGCTCCTGCGTCTGGTGGGCCTTTCGGATGTAGAAAAAAAGAAGATGCGTAAATTTTCAGGGGGTATGATTCAGCGGGTAGGGATCGCCCAAGCTCTTCTCAACGACCCCGAAATTCTCATTTTGGATGAACCCACCGCCGGGCTGGATCCAAAAGAGAGGGTCAAATTCCGTAATATCATCTCCTCTCTTTCTCGGGATAAGATCGTTCTGCTCTCCACCCACATCGTTTCGGATATCGAAAGCATTGCGGATAGGATTGTCCTCATCCAAAACCATACAATTTCCCACTGTGACTCACCGGAAGCTATCTGTTCCCTTCTTTCCGGCCGGGTATACGAAACCACTCTTCCCCAACGGGAAGCCGACCGGATGGAAGAAGACGACCGTTTCTTCCTGCTTTCCCGCAAGCAGGAAGAAGGGAACGTTCGCCTGCGCCTGATTCCTCAGGAAGGAGCCGCAACAGAGGATTTTACCCCTGTTTCTCCCAATCTGGAAGACGTATTCCTCTGGCTGTATAGAGATTCCCAGGAAGCCGCAGGAGAGGGGGCCTTGAAATGAAACCGGCGGGCGCTGCCATGACAACCGGAAAAGGGGCCCGTTCCGGCCATTTTTCCAAACGAAGCGGAACTCTTTTTCTCTATGAGCTTCGGAAAATCGCAGAAACCCGATTTCTTCCCGCCTTTCTTCTTCTCTTTCTTCTGGCAGGCTGCTATATCGCCGGGAACAAGCCCATCTTTTTTCAGAAAGGGGCGCTTGACTCCCTCAATGATATCGCCGCTGCATATGGCGTAAAGATCACGGACGAGACCCGCGAAACGCTCTTGAAAGAGCAAGCGGAAAGCTGGGAACAGGTAGAAGCCCTATACCGAAAAACATACGGCGAACCGGAGGAGGGCCTGGAAGCCCCCGCCGACCTTATCTTTTCCATGTTATATGAAAAGGGGGGCTATGGTCTTACAGAAGAAGAAAAAGCCTTCCTTTGGCGAGCGGATACTGTGAATTCTCTTTCCCCTGTCCTTATACCGGAACCGAAAGACCTTCAAATCTCGGCTTCCCCTTCCTTCCTCAAAACAAAAAAGAAAACCGCTATGGAGGTTCTCCCTCTTGCGGGAGCGGAAAAGGAACTTTTCCTTTCCGCCTATACAGACCTGGAAAAACAGTCGGAAATCCTTTCCAAAGAAGGGGCAGGAGCCACTCTTTTCCCCAACAAAGAGTATGTGCACGAGAGCCTGTATAGTCTAATCCGCTTCCTTTTGATTTTTTCCCTGCTTTTCCTCCTTCTTATCTTCAGTTTTTCCATGAATCAGGAATTTGCTTCCCGCACGGCTCCCCTTGTTTATTCCACCCTGCACGGGAGAAGGTATTGGAAATACCCCGCTCTGGCTTCGGCCGCTTGCGGCCTTGTTGGAAGCATGCTCATTTTTGCCGTTCCCCTTGCTGTCTATGTTTCCCGGACGGGATACGGCCTTTTCTGGGACGCTTACCTCACCTCCAGCCTTTCCACGCAGCTGGCCGTTCCCTTTGCGCCCCTGACGCTGGGGCAGTATTTTCTCCTAACCCTTTCCATATGCGCTCTTCTGTTGGTTTTCTTTACCCTTCTGCTGATGAGCGTTTCCTTTTTTGCACGCAGCAGCCTGGGGACTATCGCGGCCTTTGCAGCAGTATTCGGGGTATTTCTGCTGCCCGCGTATATCCTTCCCCTGTGGCTCCCAAAAGTGATTGCCCAATGCAGCCCCTTCGCTATGCTCATGCGCTGCGGGGATTGGTTCTGTTCCCTGTTCCAGACTCAAATCCAGGATCAATACATTCTTCTTCCCTATCTTCCCGGTCAGGACGCATACACACTGCTTGGATGGGCTCTTCTGCTCACGGGGCTGTTCCTCTGCGCCAGGCGGTATTTCCTGCGCCGGGCCTCCCTGTAAAAGGAACTTGCTCGACAGCCCCACTTTCCCGCCTTCTCCGCCCCCACAGGGGCGGCAATGCTAAAGGAGGTCTTTTTATGAAATTGTTTTCTGCCGAACTCAGGCAGCTTTTCAACGTCCGATTTCTTCTGGTGGTAGCCCTGGCCAGCATCGTGTATGCCTATAGCCTGCTGACCTTCTCCAACGAATCGCTGGAGACCTACCTTTCTCCGCCGGATGGTTCCACTACATCCAACACCGATATTGAAAAACACCTGGCCGATTCTGTTTTGGGGGACGGGCGGCTCTCTGTAACGGAAGAGGACTTGGATGTTCTTTCGGAAGAGATGACAAAAACCGAGGAACTGGACGCCTTTTTCCGAAATACGGAAGCTTTCCGCCAATATGGCGTCTCCTCCCTGGAGGACTATAAAAAGCTGGAAAAAGAGTGGAACGACGCCTATTTCAAGGAAACCAGCGACGCTCCGGATGATCCCACGCTCCCTGCGCTGCAGGAACGGTATGAACAAATTTGGAATATCATCACCGCTTCCGGAAAGGACACTGAAATCCACGAATGGCTATTTAACGAAAAAATAGTGGATTCCATCCGGGAGGACTATGCCAACCGCCATGAACCCAATTCGTATGTAAAGGATGTCTATACCTCCGAAAGCCAGAAAGCAAGGCTGCGGGAAATATACGAAGGCCCCATGGACGCCCCCACCTTTCCCATGCTGCTAAGCCTTTTGACTGTGAATCTGACGATGCCCTTCACGCTTTTTTCCTACATCCTGTTTTCCTTTCTTTTTGTAACCACCGTATGGAAAAACAGAAAACAGAACATTCACTATCTGCAGTATACCGCCAAAGCAGGAAGAAAGATTCTGTGGATAGAATTTCTGGCAGCTCTATTCGCCGCTCTTCTGCTTCTCACCATATTCTTAATCCCCATCCTGTGCCTCATGGCCCAATACGGCTTTTTCGATTATTTGGCCCTGCCGGTTTCCGGGTTCCTTTCCAGCACATATCTCTGGTTCGATATAAGCGTAGGAACCTATTTCTTCCTGATGGTTCTGCTCACCTATGCCCTCTGTGCCGGTCTCACCCTTCTGAGCGTGTGCATCTCCCGCCTCTGCCGGAATTTTGTGGCCTGCGTCGCTTGTTCCCTCCCCCTTCTGGCAGCTGCATTTCTCATTGGAAACCGAATTATATCCTCTTCTTTTTCCCTCTATTTTCCCAAATTTGAAGAAACGATTTTCGCCGCCCTTATCCTGCTGCTGGGAATCGCCGGAGCCATTTTTCTTTCCCGCAGGGAGCAAAAAGTGGATATCACCTGATTCTTCATATTTTCATGCATTGCTGCCATCGGCAAACCGTTTTTGTGCGCATGTGCATATACACACTTCGAAAGGGGAGCTATCCCTATGAAGCTTTTTTCGGCCGAGTTCCGCCGGATCTGCAGCGGCAGATTCCTCCTTGCTGTTCTTATTCTGCTTGCCGGGCTAACGGCGATTCTCTATGCCCAAAAAAACACCTACCGATACGTTTTGTATTTCGACAATTTTGAAACATACGGTTTTGTCAGCCAAAACCAACTGGAACGGGAACTGGCCCGGATCATTCTTGAAAGAGGAGACAGATACGTTACCCAGGCGGATCTGGATACCCTCCGGGAAAGGCTTCCCGATCCAGAAAAGCTGGAGGATTTTTTCCAAACCAATGAAGCGTGTCATGCTTTAGGGATCTCCTCCGTTGCGGATTACGACGCTCTGCAGGAAGCCATACAGAAAGCCTCCGAAGAGAACGATCCCGAGATAGACAAACTTTACGCCACGGACGAAACCATTTACGGCATTCTTGAGAAAGCAGATTTGCTTATGGAGGAAAATATGCACAGAAGTGCCAATTCCTCTTTTCAGCAGTTACAGGAAGCGTTTGACAGCCGCCAAAAGGTAAATCCATATATACTTGAAGACTATTCCGAAAATCAAAAAGCACGGATGGAAGAAATTTTAAGCGGTTCCATGGATTCGCCGCTGCCAAGTCTTGTTTCCACAGTGGTATATGCCTACGCCGTACCATATACGTTTTTTGCCCTGTGCTGCCTGATCTTTCTCTTTCTTCCCTGCGTATGGAGCAGCAGGAGCCGAAAGGTGCATCTCCTGCAATATACCTGCCGGGAGGGGCGCGCCCTTCTCCGGGCGGAATTCCAGGCGGCAGCCGCCGTCGCAGCCCTGCTTATGCTGGTATTCGCCCTGCCTGTTTTCCTGATCTATGCAAAAGACGGCATTCTATCCTATTGGAATCTTCCCTTGATGGGCTTTCTCAACGATTACCTGTTTTACTGGGTGGATTTCACCCTTGGGGGGTATATTGCCCTTCTCTTCCTACTCTGGTTCATAACGGGGTTGGGCCTATCCCTTCTGAGCGTGTGTATTTCTCGGTTGTGCCGGAATTTTACGGCCTGTGCGGCCTTTTCCATGCTCCTTGTGGTGCTGGCCTATTTTGTCTGGGAATGGATCTTCAATAAGGGCTTCCGTCTGGAAAATCCACCCTGGGTCGAGACGCTTCTCTCCGTTTTCACCTTTCTTTCCGGTGTTTTCGGCGCGTGGTTTATCTCCGGCAGAGAAAAACGGATCGACATTTTCTGAGAATGCCGGCGAAAAAATCCGTTTCTCAATTACCCACAGAAGAATCTTTTCCGCCGCTGTGCGGGCTCTGCCTGCAGCCGCTCTTCCTTGACCGTTCCAACGGATCGTTTTTCCGGGAGGCGGCTGCAGTGCTTCTGCTTTTTATCGGATCTTTATAGCGCAGAACCCGTCTTCCTCCGCTATTTCTCATCATTTCAAAAGCCACAAATCCATATGCCGCCCCGAAGATCTTTCTCTTGACAACGTCCGCCGCATCATTTATACTATAATAAGTTAGTTAAAACTAACTTATCTATTTCCACATTTGATTAAACTAACATGAATATAAAGCTTTGGTTTACAGAAAGCCGTATCCCATAGATATTTAGAAATGCAGCGTTTCCTTTCAAATTGACCCGGAACAGATATGGGAAAAAGCTGTTCACTTATCCAGCGGCTGAAGAAAAAGCTGAAAATCGGATTGAAATATTGTTGACTTCAAAAGGCAAAACCTGACATTCCAGGTGGGGGCGCCCTCTTTCCACGTTTTCTTTCAGCATATTTTCGGCATTAAAGCACCATTTAGTTAGTTCCAACTAACAATATTCTTTTTAAAGCTTTTTGCAAAATATCAGCATATACAACTGAAAAACCACACAAATCAGAAAGACAGGCAGGGAACCAGCAGAAAAAACAGGCAGAACCGGAGAAAGGAGCACTGTAATGAGTATTGTCATCATCGGCGGAAACGACTGCATGGTCTGCCGCTATAAATCTCTTTGCGAGCAGTATAACTGTAAGCCCAAGGTTTTCACACAAATGACCAGTTCTATGAAGGATAAGATCGGATGCCCCGATCTCCTGATTCTTTTTACCAATACTGTGTCGCACAAAATGGTGCGCTGCGCCATGAACAACCTGAAGGGCGAGGGAACAGTGGTGGCTCGCTCCCATTCCAGCTCTATGGCTTCGCTTAGAAATATTCTGGATACGCATGTTCTGCAGGGAGGCAAAAATGTCTGAGCAACTGCTGGTTATGCACTGTTCCCCAACGCTGGCAGGCATCAAGACGGGGAGCCTCTTCGGGTGCAGATGCGCCTGCCGGAAAAAGCTTTTCTGCATACTGCGCCGCTGGAACCGGATGTTCAACCCAAAAGGTGTCTATGTGAAAGCATTTTGCAGCCGCCCGGGATGGTTTCTTATCTATGTATACCGGAAAAATCAGCTGGAACGGGATCTCTTTTCACCGGACGCCTGTGCTTTCTTAGAGACATACGGCTATACCCAGAAAGACGATTTATATGAAATCTTTCGTCGTCTTTCACTGCGGCTGCGGGAAAACTCTGAATTTCCCCATGAAATCGGCCTGTTTCTGGGGTATCCTCTGGCGGATGTAAAAGGCTTTATCGAAAATAAAGGACGCAACTGCAAATGTTCCGGCTGCTGGAAAGTATATGAAGACGAAGAGAAGGCTCAGAAGCTGTTTATAAAATACAGAAAATGCACGGATATCTATTGCCAAAAGCTGAAAGAAGGAACGTCTATCCTGCGGCTAACCGTAGCCGCTTGATATAAATTGAAAACGTATTACGTTAAAGAAAGGTTGGATCCATTATGAGCAAAATTGCAGTCGTATATTGGAGCGGCACAGGAAACACCCAGGCTATGGCTGAAGCAGTGCTGGCAGGAGCCAAGGAAGCAGGAGCCGAGGCTGAGCTTTTCACTTCTGCTGAGTTTGCACCCGATTCTATAGGAGATTATGACGCAATCGCCTTTGGCTGCCCCTCTATGGGGGCCGAACAGCTGGAGGAAAGCGAATTTGAGCCTATGTTCATAAGCTGTGAGCCAAATCTCAGAGGAAAAAAGGTCGCCCTCTTCGGTTCCTATGGCTGGGGAGACGGTGAATGGATTCGCAACTGGGAGGAAACCTGCACGGGGGATGGAGCCATCCTTGTGTGCGACAGTGTGATCTGCAACAATGCCCCGGATGATGACGCCGTTGCAGAGTGCAGCGCCCTGGGGGCAGCCCTTACAAAATAGTCCGGGGCCCAGGCCAGAGGAGAGCAAGACCGGCGGCTTCTCTGCCTCTTTTCTCCCTTGCACACTCTTTTACATATCACAAGCGCATATAACACACGAAAAAAGAGACGGAAGTTTCCGTCTCTTTTTTCTTCCAGTTTTCTCTTTACCGGCTGAGAGCAGGAAAATGGCGGGTATTGTGAAGTATGAAAAACGCTGTTACTCCATCTTCACCACCACATCCGCCGCATCCTTTCTGGGGCGGGCGGCGGGAGATTCCCCAGGATATCCCAGTGGAGACACCACCACCGGCACCCAATCAGGCGGAAGATCCAAAAGTTTGGAAACCGCAGGGGCATCAAAAGCGCCCAGCCAGCAAGTACCCAAACCCAGTTCTGCCGCCTCCAGCATCATAAAACTCATAGCGATGGAGCAATCCACCGTGGAGCTTTCCTGCCCACAGTTCATAAGCCCGCCTTTTGTGGAGCACACCACTAAAACGGCTGGGGCCTGCCCCACCATCTTCTGCCCACAGCAGGCTTCCGGCATCCGGGCAAGCAATTCCGGTGCTGTCACAGCGATCAGCTTCCATTCCTGCCTGTTTCTGGCAGAGGGAGCTTTCCGCCCTGCCTCCAGCACCTTATGCAGCTTTTCAGCTTCCACAGGCTTTTGCAAATAGTTTCTGATGCTTCTGCGGCTTTCAATCGCTTCCATAACCTGCATAGTTTCATCTCCTCCCATTCTTTATTACAGGGTTTGCGAGTCTCGTTCCCCGGGAAAGCCCGCAGCAGAAGCATTGCTGCCCCTACTGAAAAGCATACCGGTTCTGAAACTCTTTTAGATATAGTATATCATAGTGTAGCAGTAAAAAAGCAATATTTTAGATAAATCCGCAGAAAAGCCTGGATCCGCACAACGAGCAGCAGTATAATGAATAGGAACCAAAACATCGACTGTATTCCTCTGAAAGGAGCTTCTTCTATGGAAATCATCCGTCTGCCGGTCCTGGAAGCAGGAGCCCGGCTCACCGCTTATCTGCACGACAATTGCCCCGATGAGCTGCCTAACCGGCTGAAGAGACCGGCTTTAGTGATCTGCCCCGGAGGCGGCTATGAATTTCTCAGCCGGCGGGAATTCGATCCGCCGGCTATGGCGTTTTTCTCCAGAGGCTATCAGGTCTTCGTCCTGGAATATTCTGTAGCACCAAAAGAAATCTCCCATATGCAGCCTCTGCAGGAGATATCCGCCTCTGTAGCCCTTATCCGGAAAAAGGCTCGGGCCGAGGAATGGGCCGTCTTCCCAGATCAGATAGCCGTTCTGGGCTTTTCTGCAGGAGGCCATTTGGCAGCCAGCCTTTCCGTTTATTGGAACCACCCGGATCTTCTCGCCTCCCTTTCTATAGAGCCGGGTGAAAACAAGCCCAACGCCGCCATACTCTGCTATCCTGTGATAACTGCCGGGGAATTCGCTCACCGCTCTTCTATCGTGAATATATCCGGCAGTAAAGAGCCAGGGGAAGAATGGGATTTCTGGTCTCTGGAAAAGCATGTAACCAAGGATACTCCTCCCACTTTCCTGTGGCATACCGTATCCGATCCTGCCGTCCCCGTGGAAAACTCCCTTCTGTATGCCGCTGCTCTGCAGAAACACCATATTCCCTTTGAATGCCATCTGTTCGCCGAAGGCAATCACGGCCTTTCCACCTGCGATGAAGAATCCAACAGCGTCAGCTCTTCCTGCCGTCCATGGGTGGATCTGGCTCTCCGGTGGCTGGGGGATAGATTCTGCTTTTCCTATTAACGGTTTATCGTCGAAACAGATTTTTATTTTCTGTTTCTCTCATCATATCTTCTTCAATTGCTGAAAATAAACCAGCCGGGCTGCGCATATCTGTGCCAAGCCCGGCTGTTCTATGCCCTTTTTCGCTCGTATACAGATTCCGGGCCACTCAGTGGGCCGTTTCTTCAGGCCATAGCATGTGCAGGACTTCGGAGGCATTCCCATATAGGAGCTGGCTGCCGCTCTTCCGCCAGGCGGAATAGATGACAAAACGTCTCTGCGTTTTCCGCCTCCATAAGGGCTTCGGCAAAGCCCGGCTCCAGCAGCAAACCTGAAAGCCAGGCCAGAAGATCCATATACAGTTCTTCGCTTTTTTCCGGCGTGGCGATCATAAGCAGCAGGTGAACAGGCTCCCCATCCAAAGAAGGATATTCCATGCCGCCGGGTACAGTAAGCGCCGTTATGCAAGGTCTCAGCACCGCCTTTGTCCTGGCATGAGGAATAGCGATTCCCTCCCCCATTCCGGTGGGGCAAAGCTTTTCTCTCTCCCAGAGGGCAGTACACAACCCTCCGGCACTGGCTGTCCCCCCGCTTTTTTCCGCCAGGCAGGAAAGCATCCATAAAGCTTCCTGCCGATTTTTAGGGGATGCACCTAAGCAAATGCCGCTAGCCTGCAAAAGTCCGCCAACAGCGAACGGAATCTCTCGGGCACCCTGCTTTATTCGGGTGGTCCATGCCGTTTGTGTTGCCCGTGTTTCATATATTGCCTCGTCTGTCACATAACCACAAACCCTTCTTTTGATATTGGCAGTATACAAGGCAACAGGAAAACCAAAAGGCCCGCCCCGCACAGATGTAATACTGCAATATAACAAATCTATGCGAGACAAGCCCAAAATAGAATCCATTATTCAATTCATTTTTATATTTTTAAACGTATGATCCGGGTTTTCTGTCCAGAAAACAGGTGTCAGCGCCACAGAACGATGCGGTCTTTTAGGCACAACTCCCCCAGAAGTATCTTGCAAAATTGCTTCCATTTCTCCAAAATTAACCAGAAAAAAAGAAGAAGCGCATTGTGCGCTTCTTTCTCCATCATTTATCCTCGCCAAACATGTTTTTGATCTTATCAAAAAATGTCTTGCGCTTGGCATAGTGCTTGCCGTCGTCCTTGGTGCTGGTATCAAATTCCTTCAGAACATCTTTCTGTTTCTGGGTCAGATTTTTAGGCACCTCTATTGTAACCTGAACATACTGATCCCCCCGGCCGCGGCCATTTACGTAAGGAATGCCCTTCCCTCTGAGCTTGAACACATCGCCGGGCTGGGTTCCTTCCCGCACCTGATAACTGACCTTGCCGTCAATAGTGGGGACCGTAACCTCCGCCCCCAAGGCGGCCTGACTGAAGGTAATGGGCATTTCACACCACACATCATTGCCGCGGCGCTCAAAAATGGGGTGAGGCCTTACATTCACATAGACCTGAAGATCTCCCGCAGGGCCGCCGTTCTGCCCAGCATTTCCCTGGCCCCGCACATTCAGAACCTGATCGTTGTCGATGCCAGCAGGGATGTTCACCTCAATGGTCTTCTGCCTGCGAACCCGGCCTGTTCCGCCACAGGTCTTGCAGGGGTGCTCAATCACTTTTCCGCTGCCGCCGCAGCGATCACAGCCCCGGCTGGTCTGAACAACGCCGAAGGGCGTTCTCTGGCTCACATTCACCCGGCCGCTGCCGCCACACTGGGGGCAGGTCTTGGCGCTGGTTCCTTTCTCTGCGCCGGAACCGCCGCATTCCTTGCAGGTATCTACCTTTCCGAAGGAGACCGTCTTCTTGCAGCCCTTAGCCGCCTCTTCAAAAGAAATATTCACAACGGCTTCCGTATCAGAGCCCCTTCTGGGCGCATTGGGGTTTTGCCTGCGAGTGCCGCCGCCAAAGCCCCCAAAAAAGCTGTCGAAAATATCGCCCAGATCGATGCCTCCCGTGAAGGGGCTCCCCCCCGCCGGGCCGCCACCGAAATTAGGATCCACACCTGCGTGACCAAACTGATCGTAACGAGCTTTTTTATCCTTATCTGAAAGGACCTCATAGGCCTCATTCAGTTCTTTGAATTTTTCTTCCGCCGCTTTATCCCCTGGGTTTAGATCGGGATGATACTTTTTCGCCAATTTGCGGTAGGCTTTTTTGATTTCATCCTCAGAGGCGTTCTTGGGAACCCCCATCACCTCATAATAATCTCTTTTCTCCGCCAAACCAAACCACTCCTATACCAGGGCGATGTCTATCCGCCCTATATCTCGTTTGCCCGATCTACCTTCGTCGAGCTGGCCTGCCTTCCGGCCATGTATGTCATGAAAACCAGAGCAAGGAGCCTTCTAAAACCTTCTCCCCGCCCGGAAATGCACAGCTCCGTTTAGCTGCTAACAGCCACACAGCCGCGCAATCACGCAAGCAAGGCAGCCGGTAAAAGTTCTGCCTGGCTGCCTTACAAAGCGTTTTTTATTATCACACAACCGCCGGGAAAATGCAAGCTTCCCCACGATTTTGCACGCCGGGCCTGAGAGGCAGGCGATTATTTGTTGTCGTCCACGTCCTTATACTCGGCGTCATACACATTGCCGCCGTTGGGGGCCTGGCCTGCACCCGGCTGCCCGCCCTGAGGCGCCTGGCCATCCTGAGGTGCTGCGTTTTTATAGAGCTTTTCAGAAGCTGCGTAGAGAGCTTTCTGGAGTTCCTCCATGCCGGTCTTCATCAGAGCTGTATCTCCCTTATTGACCGCTTCCTTCAGAGCTGCCACCTTGCTTTCTACGTCGGATTTATCCGCCGCATCCAGCTTGTCGCCGTTTTCCTTCAGGAGTTTTTCTGCTGCATAGCAGGCATTCTCCGCCTCGTTCTTGGTATCCACTTCTTCACGGCGCTTCTTATCTTCTGCTGCATACCGCTCGGCGTCCTTAACAGCCTTGTCAATATCCTCTTTGCTCATATTGGAGCTGGAAGAAATGGTGATATGCTGCTCTTTGCCGGTTCCCAGATCCTTAGCGGATACGTTTACGATACCATTGGCATCAATATCAAAGGTAACTTCAATCTGGGGAATTCCGCGGGGAGCGGGAGCAATGCCGTCCAGCTTAAAGAGACCCAGCTGCTTATTATCCTTAGCAAACTCTCTTTCACCCTGCAGAACATTTACTTCTACCTGGGTCTGGCCGTCAGCAGCAGTGGAGAAGATCTGGCTCTTCTTGGTGGGGATAGTGGTGTTGCGCTCGATAACCTTAGTCATTACGCCGCCCATGGTCTCAACGCCGAGAGAAAGAGGCGTAACATCCAGAAGCAGAAGGCCTTCCACCTCGCCGCCCAGAACACCTGCCTGGATAGCAGCGCCGATAGCCACGCACTCATCGGGGTTAATTCCCTTAAAGGGTTCCTTGCCAATGAAATTCTTCACCGCTTCCTGCACGGCAGGGATACGGGAGGAACCACCCACCATCAGCACCTTGCTGATCTGGGAAATCTGCAGGCCGGAATCCGAAAGAGCCTGACGCACAGGGCCCATGGTTTTTTCCACCAGGTCGGCGGTAAGCTCATTGAACTTTGCTCTGGAAAGGGTCATATCCAAATGCTTCGGGCCGGTGGCGTCCGCCGTAATGAAGGGCAGGTTGATCGAAGCGGAAGTCATGCCGGAAAGCTCAATCTTCGCCTTTTCAGCGGCTTCCTTCAGACGCTGCATAGCCATTTTGTCGCCGGAAAGGTCGATACCGGTCTCGCTCTTGAAGGAGGAAACCATCCAGTCCATCACGCGCTTATCAAAGTCGTCGCCGCCCAGACGGTTGTTGCCGGCTGTTGCCAGAACCTCCTGCACGCCGTCGCCCATCTCGATAATGGAAACATCGAAGGTGCCGCCGCCCAGGTCATACACCATGACCTTCTGGTCTTCGCCCTTGTCGATGCCGTAAGAAAGAGCCGCTGCCGTAGGTTCGTTGATGATTCTCTTAACGTCCAGCCCTGCGATCTTACCGGCATCCTTTGTAGCCTGGCGCTGGGCGTCGGTGAAGTATGCAGGAACAGTGATAACAGCGGAAGAAACCGTCTCGCCCAGATAGGCCTCTGCATCCGCTTTCAGCTTCTGCAGGATCATAGCGGAAATTTCCTGCGGTGTATAGGATTTGCCGTCGATAGTCACCTTATAATCGCTGCCCATCTCTCTCTTAATGGAAGAGATCGTGCGCTCAGGATTGGTGATTGCCTGGCGCTTTGCCACCTGGCCCACCATGCGCTCTCCCGTTTTGGAAAACGCTACAACAGACGGGGTCGTGCGAGCGCCCTCTGCATTGGCGATAACTACGGGCTCGCCGCCCTCGATAACTGCCACACAAGAGTTTGTTGTACCGAGATCGATACCAATTGTCTTTGCCATACTTCATTACCTCCAAACACTATCTGCCCTTAGGCTGTTAGTTGTTGTTTTCATTTGATTTCTTGCTATCTGTTCTGCGGCCTGCAGGCGGTAAAAATCCGCTCGGCCTATATGAAAACCGCTCTCTGCGGGGAATGCCCTATGCAATAGGTCTCTCTAATTGGCCACCTGCACCATGGCATGGCGGACAACCTTCTCGCCGATCTTATATCCCTTCTGAAGCACCTGCACAATCACATTCTCTCCCAGATTTTCATCCTCTATGTGCATTACTGCGTTGTGAATAGCCGGGTCAAAGGATTCGCCTTCTGCCCCCATTTCAGAAACACCCAGTTTTTCCAGGCAGGACTTCATCTGTGCCTGCACCATCTCTACCCCCTTGCGGAGATCTTCCACCGAGCATTCCTTCTGGGCCAGGGCTCTCTCCAGATTATCCTCCACCGGGAGAATCTCCAGAATGGCCGCCGCCGTTGCATCCGCATATACGGCCGCTTTTTCCCGCTCGCTGCGCTTGCGATAGTTGTCGTATTCTGCCGCTGTCCGCAGGAACTGGTCCTTCTGCTTGGAAAGCGCCTCTTCCAATTCATGAATCTTCTTTTCCAACTCCTCTTCTTTTTTAGATCCTTTGGAAAAGATTTTCTTTTTGGAGTTCGCGCTTTCTTTTTCCGGCTGAGAGGCTTCTTCCTCCGGCTTATTTCCGGCAACCTCCTCCGCCTGCTGAACCGCCTGCTCTTCAGGCGACGTGTTCTCCATAGCCACGCTTCTATCCCCTTTCTATTCTATCCGATCTATCAGACGCCGATCCTATTCGGCATTGAGAAGCTCTGTGAGCATCCTGCCTACAGAATCCGCCATATATCCTACGCTGGCAAGAACCCTTGGGTAATTCATCCGCATCGGCCCTATCACGGCGATAGCGCCTGCATCCCTTCCGGCAATGGAATACCGGGAAACCACCACTGCCGTTCCGTAAAGCTCCGGCCTGCGGGACTCTCTCCCGATTAACACCCTTGTTCCGGGGGATTCCAGAAGAAGCCTTGTGAGCTCCTCCGGCCGGCTGAGAAAATCCAAAATCCGGCGCACACCGCTTATCTCATATTCCGGCGTCAGCATCAGGTTCATTTCGCCGCTCAGGCACACATCTGCCTCCATGGATTCCCTGGCCACATCCAGCACCGCCATCAAAGCGGAACTCATCAGGATCGCCATTTCTCCCAGAGAAGCGGCCAGCCCCTGAATAAATGCGGGAGTAATCTCTGAAAGAGACCGCCCCACCAGTTTTTCATTGATCGTTCGGAAAAACACCCGGAGAATTTCGGGCGTTATATCGAATTCACAATGGAATATCCTGGTTTTCATGGTTCCCGCTGAAGTAATCAGCACCACCATGGCCGTTCTCCGGCTAGTCTGCACAAACTGCACAGCTCGGATGGCTGCATCCCCGCCCCCTGGGGTGGTAGAAACCGCCGCGCAGCGGGTTAAAGCGGAGAGCGCCCGAGAAACGCCACTTAGGAGCTTTTCTGGATCATAGGCGCTGGAAAGAAGGAGGCTATCGATAATCCGGCGCTCTTCCGTTCCCAAAGCCTTGGGCTTCATAAGCTGATCCACATATAGCCTGTATCCCCTGTGAGAGGGAACCCTGCCTGCGGAGGTATGGGGCTGATCCAAAAGCCCCATCTCTGAAAGATCACTTAGCTCATTGCGCACCGTTGCGGAAGAAACAGGAAAATCCAGATGGTCGCAAACAGATTTGGAACCCACGGGGACGCCGCTTTGCACATATTGCTCCACAACCGCCCGTAAAATTTTTCGCTTTCGTTCGCTTAGCTCCAAACCGTTCACCTTCTTTCGCTTTAGCACTCTTTCTTTTAGAGTGCTAACTCTAGTTATAAATGTACCATCCCCGAAGGATTTTGTCAATCATTTATTTGTAAACTAATTGTGAAATCCAAAAAATTTCCTATAAAAGGCAACTCCAAATCCGGCCCTTCACAGGATATTTTGCGAAAAAGCTCCTAAATCATGCATATGAAAGAAAAAACAGACCTTCCCGAAAGAGAAGATCTGTTTACTGTTAAAAGATTTATTATTTTGAAAACATAATTTTTTCGCTGTTGAACATGCGGGTGATTACATAGATGAGAAGCACTGTCCACACCAAATTGCTAACAAGGGTAATGCCGATATTCATCGGATTATAGTGGAAGGAGAAAATCCCGTTCATGCTTTGCACGCTGTTATAAAGCGGAATGCAGTAAAGAGCCGGGTTTTCCGGAGCGCCTGTGCCGAACATGGACGTGATCCCGATAAACATAACCACCACCATAAGGGGAACGACGGCGGTATTGGCCTCTTTTACACTTCTGGAATAGGCGGAGATGATGGAAATCAGAGATACGATGATAAGCACGCTCACCAGGATCACCGCCAGCAGTAACAGATAGTCAGAGATCTGATAGACAGAGGCGTCCATTCCGGAAGCGGAACCCATGAGCTTGGGCAGGGAAAGCATCGTGCCCAGAAAACTGGAAACGCCGCTTAAAAGGGAGATCACGCTCAGGCTCAACACCTTGCCGATAGCCAACTCGCTGCGCTTGATAGGCGTTACCAGCAAAGTGGCGATGGTGCCTCTCTCCTTTTCGCCCGCAATAGATTCCGGAGCCACCGCCATACAGCCGGTGAAAAGGAAGATCATCATGAGCATGGGCAGCAGCATGGAGAACATCTGCCCTGTTACGTCTTCTTTGGTAGCCAGGTCATACACGCCGCCGGATTGGGCGCTGTTCACATCGAATTTATTGGCCAGGTGGCTCTCGTACTGATCCAGCACCGCTGCCACCGCCTCATAGGCCGCCCTGGATTCATTGGAAGCAGAATTATAATAGATTTCCACATTAGGCGCAGGCTCGGAGGCCGTCTGTGAATCATATGCGGCTATCTTTTCATCGAAGCTCTCCGGGAATACCACATAAAGCTCGGCTTCTTTATTCTGAATCTCCTCTTTCAGCCCTTCCTCTGTTTTCCCCTCCTGGGAAAGCATCTGGAAAGAAAGAGCTCCCAGAGCTTCTTTTAGGGAAGCAGGCTCATTTTCCACATACACTGCCGCCGGCTCCGTATCCTCAGCGGTAAACTGCTCCATGATCCCATCGCCCATAATCGAATACAATACATAAATCAGCAGGCCCGGAAGGAGAAGCGTGCCAAATACCATTTTGGGATCCCGGAAAAACCGTGCGAATTCCTTTCTGGCTACGGCCCAGATATTTCCGCCTTTTTTCTTCCTGCCTGTTCCTGCTCTGCGGTCACTCATTTCAGTTCACCTGCCGTTTCCCGATAAATCTCAAAGAATCTGTCTTCTAAAGACTCTCCCCTGGTCACATTTTCCAATGCATCGCACAAAACCATTTTCCCATTGATAATGATGCCGATCCGGTCGCAGATTTTTTCCACCAGACTGAAAATGTGAGTGGAAACAAGAATGCTTTTTCCTTCGTTTTTCAGATCCAGAAGGAAATCCGTCACCACACGGGCAGTGAGCACATCCAGGCCGTTAGTGGGCTCGTCGAAAATGATGATATCCGGATCATGAACGATAGAAATCACCAGGGATACCTTCTGCTTCATACCGGTAGAAAGGTTCGCCACCTTCACTTCTGCAAATTCATCGATGCCGAATTTGGCAAACAGCTCCTTTTTGCGCCGGTCCCTTATTTCAGGATCCACGTCGTGAAGCTCTGCGAAAAAATCAAACAGATAATTGGGTGTAAAAAATTCCTCCAGCTTCAGCTCACTGGTAAGAAAGCCGATTCTCTCCCGCACACCGGCGGGATCCTTACAGACGCTGATCCCCTCTATAAGGGCATCCCCTTCATCCGGGCGGATGAGCGTAGCAAGCATGCGCAGCGTCGTGGTCTTTCCGGCTCCATTGGGCCCCAGAAGACCGAATACCTCGCCTCTGTAAGCTGTGAAGGAAATGCCGTCCACTGCTTTTTTTGTTTTTTCCTTCGTCTTCTCCAGACGTTGCTGCTTTTTGGATAAAACAAAGGTCTTCCGCAGGTTCTCCACCCGCAAAATTTCTTCCATCTGTATACCACCTTTCATGGCATCTCCCGGGGATAATTTTCTCCCGGGAACCGCAGATATTATACAACCAAGTGCATAGAGTGCTTTTGGCCGATTGTAATTCTATATAAACAGCAGGATTCCTTTCTTCCAAGAGAAGGAAAGGGAACCTCCTGATATAGCCCAACGCTCATGGAAGACGGAAAAAGAATCTAAATTGCCTTCCATCTTCTTCCAGGGCACATAAAGTATAGGATTTGCGGCAGCGGATTTTTTGTCGTTTTGCACCGGAAAACAGCAAAAAATCCAAGACCTCGGGCATTATAATTCTTTATAGGATATATAATGCAAGAACGATAAGATATAGGATTTCGCTCACCTAAAGAGCCGTCCATTTATCCAGCTTACGGTCATCCGCCATGCAAACAACAAGTAATCAGATACCCAAGCTCACGGTTCCGCAGGCACTTTGCTCCATAGCCTGTAAACACCGTTCCCTTCTTCTTTCAGTATTCCCGCCTTTACGGCTAAGAAAGGTTGTGCAAGCAAAAACCGCCCCGGCCCAGCCGGAGCGGTTCCAAACAGCCAAAGCGGGAGCATGCACAGTATACTATAAACACTCGCCGCATTCAAGGCCAACGGCAAAGGAATACGATTTTCCCTGCCGCTCAGCAAACAGTATTGTAAAGTATCCGGATTTATTCAACCGCAGCTGCAGCCTTCGCCTGCAGGCTATCCAGCACAACGCCGCCGCTGAGCTCTTCGCTCTCTAAAGTCCCCTCCATGGTGATATCCGGGAGCCAGGTGAAGGGCTTCCCCTCCCCGCCGTAGGCAAAACGGCCGAAGGGGCCCAGAATGGTGTATGTGCCGTCTTCATTTCTGCGGGCAAAAATGAACCATTTTTCCCCTTCGTTCATCAGGGGATCCTCGGCGATCTGGATCAGTTCCGTATCCGTCCTACGGCCTGTCTGATAGATCTCCACCGTTTCCACATCCTCTGTGGAATACACCGTTTCCAGCACATTCGCCGTAGAAATGGTGAAATATAAAGATTCGTGTTGTTCCACCCGTTCTTCGTCCGTAATTTCCACCAGGGCGATCAGATCGCTGTCCGCCGCCAACGCCTCTATGGAATTATAGGATTTGTGCCAGCTTGCAGAGATATTTTGCACCTTCACCCCGCTTGGTGTATCAAAGGAAGGGACGCCTTCCTCGGCAGAAGTCTGAGAACAGCCGGTAAACATGGCCGCGCACAGCATCAGCCCTGCACATACTGCAGAAATCCGTTTTTTCATATCCACCCTCCTTTTCAGCTCATCCGTGAACGATACTCGTTACCAGTTTTCACACATCCTAAGTTTTATGCGTTTTATACATTTATAGTATATATTGTTATCTATTTACATGCAATTGGTTTATATGTGAAAAAATAAAACCTTTCTCGGCTAAAAATATCCCCGGCCAGGATCGGTCGGGGGATGCTTTATATTCCTTCACATATCCGTTCCACAAGTTCCAAAATAACGGAGTTGGAGACAAGAAACCCTTGGGGCGTCAGCGAAAGCCGCCTCTTCCCCCGTTCTCCCTCCACACGGCACAACCCGCCTTTTTCCAGAAGGGAGGCTTCCCGCCAAAACTCCTCCGGTAAGGAAGCTTTTCCCGCATACCGGGCGGAAAAGGACTCTTCCGAAAGGCCCTCCCTGAGGCGCAGGGCCAGCATGCAGAATTCTTCGGGCGATCCCCCTTCCCCATCCGGCCGGGGCTCATTCCCCGCCAGAAAAGCCTGTAAATCCCGGGGATAAAAGAACCGCTTTCCCATAACAAAGGAATGGGCCGCCGGCCCCAGGCCCAGATATTCGTCGCATCGCCAATACTGCAGGTTGTGGCGCCCCTCAAAGCCGGGTTTGGCAAAATTGGAGATCTCATACTGCCGGTAGCCCAGCCTTTCCAGCTCCTCACAGGCGGAAAGATATAACGTGCAGGTTTCTTCCTCTCCGGGGAGTTCCAGATTGTCCTTGCGGCCCCAGAAAGGCGTCCCCGGCTCTATTTTTAAAAGATAGGCGGAAATGTGTTCCACTCCCAGAGAGGCGCAGAACCGGATGCTTTCCCGAAGTTTTTCCCAGGTCTGGCCCGGAAGCGCCATCATCAGATCCAGGGAGATATTCCGAAACCCCGCCTTCCTGGCTGCCTTTACAGCTTCCGCGGCCTGCCGGGCCGTGTGCCGCCTTCCCAGAAGCTTCAACTCCTCTTCATGAGCGGATTGCAGGCCCAGAGAAAGCCGGTTCACCCCTGCATGCGCGATTTCTCGGAAAAAATCATCCAACCGGGAGGTGGGGTTGGCCTCCAGAGTGATTTCCCCATTTTTCAGGCCAAAATTCTGCCGGGCGGCCCTCACAAGGCGGGCAATCCGGGAAGCTCCCAGAAGGTTCGGAGTGCCGCCCCCGAAATACAGGGTATCCGCCCGGAAGCCGGATCCCTTTTCCCGCAGTTTTTCCGCCCATCGGGGAAGAAGCTCCTCCAGACGGCGGGTGTATTCCTCCTTCAAAGCCTCGTTCCCCGCCATGGAATAAAAATCACAATAGGGGCATTTACCGTCGCAGAAGGGAACATGCAGGTATAATCCAGGCATATAAAACTCCTTTCCAAGCCATACATTCACGTTCTTCATGGGGAGAAACAGGCCGCAGCCAGGCAGAGGCCCCATGTTCAAACAAAAATACTCAAAAGCGGTTGTTGTGCCGGCCATACTGCCAATTCACCCGCATATGGATCCATAAAAAAGGACCCCGTCACAGGGCCCTTTCTGCCAAATTGTATATGAAATTCCAAAAGAGGAACATGGGTGCAAAGAAAAGCACACATACGCCCACATCCAGAAAAACGCCCAAAAGAGACGGCTTTTTCTGCCTTATATGCACATACAGGAACAGCAACAGGATGCAAATCAGCAGACAAACGAACCCGCCCGCCATACTGAATCGGTTGGCTATGGGATATTTTTGTACTTCCCCAAAAGCGATTGTGCTCACCCAGAGAAACAGGCAGTACAGCCCTGCGCTTCCCATGGCGCTGAGTGCAACAGCCAAGGCGCTTGTCTTCAGGCTCCCGCTTTTTGAAACCGCATTGTGGAAGAGGAGAGCAAAAGCCCCGCATACCGCCAGAGCCGCTCCCAAAAAAGCGAGGGCCGCCCAAAAGCCGTCCTCCATCCGGAGAAGATTCCACATATAGGGCTGGGAGGTATCTTCCTTTTTCAAATAGATGGCACAAAATCCCACGGCAGCCGCCAAAAGGCCTGCAGCCAGCACAAGCAGCCAGTTTCGAAAATATACATTCTTTACACTCTTCGAAAGGCATGATTTTTCAGCCACAGCAATCGCCTCTTTCTCTAATTCCAGAGGAGTTCATCTGCTTTGGGCGGCTGGAAAAGAGCCATATACTCCCGCATCTCCGCCTCCCGTATCACAAAGGTTCCTTCGGGCATCTCTGCATTTCGAACAGCGAGCCGCCGGAGAAGCTCCTCCTCCGAGGCTTCCATATAATGGATCTGAAACCCAGCTCCCAAAGCATGGGCACGGCGGCGGAAATCTTCCCGTTCCTCCCGGGCCCAAAACCCAAAATCGAGGATTACATTCATCCCCAGGGAAAGAACGCGGGAGGCCACCTCCCACATAATTTTTTCAATGGCGCCATGCCGCTCATCGTGGCTGGGATCCAGGGCGTCCTGGCCGAAAAGACGGATCTGCCATTCATCCGGCGTCAGGCGCAGGGCGTGATATTCCTTTTCCAGCCGTCTGGCCTCTGTGGTCTTCCCGCTGCAGGGAAGGCCCACCATCAAATGCAAAACAGCCATACAGCGCTATTCTCCCTTCGGGGCTCGGGGCGAAAGCCCTTTATTCATCCAGCTTCAACACGGACATAAACGCCTCCTGGGGAACCTCCACCGTCCCCAGCTGGCGCATGCGTTTCTTGCCTTCCTTCTGCTTTTCCAGAAGCTTCTTCTTTCGGGTGATATCGCCGCCGTAACATTTTGCCAGCACATCTTTGCGCAGAGCTTTGACCGTCTCCCGGGCGATGATGCGCCCTCCGATACAGGCCTGGATGGGCACCTCGAAAAGCTGGCGCGGAATTTTCTCTTTGAGCTTTTCCGCCATCTTCCGGGCTCTGGTATAGGCCTTCTCCGAATGAATGATGAAGGAAAGAGCGTCCACAATTTCCCCGTTGAGCATAATATCCAGCTTTACAAGGTCGCTCTTTTCGTAGCCGTCCAGCTCATAGTCGAAACTGGCGTAGCCTCTGGTGCGGGATTTTAGAGCATCAAAGAAATCGTAAATGATCTCGTTTAAGGGCAGGCGGTAGTGGATATCCACCCGGTCGGAGTCGATATACGTCATATCCTTGAACACACCCCGGCGCTCCTGGCAGAGCTCCATGATGTTCCCCACATATTCAGTGGGGGTGTAGATATGGGCGTTGGTCATGGGCTCCTCCGCGCTGGCGATCACCGAAGGATCGGGGTAATTGGTGGGGTTATCGATGGTGATGACTTCCCCGCTGGTTTTCGTGATCCGGTAAATAACGCTGGGAGCCGTGGTGATAATATCTAGGTTATATTCCCTTTCCAGCCGCTCCTGGATAACCTCCATATGCAAAAGCCCCAAAAAGCCGCAGCGGAAGCCGAAACCCAGTGCAACGGAAGTTTCCGGCTCAAAGGAAAGGGCTGCGTCGTTTAACTGCAATTTTTCCAAAGCTTCCCGCAGATCCGGGTATTTGGCTCCGTCCGCAGGGTAGATGCCGCAGAACACCATGGGCTGCACCGGCCTGTAACCGGGAAGAGCCTCCCCGGCGGGATTATCCGCCCTTGTGATGGTGTCACCCACCGTGGCATCCTTTACCGCCTTGATAGAGGCCGCAATATATCCTACCTCTCCTGCAGTTAGCTCAGAAACAGGCTCGAATTTTGTAGCCCGCATATAGCCGCACTCCGTAACAGTGAATTCCGCCCCGGTGCTCATCATGCGGATGGTATCTCCGGGGTGAACAGTGCCGTCCTTCAGGCGCACATGGGCGATAACTCCCTTATAGGCATCGTAATAGGAATCAAATATCAAGGCCTTCAGAGGGGCCTGGGGATCCCCTTCTGGAGGCGGAATGAGCTTCACAATCTGTTCCATCACCTGGTCGATGTTGATGCCCGCCTTGGCGGAGACCGCCGGGGCGTCGTCAGCCGGGATACCGATCACATCCTCGATTTCCCGGCGGACCCGCTCTGGATCCGCGCTTGGAAGGTCAATCTTATTAATTACAGGGACAATCTCAAGCCCTGCATCCACTGCCAGATACGTATTGGCAAGAGTCTGGGCCTCGATCCCCTGAGAAGCATCCACCACCAGAACAGCGCCTTCGCAGGCCGCCAGGCTGCGGGATACCTCATAGTTAAAGTCCACATGGCCGGGGGTGTCGATCAGATTGAAAACGTAATCCTCCCCATCTTTGGCATGGTAAACCAGCGTAACGGCATGAGCTTTGATGGTGATGCCTCTCTCCCGTTCCAGATCCATATTGTCCAGAAGCTGGTCTTCCATATCCCGGAGAGCCACGGCGCTGGTCTGCTCCAGGATCCGGTCCGCCAGTGTGCTCTTTCCATGGTCGATATGGGCTATAATGCTGAAATTGCGTATTTTATCTCTTGAAATTGCCATTTCCATCATCCTACTGCTAAAATTCAGTCCGCCGCACCGCCCAGCCCGGAATGCTACACTTCCGGATACAAATGCCGGGATAAGGAGCGGCTCTTTCTTGCACCGAGCTGGTGCACCCGAAAGAATCTGAATGAAAGTATACCATATTCTCCCGGGGTTTGGGTAGTCCCCATCGCAAAAAGCAACAGCCCGGCACCGGCCCTTTAAAAAGGGCCGCGCGTCTACCTCATTCGTAAACGCACGGCCTTTCTTCTTTTTTGATTTTACAACTTTCTCCCTTTCCACCAGTTCGCGTTTTGCGCAACTACACGCAACCAGAAAAATGGGAAACAACAAACCAAGGAAGATACGCCCCTTAATACCGCAGATGCCGGTAATACTCATCCGGAAGAAGATGTTTTCCCTTTTTCCTACGGGATGGGCTGCGGTATCTCTTACGGCCGGAACCGCCCCGCGGAGGCCTTCTGTTTGTCAACAGCACGATCAGAACCACTATGAAGAACAGGCCGATCACTGCCCAGGATAGTATCCCCATCCAGTTGATCCTGGTATTATCCGCCACCACCTCCGGGGTGATGTTGCTGGCGGCGCTCACGTCCCCTACGCTGGGAAGCTCTATCCCGGAAGAGGACGCAGGAGGCTCCGAAACGGGGCCCCAGGGCAGCGAAGAGGAAGACGAAGCTCCCTCAGAAGAGGCGCTGGATGAGGAGGAATTCACCGTGCTTACAGACGACCGGGAGGAACCTGTTTGTGTTCCGGTCTCAATAGCGGAATTTCCGTTACTCTGCCCGCCGGTTTCCGGAGTTCTGGTTCCACTATTCCCGCCCCCCCCTCCGCCTGTGGAGCCACCCGGTCTTTGGGGTGACGAGTCGCCTTCACTCGAACCACTTTGAGAGGAACTTGACGAACTGGAAACTGTAGATGATCCCTGGTCTGAAGAACTCGGCGGTTCCGGCTCCGGCTGGGAACTCTGAGAGTTTCCTCCTCCTTCGCCGGATCCCTGTTGGCTGGAATCCTCCCCCTCCGGCGGTTCCACCGGCTCCGCTCTTCCAGATTTCACAGGCTCCGCATATACAGACACAGGCGCAAGCCATGCGGCAGAAGATACCGCAAGAGCCAGCGCCAATCCTACTATCGTGATTTTTCCCCGACGTGTCATACCATAACTCCTTATTCCGCAGCGCAATCCATCTACGCGCAAAAGCCGCTCTGTGCTCCACAGAGGGTTTCATTTTATGTTCCGTCTATGCGGGCGTGCATCTTCACACACATCTGATTCCTGCCAAGCACCCCGCATGCATTTTGCCCGGCAGCCTTTTGCTGCCGCCGGGTCTTCCTATTTCCGAAGGCTAAGACATTTATCTCTACTTAATACCATACCCGAATGTACGGTCTCATATATTTCCAATTTGTAACAGTATTTGTAATAAAATATGATACTTTTCAGAGGCTGCAAACAAACTCGAATTTTCAAAAAACTGTGGCATAAATGCACATATTCTCTCACTTTGTAGTATATCAGAGGGATTCAAGGAAATCAAGCAAGTCCCCGTTTTTTCCGGTAAGCCGGTGTATCAAAGTTTCCTCATCCCCAAAGCCTGTCTGCCGGCAATAATAGTCTGCCTGCAAAATCCCTATGACAAAACACAAAAAACACAGTGTTACCATAAAGGCTGTGAGGAATACTCTTCTGTTTTTTTTCCTTGCAGAACATGTTCCCGACCCCTTTCTTTCCTGAAAAGGGTTCCTTCCCAGGCGCTTAGCCTTCTTTTTAGCTCTTTCATGCTGTGCACCCGAATTCGCTTCTTTTACTCCGGGTGATTCCTTCTTTTGCAAGGGAGGGAGCTCCCGCGTCTTCTCTTTCTCCTCCGATCTATCCGCCTGGTATAACCCTCGGGCGGTCCGAGGTATCTGAGCCACCTGAGTTGCCTGGCCTATTTGATATCTTCTCTTCTGTATCCTCTGTATTCCCACGTTCCCTTTATCCTCTCTGTTTTATACTTCCCTGTATTCCCGGCTTTTTTCGGGATTTCACATCTAGTATAGGCATGATCCGGCGGCCCATGCAGACCGCCGGAAAATTTTCTATGTCGAAATCCCTTTCTCCAGTTATCCCTCAGCCAGATCATCCAGAACATCCACCAGCGTTTTCCCCAGAAGGGTTCCCGAATATTCAGCCTCCGCCAGGGTGTTCATATCTGTTCCAATTTCGATCAAAAGGGAACCTTTCGTCATGTGTTCGTTATATTTTCTGGCGCAAAAATTCAAGGGCCGTGCCAGTGAAGGATAGGTATCCGTCAGCGCCTTCTGGATCCGCATGGCAAAACGCAGGTTATATTCCCAGTTTGGGAACCCCAGGGTCCCGTCGTCATCGCAGCCGGAAATAATCATGATCTGAGCCGCCTTTTTCCCATCCACTACGGCGGTGGGTTTGAGTTTGGTATCGCCGCCCAGAGCATCCCGATGGATATCCAGCGTCACCTGAATAGAGGGATATTTTTCCAGATTTTTGGCAATGGTTTCATAAGAACGGTTATAAGAACCATTATAGCTTGGGTAGTCATGACAGGTGGTGTCATGAATGACGCCGTAGCCTGCCGCCTCCAGCTCTTTTGTGATCCTGTCTCCTACAGCCACCATGTTCTGATTTTCATCCTGCGTGCGTGTTATGCCCTGATACGCCTCTGTTGTATGCGTATGATAAATGAGAATTTCGGGTTTCCCATTTTTTAGCGGCTTTACGGCCGGTTGTTCACTCAACACCTTTTCAATATCAATATCGTGATATTCATTGCGGTTTTGAACCCATATATTTCCATACTGCACGCCGGTGTTGGCCATAGTCAGCTCCTGAATGGACCCCGTGACAGAGGCCTCCACAGCTCCATCGGGAAGGTCGGTCTCATTTCCCGCAGGGCCGGAGGAATCAGATTTTGAACTGGCAGAAGAACTTCCCGGTTTGGAGGAAGCGGCGGAGGACGTCTCCTTCTCTATTTTAGAAGTTCCCGCAGGATTTTCTTCTGAAACAGCAGAGGAATCCGGTACGCTTTCCGGCTGGGGAATCTCCCCACTAAGGATCCCCACCGCCCCATCCGGCAGAATAAATCCCGCCGCAGCCATCACAGCGCTTTCTTCTGCGCCGGAGACACGCTCGGCCACACAGAAAACACCCACACCCGAAAACAAAACACACAGAACAGCCGCACACAGCGTCTGCCCTCTTTTCTCCCACCGAACCTGCCGGCGGCCTTTCCGGCCCACATTTTTTCTCATTCCGCGCTCACTCCGCCCAATTGAATTGAGAATCCTTCTTCCCCGGGGAAATACTGCCTACACTGCTTTTAAGCGCACAGTGCAGGCCAAGGGGAAAACAGCAATCTCTTTTGACCATTTCTATGCACCGGCCAGGATAAATATCCCCATCTTTTCTCCATTGGGTCATCCTGGGCCATCCCGGAACTCTGCTTTCTCTAAAGAGATTCATCCCTCTTTGATGTCATTCCGCAACCAGCATCCGGAATTCCTCCCTGCTCAACGATGGATTCAGGGCGCGGTTCACGGCCATAGCCAGAAGGCGGGCTCCTCGTTCCACCACAAGATCAATCTCTCTGGGCGTAACCACCATGGGTTCGCCTCTGGGAGCGATCTCCTCATCCACCTCCCGCCCCAAAAGTTCAAAAGCCAGCAGAGAGGCCTCCACTACTGTGGGAATTCCAAGGGATATGACGGGAATCCCCATGGACGCCCGGTTCAGTTCCGGCCTTTTGTTTCCCACCCCATGGCCTGGGGAAAGGCCCGCCGTGGAAAGCTGCACTGTGCAGCCCAAGCGTTTCAGGCTTTTAGCTGCCAGGGCATCCACTGCTATTACAGCAGAGGGCTTTAGCGCAGCCGCCAGGGCACGGGCTGCCTCCCCGGACTCAATTCCTGTGCAGCCCAAAACACCGGGAGAAATAACCGAAACAGAACGCAGCCCTGAAAGCCCGGCCACCCGGGCCCATTCTCCTTTAATGTGGCGCGTGGGGAAAATCTTCTCCGCCATCAAAGGCCCCAGCGCGTCGGGTGTGACCGCCCTGTTCCCCACACCCACCACCAGGACGCTCCCCTCTGCCGGAAGAAGTTTCCTTAATTCCATGGCCGTCAACTCTTCCAACTTGTCCGTATCCGGCGTATCAGAAAGTGCGGGAACCTCCATTGTGATATAAGATTCCCCTTCATGGATGAGTCGCGTGATGGTGCAGTTTCCCTCCCTTTGGACGGTATGGGTCCTTTCATCCGTATATTCAAGAGCCAGATCTGTTCTGCCGATCATATTCGTTCATCCTTTCTATATCTAGAGATTATCTATGCATTTATTTTTCTTCTGCACTCTTTCACAACTAAAAAACGGCCTTCTATTCTCCCTCTAGTGAAAAAGCCGTGGCAAAGCCCGTCAAATCCAATTTTTTAAGGGAAAAGACTTGCTTTTTCAGGGGGTTGATGATACAATAGAATCCGCGTGACAATACCCTGAAGGAGGTGTAAGTATGCCGAATATCAAGTCTGCTAAAAAGCGTGTTAAGGTGATTGCCGCTAAGAGCGAATTCAACAAGGCGATCAAGTCTGATCTGAAGACTGCTCTGAAGAAAGCCGATGCCGCCGTTGCTAAGAATGACGCCGGGAAGGCCGAAGCTGTCCGTGTGACCATTAAGAAGATTGACCAGGCCGCTGCCAAGGGGATTCTCCACAAGAACGCCGCAGCCCGGAAGAAGTCTCAGCTGGTTCACAAGCTGAATGCTTCCAACGCCTAATATGCGTTTAAAAAGCAGAGCCGAGGGGCTCTGCTTTTTTTATTTTCTCCTTGCCCGGAAGCCAATATGAAGCGGAAAGAGATATTTCTAAAATGTAAATTCTCATCGTTCCTTTGATTCTGTCTGTTGACTTTTCACAGAATATTAGATATCATGATAATAGGATTTACTGCCGCCCGGAAAGGCCGGAGCACGGCGGCATCCTTGACTTCGAAATGGAGGTGCCTTCTTTGAAAAAGACAAACGGATTCGCCATATTTGCAGCCATTCTTTCCGCGCTGGCCGCTATTGCCGGTGCAGCGGTTGCAGTCGCATTTTACTTTGAGAAAAAGAAGAAGGATGAAGAGGAGCTGGAGCATTATCTGGATTGCTCCATTCAGTAAGGCTAAAGCCCTGCGGCACAATATGTGCGGCGCGCAGATACAGAAAAGGGCTTTTGCCCTTCTTCCGGATTTCTGAAAAGGCGGAGATATCTCCGCCTTTTTTCTTTTTCTGTTTCCGTTGAGACGACTATCGCACTTGAATTTGTCAGCTCTTATCCTTAGGTTTTGAAAACACTGCCGCCAAAAGGCCGAACAGCACCGCCGCGGCAATTCCCACAGAAGCGGCCTGCAGTCCTCCTCCCAGCGCACCCAGAAGCCCCAGGTTCGCCACAGCTTCCTTTGTCCCGGTAGCCATCAGGTGGCCGAAACCTGTAAGAGGCACAGTAGCCCCCGCCCCGGCAAACTCTGCCAAAGGCTCATACAGCCCCAAAGCAGAAAGCACTACGCCCATCACCACAAACAAAACCAGTATTCTCGCCGGGGTCAGTTTCGTAAAATCGATCAGCACCTGACCCACGACACAGATGGCACCGCCCACGATAAACGCCCACAGATATTCCATGCAGAGATCCCTCCTTTCCCCCTCCTTGCGGCTGCGATAAGCTTTCCTGCACAGTCCCAAAAGCTGAAAAGACCTGCAGGGGTTCCGCGGGTAAACGGTTCGGCTCACACAGCGCTTCCAATTCTCCGGATTTTGAAGGATACTGCTATTCTTTCCCGGAAAAAGGTTCCTATTCCCTGCCGAACGCCTCCTTCTCCCAAAATAGAAAGATTCTTCTAAATTTTTGCTCTCCTTCGTTGTATAAACAGATAAAGCACTTTTGAAGTCCGGCAGGAATTTGCATGCAGCCCGGAACGGATACGGTAGTTTCCTGCTTATAGTGTTCATGTCATACAAAGCATCACAGGCAGAGTGGGCACAAATCCGTAAAAAATAAAGATACTATATCGTTTACCGGCCTTGGCCGGTATAGAAAGAGGGCTGCACTTGCGCACAGCCCTCTTTCTATACATATATCTATTAAAATTTATTAAAGGTACAAAACTTTTCTACCATACTTTCTCATGCAGCCGCACGGCATTCCCCAAGGCCTCAGTCAGGAGGTCTTTTTCCCAACGGGGCTGCTCTCCTTAGGATCGGCCTTTTCTAAAAGCTCCAAGGTTTCACGGAGGGTATCCAGCGGTGTGCCGGAAAGCTTCACGCTGATATACGGCTTCGCGCCGGCATTCACCATGACCCGCCTCTTCAGATTGGAAACCAGAGAAGCCACTTGTTTCATATCGAAAGAATCTTTATAGAGAAGGATGGCGTCGCCCTTCTGTTTCACCTCATAGACCCCCAGGGCAGAAGCCCTGTTGCGCAGAAGCGCCACCTCGATCAGGCCGTTGACGCTCTCCGGCGGCTCACCGAAACGGTCAATCAGCTCATCGGTTACATCCATGGAATCCTCCCCGCTGCGGATATCCGCAATGCGGCGGTACATTTCAAGCCGCTGGCGAAGATCGGAAATATAGTTTTCGGGAATATGGGCCTCCAACTGCACATCGATCAAGCAATCCCGCTCTTCAGCAGGTGGAAGACCGTCCTTTTCCCGTGTAATGGCTTCGTTTAAAAGCTTTAGATACAAGTCGTATCCCACAGCCTCCATATGGCCGTGCTGTTCTCCACCCAAAATATTACCCGCGCCTCTTAATTCCAGATCCCGCATGGCAATCTTAAAACCAGAACCGAATTCTGTAAACTCCCGAATAGCTGCAAGCCTCTTCTGAGCGATATCTGAAAGAGCTTTGTTTCTGGTGAAGGTCAGATAGGCATACGCCCGCCTGTTGGAACGGCCCACCCGGCCCCGGATCTGATGAAGCTGGGAAAGTCCCATCCGATCAGCGTTATCGATAATCAGGGTATTGGCGTTGGGGACATCCACCCCTGTTTCAATAATAGTGGTGCACACCAGCACATCGATCTCGTAATCGATCAGCTTCCGCCACACCTCAGAAAGCTCGTGCTCGCTCATTTTCCCGTGGCCGAAACCAACCCGGGATTCGGGTACCGCCGCCTGAATGCGGGCCGCCAGCCTTTCTATGGAGGCCACATCATTGTGCAGCCAATATACCTGCCCACCCCGGCGCAGCTCTCTGCGGATAGCTTCATACAAAATACCGTCGTCGTGCTCCAACACATAGGTCTGCACAGGGTGCCTGTCCTGAGGTGCTTCTTCCAGCACGCTCATATCTCGAATCCCCGAAAGGGCCATGTTCAAGGTTCTGGGAATAGGTGTGGCTGAAAGGGTCAGCACATCCACATTTTTGCAGAGATCCTTGAGACGCTCTTTCTGAGCCACGCCGAAGCGCTGCTCCTCGTCTATAACCACCAGGCCCAGATCCCGGAACTGCACATCCTTGCTCACCAGACGGTGGGTTCCCACCACCACGTCAATTTCGCCCCGGCGCAGCTGCCGGAGAATTTCCTCCTGCTGCTTGGGCGTACGGAAGCGGGAAAGAAGCTCCACCTTAACCGGGAAACCCTCCATCCGGCGCAGAATAGTCTGAAAATGCTGCCATGCCAGGATGGTGGTGGGCACCAAAATGGCGCACTGCTTCCCATCCGCGATGCATTTGAAGGCCGCCCGCAGGGCCACCTCCGTTTTCCCGAAGCCCACGTCCCCGCAGAGGAGCCGGTCCATAGGGGCTTCCCGTTCCATATCCGATTTGATTTCGTCGATGCAGCGGAGCTGATCCTCGGTTTCCTCATATTCAAAGTGGGCCTCAAAATCATGCTGCCACTCTGTGTCCTCCCCAAAGGCATGGCCTTTGGCCTGCATCCGGGCGGCGTAAAGGGCGATGAGCTCCTTCGCCATATCCCGCACAGCCTTGCGCACTCTGGTCTTTGCCTTCTGCCATTCCGTACCCCCAAGGCGGTTGAGCTTGACGGTACTATCCTCTCGGGGGCCAATATATTTGCTCACTAGATCCAACTGGGTGACGGGCACATAGAGGGTGTCGTTCTTGGCATAACGCACCTTGATATAATCCTTGATAACACCGTGCAGATCCAGCTTGTGGATCCCCTCGAACACACCGATACCATGGGAGGAATGCACCACATAATCCCCGGGGGAAAGCTCCGCTAGGCTGGTGATCTCCTGGCCGTTTTTGGGCTTTTTGCGCTTCCTGGCGGGGGCCGCCGTCAACCTTCCATGAGAAATCACCCCGAAAAACGCACCGGGGAATTCCATTCCCGCAGAAAGCGCTCCGGGCAACACAGCCACCGTTCCCCTCTGCACCGTTTCCGGATCCTCCAAATAGGCCGCGGGGAAACCTTTGGCGGAAAGATCCGCTGCCGTGGTTTTCGCCACCTTTTCGCTGCCCGCTAGGACGATGCAGGCCCATTTGTTGTGCAGCATATTTTGCAGATCTTCTTCCAGAAGCTGCATGCCGCCCCCCCAGGGAGAAAGCTGCCGGGCGGTGAAGGCCGCCGCCTCCCGCAGAGGGATCTCTGAGCTTCCTCTGGCAAAGGTATCCAGAAACACTCCTCTTTTTTCTGCATGCTGCAGCAGTTCCGTCCAATCCGCGCTGAACTCCGTAAGTCCCCGGCAGAGAACGCCTTCCTCCAACAGATCTTTTACATCTTCGCCCCACTGCCAGAGAGTGCTGCGCATTCGCTCTCTGCAGCGGGCAGCCTCGCTGACAAACAGGATGGAATCCTCTCCGGCGTAATCCAGAAGGGTGGCTGTTCCCCCTTCATAAAGCAGAGATATAAATTTATCCGCACTGCCAAGATGCAGGCCGTTATGCAGTTTGTCTGCCTCCCCCTGAAGAATCGTTCTGGCCTTCCCTGCATTCTTTCCTCTCAGAGAGGAAGCGATGCTCTCTATTTTTTCCGCCAGTTTCTCGGGTTCCGACACAAGGGCCTCTGCTGAGGGGCCAATCACCAAGTGTTCCGCATCCTCTGTGCGGCGCTGGGTTTCCGGATCAAAATAGGAAAGGGTATCGATCTCATCCCCCCAGAATTCCACGCGCACAGGGCCCGCTGCCTCCGGCGCAAAAACATCCAGGATACCTCCTCTGACGGAAAATTGACCCGGGCCCTCCACCTGCACGGTGCGCTCATAGCCGCAACGGGTCAGGGTTTCCACCACTTTTTTCGGCGGGATCTCCGCACCGGCCGTAAGTTCCATAGTGCGACGCTGGAGCTCCTCCCGCGGCATGGTATACTGCAGGGCCGCATCCGGGCACACCGCTACTGCCCCCCAATTTCCGGAGGCCATCCGGGAAAGGACCTGCAGGCGCTGATGCTCATATTCGTGAGAAGCCCCTTCCGTATCCCGCAGGTTAAAGTCCCTGGCAGGGAAAAACAGGGTGGGAACTCCCATAGCCGTCAAATCCTCCGAAAGGCGAACAGCCTCGCTTTCATCCGGCGCTACGATCACCCCATGCTTTTTTTGCCTGAGGCATAAAGCCGCTATCACCGCGGCCTTATGGATCACGGAAAGCCCCGAGACCTCCACAGGGAAAGCCCCTCTTTGCAGAGCCTTTTCCACTGTCTGGAATTCAGGGAGCTTGCCCATCATCGTCTGTAAAAATTTCATCTGCTTCCTCCATAGGCGGCTTTCCGCCCACTCACGGCCGTCCCAACTTTCCGGCCCGGATATTCCAATCTTTTCCCAAAAGGAGCCTATTTTCCATTATATAGGTTCATAGCCTCCTGTATCTTCCCGTTTACCATGAGCTCCACAGCTGAAACGGCGTTCTGCACAGCCTCTTCCATGCGCTTTTGGTCCTCTTCTGAAAACCTCCCCAGAACCCAGTCGGCCAAATCCCATTCCGGCGGCTTGTAGCCCACGCCCAGCTTGACCCGGGGAAAGGTGTCCTTTCCTGAGAGGTATATGATATTTTTCACACCGTTATGTCCGCCGGCGCTCCCCTTGGAACGGATACGGATTTTTCCAGGCAGAAGAGAGATATCGTCAAAAAGAAGAATGGTCTTTTCCGGCGGAACATGATAAAAAGCCATGGCCTCCCGCAGGCTCTCGCCGGAAAGGTTCATGAAAGTGGAGGGCTTTAGCAGCAGGACAGATTTCCCCCCCACTGTGGCGCGGCCTGTGAGCCCCTTGAATTTCAACCTGTCCACTGGTGCGTTCGCCTTCTCCGCTATGGCATCCAGTGCCATGAATCCGGCATTGTGACGGGTTCCCTCATATTTAGATCCCGGGTTTCCCAGACCCGCCACAATATATTCCACCGGGCCTGCTGCCTGGGAAGCAGCAGCATTTCCACCGGCCTTTCCGAAAAGCTTTTTCCACATATTCCGTTCCTCCTGTGCAAAACCGGCCTGCTTTTCTATGATTCTTCTCACATCGTACGCATATGCCGGGCATATATACTAGCTATATAAACAACCGGGAAGATCATTCAGCCAAAACCAGTATTTTTCTTGCTAAAAATTTCTTTATACATCCGCAGACAAGACGAAAGGCCGTCCGAAATCAATCGGACGGCAACTCTGCCCGGCGGCTTGCAGCTGCAGCTTCGCCGGAAATTTCCCGCATTTTCAATTCCCATGCAGCAACATTTCTAGCCATTTCCACTGCACAGCATTTGCGGCATTCACCGCAAACACCTGTGCCTGCCATACTAAAAACAGGTGGCCCAGACGCCTCTCATATATAACTATATGGAGATTAACTGCATTTAAACTGATTTTCAGAATAGCAGAATCCGGCTAAAAAAGCAAGGGATTCCCGTCTTTTTCCCCTGAAGATACTTCTCTGCATTTACTTTTCCTGTGCCTTCTGGTATACTAAAGCTGTCTTACAACTTTTGCTGCTGCAGTAAAATAGATTTCTGGCTGTAACAAAAGCCGGACCGCATTTCATCTGAAAAGGAGGAAGCCCTCATGCCCTCGATAAAAGCGGAGCAAATTTCCTTTTCCTATGGGGGAAAAAACTCCCGGGCGGTGCTCAGCGATCTTTCCCTTCAGATAGGTCCGGGGGAATGCCTGGCCGTTGTGGGGAGAAACGGCTCCGGAAAATCCACCCTGCTCTCCCTTCTGGCTGGTTCTCTGAAGCCTCAGAAGGGTTCCATAGAGCGAGAGGGGCGGTTGAGCTATGTTCCTCAGGGGAACGCTCTTCTGGAGGATCTTTCCGCAGAGGAAAACCTGGCTTTTTTCGCGGCTTTGGGTGGCATATCCAAAAAGCAGCTTCCTTCCACTCTTCCACTGGGGGTGGGTTCTTTCCGAAGAAAAAAGATCCGTTCCCTTTCGGGGGGCATGCAGAAGCGGGTCAGCATCGCCTGCGCCCTTGCATCCCGGCCGGAAATTCTCCTGCTGGACGAGCCTTGCAATGCGCTGGATATTTTTTGGAAGCAGAAAGCACTGGAACTTTTTCTGGAAGTAAAGTGTTCCGGTGCAGCGATGCTCTATGTGGGACACGATTTCAGCGAGATTCTGCGTCTATGCGACCGGATGCTTCTTTTAGAAGGGGGCCGGGCTTTGTTCCTGAAATCTCTCACGGAACTTCCGGATTCTCCTCTGGAACTGGAAGAGCTTGTGAGAAGCCTTCTCCCGGAGGAAGACGCGCCGCTCTAAAAGGCTGGACTATAAATATGGGCTGATGATTCCGCAGGCCGCTTGCCTGTACCCCCTCTGAATGCCGGCCAGGCGCTAACACGCCTTTTAGGAGGAAGCCCTTTCCTTACATCCATATTTTCCAGAATCTATTTTAATCTTTATATATCTGCCCAGCCCCTGAAGGGCTAAACGAATATGTAAACGATCATTTATTCATGAAGAGAGGTAAAGAACATGCCAGATTTAAACGACTATCCACAGTATCGGCCCCAATCGCCGGGTCCTTCCCAGAGTCCGCAGGCTCCACAAGCCCAGAATTCCTTTCCTGCGGCCCCCTCCGCATCTCCTGCTCAGTCTCAATGGGCTCAGCCCTCGCAGAGCTACAATACGCAAGGCTTCCCGAATCAAAACGGGATTCCTCAACAGCCGCAGGCTCCCCAGCAAGCAGGAGCCCCGGGGAATCCCGCGCCTCCCGCAGGATTCCCCGGCTATACATATGGAACGGCCCCCGGAACATATAATGGGGTTCCTTATGGTGCTACCGGCGCCCCGGCGCCCCTTCCTCAGAAAAAGCGCCATTTGTGGAAGGTCCTGGTGCCCGTCTGTTCCGTAGCTTTGGTTCTGGTGGTGCTGGCCGCCATATTCCTTCCAAAGCTTTTGATTCCTTCTTCCCCCCGGGATCGCCTGGGCCAGGCTTTCTCTAACACATTCTCGGCCCTGACGAATAATCCAAACAGCCCCTCTTCCGCTTTTTCCTCCATGGGGGAGGCTTTGCAGAAAGGAAAGATTTCCTTTGATCTGCAGGTAGAAGAAAACGCCGCCACATATACTCCCGCCATGGGTATCGGCGGTTCTCTCACGATGGATGCTTCCCAAAGAGCGGGCCTTCTGGATATGGATGTATCCTATGCAGGCCAAGATATGCTGGGGGCTTCCCTCTACTTTGGGCCCGATCAGATCTCCCTTTCCCTCCCCACCGCATTTGGAGATACGGCCTACGGCCTGAATCCCAACGATATCAGAGGACAGATGGAAAGCAGCCCTTGGATGCAGTCCCAGGGCCTCAGCCCGGATGATGTGGAAGGGCTGGATGAGGTGCAGGAAGTGCTGGACGCGCTCTTCATCAATGCTTCCACCGGGGATACGGACGCGCTGAAGAAACTGCAGGACGAGCTCTATACTGTCTTCGCGGAGGATTTCGACAAAATAGAGCCTGAACAAGAAAACACCTCCGTCCATGTGCGGGGTCAGTATGTTTCCGCCACCGTTCTGCGCTACACCTTTGAAGAGCAGGAGGTTATCGACCTCTTTACCCATTTGATGGATACCCTTGCAGAAAGCGACAATCTGGAAGCGCTCTTTTCCATGGGAGGCCTTTCCGGTTTTCTGCCGGCCAACGGCTCAGATTCCTTCAACAGCTTTGTGGACGATTTCCGGACTTCCCTGCAGGAAGCCTCCGACAGCTTCGCCGAGTCCTACAGCGGTGAACTCACCGCCGAATTTGCCATAGACGGCCAGAACCGTCTTGTCCGCATGGCTCTCTCTCTGGAGCCGCAGAATGAGGAAAGCGATATTTCCTCCATCTCCATGACAGGGGAATTCGGCCCTGATTTCAGTGAGGAGAGCGGCTTCATTCTGGAATTCACCGTGGCGGATTCCTATGGGGACGTAACCGCCCTGCGGGTGGATTCACAGGATACCCTGAACGACAGCCAGTATAAAAACGAAACCACCCTGATGGTGGATCAGTACGGTTCCACTTCTCAGCTGGATTTCACTACGGAATGGGATAAGGCCTCCGGCAATTTCAGCTTCGCCATGAGTATTCCTTCTATGGATATGGAAGGGAATTCCCTTACCGCATACGGCACTCTCACAGGGGACTCTTCCTCATCCAAGCTGGATCTGGAAAAAGTTTCCCTCTCTTCCGGCGGTGAAGATCAATTTGCCTTCTCCCTGCTGCTGGAGAGCGAATCCGCCGCTGAGCTGCAGAAACCGGAGATGAAAAATATCTTTGAGCTTTCTGAAGATGAGCTTGAGGAACTTAGCAACAGCCTAGAAAGCGCTTTCAGCAGCGACAGTTTCAGCAGCGGCTATTAAAATTTTTCCGCTGTAGTAAAGCATAAGCTTCCGCAAGCTGCAGCGTATCCGGCGGGCCGGGCCCTCTCTCCAGAGGCTCCCGGCCCGCCCTTCTATCCCTTCTATCGCACACCATACACCGGACTCATCCAATCGAAAAGGAGGAACACCCATGAAATGGATCGTTCTCTGGAAGCGGGATGGGAAGCTCTTCTTCCGCTGCCTGATCCCGGCTCTTCTTTCCAGCGCCTTTCTACTCACTGCCTGCGGCGTCCTGGCCTTTATGGGAGCCCGCATGGCCGGAGCCTCCTACACACCCATGCGGGTGGGGCTTGTGTGTTTGGATCCCAGCTCGGAAGCGCGTATGGCCGTGCAGATCCTTTCCGGGCAGGAGGATTTTCAAACGCTCATCCGTCTGGAAGAGGAAGATACAGAGGAAGCCGCCCTTAAAAAACTGCGGGAAGGGGAATATTCCGGGGTTATCGTGCTGCCGGAACATTTTGTGAGCGATATCATTACCGGGAAAAACACTCCCGGCAGGGTCATAACGGATTCTGCCTCACCCATGGAAGAAATGCTTCTCCGTGAGCTGGCACAGGCGGGGGGCCGGCTGCTTTCCGGCGGGCAAGCGGGCGTCTACTCCCTACAGAACTTTCTTCGGAACAAGGGCCTTTCCGGGGAGGAATGGAACGACATGACCCTGAAAATCAACCTAAACCTGATTGCAGAAGCCCTTTCCCTTTCCTCGGAGCCCTTCCAAAAAGAAGAAACGCCTCTTCTGGGTTCCCTGCTCCCGCTTCTTCCTCATTTTCTCCTACATTTTCTGGTATTCTTCCTGTTTGCCTCAGGCGCCTTTTTTCAAAGGCTTTTTTCCCAGGATCGGAGTGCTCCCCTGCTGAGCCGCTTCGCAGCCTGCGGCCTTACGCACAGGGGCTTTCTTTTATCCAAGCTTTTCTGGATTTTTCTCTATGAGCTTTTCGCAGGTGGAATCCTTCTGGCCCTGCTGAGCGGTTTTTCGGGCCTGGCCCCCGAAGGCAGTAGTCTGCCGGCGGCGCTTCCCTGGGTAGGAGCGGGTTTTCTTCTTGTTTCTTCCTTCATTCTCCTTTGCTTCTCCCTGTTCTCCGGGGGGAAAGCCTCTCTTCTTCTTCTGTTGGCTGCGGCTGTAACAGGGCTCTTCATCAGCGGAGGGTTTATCCCGCTCTTTCTGCTGCCGCCTTTTCTGCAATTCGCAGGCAGCTGGAACCTTCACGCCCTGTGCACAGAGCTTTTCCTGCCTCTTTTCGGCATACAGGGCAGCCCGGGAACCCTTCTTCTGGGGATTTTTCTTTCCCTTTGCTGCATAGGCCTCTCTCTTCTTCTTTTGAGGCGAAGCGGGCGAAAGGAGGCGGAGAGTCTGTGAAAAAGCTTCTTTGTGCCCGCATATCCCTGCTGACAGCGCTCCGCCGCCTTCGCTCCAACATAGGTTCCTGGATCTCTCTCCTTCTGATCCCCGCTTTGATGACGGGCTGTATACTGCTCTTTTCCAAAGAAGAGTCTTCCCCTTCCGCTGGATTTGCCTTTGATACTTCTTCCCCCTCTGAGCAGGCTTTGGCTTTTTCCCGTCTTTTGGAGGAGGACGGCTTTCTCCTGATGGAAAAAGAGGAGCTGCGGGAATCGGTATCCACCGGAAGATTGGACTGCGGCTTTCTCTTTCCCGCTTCCTTCCCTGAGGCGGGAGCAACACCTGCTCCCGAAGGAAGCATCCGGCTGCTCTGTTCCCAACGCACGGTTTTAGACGCCTTTTTCCGGGAAAAATTGGCCGCCCGGCTTCTTTCCCTCTCTGCGCCTTCTCTGGCCGCCGGTATAGCGGGCTATTACGGCTTCCCCGGCGGTGAGGAAGAGCTGCAAGACCGCTTTTCCGCCTGGTATGAAGATGGAGAGCTCTATTCTTTCACCTTTGAATCCGTGGAAGGAACGCCCGCCCCGGAAGAAGGTATCCTTCTCTCAAGCCTTCTTTCCGGCATTGTGGCCCTGTTCCCCTTCTCAGCCCTCCTGCTTTCGGCAGGGAGCCTTTCTCCAAGGAAAAACCGGGGTCTTCTCCAGGCGCTGGGAGGAGGTTCTTTCTTCCGGCTGCTGGTTTTCCCTCTGGGGCTGCTGCAGTTCTGCCTTGTTTTTCTATTTACAGTGGGTTCCCTTCTGCTGATAAGTGCCTTTTTCCCCGGCACCATACCTTCCTTTATTTGGTATGCTCTCCCCTGGTATCTTCTATCCCTTTCCGGGGTGGAAGCCCTGGCCTCTGCCTTTCTGCCCTCAGCTGGCGCTTTCCTTCTTCCAGCTGTGTTTTCCGTCTCTCTGATCCTGTGCCCCATTTTTCTGGATATCACCGTTTTCCTGCCGCTGCTGGAACCCCTCCGTTGGCTGCTTCCTCCCTGCTGGCTTTATCTCCCCTCTGATACCCCCGGTGCTCCCACATGGCTTTGGCCGCTTCTTTCTCTTCTTATTTTCTCTATAGGTTTCCTTTCTCTCCGGTTTCAATGCAGTTCTGCACGTATACAGGCGGATTCTAAAGCGTAAAGATCCATGAAAACGGCTATTTCTCCCAGTCTCCCACAATGAGCAGCCTGCGGGCTGCTCATTGTCCGTTCTGGCTTATCTTTGAGGTTGCAGGGAACTCCCTCCCATGCTATAGTAAAAGAAGATTTGCCGCCGTTTGAGCCTTTTGCAGAACACAGCCAAAAGGCAACGAAAACAAGCAATCTTCCTACCTTTTAATTTCCAATTCAGGAAAGGAGTTTTTTATGTTCACCTGCACCTATACCCGCCGGGTAAGGAGCGTAATCTGTGCCCAGCAAAGGCTGTCGCACAGGCTTCATTCGCCGGAAAAGCAGTAAACAGAGTAAGCTGTAAGCAATAAACAGCAAGCGGACGCACCGCGCCCGCCGGCCTCTGAATCAATTACGCGAATAGCCTTTGCTCGATCCTAAAAGAAAGTATATGAATACGATTTAGGAGGAGCATCATGCGCTATCGGAACGCCCGTGAAGTATTCCCTGCGGCTATAGTAGAAAAGCTTCAGGAGTATGTGGAGGGCATGTATATTTATATTCCTAAAAAGGAAGAAAGCAAAAAGAAATGGGGAGAAAGCACTTCTGCCAGGGAACGTCTGCTAATGAGGAACGCCGCCATTTACCAGGAATACCAGCAGGGTATGCCAAAACAGGAACTGGCTCAGAGATATTATCTCTCTGAAAAAAGTATTCAGCGGATCCTTTCCCTTCAAAGAAAGCAGGAGGCTGCAGAAAAAACTTGAAACAGCTGAAAAAGCGGTGGGGGAGGAACACATATGGATGATACGAAATATTTGGAATATTCACAAAAAATATCTGAGCGTCTTTGGAACCTGCCGGATAAGGGAGAGTTGGAAAGCCGCCGGGAGGAAACCTTCATAGACGATATCGTGCAGAAAAGCCATATAGAAAAGGAACTATTGGCCAGCCTTTCGGGCATAAAAACTGTTTTCGACGGAGGAGCCGGATGCGGGCGCTTTTCGATTCTTCTTGCAAAGAAGGGGGTGAAGGTTACGCATTTCGATATCTCTGAGCCCATGCTGCAGAAGGCCCGGGAACTGGCCGAAGAGGCCGGTGTTTTAGAAAATATTACTTTTGTGAAAGGTTCGCTGGAGGATCTTTCCGCCTATGAGGATCGCTCCTTCGATATGGTTATCAGTTTTGACGCTCCTATCTCCTACACCTACCCCCGGCAAGAAGAGGTCATCCGAAACCTGGTGCGTATCTGCAGAAAGCGGATTTTGCTCAGTGTTTCCAGCAGATTGGGGTATCTGCCCTATCTTGCCAATCCTCTGCAGAAAAATCAATTTATTCTGGACAGCGATTGTGAAGATCCCTGGGTGCAGTGGTGCATACAAAACCGCGAGGCAGCTATAAATCAATTCCATTTTCGAAAAGAGGACTGTGAGGATTTGCTGGAAAAGGGCCTTATGGGCGGGGAGGAAGCGATAGAGGAATACGAGCGGGGCGGGGCCCCCTGGGCGATCACCTATACCTTCATGCCCGACGAGCTGGAGAGGATCCTTTCCTCTGCCGGGGTGACAAATATCCGGCTTGCGGGTCCGGGAGCCTATGCCAGGACCATTCCAAATGAAATCCTGCGAAAAATCATGAACGATCCCGCTCAAAAGGAAGAGTTTTTGGAATTCTGCCACATCTACGACCAGAATCCCTATGTGTGCGGCATGGGAAAAGATAATCTGTTTGCTAAAGGGGAAATCAGGCAGGCTTAAGAAGGAATTTCCCTCCGACAGAAATCTCCCTGTCGGTTCCGCATACATGTATATTTGAAAAGGAGGGCGTTTCCGGTTGCCGGGCAGGGCGCAGGTGATGTATGGCATCATAGCATTTTACTTCCCCATAAAGCTGCCTGCAGAAACCCGGAGCACGGTTTTGATTATGAAGCTTGAAACCATGAGCGATTTTTTTACCGCCCGTTTGGAGGGCTATGACGAGCACATGCTGGAAGAAGTAAAGGGCTGCCGGGAGGGCTACGGAAAACTGGCGGAGGCTTTGCCGGAAAATACCGGTTCCCTTTTGGATCTGGGCTGTGGCACCGGCCTGGAATTGGAAGAGATTTTCCGTCGGTTTCCGGATCTTTCCGTGACAGGCATAGATATGACAGCCTCCATGCTGGAGAAGCTCCGTCAGAAGGCCCTCAGCCCCAGGCTCAAACTGATCTGCGGCGACTACTTTTCAGTAAACTTTGGCCGGGAAGCGTTTGATGCCGCCGTATCTTTCCAATCCCTTCACCATTTCAAACCGGAAGCAAAGACAGAGCTTTACCGCAGGATTTGGGAAGCTCTGAGGCACGGCGGCGTTTATCTGGAATGCGATTACATGGCCGCCTCCGCGGAAGAAGAGGCCTTCTATTTTCGGGAAAATGACCGTCTTCGGGCTGAGCAGGGGATTCCCGAAGGTGTTTTCTGCCATTTCGACACACCCTGCACGCCGGAACATCAGCGCCGAATGTTGCTGAAAGCGGGGTTTTCTTCCTGCGAGATCCTGTGGAAGCAGGAAAATACCACCCTGCTGCGGGCGGTGAAGGAGTAGCAAAAAACGGCTGCGGATTCCGATGGAATCCGCAGCCGTTTTTGTTTTACGATATCCGGTCTATCGGTATACTTCCAGGGCTGTATTCCCGATCTTTTACACAAACAGCGGGCTGATAGGCTTATCCATATACACGCGCTCAATGGCCTCCGCAAAGTGAGGCGCCACGGGCAGAATGGTAAATTTAGAAGAAAGCTCCCCAATCTTCAACGGCACCGTATCCAAAAGGATTACTTCCCGGATGGGGCTTTCCTCCAAACGCTCCACCGCCGGGCCGGAAAGGACGCCATGGGTGGCACAGGCTGTAACCTCTACTGCGCCTCTCTCCAGCATGGCCCGGGCCGCATTGCATATACTGCCCGCCGTATCGATCATATCATCCACCAGAATCACTTTTTTGCCTTTTACATCCCCGATGACGTTCATCACTTCGCTCTCGTTGGGGCGGGGACGGCGCTTATCCACGATCGCCATGGGACATCCGATCTTGGCTGCGAAGGTCCTAGCTCTGGTGACGGAACCCAGATCCGGAGAGACCACTACATAATCTTCCTTCACCTGCTCCCCCAACCGTTCCCGGATAAAGGAGGAAAGCACCGGCGCACCCAGAAGATGATCCACAGGAATATTGAAAAAGCCCTGAATCTGGGCCGCATGCAGATCCATGGTGAGAACCCTGTCCACCCCGGAAGCGGTAATCAGATCCGCCACCAGCTTGGCAGAAATAGGATCCCTGGCTCTGGCCTTTCGATCCTGGCGGGCATAGCCAAAATAGGGGATCACCGCCGTAATCCGTGCGGCAGAAGCCCTGCGCATGGCATCTGCCATGATGAGCATTTCCATCAAATTGTCGTTTACCGGGTCGCAGGTGGATTGGACGATAAAACAGTCCGCCCCCCGGACTGTCTCCAGCAAGGAAACGGCTGTCTCCCCGTCGCTGAATTTGCCCACCTGGCTTTTTCCCATAGGGATTTGCATGCAGCTGCAGATCTGTTCTGCCGCCGCCTTCCCCGCACTGCCTGCAAAAATTTTGAATTCCTTGCCGTGAATACTCATTCCCGTTCCTCCTCAAAACCGCAGGAGCAAAAGCCCCCCGGCCGTGTCTGGGCCCGTTCTGCACTTCACGCCGCGCACTCACCCGCCGGAAACAAAAAATCAGGCAGAAAAGAGCATCCCCAGCTAAACGCGCAGAACCTGCGATTTTTCATTCTCCTGTTTGTATTATCGCATAGACAGACAGCCCGGCGCAAGGGTTTTCGGGCATTATTTTTCTTTTGCCAAAGCCTATGAGCGCCGGCAGGATTTTTTTGTAAAATATTTAAGAGGTCTTTCTTGAAAAATATCTAGTAATTCCGCCAAAATTTTGCTATAATACTAGACGAGCTATAAAGGAAGATCGTATAACATATGCTCGCTAGGCAAAATTTGATTAGGAGGTTATTGATTCATGAGCTACAAGTATGTATACCTGTTCTCTGAAGGCAACAAGGACATGCGTGAGCTCCTGGGCGGCAAAGGCGCCAACCTGGCAGAAATGACCAAGGCCGGCATGCCTGTTCCGCAGGGTTTCACTATTTCCACCGAGGCTTGCACCCAGTATTATAAAGATGGGCGCAAGATCAATGATGACATCCAGGCTCAGATCTATGAGTATCTGGGCAAGATGGAAGAGATCTGTGGCAAGAAGTTTGCAGATCCGGAGAATCCTCTCCTGGTTTCCGTTCGTTCCGGTGCTCGTGCTTCCATGCCCGGCATGATGGACACCATCCTGAACCTGGGCCTGAACGACGTTGTGGTCGAAGGGCTGGCCAAGTTCACCAACAACCCCCGTTTCGCATATGACTCCTATCGCCGTTTCATCCAGATGTTCTCCGACGTTGTTATGGAGCTTTCCAAAAAGCGTTTCGAAGAGATCATCGACCAGCTGAAGGAAGAAAAGGGCGTCAAGATGGACACCGAGCTGGATACCGACGATATGAAAGAGCTTGTAAAGCGCTTTAAGGCTTTCTATAAGGAAGAAAAAGGCGAAGACTTCCCCTCTGACCCCAAGGTTCAGCTGATGGAAGCCGTAAAGGCTGTTTTCCGTTCCTGGGACAACCCCCGCGCCAACGTATACCGCCGCATGAACGAGATCCCCTATGACTGGGGCACCGCCGTTAACGTGCAGGCCATGGTATTCGGCAACTCCGGCGAC
>CAJFPJ010000046.1 GCA_904399395.1 uncultured Clostridia bacterium | reverse complement strand
GCCGCCCTTGAGGACGCCTCCATTGCTGGCTGACTTCACTCACATCAGAGTCTGCAAACCTTTTTGCGAAAATTCCTTGACATTACCCAAAAGGGCCTTCCTATGCTTCTGCGGCAGAATAGAAATAAGGAGAGAAAAATCCGCCGGGAGATAATCCAAATCTCCCGGCGGATTCTCTTTAGCGCTTTACCGGCATTGGGTACAGACGTATTCCGGCACAGTTTTTGCATGCATAACGGATTCATAAAGCCGCCAGCCCCCGGCCAGGTTATAGCATTCGTAGCCGTTTCCTGCCAGGATACAGCAGGCAATATAGCTGCGCAGACCGCTGTGGCAGTGGACATATACAGGCTTTCCCTTGGGAACTTCCTGAAGGTGTTCCCGGAGGGAATCCAGGGGAATGTGCATAAAGCCCTCGATGAAGCCGGCGGCCCGTTCCGTTTCAGTGCGGACATCCAGCAGAGTCACACTTCCGTCTCTGGGGAGGGAGTCCACATCCTCCCAGAAAAATTGTTTTAGCTTCCCTTTGATAACATTTTCCGCCACGAAACCCGCCATATTCACGGGATCCTTGGCGCTGCCGAAAGGTGGAGCGTAGCAGAGCTCCAGGCTGGCTAAATCCGTAGCTTTGGCGTGAAAGCGTATGGCTGTGGCCAGAACATCCAGACGTTTATCCACACCGTCAAATCCCACGATTTGGGCTCCCAGCAAACGAAGGGTGTTTGAATCCCACAGGATCTTTATGGACATGTTTTTCGCCCCCGGGTAATAAGAAGCATGAGAGGCGGAATACACATAGGTTTTGTCATATTCGATTCCGGCCGCTTTAGCCGTCTCTTCGTTGAGACCTGTGGAGGCTGCGGTCATTTCAAACAGACGAAGTATGGAAGATCCCTGGGTTCCTGTATAGACGCTTTCTGTGCCGCAGATATTGTCTGCGGCTATGCGGCCTTCTTTGTTGGCGGGCCCTGCCAGAGGGATGAGAGCCGGTTTTCCAGACACAAAGTTCCGCACTTCCACCGCATCGCCCACAGCGTAGATATCCGGCTGATTGGTGCACATATGATTATCGGTTATAATGGCCCCCCGGCTGTTGAGATGAAGGCCGCAGCCAGCCGCCAGGGAACTATCCGGCCGGACACCTATGGAAAGAAGGAGCATGTGAGCCTGAAGGCTTCCCTTCTCCAACGCAATGGAAAGGCCGTCCTCCGTTCCCGCCACGGATTTCAGACCGTTATTGAGAATCAGCTCTATGCCTTGGCTTTCGGCATAGCGGTGGACGTCTGCAGCCATGTCGAAATCCAGCGGAGCGATCAGATGATCGGCTTTTTCCACAATAGTGACGTCAAGCCCGGCTTTTTTTAGATTTTCCGCCATCTCCAGGCCGATATAGCCGCCTCCTGCTATTACAGCGGAACGGGATTTTTCCTCCCGGAGAAAGCTTTGGATGCGCATAGCGTCGGGAATGGTGCGGAGGGTGAAAATCCTTTTTGAACCTTCAGCCCCCACCGGTGGGCGGATGGGTTCGGCCCCCGGGGAGAGGATCAGCTTATCATAGGTTTCCTCGTAGGTTTCCCCAGTTTCCAGATTGCGGATCTGCACGGTTTTAGACTTGGGGTCGATCTTTTCAGCTTCGCTGCGGATCCGCACGTCTATGTTGAACCGTGCTCGGAAACTTTCCGGCGTTTGGAGGGTTAGGTTTCCTTTTTGGGTGATTTCGCCACCTATATAATAGGGAAGGCCGCAATTGGCAAAAGAAATATATGGACCTCTTTCAATTAGAAGGATAGTAGCTTTTTCGTCCAGTCGCCGGAGCCTTGCCGCTGCCGAGGCGCCTCCGGCCACGCCGCCGATGATAATGACTTTCATACAAATTCCTCCATGTCGTTTTAATATCCTGTATGGATTCGTACATTGCAGGGCTCTGGCCCGAAAAGATATTCTGGCCGGAATACCTGGATTTTCGTATCTTGTATAGGAATAGTATAACAGAAGGCAGAAAGGGTTGCTGTGACTAAGTCACAGGAAAATCAGAATGTGGGCGAGAGAAGACTTTCCTTTGATAGAAAGGGGGCGGCGATGTTGCGTATTGCGGAAGAGAGTTTTTTGTTGTTTGGGAAAGTGCCCTGCCCTATAGACAATGGTCGGAAGAAAAAGTTATAATCTATACATGATATATGAGGTGGTGCGCCTTCTGTGCATTGAGAGGTAAGCTCCCTCAAGAGCGTTTTACTGGCATCGATATAACAGCGTTGAGAATGAAGGATACACTGCAGGAAAGGATAGAATCAGCATGGTAAAAATATTGTTTGTGTGCCACGGCAATATATGCCGTTCGCCCATGGCAGAGGCGATTTTTAATCATATGGTGAAAGAAAAGGGGCTGGAGGGGGAATTTTTCGCTGCCTCTGCGGCTGTGAGCCGGGAAGAGATTGGAAACCCCATTTATCCCCCTGCACAGAGGAAGTTGCGGGAGGAAGGAATCCCCTTTGCTAAAAGAGGCGCTGTTCAGCTTACCGCTGAGGACTATATGATCTATACGTACATAATCGGCATGGATACGTATAATATTCGGGGTATGCGGCGCATTCTGGGAGAGGATCCGGAGGGAAAAATTTCCCGCCTGCTGGATTTTACCGCCCAGCCGCGGGATGTGGACGACCCCTGGTATACAGGAGATTTTGACCGGGCCTATGAGGATATCCGGGAGGGCTGCCAGGCGCTGCTTCGGCTTCTTATTTCAGGAGGGAACAAGTGAACGCCGCGGGTATACATAAGGCGGAGATGATTCTGATCTGCGGAAAGATCTGCGCCGGGAAGACCACATATGCGAAAAAGTTGATGAAAGAGAAAAGGGCAGTCCGCCTCAATAGCGACGAGATCATGCTTTCCTTGTTTGATCCTTTTTTAGGGGAAAATCACGAGGCAGTGCTGCATAAGGTGATGGAATATATCTACAGAAAATCCCTTGAAATCTATGAAACGGGGATCTCTGTGATTCTTGAAGGCGGTTTCTGGCAGAGAGAGCTTCGGGAAGAGGCAAGCTCTTTTTATGCGGCTCATGGCATCACACCTCAGTGGCATTATGTGGATGTTTCAGAAGAAGCCTGGAAACGAAATATTGAAATGAGGAATCAACAGGCGCTAAAAGGGGAGCCCGACGTATATCCGGTGGATGAAAACCTTCTGCAGAAATTTTTGGATCCGGATGATATTCCCAGCCGGGAGGAAATGGACATTTGGTATAAAAATGATTAGGCTGAAAAACCGGACGGGAAGGTTTGACGAACAAGTGCCTTATGGTTCTTATTCTAATTTTCTATCTAAAAGAAAGGGGGGATGGGAATGAGGAACATCCTGCAGCTGCTGCAATCTGAGCTCCTCTGCATTGTGCATGCTCCGTGCATAGTCTGATTCGGGCGGACTGCACGGAGCGGATCCCTTCGGCTTTTCAGGCTGGAGGAACAGCCGCCCGGTTGGACTTTGCACTTTTTGCGGTTTTAGTTTACCAAAATGCGAAAAAGGAGCAAAGTCATGAAACAAAATATACATATGAACGGAAAGAATCGGTTCGGTTCCACAGATAAGAGGAAAAGCGCCCGGGGAATGGGAGATTTCCTGATTCTGTGGGGAACCCAATCGATTTCTTCTTTGGGCAGCGCTATGACGACCTTCGTACTGCTTCTATGGGCGTATGAGCAGGAGGGGACAGCCTCCAGTATCGCGTGGCTTTCTGTGTGTTCCTATCTTCCTTCCGTTTTTTTCTGCTTTGCGGCAGGCGCGCTGGCAGACAGATGGGATAAGCGGAAAATCATGCTCATAAGCGATCTTACGGCGGCCGGCGGCACTGGCGCTGTATACATTCTGTATGTCTCAGGCGGGCTGGAGCTGTGGCACCTGTATGTGGTGAATCTGCTGATCAGCCTTATGAATGCTTTTCAAAATCCGGCTTCCTATGTAGCGGTCTCTCTGTTGACGCCGAAGGAAAGCTACACAAAGGCCGCGGGGCTGCAGGCCCTATCGGGTTCCGTAGTAAATATTCTGGCTCCTGCCTGCGCATCTGCGGTGCTCGCTTTCTCTTCCATAGAGACGGTCTTTCTGCTGGATCTTCTGACCTTTGGGGCGGCCTTTCTCACGCTGCTGCTTCGCATACGGATCCCCTGCCCGGCAGAGAAAATGGAAGAGGAGAGCGGAGGATTTTTCAAGGAGCTCACTACCGGCATAGGATATCTGTGGGAACACAGGGCTCTTTTGAAGATGATCCTGTTTTTTTCCTTTATCAATCTTTTGGCGTCATCCACTGGGGAAGGAAGCATCCTTTCTGCTATGGTGCTTTCCCGCACCGGAAATAACCAGGCTGCTTTAGGGGCGGTTTCCTCAGCCATAGGCGCGGGGACCTTGACCGGAAGTTTGCTGGTGACGGCTCTCCCAGCCCCTAAAAACAGGACCGGAGTGATTTTTGCTGCTTGCGGCCTTTCCTTTATACTCTGCAATTTCCCCTGGGCTGTGGGACGTGTTCCGTGGGTATGGGTGCTGGCGGGCTTTTTGGGTGAAATCCCCCTGCCGTTTCTGAATGCCAACCTCACTACCATCATGCGCAGGCATGTGCCTGTTTCCATGCAGGGGCGGGTGTTTGCTGCCCGGGATACTCTCCAATACGCCACGATCCCCATTGGCCTGGCGCTGGGTGGGGCTTTATCCGACCGGGTATTTGAGCCTCTGATGGCTTCGCCTTCCCCTCTGCAGGAATTTTTATCTCTTCTGGTGGGAACAGGCAGCGGATCCGGCATGGCAGTGCTGTTTCTGATCACGGGCCTTTTGGGGAGTGTGTCGTCCTTTCTATGCCTCTGCTCTAAAGAGTTTCAATCTCTGAACCGGTTTCCGGAGAATACGGAAGAGGAAAGTGCTCCCGGGGGCCAATGAGGAACGGGAGCAGAGACAGAAATACAGGGATAGTATATAGAGTTTTTTTGGAAGAATCTTTGAAGTGCATTGACCCCGCCGGAGATACCGGCGGGGTCAATGGGTTATCAGCTATTTGATGGTTGGCTGCAGAAGGACCGGTATGGTGCTGTGTAAAGAGAATCCCATATTTCAGTGGGCCAAAGGAGAAGCATGGAACCTCCCCAGTTTGCCTCATATGGAAGGTTCCTTTTTCCGCGGATTTTTCCCTGTGGCTTAGATCTGCCGCAGTTTCGCGGCCAGCCCGAAGTATTCTTTTTCGAGCTTTTCCTTTTCTTCGGGAGGAAGACCTTTGGCCGCCAGCCTGCCGGTAATTTCTGCAATCCGAAGCTCCAAAATCCGCTTTTCATCGCCAGTTTTCCGGCTGTGCCGTTCCCGTTCCCAGGCCTCATATTCTGTGAGATTTCCCTCAAATGCAGAAAGATTTCCCTTTTCCAGCCGCAGAAGATTTTGTGCCAGGGCATCCGAAAAGGCTCTGTCGTGGGAGACAAAGAGTACCGTTCCCTCATATTCTGTGAGCATGGACTGCAGAGCCTCAATAGAGGGAAGATCCAAATAATTGGTGGGCTCATCCAGCAAAAGAACGTTGGCGTCAGAGGCGAAAAGCTTGGCAAAGCCCAGGCGGATCCGCTCCCCGCCGCTGAGAACACCTGCAGGCTTGCGGAGTTCATCCCCGCGAAACAGCAGCCGGGCCAGCAGACTGCGGACGGTCTCTTCCCTTTGAACGGCCCCCTCCATGGCATTTTCTAAGACGGTTTTTTCTGCCTGCAGATTGGTAAAATCCTGAAAGAAATATCCCAGCTTCACCCCGGGGGCCAGCCGGATCCGTCCGGTCTCTCTATTTTGCAGCTTTTTCTCTGAGGCGGCAATCTGATTCAAAAGGGTGGTTTTTCCTGAACTATTCCGGCCCCATAGCTGGGTGCGTCTGCCGGTGGGGATCTGGAAGGAGACATGGCTGAGAAGAAGAGGGCCGCCGGAATAGGAGAAGGAGATATCCTGCCCTTCTATGGCGATACGGCTGACGGGCGGTTTTGTCAGGGAAAAATCAAACCGGGCGGAGAGAGGTTCCCGGGGTTTTTCCTTTACCTCTAAATGGTCGATGCGCTTTTTCACATTTTGGGCCGAGCGGGCGATGGCCCGCTGGGTCGTGTCGGTGGATCGATGGGCGGAGAGAAAATCCCGCAGGTGGGCTTCCCGGGGACTCATACTTCCCGAGGGGCGGGCCACCGCGGAGGCCCGGCGCTGCTTATCCTCAAAGATACGTTCCAGCCTCCGCTTTTCTTCCGTATACCGCTCGTATTCCTGTTGCTGCCGGCGGCGCTTCTCCTCTTTCTGCTGCTTGTAGCTGCTGAAATTTCCTTCATAGACGGTGAGAATCCCTTCCTGCAGCTCGAAAATGTGCCGGCATAGGCGATCCAATACGGCTCGGTCGTGGCTCACCAGCAGAAAGGTTTTTACGGCGGAGAGACGTTTCATGAGCAGGTGCACCCCGTCTTCATCCAGGTTGGCAGTGGGTTCATCCGCCAGGAGAAGGGCGGCCTTTTTTCCCAGTGCGCCGGAAATCCGCTGCCTGGTTTTTTCACCGCCGCTGTGGAGACCTTTTGTCCTCCATTCGTTCAGGGGTTCCTCCTGCTCTTCCTCCGGCCCGCCCAGTTGCCGCAGATAGGCGGTGGAGGAAAAACGCTCCACAGCGCCTTCATCGGGCTCCAGGCAGCCTGCCAGAATTTGCAGCAGAGTGGTTTTACCGCTGCCGTTGGCTCCCACAAGCCCAATACGGTCCCCTTCATATACGCATAGCTCGGGAATTTCCAGAATGGTTTTTCCCCCATAGGATTTTTTCAAATGCTCTGCCCGAAGCAGTATTTTTGCCATAAAAACAGCCTCCCGTCAAAACGAAATCGAAGCGTGACTCGTTTTGTGCCGGAAGGCTTTTACTTTGCAAAAGAGAGATCGGCTCTAGGGGCAGAATCTGCCTGCTGTGGATAGCTGCCCCTAAGGGCTGGCAGAAGCCGCCTGAAAATGCCCGGAAAACGGGGCTTTTCTGGGATGTATAACCGGAAATACAGGGAAATCACAGCCTGTTCCCACTCTTAAGCAAAAAATCGCCAACTCCAGCACAAAACGCAGGCATACCTTCCGCTATGCGTCCTGTTGCGCAGCGGATTTGGCGCCTGATTTGTTTTGTGTTGAAGTCAGCGAAGAATCATATGTTTTTCAACCTTTTCCCTTTCTCGGAATTCAAGCAGGAAGACATGCAGACACGCTTCTTGAAAATCCATTACGAGTGGTCTTCCAGAGTCTTTTTGTCACACTCTCCTCTGCCGTTTTCTTTCACTATAGCACGGGAAATGGAATTTTGCAAGAGGCAACAACCCTTTTAGGCATATCGGGAGAAAAGGAAGCTTCCCTTATTCCTTTCCATCCCAGCAATAGGTGCAGAGCTTTTCGCGTTCGATGCCTACGGATTCGATCATATCGTCCAGCCTGTGGTAGCGCAGAGTGGTAAAATTCAGCTTTTCCCCAATGCGGCGCAACATCTCCTTGTATTCCGGTGTGTCCGGGTCGGCATAAGGGGTAAGATCTACATTCGGGTTTTCCCCTTCAATTTCCCGGATAACCCGGCGGGTGATGAGATCCATTTCCGAGCTGGAACGGGAGAAGTTCAGATATTTACAGCCGTAGAGAAGAGGCGGGCAGGCGGGGCGGATGTACACCTCTTTGGCGCCGCTCTGATAGAGAAATTCTGTGGTTTCCCGCAGCTGTGTTCCCCGGACGATGGAGTCGTCGATAAGAAGAAGGCTTCTCCCCTGGATCAGGTCGTGCACAGGGATGAGCTTCATTTTGGCGATCAGATTCCGTTTGCTCTGGATTGTGGGCATAAAGGAACGGGGCCAGGTGGGAGTATACTTGATAAAGGGCCGCGAGAAAGGAATGCCGGATTCGTTGGCGTAGCCGATGGCGTGGGCGGTGCCGGAATCGGGGACACCGGCCACGATATCCGGTTGGGCATCATCTCTCTTTGCCAGCATGGCGCCGCAGTTGTAACGCATTTTCTCCACGCTGATCCCCTCATAGGAGGAAGACGGATAGCCATAGTAGATCCAGAGGAAGGTGCAGATTTTCATATCCTTCCCGGGCTTTACCAGCGTGCGGATCCCCTCCGGCGTCATGACCACGATTTCGCCGGGCCCCAGCTCCCGTTCCTCGGTGTAGCCCAGGTTCAAATAAGCGAAGCTCTCAAAAGAGGCGCAGTAAGCTTCTTCTTTTTTTCCGATGCAGACGGGGGTGCGCCCAAGCTTGTCCCGAGCAGCATAGATGCCTCGCTGGGTCATGAGCAGGATAGTCATAGAGCCGTCTATGACCTCCTGTGCATATTGGATGCCCTCGATCAGATTATCCTTCTGGTTGATAATAGCGGCCACCAACTCTGTGGCGTTTATATCGCCGCCGCTCATTTCCAGAAAGTGGGTCTGGCCTGTTTTGAAAATATCTTTCACAAGTTCATCTGTGTTGTTGATCTTTCCAACGGTGGAGATGGCATAGGTTCCATGGTGAGAACGGACAATCAGAGGCTGGGGTTCATAATCGGATATGCAGCCGATTCCCAGATATCCCTTCATCTCGCTGACGTCCTTATCAAATTTGGTGCGGAAGGGCGCGTTTTCGATGTTGTGAATAGAACGGTCGAAGCCTCTTTCCGCGTCGTAAACCGCCATGCCGGCCCGCCGCGTGCCCAGATGGGAATGGTAGTCCGTTCCGAAAAACAAGTCAAATACGCAGTCTTCCTTTGATGCTACTCCAAAAAATCCGCCCATAGTGTTCCTCCAGACTGAAAATAGAATATGGTGAACGAAGTGCAGCAAAGGGAAATCCCAGATGCTGCTGCTTCCCGAATGAAACAAAATATAGAAAAAGCGCTACCATTTATCAGGCCAATCTTTTTCGGCCCTATATGTGAGAGAAAATGCCTCAATGCCGGCTCAGGGAGCAGAAGGCAGAGAAAAAAGCTTTTCTGCGTTTCTCTTGCCTGCTTCCAGCACCTCCCGCAGAGGGATGCCTTTGATTTCTGCAATTTTCCCGGCAGAATAGGCGATCATAGAAGAATCGCATCGCTTTCCCCGGAAGGGGACAGGCGCCATATAAGGGCAGTCCGTTTCTGTGAGAAGACGATCCAGAGGAATCTCTGCCGCCACCTGCACAGGCACCCGGGCGTTTTTGAAGGTCACAGCGCCCCCAAGGCCGATATAAAGCCCCAACTGCACTGCTTCCCGCATCATTTCCACGCTGCCGGAAAAGCAGTGCACCACCCCCTTTGGCCGGTACTGCCGGAGAAGCTCCATAGTGTCCCCGTGTGCGTCCCTGTCGTGGACGATCACCGGCAGGCCAAGACGGTTTGCAAGCCGCAGCTGGGCGGCAAAAACCTCTTTCTGCACTTCTCTTCCTGGATTGTCCTCCCAATGATAATCCAGGCCGATTTCCCCCACGGCCACCATTTTGGGCAGACGAAGGATTTCCTCCAACTCCTGTTCCCAATTCTTTGGCAGGTTTCCCGCGCATTCCGGGTGAATGCCCGCCGCGCCGTATATGGGAGCATACTGGCTGCAGAGATCTGCGGTAAAGCGGGAGGAGGGAAGATCCGTACCGCAGTTCATAATGCCGCATACTCCCTTTTGGAAGAGAGAAGGAAGAAGTGTATGCAGATCCTCCTGAAACTGCCCGCTGTCGTAATGGGCGTGGGAATCGAAAATGTGCAGGGCTTCCTGCGCCGCCGCTGTATCCATTTTTTCCATTTAACGCTTCCTTTCAGAAAATGCAGCAGCCGGTCGCTTCTGCATGTATGCCGCCCCGCCGCTCATTCTTTGCAGCCGGCGCATTCTGTGTTTTCAGAACCATAAGCCGCCTTTTTCACCATTCGGCGATAAAGGGGCGGTGCTTATACCACCACTGTTCGTTGTCCGCTACGAACTGGGTGCCGATTTCGTGGAAGTCTTTCGGTGGTGTATATTCAATGTTTTCCAGCACATAGTTTACGAAAGATTTCATATTCTCTGTGGTGGGATTTTCCACGAAGCGGGCGCAGAGCTCCAAGACCTGAGGAGGCTTGTTTTCCATCCTCTCGATGTATTTTCCCATGCTCTTGCTGCAGGGATAGAGAACTTCCCGATCCTGCATGACCATGCGCAGGGCAAAGTGAACAATCTCGAAAACGGTGCGGGAACGAAGAATGGGATCGTCCACGAATTGCCAGAAATAACCGGTGGCATACCGCAGAACAGCGTAAAAGGAGTTCTGTTTTGCCTGCTTTTCCTGCTTTTGGAAAACAGGAATCCGCTCCACGATGCCGGGAATCTCCGGATCTGTATAAGAAATGCAGCGGCTGCAGAGGAAGGAGTTCCGGGTGGGCTCGCTGCCATGATCGGCGGCGGCTTCCAGATATTCCTTGGTCATATACTTGATATCGAAATAGCCGCCTTCATAGTCGCAGTAACCGGTGATACATTCGGTGATGCGGCCCTCAGCCTTTAGCTTTTCATAGCGTTCCGGGGTGACAATGACCATTCCATCGATGTCGGAGTCGGGGCGCTCCAGTCCCTTTGCTACGGAGCCGCCCAGAACCACGCCCAGAATCTCTGGATCTCCCTCGTAATATTTTTTTAAATTTTCAATCGCCCGTTTATGATGTTCATACATAGCGGGTATATCCTCCTGTATCCAAGTGATTTTAAAATAGATGCTATGCTGGCAGAAAGCACCGGTAGCGCTATACAGAGAAAAGCCCTCATTGCGGAACCTAGGAACTTCCCCCGCTGACAGGTAGAAAAGAGCGGCAATGAAAACAGCCTGCCGGCATTCTGGCAAGCTGTTTTAAACAAAGGGTGCTGCAGGCGATACGGCACAGAGCCCCCTTTTTCATCAGCGGACTTTGGAGCCGGCAGGGATGCCGTCTGCAAAGAGGACCTTTACATCGTCCTCACCCGCGTCCGCCGCAAGAATCATTCCCTGGCTTTCCACACCGCAGAGAACGGCGGGCTTCAAGTTGGCGACCACCACCACGCTGTGGCCGATCAGATCTTCCGGCTTATACCATTTGGCGATGCCGGAGGCAACCGTGCGGGGAGTTCCGCTGCCGTCATCCAGTGTGAGCTTCAAAAGCTTCTTGGCGCGCTTAATGGGCTCACAAGCTGTAATCTTTGCCACCCGCAGCTCCACCTTTGCAAAATCGTCGATGGAGATCATGGCTATTCCCTCGGGGGGATTCTTATCGGAAGCTTCTTCCTTTTTCTCCATGGGGTTGGGGATCAGGGCATTCAGAGCCTCGATCTCCTTATCCACATCTATGCGGGGGAAGAGAGTCTCACCCTTTTGGATCACAGCGTCCGCAGGGAGGCGGCCCCACTCTGCCGCCGAATCATAGGAAGCGTTTTCAGCCGTAAGGCCCAGCTGTGCCTGGATGCGGGGCGTGGTGGATGGCATGAAGGGCTCCAGCAGAATGGATATGATACGCAAAGATTCGCAGAGTGTATACATCACCGCAGCCAGCCGGGCTTTTTTGCTTTCATCCTTGCCCAAAGCCCAGGGCATGGTTTCGTCGATATATTTGTTGCAGCGGGCGATGAGCCTCCAGATTTCGGTCAGTGCTGCGGAGAATTGATAGCTATCGATTGCCTTATCGCATTTTTCCCGCAGAGAGGAGGCCATGGAGATGACCTCTTCATCCAGAGGGTCGCTTTCCCGCTGGGAGGGAATCACGCCGCCGAAATATTTCTGCACCATAGCTGTCGTCCGAGAAAGAAGATTCCCCAGGTCGTTGGCAAGGTCGGAGTTGATGCGGGAGATAAGAGCCTCGTTTGTAAAGAGGCCGTCTGCTCCAAAGGGAATCTCGCGCAGAAGGAAATACCGAATGGCATCCACCCCGTAGCGTTCGCAGAGGATGTTGGGATCCACCACGTTGCCCTTGGATTTACTCATCTTGGTGCCGTCCCCGAAGAGGAGCCAGCCGTGGCCGTATACCTGCTTCGGAAGAGGCAGATCCAACGCCATAAGAATGGCGGGCCAGATAATGGTATGGAAGCGGACGATTTCTTTTCCCACGAAATGTACGTCCGCCGGCCAGTATTTGTGAAAATCACTCAAATCATCGGAACCGTAGCCCAAAGCCGTGATGTAGTTGGGCAGCGCATCCACCCACACATAGACCACATGCTTGGGGTCAAAGTCCACCGGAACGCCCCAGGTGAAACTTGTTCTGGAAACGCAGAGGTCGTCCAGGCCCTGTTTGATGAAGTTGATCATCTCATTTTTCCGGCTTTCCGGCTGGATAAATTCCGGGTGCTCCTCATAGAGCTTGAGAAGCCGGTCGCCATATTGGGAAAGACGGAAGAAATAGGCTTCCTCCTCTGCCCATTTGACCTCCCGGCCGCAGTCGGGGCATTTGCCATCCTTAAGCTGGGTCTCCGTCCAGAAGGATTCACAGGGGGTGCAATACCACCCCTCATATTTGCCTTTATAAATTTCGCCCTTTTCATAGAGCTGCCGGAAAATCTTCTGGATTCCCCTTACATGATAGTCGTCTGTAGTGCGAATGAAGCGGTCGTTGGAAATGTTCAGAAGCTTCCACAGAGACTGGAAGTCCGCCACGATTCGATCCACGTATTCCTTGGGGGAGATCCCTTCTGCCTGGGCCTTCTGCTCGATTTTGAGGCCGTGTTCGTCTGTCCCGGTAAGGAACATGACGTCATATCCCTGCATTCGCTTGTAGCGGGCGATGGCGTCGCTGGCTACTGTGCAGTAGCTGTGGCCGATGTGGGCCTTTCCAGACGGGTAGTAGATAGGCGTTGTGATGTAAAAGGTTTTCTTTTCCATACGTACGGTCTCCTTCAATATATTTATCCGTCAACCGGCGGAAGGCTTACCTAACAGGCGGGGACAGAGCCTACAAACAGAGTAGGGTGTGCCCAGCGCTTTTGCCGCAGAAATAAACCTGTAAGCTGCAGGTATCCGGCGTCTGGCAAACAGATATCTCTATTATAGTCAGCTTTTATGGGAAATTCAACAGAAATGGCGAATAATTCCCCGAAGGAGCAGGGGCGAAGCTCTGCAAAAAGTTGCAGGCACGAAAAATTCCCTGCCTCTTGCTTTTTCCCGGCAGGAAGCCTACTATGGAGAAAAAGGGCGCCGGAGGCAAACGGCGCTTTTGATGGGAGGAAAAAACGATGAAAAGCGCGGTATTTTATGGAAGGCACGATCTGCGGGTAGAGGAAAGGCCGATACCTGAGGTAGGGCCTCAAGATGTGCTGATCCAGGTAAAGGCCTGCGGCGTCTGCGGAACGGATGTGCATATTTTTGAGGGAGACAAAGGGGCTGCGGAGGTGACACCGCCCACCATATTAGGCCATGAATTTTCAGGGATTGTGGTGAAGACAGGCGATGCGGTCAAAAGGTGGAAGCCGGGGGATCGGGTCTGCATCGATCCCAATTCGTATTGCGGGGCGTGTACGCCCTGCCGCAGTGGAGAAGTTCACTTTTGTGAGCATATGAAGGGCTACGGAACCACTGTGGACGGAGGATTTGCCCAATACTGTGCGGTGAATGAAAAGCAGGTCTACCGGCTGGGGGAACACACCTCCTTTGAGATGGGTGCCATGGCAGAACCTGTGGCCTGCTGCCTCCACGGTATTGATATGTGCGGGATACGGCCCGGCAGCCAGGCGGTGGTGATCGGTGGCGGAATGATAGGGCTTTTGATGTTGCAGTTGGCCAGGCTGGCGGGAGCAGCCAAGGTCGCCCTTCTGGAACCAGTGGAGGAGAAGCGCAGAATGGCGGAAAAATTGGGAGCCAGCCTCTGCATAGATCCGATGCATGAAGATGCGGGCAAAGCGCTTAGAAACGCGGGTTTTACCTGGGTGCATACGGTAATCGAGTGTGTGGGAAAGCCATCCACCATCGAACAGGCAGTGGAGCTTGCGGGCAGCAGGGCAGTGGTCATGATGTTTGGCCTTACAAAGCCGGATGAGACAATTTCTATAAAGCCCTTTCAGGTGTTTCAGAAGGAGCTTGTGCTGAAATCTTCCTATATCAATCCATGCACCCAGCAGAGAGCCCTGGATCTGATCGATTCCGGCTGTCTGGATGTAAGCAGCATGGTATGCGGGATCTGCGGCCTTGAGAAACTTTCATCGATTCTGGAGGACCCAACCCTGCGGGCAAAGGGGAAATTTATCATTTCTCCAGAAAAATAACTCTGCAGCCTCTGTGGCAGATCGGGGGGAGGGGGTGTTGTGCTTACCGCGCCTTTTGATTTCATTTTTGTGAAATGCCTGCCCATGATCGATAATGGAAAAAGATTTTATTGGTTCAGAATCCAGAATACTCCAACATGCAAAACGCGTCCTGCGGAGGACTTTTTCCGCAGGACGCGTTTTATGTGTTTTAAAGCGTTCAAACGTATTTTTCGGTATGCCCCTATATGCATAACGATCTATCGGTCGCTGCTCAGAGCGGCGTTATTCCTCGGCAGAGCCTGCCGAATCTGTTTCATAATGGAGGAATTCCCGCAGTATGCGGCAATTTTCCTCCAGATCCGGATCCAGGACCATGGCTCCGCTTGGGAGTGTCAAATCCTGAAAAGCGTTGTCAGCAGGAATATGGGCGGTTTCAATCTCATAGCCATCCAGAATCTGCGGAGCCAGAGAGATGAGATAAAGCAGATCGCTATTGGTGAGATTGGTGGTCACATGGGGCAGAAAATCATAGGCCAGGGCGCTGAGTTCTGCGGGATTTTTTCCCTTGCACCGATCCATGATTGCCTGTAAAACCTGCTGCTGCCGGGCCGTGCGGCCGAAGTCGCTGTCTATATGACGTATACGGGCATAGTAAAGGGCCAGTTCTCCATTCAGATGATTCATGCCCTCTTTCAGATTACTGCCCATCATCTGGTTTTCCTCCTGGGCCGCAGCGGCGCTTACCTCTATATCGATTCCGCCAATTTGATCGATAATGGAGGTGAGACCTTCAAAATCGATCTCGATATATTTATCCACTGCAATACGGAAATTATTTTCCAGCGTCTGCATAGTGAGAGCTGCCCCGCCGTGGGTATAAGCTGTGTTGAGCCGGGCTTTCCCCACTGTGGGGATTTCGATATACAAATCCCTCAGAAAGGATACCATGCGCAGGGAGCCTGTATGGTTGTCGATGGAAATAAGCATACAGGTATCAGAACGGCTGGAAAGGCCATCATCTCCTTTATCCACACCCAGAAGAAGAATATTGGTGATCTTATCGTCATCCACTACCTCCCATGCAGGAGCGGCAGAGGGCTGCTGCACATAGCTTTCCGTATTGGCCTCCTGGCGGTTCATACGGCTGAGCATAACGCCTGCGTAGGCGATCACCCCCAGAGAAAGGAATACCACCAGGGAGAGCACCACAGCGCCTAGGCGTTTGAGCCCTCTGTGGCGAGGCTTTTTTCTACGGTTTCCACCAGAGGGGCGCCCGGCGCTCCCTCTGGATGCGGCGCTTCGGCTGCTGTAGATATCCCTGTCTACATAATTATAGCGGTCTATTTCACCACGGCGCTGTGCGGCGCCGCCCGAAGAGCGGCCCCCCCGGGATGGATTTCCCTGCGGACGTCTGGCACGGCTGGACGAAGAGTGGCTATTTTGATTTCTATATCGTTTCTGATCCGGCAAAGGTAACGCTCCTATCTTTTCTTTACACATTCAAGACATACGTATGTCTTTGCTAAAATGCGGCTGCCGGAAACGGCGGCTCGCTTTCCCGATTTTATTAGTTTCATATCAAAAACAGTATGGCAAATTTTCCGTCCGGCTTTTTAAAGATTTAGCGGGAGATATATGGGGAAGAACGGAAAACCTACTGTCACTGTGAATCCATATCTGGAACAATCTAGCTTTTAAGCCTGCGGCCATACCCATAGTATAACCTGAAAATAGATTATTTTTCTTTGCTTTAGTTTTTATATGCCCTATATGCTGATACCGCGTAGGGCAACAAGAGCTGGCTTGTCCGTTTGCATTGTATTGCATTTACCGAGGAAAGTCAACAGTTATGTAAACTACAGTTTTGTTACTTTTTGGGTTTCCCACCCAATGGGATTTTTTGTGACTTTCTGTGTTTTCTGTATTGTAAAATGCTTCTGGCGGGAAATTGCTCGAAATCTGCGGCCTTTCTCTTAAAATGGGTAAAATGGGGAATATTTACCGGATCTGCCGTAAGCTTCCGTCCCGGAAATCTTGCTTTTTACGGCTGAATGCGATAGGATGAAAACATTAAAGTATTTGCACATATGGTGCGACAGCTTAATGTGGCATAACAGACGGCGGAAAATGGTACGGCTGCCGTTAGGTTAAATACCTAGTAGAAACGGGAGGATTTCATATTGAAACAGAAAAAAAGAAAGAAGTCTGTGAGGGCTTCCACAATACAGGGGGAGAGAACACGGGCACCGAAGCAGAATAAGAAAATTCTCTTTGTGCGCATTGTGGCCGGTGTAATCGCCTTCCTTATGATAATAAGTGTGCTTTTTTCTGTTGTAGGAACATAAACTCTTCTTCACGGGAATAATCGGTCGATTGGAAGCGCAGGTGTAAGCGAAGAAAATCTCGGAATAGAGTAGCTACCCGTTTTTCTTAAAAATACTGCTTGTTTCTCCCAGTTCTGGCAAAATTCCCATGGTTCCGCCGCACTTCGGCCTTGCAGAAGAGAAAAAAGAGTTGCATTAGATATGGGAATACGGTAAAATATCAAAAAGACTTTATTTCGTTAAGCTGTCAGCACCCCACCAAGCAAAATTCAGATACAGCAATATATGGCGGTGTGCAGGCCGGAACCCATACAGGGGGCTGCATACGGTTCCATGGATGCGAAAAGCCACAGCTTTCGGATAGAGATTGGTAAAGAAAAACGCGGGGCCGCGTTTTATTTTTTGGGGGTGTCGTATTGTTTTTCCAAAAAGACATTGAGACCATGAAACGGGAAGAGTTGGAAGACCTGCAGCTGAAGAAGCTCAGAAAAATGGTAGATTACTGCTATAACAACATTCCGTTTTATCATCAGAAGTTGGGGGCGGCGGGGATTACCTCCGGTGATAAAATTAAGACCCTTTCGGATATCCGGTATATCCCCGTAACTACAAAGGACGATATCCGGGATAATTATCCCTTTGGTATGCTGGCTGTGCCCATGAAGAAGGTTGTGCGCATCCACGCTTCTTCTGGAACCACAGGAAAACCCACGGTCGGCTGCTACACTAAGGCGGATCTGGAGCTTTGGAGCGATATTGTGGCCCGTGTGGCTGTGTCCGCCGGCGCCAGAGAAGACGACATCTTTCAGATTGCCTTTGGCTATGGCCTTTTCACTGGAGCGTTGGGGCTGCATTACGGTCTGGAAAAAATTGGATGCACGGTGATCCCCGCTTCCACCGGGAACACGGTGAAGCAGATGATGATGTTCCGTGATTTCGGCGTCACTGGTTTAGTGGCGACGCCCTCCTATGCTTTGTATCTGGGAGAGTGTGTGAGAGATTCCGGCTATCCCATGGATGCCTACAAGCTTCGGTTGGGGCTTTTCGGCTCCGAGGGCTGCACGCCGGAAATGCGCGATCAGATCGAAAGGAGCCTCTGTCTCAAGGCTACGGATAATTACGGCCTTACGGAGCTTACAGGGCCGGGGGTTTCCGGCGAATGTGAACTGCGCTGCGGCCTCCATTTTGCGGAGGATCATTTCCTCCCGGAAATTGTGGATAAGGATACCCTGGAGCCCCTGCCCGCCGGTTCCACCGGTGAGCTGGTGGTCACCACGCTGGATAGGGAAGGCATGCCCGTCCTGCGCTATCGCACAAAGGATATCACTCGGCTGAACTATGAGCCCTGCGCTTGCGGGCGCACGCATGTGCGCATGGAAAAGCCCATGGGCCGCACGGATGATATGCTTATTATCAAGGGTGTCAACGTGTTCCCCTCCCAGATCGAAAGCGCTCTGGTGGGGATGGAAGGAATCGGGCCTCATTACCAGCTGGTTGTCCGCCGGAAGAATTATATGGATACCCTGGAGGTCAAGGTAGAGCTGGTTTCGGCCGATATGCTGGAAAGCTACGGTATTCTGGAAGGACTCAGGCACGATGTGCATGATAAGCTGAAAAGCGTGCTGGGGCTGGAGACAAAAGTCACGTTGGTGGAACCCAAGAGCCTGGAACGGTTCCAGGGAAAGGCCAGGCGTGTGTTGGATCTTCGCAACCAGCCTGAAGAATAAGAGGAGGATGAAGAGAGAATGAAAGAGCTTTTGCTGGGCAACGAAGCGGTTGCCAGAGGCTTATATGAAGCTGGCGTCAGGGTGGTTTCCAGCTATCCGGGGACGCCCAGCACGGAGATCACCGAGGCGGCCGCCAAGTATGACGAAATTTACTGCGAATGGGCGCCCAATGAGAAAGTGGCCGCTGAGGTTGCCGCGGGAGCCAGTATGGGTGGCGCCCGGGCTTTTTGCGGCATGAAACATGTGGGCCTCAATGTGGCGGCGGATCCGCTCTTTACACTGAGCTACATAGGGGTTAATGGGGGACTTGTTTTCGGTGTGGCAGATGACCCGGGCCTGCATTCCTCCCAGAATGAGCAGGATTCCCGCAACTACGCCATCGGCGCCAAGGTGCCCATGTTGGAGCCCAGCGATTCCGCTGAATGCAGAGATTATACTACTCTGGCATATGAGCTTTCCGAGCAGTTCGATACGCCCGTCATTTTGCGCCTGACCACCCGGGTGGCCCACAGCCGCAGCATCGTGGAAGAAAACCCCCGGCAGGAACGGGAACTTCTTCCCTACGAGAAGAACCCCGCTAAAAATGTCATGCTTCCGGCCTTTGCAAAGCCCAAACATGTAAAGGTGGAGGAAAGACTTCAGGCGCTGCGGAAATGGGCGGAGACTTCCGGCGTGAACCGTATTGAAGACAACGGCTCGAAAATCGGTGTGATCGCCGCCGGCGCAGTGTATGAATACGCAAAAGAGGTGTTGGGGGATTCCGTTACCTACCTGAAGCTGGGGATGGTCCATCCTCTTCCCGATGCTCTTATCCGGGAGTTGGCAGAAAAAACGGAAGAGATCTATGTGATCGAAGAGCTGGATCCGGTGATTGAAAATCACTGCAAGGCTATGGGGATTTCCGTCCACGGAAAGGACGTATTCCCGCTTTGCGATGAATTCTCCCAAGCGGTGATTGCCCGCTGCATGGGCAAAGAGCTGCCCCCGTCCCTTTCTGTTGAGGAACCCATCCCTGTGAGACCGCCGGTTATGTGCTGCGGATGTCCTCACAGAGGCGTGTTTTATGTGTTGAAAAAGAACAAGGTCTATGTGAGCGGTGATATCGGCTGCTATACCCTGGGTGCTTCCGCACCTTTGGGGGCCATGGATACCTGCATCTGCATGGGAGCTTCCGTTTCGGCCCTGCACGGCTATAACAAGGCCCGGGGCGCGGAGGCGGAAAAGAAGAGTGTGGCTGTGATCGGGGATTCAACCTTCATTCATTCGGGCGTTACGGGCCTGATTGATATCGCTTACAACAGAAGCAATTCTGTGGTGATCATTCTGGATAATTCCATCACCGGCATGACAGGCCACCAGCAGAATCCCACTACCGGCTATACGATCAAGGGAGACCCCACGGCTGCGGTGGATCTGGAGGCACTGTGCAAGGCTGTGGGCATCGGCCGTGTTCGCGTATGCGATCCTTATGACCTGAAAGCCTTTGATGCGGCTCTGAAAGAGGAACTGCAGGCAGATGGCCCCTCTGTCATTATCAGCCGCAGGCCCTGCGCCCTTCTGAAATATGTGAAACATAAGCCCCCCCTCAAGGTGGATGCGCAGAAGTGCATCGGCTGCAAGGCCTGCCTTGGCATCGGCTGCCCGGCCATCAGCATCCGTGAAGGAAAGGCTGTAATCGATCATACGCAGTGTGTGGGCTGCGGCGTCTGCACGGGTCTGTGCCCCAAGGGGGCCATTTCATCCGTGGAAGGGGAGGAATAAGCCATGAAGAATTCTGTGAAGAGCGTCATTATTGTTGGCGTAGGAGGTCAGGGCACCCTTTTGGCCAGCCGCGTTCTGGGAAGCGCCATGATGAGCCAGGGCGTAGATGTAAAGGTCTCAGAGGTTCATGGGATGAGCCAGCGGGGAGGTTCGGTGGTAACGTATGTGCGCTATGGCGTTACGCCGGAGGATAAAGTGTATTCCCCCGTGATTGAACCTGGTGAGGCGGATGTGGTTTTAGCTTTCGAGGCCTTGGAAGCTGCCCGTTTTCTGCCGTATCTGAAAGAAGGCGGCGCTGTGGTGGTCAACACCCAGCAGATGGATCCTATGCCTGTGGTCACAGGAACTGCCAAGTACCCAGAGGATATTTTGGGAAAGATCGAGAAGAAGGGGATCCACATGATTTGTTTGGACGCCCTGAAGCTGGCGGAAGAGGCCGGCTCGGTAAAGGCCGTGAACGTGGTGCTGATAGGCGCTATGGCCCGGCGGCTGCAACTCCCCAGAAATGTATGGGAGGAAACGGTGCGCAACACCGTTCCGCCTAAGTTCGTGGATCTAAATCTCAAGGCCTTTGCTTTGGGATATGAGGCTTCTCCGGAAGAGGAATAAAGAAAAAGGCGCCTTCGCGGCCAGCGGGGCGCCTTTTCTGCCGCTCTGAAAACGGAAATAAAAAAATATTTTTAGCTTTAAATAAAATAAAAATGAGTTATTGATTACAAAAATAATACATGTTATACTGTTTAAGATGGAAATAAAGTATGCAGGTTCAACAAAGGAGGCTGTTATATGCAAATTCAACAAATCTCTGTATTTGTAGAAAATAAACCTGGCCGGTTGGCAGATATCACAGAGACCCTTGCGCAGGAGCAGGTAAACATTCGGGCTGTTTCTGTGGCTGATACAAGTGATTTCGGCATTTTGCGCCTAATTGTGGATAAACCCCAGGAGGCTGTCAGAACTCTTCGGGAAGCGGGGCATACAGTGTCTTTGACGAATGTGATCGCTGTGTGTATGGAGGATACGCCCGGTTCTTTTGCCAAAATCATGCGGGTCCTGGCTGATCATGGGGTTACAGTGGAATATATGTATGCCTTTAATTGCCGGGCAGGTGGAAGAGCTTCTGTAATTCTGAAAGTTTCGGATGCCGAAAATTCTGTGGCATTCCTGAAAAAGGCGCAGATTGAGATCCTGGAGCCAGAGACCGTATACGATATGTAAGATTGGGTTTGTAAATTCTCTATATATGAAAAATTAGAAAAAGGGCAGCTGCGGGCATGCCCTTTTTTAGAAGGGGGATTCCCATTGAGACGGGCAACGGAAAAAGCATTGCGGCGGAAGGGAATATGGGGGGCTGCGGCCGCGTCTGCGGCGCTGCTTTTGTCATCCTGCGCCCTTCTGCCTGTGGAGGAGGAGCTGCCGGGGGCTCCCTCCGTCTCTTCTTCGGCAGAATATGGATATACCACGGTTTCTGTGGAGCGGGGGGATTTAGTGCGGGAGGTTTCCGCTACCGTGGAATACCAGCCTTCTACGGAAGAAAAGCTGTATTTTGCCCTAGACGGCGAGCGCATTGAAAGGTTATATGTGGCTAAGGGTGATACGGTGAAGAAGGGGCAGCTGATAGCCGAACTGGATATGGGGAACCTTCCGGCTGAGATTACCAGCCAAGAGAACCATATTCGGGAAATGGAGCTACAGCAGTCTCATCTGGCGGAAACTTTGGAGCTTACATCCTCTCAGAATACGAAAAAGGAAAAGAACGCCCAGAAAAAGGTGCAGGAGGCCCAGCAAGCTTTAGATGATGCGGGGGATGTAACTGCAGAAGAGAAAAAGAGGCTGGAAGAAGCTCTGAGCAATGCCCAGCAGGAGTTAGAAACTCTGGAAGCCAAGACTCGTTCTGATGAGAGAGGAATTCAGGAACAGCTAACCTCTCTAAAGGAACAGTTGGAGGTGCAGAGAGAAAAGCTGGAGGAGCTCAGAGAGAAGAAACGGCAGCGGCAGGTGTATTCCAACATCAATGGAACAGTGCAGTCCACTTTGAATGTGGAGAGCAATCCAGTCAGCTCCACAAGCACCTCTGTAGCGGTGGTGCAAGATTACTCTACGGCTGTTTTTGTGTTAGAGGGGGAGAACTGCCAGTATTTTAAAAAAGGAGAAGCCGTGGAAATTACCCTGAAGGATGATAGGGTTGCTTCAGCCAAGGTGACGAGAGTAATCGAAGGGGAAGAACCCCAGGTGTATTTTAGTTTGGATGTACCCGACCCAAGTCTTGGAAAGTCTTCCAGCGGGAAAGTAAATAAGGTTCTCGAAAAGAAAGAGAATGTTCTATATGTTCCCGCAGAGGCCGTTGCGGAGTCAGAAGGGAAAGCGTATGTGTATACACTGGATCAAAATTCCCTGCGGAGCCTGCAGCCGGTGAAGACCGGTATGTCGGCCGGAGATTACATAGAGATTACTGAGGGCCTGCAGGAGGGCGACCCAGTGATCCTCGAGTAACGGCCTGAGGTGCTGGAAGAGCCATGGAGCCATCCTGGTGCCTATATTTCGGAAGAAAGGGAGTTGTTTACATATGAGGCTCAAATTGTTGGGCAGAGCGAAAAAGGGCGGCCGGGCTTCCGGAAGTGCTCCCCGGGGAAAAAGCCTTGTCCTGGCAGCGGCTGTATGCCTGAGTGCTGTGCTTGGTGGCTGCAGAGACGGTGCGGGAAGCGCTTCTGCTCCGGAGCTTCTGGAACCGGTGGGGGCTACCAGAGATACGGCTGTTGTAACGCGGGAGGATTGCTATAAGCTTGCCATATACAATGGTCAGGTCGTCCCTGGAAATCAGGAGGCTAAATTTCCCCAGGATGGTACAGTGACAGAGATTCTGGTTCATATCGGGGATACAGTGAAAAAAGGGCAGGTTCTTGTCCGATTGGATGAAACAGGTCTGGAGAAGCAGATCCAGGAGTTAGAGGAAGAGGTTTCCCGGTTGAAACAGGAAAACAGCCTTCTGGATACCATTGCTCAAAAGCAGGAGGCGCAGCTGGAACTCACCCTTCAGGAACAGAAACAGAGGGGTGATTCCGCCGGGTATGAGGAAACTTCCATGGAGCTGGAAGCTTTGAAACTGAAGAATCGGCAAGAGAAGGAGTCACGGGCTCTTTCTCTGGAAGAATTGGAGAATACTCTGCAGGAAACCAGAGACGCCTATGGAAATGCGGAGGTCACAGCCCCCTGCGACGGCGTTGTGCAGTATATGGAAGAGTCTGTGAAGGTGGGGGCTGCAGCAAAAAAGGACACTCTTGCAGCATATATCTCCGATGCCAGTCAGGCTGCTGTTTTGTGCCCGGATCTGGGCAATTCCGCTGCCCAGAATGCGGAAAAGGTGACCGCCACCGATGGCGAAAAGGAGTATGAGCTTACGTACCTTCCCTATACCACGGAAGAATCAGTGTCTATGGCCCTTGCAGGCACAAAGATTATGCCTCGTTTTTCCGGGGAAGGGCTTCCTCCCTGCGGGACATATCTAACCATCTCTGTAATCGGCGTTATGCGGGAGAATGTTATTGTCATCCCAGTGAACGCTTTACACCAGGATTCCTCTGGAAGCTATGTCTACTGTGTCCGTGAAGATGGCAGTCAGGAGAGGAGAGACATCAAAACTGGTCTTGTGAGCGAGACTACAGTGGAGGTCACCGAGGGGCTTGAGGAAGGAGAGACCATTTATGTCAAGAGCTAAATCTGAACAGGGCCACAGTTGCAGAAAAGCGGCTTTGTGTGTGCTCCTTTCCATTATGCTCCTTTCTGGGTGTTCCTCTAATGGGGGAGAAGGAGAACAAAGCTCCTCTCCTGCGGAAAGCGTACCTGAGGCTGCGGGAGCTTCCTATGAAACCTGTGTGGCGGAATTGGGGGACTCAGTAAAAACGGTTAGCATATCCGGCTCTCTGGTGTTTCCCAAAAGAGAAGAGCTCTATTTCAGCGGGCAGGGAGCACGGGTGGATACCATTATGGTGCAGAATGGACAGGAGGTAAAGGCTGGGGATGTGCTGGCCACCTTTACTGTGGAATCCAGCGAGGCGGATATAAAGGAGAAACGTCTCTCTGTGGAACAGGCCAGGCGTTCCTATACCCAGGAGGTAAAGGATCGTGAGGAGGCTATCCGACTTCAGAAGAAGGCCGCTGCCTCGGGAGGAAAGGCGGAAACCCTGAAGCTGGAGGAGATGGAAGCTTCCCTATCCCTTTACAAGTTGCAGGAACAGGCGTCTATCCAGCAGATGGAAGAAGAGCTGGAAGAGATGGAATCGGCAGCCAAAAACACGGAGCTGAAGGCGCCCTTTGACGGAGTGGTGGATTCGGTGAATCCGGAGCTGCGCAAAGGCGTTGCAGTGAATAGTGGCACGATGGTGGCGGCGGTTTATACCAAATCCCCCGTATATGTGGCTGTGGAAGACAGCTCCCATTCCCTGCGGTTGGACATGGACGTCACGGTTACAGCGGGCAGAAACAACGACCGGCGTGAATATGCGGGTAAGGTGGTGGCAGCGCCTGAGGCACTGCCGGCAACGATGGGAGCCAACACCTATTATATTGAGGTGAAAAATGCCCCTCTGGAAATTCTGGAACTGACGCCTACTGTTTCGGGAGAAGTAGCCTTTGTGTCGGATGTGGTGCTTGTTTCTAGGAGGGCGGTCACTACCGAGGAAGGAAAAAGTTACGTTCGTGTTCTGGAAGACGGAGCTATCCACAAAAGATATGTGGTTATCGGCTGGGACGACCTGAAGAGTAATATCTGGATCGCCAAGGGTGTGGAGCCCGGGCAAACGCTGATTCTGGGATAAAGGGGGATAAATAGTGCTGCGGTTTGTAGGGCGCAAGATGCTCAATAAAAAATGGATGATTCTGGGCCTGTTTATCGGGAACCTTCTTATGACGGCTATCGCCGCAGGAAGCCCTATGTATTCCCAGGCCGTGCTCCAGCGGATGCTAACGGAAAATCTGGCCTCCCATATGGAAGAGACGGGAGAATATCCCGGAAAAGTGAATATTGCTTCTGCGTATAACCACTTGACAGGGAGCCAGGGAAAAGGCCTGGCTCAGTTCCGCGAGCAGGAGAAGCTTATGGAAGAGCTTCCCGAGAAGACTGGAACACCCGCTGCGGAATCAGTCACCCAATACAGCACGGCGTCACTCTACGCGGTGCCAGATATCCAGATGGATGAAGAAAAGAATCCTAAAATATCTTTAGGATTTGCGTCGGGTATTGATAGTCATATCCAGATGTTGGCAGGTGAAATGTATGCCGACACAGTGGGAAGCGACGGCTTTCTGGATGTGATCGTCTCTAAAAAGATGTTTGTGGAAGAAGATTTCGTTCTGAACCAGGAATTTGTCTTTGAGGAGTTGACCCTGAAAAACGGAGATCCTTGTAAAATCCGGATAACGGGCGTATTTGAGCCGAAGGATCCCAGCGATACATATTGGTCAGCGTATTCGGATATGTTCTGCCTGGTATCGGAAAAAGTATTTCGGAATGAACTGTTGGACTATGAGAACCCAGTGATTTCCTATAACGCCAGGTGGACGGTCCTTCTGGATTATACTCAGATGCGGGCGGAAAACGCTCAGCGCATTCTCGATACGCTTTCGGATTATGAAGATGCGGTAAGCGGTATGAACAACAGCAAGCTTTCTGAGAATTTTTCAGATGTGCTGGCCTCCTTCGTGCCGGAATCTCAGAAGCTCAATGTAACGCTGTGGTCGCTGCAGGTGCCGGTGTTCGTGCTATTGGCGGCGTTCATTTTCATGGTGTCCCGTCAGATGCTTTCCATGGAAGAAAACGAGATTGCCGTCTTTAAGAGCCGCGGCGCAGGGCGCAGGCAGATTCTTACCATATATCTGCAGCAGAGCCTGCTTTTGGCCCTGGCGGCGTTTGTTCTGGGGATCCCTCTTGGCATGTTCATTTGCCAGGTGCTAGGGGCTTCCAATTCCTTCCTGGAGTTCGTTCAAAGGGCTGCCCTACCTGTTGAAATTACAGGGAATTCTCTTCTGTTTGCGGCCTTAGCAGCGTTCCTCTCTATTGTGGCTATGACGGTGCCGGCTTTCCGGTATTCCAAGCTCACTATTGTGGCCCATAAACAGAAACGGCAGAGCCGGTGGAAGGCTCCTTGGTGGCAGAAGGCGTTTTTAGACGTGATCCTGCTGGGGGTTTCTCTTTATGGTTTGTATTCTTTCAGTTCTCGGAAAGAAGAGCTGGCCCAGAGCGTGGCAAACGGTGCCTCTCTGGATCCCCTTTTGTATCTGAGTTCATCCCTGTTTATGCTGGGGGCCGGGCTTCTGGCCCTTCGGCTGTTCCCGCTTCTGGTGAAGCTGATCTTTTTCCTGGGGAAGGCTGCCTGGCCACCTTCACTTTATGCCTCTTTCCGGCGCATTCTGGGCACCATTGGGCAGCAGGGCTTTATGATGATCTTCCTGATTCTCACCATTTCCCTGGGCGTCTTCAGCGCTCAGGCGGCCCGCACCATCAATACCTCGGGAGAAGAGCGCCTGCGGTATCAAACCGGAGCAGATGTGGTTCTGCAGGAAGTTTGGAATTCCAGCGGCTCCAATGAAGAAGGGGGAGAAATCTCCTATCTGGAACCGGATTTCTCTCGCTTTGAGAGTATAGAGGGTGTGGAGAGTGTCACAAAGGTTCTTCGGGAGGACAGCGGCAAAGTCAGCTTCAAAAAAGGCAATACTGGAGGCGTCACGCTTCTGGGCATTCATACAAAGGAGTTCGGGGAAACGGCCTGGATGAAAGACGGTCTGCTTCCGGAGCATTGGTATACCTATCTAAACCAGATGGCTGTGGATGCCCGGGCCGTCATTGTCTCTGAAAATTTCCGCACCGATTATGGCTGCAAGATCGGGGATGTGATCACCTATACCTGCGACAGAGGCAGCTCCGTGGAAGGGGTCATCTGCGGCTTTGTGGAATACTGGCCCGGCTATAAGCCCACAGAGGCGGTTTCAAAGCCCACGGGGGGATATACCATGACGAGCCGCTATCTGGTGGTGGCCAATTATCAGCAGTTGCAGTCCGTGTGGGGAGTGACGCCCTATCAGGTTTGGATGAAGCTTGAGGGTTCCTCCAAGCCGGTGTATGATTTTATAGAGGAAAATAATATTCCTGTGGAATCCTTTGCAGATACCCAGGCCCTGATTACGGAAATGAAAAATGATCCTATGCTGCAGGGCACCAACGGTATTTTGACGGTGGGTTTTGTAATCGTCCTTCTTCTCTGTACTGTGGGCTTCTTGATTTACTGGATTCTCTCTATTCAGTCCCGCGTTCTCCAATTTGGTATTTTCCGGGCCATGGGTATGTCCCTGCGGGAAATACTCTTGATGTTGGGAAACGAGCAGCTCTTTATTTCGGGTGTTTCCATCGGTGCAGGAATTGGGATCGGTGTTCTTTCCTCTCATCTCTTTATTCCTTTGATTCAGATTGCATACTCCTCTTCCGATCAAGTGCTGCCTCTTAAAATCATCAGCGAGACATCGGATTATATTCGCCTCTTTGTGGTGATCGGCGTCATGATTGCAGCATGTATGGCAATTCTGGGGGTCCTCATCTCGAAAATTCGTATTTCCCAGGCTCTTAAGCTTGGGGAGGACTGACCGGAAGGGAGGCTGTTTAAATGGATATGATGATAGAGACAAAAAATGTGACCCGTTCTTTCCCGGTTGCCGGGGAAAAGGATGTGCAGGTGCTCAAAGGGATCAGCATAGAGATTCCCAAAGGAGAATTCGTGATCCTGCGGGGACGGTCCGGTTCCGGCAAGACCACCCTGATGAATATCCTGGGGGCTTTGGATTCCCCTACCTCGGGTCAGGTCTTTTTGGATGGCCAGGAGATCGGAGCGCTGGATGAAAAGAGAAGGGGGCTTTTGCGGCGTACCAAAATCGGATTTGTGTTCCAATCTGTGGCTCTGGTTCCCACAATGGATGCCTATGAAAATGTGGAATTTGCTCTGCGCTTGGCCCGTTACCGGGAAGACAGGCGCAAAAGGGCGGAGGAATGCCTGCATATGGTGGGGCTCGGAGGGCGCATGCATCATATGCCCCAGCAGATGTCCGGCGGTGAACAGCAGCGTGTAGCCATAGCCAGGGCGCTGGCCCATAAGCCCCAGATCATTTTTGCAGATGAACCCACTGCAGAGTTGGATTCAGCCACCGGCGTGAAGGTTGTGAAGATCTTCAGGGATCTGACCAGGGAAGAGGGTATCACTGTGGTGATGACCACGCACGATACAGGCCTTATGGGTGCGGGGGACCGGGTGTTTTCGATGGAGGATGGTGAGATTGTCGATGCGTAAAGGGAAGGCTTTGCAGGAAAAAGAGAAGCAAGCGCAGACAGAGGTGCAGGAAGAGACTGTCCCAACAGAATCCGCTGCAGAAGAAAGACCGCAGGTTTCGGGGAATGGGGCTCCTGCACAGGAGACTTCAGACATCGACCCGAAAAAAATCATCGTCTGCGAGGATTTGGTTAAGATCTATAAGACGGAAGAAAGTGAAGTTTTGGCGCTGCAGGGACTGGAGCTGACGGTGGACAGAGGCGAGCTTATGGCCATCATCGGCAATAGCGGCAGCGGAAAGAGCACCTTTCTCAATATGATCGGCGGGCTGGACCGTCCTTCTGCCGGGAGGCTGTTTGTAGATGGCCGGAACCTTTTTAAAATGACAGAGCGGGAGCTTGTGGAGTATAAAAAGAGTGTTGTGGGTTTTGTGTGGCAGAACAATGCCCGAAATTTGCTGCCGTATCTGAACGCTTGGCAGAATGTGCAGATGCCTATGATGTTTTCTAATGCTGTAAAAGATAAAAAAACCAGAGCCCTTGAGCTTTTGGAGCTGGTGGGAATGGGACACAAAAAGAACAGCCGGCTGAATCAGCTTTCCGGCGGCGAACAGCAGCGTGTAGCCATTGCCATTGCGTTGGCTAACAATCCTAAGCTGCTTCTGGCCGACGAACCCACCGGTTCTGTGGATGTGCATACAGGAAGCTATATTCTGGATGTATTCCGGGAGTTGAACAGAAGTCTGGGTCTCACAATCGTTATCGTTACCCATGACCGGCAACTTTCGAAAAAGGTGAACCGGGTGGTGGCTATTCGGGACGGAAAGACCAGCACCGAATTCATCGTGCGCCAGAATCTGATTGAAAATCTGGATGCGGTCGCTGAATTTGAAGATCCCCATGATGAGTATGCCGTACTGGATCGGGCTGGCCGGTTGCAGATCCCCAGAGAAATGCTGGATGAACTGGGAGTGGAAGGAAACCGAGTGCGTCTTCTGCTGGAGGAGGGGCGTATCGTCATTGAGGCGCCTCCCAAGGAAGAAGAAGCTTCCTAAGGATAGGTGGGTAAGGGATCATATTAAGAGCTGTGATACCTATCGACTAATTTCTGTGGCGTATTTTGCTTTGCAGCAAAAGAAAGGTGATGATTTTGGAATCTACAGCTGATATTCAGATACGCAGCATGCGGCCGGATGATGTAGAATCTATTTGTTGGGAAAGTGAAGACGGATCGAAAGATAGCAGAGAATATTTGAAGCGGCAAATAGAAAATCAGTCCCAAGGGGATAGTCTGGCACTTCTTGCCTTGTATAAAGGGAAACCGGCCGGATATGTATTCCTTTATTACCGTTGTAAATGGGGAGGACTGGGAAATCAAGGATTTCCCGGGATAGTAGATCTCATCGTTTTTAAGAAATATAGGAACAAAGGTATAGGCGGACAACTGATGGCTGCGGCAGAAAAAGAAGCCAGCCGAGTGAGCAGCCGGGTATACTTGGATGTGTGTCTTAATTCAGAATACGGTCAAGCCCAAAGGCTTTATGCTAAACTTGGCTATATTCCCGATGGTAAAGGCGTGTATTATAAAGAGAAAGTGCTGGCTGCAAATGCTCCCTGTATTAACGATGATGAGTTGACCCTGTGTCTGATCAAGAAACTTTAGATATAAGCGGAAAAAAGCGCTCTTGGCTTTGTTATTGCCAAGAGCGCTTTTGGTCTGTAACTGTACTTTTTGCCGTAGAAGTAGAAAAACTGCTTTAGATTTCCTTCTTCCACAGCCCATGCAGGTTGCAGTAAGCGTAAACGGCCACAGGGGTTTCGTCTTCTGCAAGGCAGAAGATAACGCTTGGTTCCTCATTGGGAGCGAGGCATTTGCGCTGGCCGCCTTTATTGGTCTGCAAATATACCCATTGAATGGAATGCTCTTCTGTCATGGGGTGGGCGATACTGCCCACCAGAGCTTTAACTTCACGGCCCGAAACAGTTACTTCGGGAACATGTTTTTCTTGGGCGGCGTCGGTGGTGTTGGGGATTACTTCCTCCATCTTTTCGCCGCAGCAGATCATGGGAACACCGCTGAAATGAATTGCCCCCACAAAATTGCCGCAGTGCTTGCATCTGAAAAAGCGTACGTCGTTTGTCATAGTATTTCTCCTCTCTATGTTTCACCCGATCTCTGCCGAGAATACCGGGTGGATTTCACTTCTTTTAGTATCCCCTGATTTTATGAAAAATTCTGGGTACACTTCTTACGAAACTATGAAGTTTTCTTACATCTCTGTCACGTTCATTGCATGGAAATAAAAACCATGTTACAATTATTGTACTACACACAGTGGATTTTGCAAGCAGATCCGAAAAAGCTTCCTTTCTGCAGATGAGGATTTTTCTGGAAGAAATGCACCGGATGTGTGCATTTCTGAAGCCTGGTTCGTGGCAGATGTGTATTGGAATATGGAAGCGGAATCCGCGCTTTCTGAAAGGAGCCTCCGTATATGAAACTGTGCTGGAAATCATTTCTGGCTTTCTTTTTATGTGCCTGCCTGTTGCTCTCAGTTACTTCCTGCAAAAAGGGGGAAGACAGCCTTGCGGGTAAAAGCTTCCGCTGGGCTTTGAGCAGGGAGCCAAAGACTTTGGATCCGCAGATTGCCAGCGGGGAGGATGCCGCTTCGGTGATCCTGGCTCTGTATGAAGGGCTGGCTCGTATATCCGAAGAGGATGACGGCGCCCAGAGCGCTACCCCAGGGGCTGCGGAAAGCTGGGAGCATAATGCAGAGTATACTCAGTGGACCTTTCATTTGCGTAAAGAAGCTGTGTGGTCAGACGGAGAAACGCCGGTGACAGCTTCCGATTTCCTTTTTGCTTTTCAGAGAGCGTTGGATCCTGCTACGGGCTCTGAAACCTGCGCCCCCATGTATTGTATCCGAAACGGAAGAGATATTCACGATGGAAAAAAGACTGTGGATGAGCTGGGTGTGACAGTAAAGGATGACTACACACTGATAATAGAACTGGAGTATCCCAATCAAAATTTCCCCATACTCACGGCTCTGCCTGTATTTATGCCTTGCAATGAAGAGTTTTTTCAGTCCACTTTGGGCCGGTATGGGCTTGAAAAGAGCACTCTCATGGGAAACGGCCCTTTTGAAATTGATGGACGGTATGGCTGGGAGGCTGGTAAGCATATCAATGTAAAAGCCTCCGATACCTATTCTGGAGAAACAGCGCCTCTGCCATCAGATGTTTCGTTCACAGTGGGCAATGAGGAAATAGATCTCTCTTCGCCTGTCAGCGCCTTGACTTCTGGTTCTTTGGATGCTGTTGCTCTTACGGAACAGGAAACTGTGGAGGCAGAGAAGGCCGGCTGCTCAATTGTGTCTTTTGAGGATACTGTGTGGGGGCTTTGTTTCAATCTGCAGGACAGTAAACTGAAAAACGCGGATCTGCGCAGGTTTTTCTTCCGATCATTGAACCGTGAAGAGCTTTTGGAGCAGCTTCCAAAGAGCGCGGGCGAGGCGCAAGGGATTATTTCCCCAGCGGTCACGCTGGAAGGAGAACGGTATAGAACTATGGCTGGAGGGATATCCTTTCCTGGGCAGGCATCTGAAAAGGAGCTTTCTGAGTGGCTTCGGGCGGGCATGTCGGCTCTTTCTCTGGATAAGGCCCCTACCTTTACGGTAATTTATCCCGAGGAACAAGAAATAGGCCCCTTGGTGAATGAAATACTGAAAACCTGGAACGAGGCCACCGGGTTATATTACAATATGGAACCTTTAGAAGAAGAGGAGTATAACCAACGCATTTCTCTGGGGGATTTTTCTGCTGCCATTTATGCTCTTCGCCCAGAAAGCGATGGCCCTTATTCCACGCTTTCTGCTTTTCAGAGCCAGTCTTCCGGAAATGTGTTCGGATATCAATCTGAGAAATTTGATTCCCTTTTGGATGAAATCGCCCGTCATAGCGGGGAAGATGCTGCATCCTTGAGCTTGCAGGCCGAAAATCAACTTTTGGAAGACTGTGTGTTTCTTCCCTTATATACGGGAAAACACTTCTATGGCATGGCTCCCGGTGTGAAGGGAATTCGGTTCCTGCCTTATGGAGGCGGTGTGGATTTCATCGCCGCCGGTAAGGAATAAGGGCGGATGGGTGTGCATGTGCATATTATCGTGCTATTTACTGAGGTGTTTCAGAAGAAAAAAGTGCTCAGGATTTCCCACATGTTTTTGTTGCCGTGAAAATGGAAAAGCCCTTCCCGGGCGGAACAAAAAAGTTCCTGTCGGGAAGGGCTTCTGCATATGTGTGGCTGCCAAGGGGAAATGTTTCTCGTCTATCGGATCAGGATAGCTTGGTTGGTTTTTGCGCGCGTCCTCTGCGTCCTTTACGGACAGATTCGGGGAAAAATTCTGAAACCGGAATTCCATAGTAAAGGGCAAGACGAAACAGGGTATAGATGGAAGGAGAAGTGTGCCCCGATTCATAATATGTATAGGTGGAACGGTTGATTCCCAGATATTGGGAAATTTGAAGCTGGGAATAGCCCCGGCTTTTTCGCTGATCCTTTAGAATAGCAGCAAGGGTCAGATCAAAATTTTTTTCTGTCATCGTGGTCATGTGTGCACCTCTTTTGTGAAATAAACCGGATCGGTATTCCAAAGAAGGATGCAGAACTTGCATGATAGGATCCCCCGGACGGCTTTATAAGTAAGGGAAAGATGGGAGGAAGTGAGAAGAAGCAAAGCTTCATTGGCCGCAGGCAGGGGTTCCATAGAATGTAAAAATCCGGCTTGGATAGTGTACTATACTTTCTCAGCTATTATTTTCCATTACATAAAATTTACATTTGTGGTGCGACGGACTTTTTTCCATTTTTTTCGCCATTTTTATCAAAAAGTGCAAAAGTTTGTATTTGTTTCTTTAGTGGTAAACCTATTTAGAAATTAGGTCATACAGACCTTAAAAGGTCGAAAAAAATATAAAATAAAAGAGCGGAATTTTTTGTTCCGTTCAATCTTAAAAACAAAAATACCGCAAATGCAAAAAGCATCCGGACATTTTGAAATTGTCCGGATGTCTTTTTTGTATTGTGTATTTGGATAACGAACTGCAAAATGCATGCACGGATAAGAAGAGATTCTTATTCGACCAGGCTCTTGCCGCTCATTTCCTCCGGTTGAGGCAAACCGAGGATCTTTAACATGGTGGGAGCGATATCCGCTAGAACGCCACCCTCCCGGAGCTTGCAGGGATACCCGACCACGCAGAATGGGACGGGATTGGTCGTGTGAGCAGTAAAGGGAGAACCATCCTCGTCAAACATTTTATCTGCATTTCCATGATCCGCAGTGATCAGAGAGACACCACCCTTTGCGGCAATGGCATCGGTCACCCGGCCTACGCAGGCATCCACAGCCTCCACCGCAGCCTTGGCAGCTTCGAACACACCGGTGTGGCCTACCATATCGCAGTTGGCATAATTCAGGATAATCACATCGTATTTGTCAGCAGCGATAGCCTCCAGAAGCTTATCGGTGACTTCATAAGCACTCATTTCAGGCTTCAGATCATAGGTGGCTACTTTGGGGGATTTTACGAGAATCCGGTCTTCGCCCTCATATTGCTTTTCTACGCCTCCATTGAAGAAGAAGGTCACGTGGGCGTATTTCTCTGTTTCTGCAATGCGCAGCTGAGAAAGACCCTGTTCAGAGATATATTCGCCGAAGGTGTTTTTCAAAGACTGGGGACGGAACGCTACTTCCACGTTAGGCATAGTGGCATCATATTGTGTCATGCAAACATAGGTGAGAGGGAAGAAGCCGTTTCTGCGCTCGAAGCCATTGAAATCAGGATCTACAAAGGTACGGGTGATCTCGCGGGCACGATCGGGGCGGAAATTAAAGAAGACCACAGAGTCGCCGGCCTTGATGGTTCCTTCTTTGTCGCATACAGCAGGAACGACGAATTCATCTGTCACATCGGCCTTATAGGAATCCTCTACAGCCTTAACGGCACAACAAGCTTCTACACCTTCGCCGTATACCATGGCGGCATAAGCTTTTTCCACCCGATCCCAGCGATTGTCACGGTCCATAGCATAATAGCGGCCCATCACAGTGGCAATTTTGCCCACACCGATTTCCTGAAGCTTGTCGGCACAAGCAGCCACATACTCCTTACCGGAGGAAGGGGGAACGTCGCGGCCATCCAGAAGGGCATGGACATACACCTTCTCAAGACCTGCACGTTTAGCCATTTCCACCAATGCATAAAGATGGGTATTGTGGCTGTGCACGCCGCCGTCAGAAAGCAGGCCAATCAAATGAAGAGCTCCGCCTTTTTTAGCGTTCTCCATGGCGTGGAGCAGGGCTTCGTTATGAAAGAAATCGCCCTCTTCAATTGCTTTAGTGATGCGGGTGAGTTCCTGATACACGATCCGGCCAGCGCCGATATTGGTGTGGCCCACCTCGCTGTTTCCCATCTGTCCATCCGGCAGGCCTACATTGAGGCCGGAAGCGCCGATCTGGGTCACGGGGTTTTCAGAAAAAAGACGATCCAGGTTGGGCTTTTTGGCGGCCTTGATGGCGTTGCCATGCTCGGGTGCAATCCCGAAACCATCCAGGATCATCAGGATTAAAGGTTTTTTAGCCATATGCGTTTCTGTCCTTTCTAAGCCAGCAGGGGCTTTCCCCTATGTGGAAAGCCCCGCCGGATATTGCGCCGGAATGGGCGCGTGGGTATTCTTCTCAGGCAGGTTTCCCACAGAAATTAGCGAGAAGCCGCCTTTACGATTTCTGCAAAGTCAGCGGGCTTCAGAGAGGCTCCGCCGATCAAACCGCCGTCTACATCGGGCTGATCCAGAAGCTCTTCGGCGTTTTTAGCGTTCATGGAACCACCGTATTGAATGGTGAGGGCGTCTGCTGCCTCTTTGCTGTAAAGGCCAGCCACGGTGGAACGAATCATAGCGCACACTTCGTTGGCTTGGGCTGCGGTGGCGGTTTTACCGGTGCCGATAGCCCACACAGGCTCATAGGCAATGATGATTCTCTTCAGTTCATCGGCAGAGACACCCATCAGAGCGATCTTGGTCTGCATGGCTACCACCTCGTCGGTGACACCCTGCTCTCTCTGCTCCAGATATTCGCCCACGCAGAGGATAACGGTCAGGCCGTTGTCCAGAGCGGCGCGCACGCGCTTGTTGACGGTTACATCCGTCTCACCGAAATAGGTGCGGCGCTCGCTGTGGCCGATGATTACATAAGGAACCTCCATGGCGGCCAGCATGGGAGCGGAGATCTCGCCGGTATAAGCGCCGGAAGGCTCCCAATGGCAGTTTTCTGCACCGATGGCAATGTTGGTGCCCTTGACGGTTTCCAGAGAGGCGTCCAGATCCACGAAGGGAACACAGGCGATCACATCGCAGTCTGCATCTTTTACCAGAGGCTTGATGGCCTCGAGCAACTCTTTGGCTTCAGCGGGGGTCTTATTCATTTTCCAGTTGCCGGCGATAACGGCTTTTCTAAGAGCTTTGTTCATGAAAATAGCATCTCCTTCATTTTGATGGCCCGGTGCCTCCGGGCCGGTGGTATACCTCAAAAGGGAAGGGGCGGAATTTCTTCCGCCCCCCTTGAGCCGGCGGTAAAGCCGTCGGAACTTATTCCTTCTCGTTCAGGCAGGCAATGCCGGGAAGCACACGTCCCTCCAGGAATTCCAGAGAAGCGCCGCCGCCGGTGGAGATGTGGGTCATCTTGTCGGCATAGCCAAGCTTTTCTACGGCAGCCGCAGAATCGCCGCCGCCGATAATGGAAATAGCACCGCTCTCAGCCACAGCCTTAGCTACAGCGATGGTACCGGCTGCGAAATGCTCCCACTCGGAAACGCCCATAGGCCCATTCCATACTACTGTTCCGGCGCCGTTGAGAGCGTTGGAGAACAGTTCGCGGGTCTTGGGGCCGATATCCAGGCCCATCCAGCCGTCGGGGATTGTGTCGGAGTTCACGGTCTTATACTCGGCATCTGCCTTGTATTCGGTGGCGACCACATTATCCACGGGGATCAGGAACTTAACGCCCTTTTCCTTGGCCTTAGCCATCATTTCCTTGGCCAGATCTACCTTATCGTTTTCACAGATAGAGGTGCCGATGGAATAGCCCAGAGCCTTCATGAAGGTGTAAGCCATGCCGCCGCCGATGATCAGGGTGTCAACCTTATCCAGCAGGTTGGTGATGACACCGATCTTGTCGGAAACCTTTGCACCGCCCAAGATAGCCACAAAGGGACGCTTGGGGTCGGAGAGAGCTCTGCCCATGATGGTGATTTCCTTCTGGATCAGATAGCCGCATACAGCAGGGAGATAATCTGCAACGCCTGCAGTGGAGGCATGTGCGCGGTGAGCCGTGCCAAAGGCGTCGTTTACGTAGATGTCAGCAAGAGAGGCCAGTTCCTTTGCAAAAGCCGGGTCATTTTTCTCTTCTTCCTTATGGAAGCGAACGTTTTCGATGAGCTCCACTTCACCATCCTGGAGAGAAGCGGCGATGCTCTTGGCACTCTCGCCCACAACGTCAGAAGCCATTTTTACTTCCTGGCCCAGAGCGTTGCTCAGGTATTTGGCCACGGGAGCCAGAGAATACTTCATGTTGAATTCGCCCTTCGGACGGCCCAGATGGGAGCAGAGAATAACCTTAGCTTTCTGGGAAACCAGATATTTGATGGTCTTGAGAGCTTCATCAATGCGCTTGGGGTCGCTGATGTTTCCTTCGGCATCGAAGGGAACGTTAAAATCACAGCGGACAAGAACTTTCTTGCCAGCCACGTCGATATCTTCGACGGTCTTCTTGTTGAGGTAATTCATGCACAGCACTCCTTCAAATTTGTATTTGATTACACATTGTATTGAGATACTGGTTTTGGAACCGTTCCCATTATACAATGCCTGTCCTTTCTTTTCAAGAGAATTCCGCGTAAATTCTGCGGGAAACAGAGGGCTGGCCCTTGTTTTCAGCCCTTCTGCCAGCTGTATTCCCGCAGCTCCCCCGAACGCAGAAGCGTTGGATATCCCCACTGGCGCAGAACCTCGTATACGCCCACGGCCACGCTGTTGGAAAGGTTTAGGCTCCGGGCGTCGGGATGATCCCGCATAGGGATACGCACACAGGATTCCGGGTGCTCAAAGAGCAGCCTTTCCGGCAGACCGGCTGTTTCTTTCCCGAAAAACAGATAACAGTTTTCCGGGTAGCATACGTCCGAATGAGTTTTTTGGGCTTTTGTCGAAAAAAAGAAAAAATTTCCGGTAGTACGGCTGAAAAAATCGGTAAGACTTTCATAATAGGTAATGTCCAAAAGATGCCAGTAATCCAGCCCGGCTCTTTTCAGCTTTCTATCATCTATTGTAAAGCCCATAGGGCCCACCAAATGGAGCCTAGCCCCAGTGGCGGCGCAGGTTCGAGCTACGTTCCCGGTGTTTTGGGGAATTTCGGGCTCCACCAGAACGATGTTGAGCTCATGAAGAGGCTTGCTATGAACAGACTGAGGCCGTGGCAGCTCCTGCCGGAGGGCGTCTCCGGGTCCAAAAGGCTGCGACCCTTCTTTGCTGTGTAAAATAGAACTGCTGGTTTGGTTCATTCAGTAAATCACCGCTTTCGTGATAAATGGATCCATGCGGTTACGAATCTCAAAACAAGTTTTTCTGTATTTTGAGATTCGTCATGCGCTGGGTAAAAAACCTGTGCCCATTATATCACGAATCCCCCCGTATGCAAAACTGGTGGTTTTGTTTGCGAAAAAGACTGGAATGCCGGCTTGTGCCTGTGCACTTGTTGCACCGTATAGCAGGATACCGGACAGCGGGATTTGCCGGTTATCCACTGGGAATTTTTATCATTGATAACAGAGAGGAGAAGCGGAAATGCTATTTCAGGGGACAAATCCCATCAAACAATTCTGCACAGTCTGGAGGCTTTATATGATGTATAAGGAAACTATGGGCTTTGTGAAAGGCCTGGGCGCCGGACTTCTTGCCGTGACAGCTGTGACGGCGGTTGGCTCCCAAATGATGAAGAAGGATAAGCGTCTCCGCCGCAGCGTAAACAAAGCGATGCATGCTGTAGGTTCTGCTGCCAATACGATGGTTGGAAGTGTGGAGCACATGTTCCGCGGGTAAGAGGCGCCCGGTGGGGAAACGTCGGGGAATCTTCAGGGTTCCCCGGCGCTTTTTCTGCGCATATTTCTGCGCATAAAAGTAATCGATTGGAAGCAGAGAAAAGAACTGGCAGAAAGAAAGGAAAAGCATGAGTTTACGGCTTTTTCTTGCAGTTGGGCGGTCACTGTGCTATGATTAAACAATAATAGGGGTTGTATACCTTTTTAGAAAGCTATCGGATTAGACAGGATTTTTTATGGGTAACGGTGAAAATTCAATGAAAGTAGGCGGAGCGCTTTCTCTATTCGAGAAGGAAGTTCTTAGCGCTTGATAGGTGACTTGCTGTTGGCCGGCATGCATGTATGTTTGGCATGGAGACGAAGGAATGGGAGACTGAGTCATGGAAGAGACGAAACAGAATACGCAGGGGCCTGCGGCACCCCAGATATTTACCATACATATGCTTCCCTGGGAAAATGCGCCAGCTGAGGAACCGCTTCTTGCCCGGCTGCTGCGGGAACATAGCGAAAGTCCCCGAAAAAGGAAGGGGCGGGAAAAGGGCTTTGAAAACGGTATGCGGGTTTCGGTCTCTTACCGCTTGCGCCAGGGCGACTTTTTTATGGAAAAAAAGAGTGGAAGTCTGGTTCTAGCGCGTTCGGAACATGAGTCCTACGGTTGGAGCCTGACAAAATGGGATTTTTCCGGCAGGGTTACGGAAAAGATCCGTTTTTCTCCGGAGTTGCAGTGGCTGCAAACCGCTTATTTCAGGGATGGAAATGGCAAGGAGCCCGTCCTTTTTTTGCTTCCCGCTGAAAAGGGGCTTGAGCTTCTGGAACGTACGGAAGAGGGCTGGAGAAAGAGTTTCCTTGAACTGATGACAGCGGAGATTGGTGCAAGAGCAAGCCTTTTGAAAAGCCAGGCTGGGGAACCAGTCTGTTCGATATGGAGCGACCAAGGATTATTTTGGGCGTTTAGGCCAGAAGATATCCGCAGATGCAGGGAGACAGAGGAAAAGCTTGAGAAAGGAGAGCTCTCGGAGGAGCCTCAATGGCCAGGGCAGAGCGAAGCTTCTCTGCCGGAGGAACGCCTTCCGGAGCTAGAGCGCTTTTTGGCAGAGAGTGGTGATCTTCCTTCTCAGGAGGAGGGGCAGGCCCTTTCTGCTGTGGCGGACGATTACGCTGCCGACCACAGCCTTCAGGATTTTGCAGATCCGGTGCAGGTTGAGAATACAGTTTCAGAAATGGAACCGGCTACAAAATATGCCGTTGCCGCCAGAAGCCTTTCTGGTGTGGTAAGCGCCCCCGGTCTGCCCCAAAAAAGAGAAGAGGAAAAGCATTCTGAACCGGAAGAGAAGGGCTCGGAAGCGGATGATATGGGAAGTAAAGTTTCTTCCGCAGAGCGGGAGTCTGGCGGTATAGAAGGTGGGCAGCGGTTGGATGCGCCCTCTGAGGAGCAGGCGGGTATACCTTCGGAAAAAAATCTGCCGGAGGCTTTAGAAAAAGAATCTGATGGGGATGTGCAGCCGGAACCAAAGGAAGCGAAGCCCTCCAGCTCCTGCGGAGAGCCTTCGGAAGGAGCACCCAAGAAGGAAGAGGACTTTCTTCCCCCTGGAATGGAAGAGTTCCGGGAATTTTTCCGGCAGCTTCCGGATAAGCTGGTCACTGGTTCCGATGGGCAGATTTATGCATATTACGGGAATATGAAAGGGTCTTTACGCCATGGGGAAGGACGCACCGCCATGGCGGGAGGCCACACGGCTTATGAAGGTGGTTTCCGAGAGGATAAAAAGGATGGTTTTGGGGTCTACTATTACAAAAGTGGGCGCCTCTGTTATGCGGGAAATTGGAAGGGAAACCGCCGCCAGGGCGCGGGTGTTTCTTTCAGCCCCCGGGAGGGAACCATGTTTGCCGGTAGCTGGCGGGAAAACCGGCCGGAGGGCATGGGAGCCCTGTTTGATGAGGATGGGGGGCTGCTGTATGCGGGCCAGTGGAAAAACGGAAAGCGTCACGGAAAGGGAACGGAGTACCGGCATGGAGAGGTTGTTTTCAGCGGTCTCTGGGAAAACGGCGAGCCGGTTGTGGACGGCATCGGCGGGGGGCGGTGATTGAGTTTGAAGTTTTTGGAGCTGCACCGGCTGGAGCAGGGAGAATGCCTCGTTTTGGCCGATGAATCCGGTAAGGAACTTCTTATGGCGGACTGTGGAGGCCTTACGGGTGGCCCGCTGGACGAATGGGGCCAGGGAGCTTCTCGGGTGGCACCTTCCCTTTTGGAGCGGTACCGCCGAATTGAGAAGCGCACGTTTCTGCTTTCTCATTATCACAGGGATCGTTTCAGCGCAATGCAGGATATTTTGCTGGAGGATAAAAATTATTTTTCTGCGGTGTTCTGCCCTGCTTCCCCTTGTGACAGGCGCGGTCACCCCCTTCTTCTGGAATACGGGATCTTTATGGAGGTATTCCTAAAAGATGGGCCTGGCTATGATGCTGCAGCCGCGGCGCCTCTCTATCTCTTTTCAGAGGCACCCGGATATCCATCTCTTGAAAGCCTGCGCCTTCTTAGAGCGGGGGATACCTTTTCTGTTGGAAATGTCCTGTATGAGGCATTGTGGCCGGAGCAGAAAAAATATCCTTTTGGGGAGTTATTTGCCGCGGCTGTGGAAGAGATGAACGTGTGTGTATCCTCCCCCTTTTTGCCCCCAGAGGCGGCCTGCTTCCGGCAGTGGAAAGAGGAATTTTGCAGGGAATGGCTCAAATGCGGAGAAGCTCCCTCAAAGGATGCTTGGGAAAGGGGTAAGGAGCTTTTGGCGCAGCTGCCGGTTCTGAGAGAAGAACTTTCCTCTATGCCCTTTGCCCCGGATATCCGGGAGATACTGAATCGGCCTGTTACCAGAAGCGCATATCGCTGGGAGGCGGACGGTGCATCTCTTGTGTTTCACAATCGCCGCGTTATGGAGGCCAGCCTGGATGATATCCTTCTTACAGGAGATGCCACGCCTGAAACCATGGACAGAATTTCCAGCAAGCTCTATGAAGGATATTTTGCGGCGAAGGTTCCCGGCAGGGGCCTTCCTTCTCACTGGAGCCATGTGTTCGGTGAAATCTCTTGCCAGCATTTGTTGATCAGCGGCCCTTCCCGTGCAGAGGGTGAGGAGGCCATAGCAGGGGAATATCTTGAACTTTCCTCTATGCGGCACTGCACCTTTCCTGAGGCTTGTCGTTGGTACCGGGCCAGCGGCCGTTCCTGCAACAGGATGAATGTCTGCTATGATCTTTCCGGTCAGCCGGCTCTTTCCATCAAATGCCCCTTTGTAAACGGAGAGAAGCCGGATACCTGCGGCTGCCGGATCTTTATCGTCTCAGAGACGGGCGTGCGTTCCTGTCTGTGCGACGGGCTTCCCGCGGCGATTCACTGACCACGGGTATGACGTATATATCGGGGCTTGCCCCGGCTATCCTTCCCTGCCAGAAGGTGGGGAGTAAAGCGAGGAGAAACCCATGTCATTTAACAGCTTAGCCTTTTTGTGCATATTCCTTCCTGTGGCGCTGCTGGCCTATTATGTGGTGCCCAGAAAAGCAAAGAATCTCTGTCTGTTCCTTTTCAGCCTGGTGTTTTACGCCTGGGGAGTCCCAGCCCATGTGTTGATTCTTCTGGGAACGATAGTGGTGGATTACGTCTGTGGCCTTCTGATCTCTCATTTTTCGGATTCCAAGGGGAAGGCAAGACTATTTACGGCGCTCAATATCGTGGTGAATGTGGGCATGTTGGGATATTTTAAATATACAGGCATGATCGTCACATCGCTGAACGGTTTTGGAATGGATCTGGCTGTTCCGGAAATTGCGCTCCCTCTGGGAATTTCCTTTTACACCTTCCAGAGCATTTCTTACGCTGTGGATGTATACAGGAAGGAAGTTCCCGCTATGCGGAACTTTATTGATTTCGGGACGTATATTTCCTGTTTTATCAATATCAGCTCAGGCCCTATAGCCAGATATTCCCTCATGTATGAACAGATAAAGAGTAGGAAAGAGACAGCCGCTAAATTTACAGTGGGTGGAAGCCGGTTCCTTTTGGGGCTTTTCAAAAAGATGCTCATAGCCAACACCATGTTGGAACTTTCCCAGCGTGTACAGTATATAGAGGCGCCCTCCACTCTTTCCGCTTGGCTGGGTGTTCTGGCGTTTACCTTTTATATCTATTTTGATTTTTCAGGATACACCGATATGGCTATCGGTATTGGCGGTATGTTTGGCTTTGAACTGCCGGAAAACTTTCACTATCCCTATGCTTCCAAAAGCTTTTCAGAGTTCTGGCGCCGCTGGCATATGACGCTGGGCCGCTGGTTCAGGGATTACGTATATATTCCCTTGGGAGGAAATCGGGTGAAAAAGCCCCGGTTGGTTTTCAATCTAGCGGTGGTGTGGATTCTGACGGGGATTTGGCACGGGGCAAGCTGGAATTTTGCTTTATGGGGGGCCTATTGCGGCATTCTCATAATCTGCGAAAAACTCTTTTTGCAGAAACTTTTGGATAAACTTCCCGCCTTCTTTCAGTGGCTGTATGCCTTTTTAGCAGCCGTTATCGGTTGGGTGTTCTTTGCGTATGCTGATCTTTCCAAGGCCGGAACGGTTTTGGCGGCGCTTGTGGGATTTACAGCTCCTGGAGCAGAGGCCGGCGGCCCGTATCTGCTGATTACTTTCGGCCCCATGCTGGTAGTGGCGGCTCTCTGCAGTTCGCCTCTGATTTCGGAACTGGCCAACCGGTTGAAGAGTATTGGCGTGTGCAAAGTCTTTTGGGTGATCGGGTATGCTGTCCTGCTGGCCCTCTGTGCCGGCGCTATGCTCAGCAATGCCTATACCCCCTTCCTCTACGCAGCGAATTTCTAACCAATATCGCCCGTGCCTGAAATGCAGTGACAAGGGGTATGTCTGTGTTAGGGTGGTTACGGGCAGTGAAAGGAGAAATGGCTATGCAGTCTGAAAAAAGAAAAAAGCCCATGCATAAGCGAAGCTCTCTCTGCCGGCCGGAAGAAGTGGCGGCTACGATTCTTTTGTTCGCTTTCGCTGTGGCCGGGGCTTTTTATCTGATATTTGCTCCCAAATTGTCTTTTTCTGAAAATGAGAATAGGGTTCTGGAGCAGGCACCTCCTTTGGAGACGGATGCCCTTTTGGATGGTTCCTTTACCGATTCTTTGGAGGCTTTTGTCAACGACCAGTTCCCACTGCGCACGGAGTTTCTTTCTCTGAATACAAGCTTTCAGCTGCTGACAGGCCGGAAGGATTTGGGGAGCAATTACAGCGCCGTTCCCCCAGAGGGAGGGGTTTATTTCGGGAAAAAGGATCATGTGTATGAAGTGCTTCTTCCCAATACCACAGATACTTTCCGGCGGAATATCCAGGGGCTTGAGACCTTCGGCCAGGAGACAAAACTTCCTTTCTGGGTTGTGCCCGTTCCTTCTGGAAGCCAGGAACAGCGGGAAAATCTGCCTCTGTTTGCTCAGAATCACGATCAGAAAGAAGAACTGAATTATATTCAGGAAACAATGACCGGTGAAAATGTTATGATCGTGGATTTGTTTGATACCCTGGACAGCTGGAACGGTGATTTCTATTACAAGACCGACCATCATTGGAACACCTTTGGTGCGTATGAGGGGTATAAGGTTCTGGCGCAGAAAATGGGATTTACCCCCTATGGGCAGGATCAGTTCACTTTTCGCTTGGCTAGCAATTCGTTTTACGGAACGCTGTATTCCAAGGCTGTTAATAGTTTTCAGACGCCGGACGATCTGTATCTGCCGGAATATGCAGAGCCTCAGGATATCGTCCAGATGGTGGGCGGCGAAGAGCATGAAGGCCTTTATTGGGAAGAATATCTGGACAAAAAGGATAAGTATTCCACCTTCATGGGCGGTAATCACAGTGTAGAAGTGGTAAAGAACCGAAATCAGAATAACGGCAGAAAGCTTCTGCTGCTGAAAGATTCCTATGCAAATAGCCTGGTGCCGTTCCTGTGCCTGCATTATTCTGAGATCCATGTGATCGACCTGCGGTATTATTCGCAGAATGTCTATGATTATATTGAGGAAAACGGTATCACAGAGGCGGCTGCCGTTTATAGCATGAAACAGCTGTGTGATGTGGATATATCTAATAAATTGGCCGTAAGTTCAAAATGAATGCAGAAAGCTCTTTCCCTAATTTATGATGAAGGGAAAAGGGCTTTCTTTTTTAATTCTATGTAGATTCTATATAAAATATATAAAAAAGCATCTGATCCTTTATTGACATTTTCAAATTCTTCAGTATACTGAAATATGAGGACTAAGAAAAGTAGAATCATACTGAGCCACTTGTTGCGGTATGGGTACAGATGTAAGGAGGAGTATGCTTGAAACAGTTTACATATGAAGTTCGGGATGAGTTGGGGTTGCATGCCCGTGTGGCTACAGAGTTGGTGAACCGCCTGCAGGATTCGGAGAGCAGCGTTACCCTTCAGGATGGGTCGAAAACAGCGGATGCAAAAAAGATGTTTTCTCTCATGGCACTTTGTGTGCAGCAAGGGGATATGCTCACCTTCACCATAGAAGGCGGGGATGAAGAAGCTCTTAGCCGGGAACTGAGGGATTTCTGCCGGAAATACCTGTAAAGATTTTCTGAGACTGTCCTCAAGGCCGAGGGCGGAAGTGCAAGTCTGCACAGAAAAGGCTGTAGTGCTGCAGTAAAAACAGGCAAAAAGGGGTGAACCGGTTGAAGAAAATACGGGGGATCGGATCTTCCGGAGGCATCGCTATCGGGAGGCTGGTTATTGCCGGGGAACAGGGCTATAGAGTGGAACGTGTTGAAGGGAAGGATAGCTGCGCGGAGCTGAAACGGTTTGAAGAAGCCCGGAAGCAGGCGGAAAGCGATCTGAACCGGGTGTATCTGGATGCTGTCCGGCGCGTGGGGAAGGAAAGCTCCATGATTTTTCAGCTGCATATCATGATGCTGCAGGATCAGGATTATTATGAGGCTATACGCGATCGGATTGTAAAACACGGAGCCAGCGCCGAATATGCCGTCTGGAGGGCAGCGAGGCAGTTTGCAGCTGTATTTTCCTCTATGGAGGACGAATATATGCGGGGCCGGGCGGCGGATGTAGCGGATATCAGCAGAAGGCTGCTGCAGCTTTTAGATCCCCATTTTCCCCGTGAATACTCCGAGTTTCTTCAAAACAGGGAGGAACCCTGTATTATGGCTGTAGCGGGTGTTGTGCCCAGCATGATGATGCAACTGGATAAAAAGAAGATTTCAGCTATAGTTTCCCGTGAGGGTTCCCGCAGCTCTCATTCGGCTATTTTGGCTCGGATACTGGGAATCCCCATGGTGATGGCGTTGGGCCCCTCTTTCTCTGCATTAGAGCAAGATCAGGCAGTGGTGCTGGATGGTTCTACCGGCTGGATATTTTTGGATCCGGATGAAAACACTCTTCACCGCTACAGGCGGCGGCGGGATAGCTATTTTCTCCATTTAGAGGAACTGCAGGAACTTCGGGGAACAAAAGCTGTGACTAGAAGCAACCGCACCCTGCAGATTTATGCCAGTATCACCAGGCCCGAGGATATTGAAGAGGTTTTGGAAAATGATGGGGACGGGGTTGGCCTTTACCGTACGGAATATTATTTTATGAACCGGGAGGATTATCCCGATGAAGAGGAACAGACCCGCCACTATACGGCTATCTTGGAAAAGCTGGGGGGCAGACCGGCGGTAATCCGGACTCTGGATGCGGGAGCGGACAGGCAGCTTCCCTATATGAATCTTCAGGAAGAGGATAACCCCGCTATGGGATATCGGGCCATGCGCCTTTCCCTAAGTATGCCGCAGATTTTGACAACGCAGATGCGGGCGCTTCTGCGCGCTTCCGCTAACGGGGATTTGCGGGTTCTGCTGCCCATGATCACCACCTTCCAAGAAGTAAAACAGGCCAGGGAACTTTGGAACAAGGCTAAAGAATCCCTTCGCCGGGAGAAGATTCCGTTTGACGAAAATACGCCTTTGGGGATTATGATAGAAACACCCGCAGCGGCTCTAACTGCCGGGGCGTTGGCCAAAGAAGTGGATTTTTTCAGCATTGGCACCAGCGACCTGACTCAGTTTGTCACTGCGGCGGATAGGAACAATCCCCGGGTGGCGTATTTATATGATTTTCACCATCCTGCCGTGCTGAAACTGATCTCTATGGTAGGGGAGGCGGCGCGGGAAGCGGGAATAAGCTTTACTGTCAGCGGAGAGGCTGCCGGTGATATAACTCTGACGGAATTCTTTTTAGACTGTGGTGCTGCATCGCTGACGGTAGCCCCTCATTCTGTGTTGGAGCTTCGGCGCGCTGTGCAGCAACTGGACTAGGCATTGACCGGTGTACGGTAGAGTTCGTAGTGCTGGATACCACCTGCAACTTTGTTTTTGAAAGAGGGGAAAATTCATATGTTTTCATCTTTAAGAAGGCTAAAGTTCTTTTTTGTGTTTCTATCTATTGCAAGTGTTATTCTATCCTGTCTAGGGGGACTGCATCTCTTTGCCGATACTCATTATCTTAGCGGAACTTATTCTGTGGTGATCATTGGATATCTTGCGGTAATTCTTTTGCCTGTTGTGATTATTGGCCTCACTATTTTTCTTCATTGTTTGGAGAAGGAATTGGAGATAGAAAGCTGCAGCGTTAACCGCCGTATTACGGAATTGGACAAAAAACTTGAGAGCTTAAAATAACCTCTATTCCGGTTCCCTGTGCTGTGGACAACGTTATGCGGAAAAAGTAACAATGGAATATGAATACTTGGCCCACTGTGACGACTTCAGGAAAAAGACAATAGCAAGGAAGATTTGTATCAGCCATCCTGTAGTGAAAGCTGTGTGAAGGTTAAGCACTGGAGATATGTTATACCATATATAGACAAGGCGCCCCGTTCAAACGGGGCGCCTTGTCTATATTATGAGTGGATATCGAAAAATGGAAGGACATGAAGGATTCTGTTAGTCGTCCTGCTCGCGGGAATGCTCCAGAATGCTGCCGTCCGATGCGCTGATAACGTAGTCGTATTCCATACCGTTAGAATAGAATTCGATTTCATAAACCAGGCGGTCATTTTCCTCATCCAGTTCGCATTTGTATTCCTTGATAGAAGAGGCGGAAACACCTGCGTGTTTCAGAGCAATTTCCTTGGCTTTAGAGGCCTGAATGGATGGGCCGGAACTGGAGGAAGCAGAGGAAGAAACCTGTTCTCTTTCACGATCGGATTTCAGAACAGCGCCTGTCTGAGCGTGAATTTCGTATTCATATTCTGTGCCGTCTTTATAGAATTCGATCTCGTAAACGGGTGGGTAATCGTCTCCGTCCAGCGTTTCCTTCAAAATGGTTACATTTCCGCTGATACCTGCATGCTTTAACGCGATTTCCTTGGCTTTAGCAAGGCCGATATAGCCAGAGGCTCCCTGAGAGGACTGAGAGGAGGAAGAACCGCCGGAATTCTGGTTTTCCTGCCAATCATCATCGGTCTCTTTCTTATTCTTTTCGATGGCCCCGGATTTGGCGTTGATATCGTATTCGTATTCAGTGTTTTTGTAGGTGAATTCCACCTCGTATACCATGATTCCATCCTCAGCGTCCAGTTCGGTCTTCAGTTTGGAAACATCGGCGGCGGAGAGCTTGGCATGCTCCAGCGCGATAGACTGGGCCTTCTCTACACCAATATAGCTTCCGCTGCTGGCAGAGCCAGTGGAAGAAATGGAATCCAGCTGGATCTGATGGGAGGAAGAGAGAAGGTTCAGTTCATTGATGGTGAGCCCCGCCAGATCGGCGGCTGTGAGCCGGGAATCCTTTTCCATGATTTGACGGATCATGCTGGCTTTGCCCATGGAGATCCCATAGGTTTCTGCCAGGGATTTCAGTTCTGTATCTTCTTCCAAGGTCTGGCTCAAAACAGAAGCCTCCACGGAACTGGCCTTCAGGATGCCGCTGATTTCATCTGTCAGCTCTTTCTGAAGGGCGGCTCCCTTTTGGGAATCTGCATTTTCAACGGATACCAGAATGGAGTTGGCATCCTGGGTGATATAGCCATGTTTCAGCATGGATCCAACTACTGCATTGACCGCTACGTTAAGGTCGGTTCCCTTCAGATCCATATCGTCCAGGATAATGCGTGCATCTTCGTTTCGGGCACTGGTTTCCACAACCTTCTCATTGCTGTCGATCTTCAGCTCGATGCTTGGGTTCACATCCAGGCTTACAATGGAATCCACTGCGCCCAGGGAGGTGCGCTGTGAACCGAATGCTATTCCCAGGCCTCCGGCTACCAGCAGCAGTGCGGCGGCCATGGAGGCGAATACCGCTGTGCGGCGCTTTTTCTTATTTTTTGGCTGAGTCATGGGGATGACAGTTCCTTTTCTTGCTTCAATAGAATCGAAAACGTCGGGGACGGATTTTTCCACGTCTTCCTTCAGTCGGCGTTCGATCTCCGAGTTTTTCATAGTAGTTCCTCCTTTGCACAGGGCCGGTTCCCGCCATGGGGAGCAGCCCGTTCTTTCAGAGCCTGCCGCATTTTTTGCAGGCTTCTGTGATATCTTGACAGGGCGGTGGAGAGGGGAATCTGCAAAAGCTCCGCGATTTCCCGATGCTTGAGGCCACCCACAGCATGCAGCATGATGACCTGTCTTTCCTCGCTGGAAAGAAGAGTCATGGCGGCTTTAAGCACCTGCCTGTCCTCCAGGGAAGAGAAGGTATCCTCTGGATCCACAGCTTCTCCCCGATCCTCAGGAAGTTCCTCCGTCCGATGATTCGCGCGCAGTCTCATCAGGCAGAGATTCCGGGCGATGGTGAAAATCCAGGGCATAGGGCTCCCTTTTTTCTCGTATTTTCCGGCAGCAGAGTAAATGTGTAGGAAGGTATCCTGCAAAACGTCCTCCGCATCCTGAGCATGTTTGAGAATAGATAGGGAAAATCCGTAAACCGCCGCTTTTGTTTTTTCATATAGGGTGGCAAAGGCTTCCGGATCACCAGCCCCTGTGGCTTCAATGTGGTCTTCCAGCAGGGAAAGTTCACTGCGGTCAGGCTGTTCAGCCGCTAGCATCAAGCAAATCGAAATCATGTGCTCTCCTCCTTGTCTGCCTTATACATGCGGGAGAAAGGCTTTTTATCGCATGTTTTTAAAAATTTTTATTTTGAAGATAAAGAAAGAGCCGATAGCCTCGTATATAGCTAGAATATCGGCGTTTTGTCTCTGAATTTCGTGGTATGGGAATACACCAAATTTGCAAGAAAAACAGAGATATGAAAGAGTTACCCGCTAAGAATACATGAAAATCGGAATGGGAACCCCTCTAGATGTGCGCAGAGATGGCCGGGAATGTCTGAAAGATAAAGAAAGACGGCTGGTGAGACAAATCCCCTGTGTGAATGTTTCTATCTTGGCCATAGGATACCACATTCCTGCCGGAAAAACTATCTCTGGAGGAGAACTAGCGGCATATATAGTGAAAAGCTCCCTCCTAGGTATACGAGAAATGGGAAAGAATATGCTTGAGACAGGCTGTTCTGAAGAATATGTAAGCAAACAGAACTGCGCAGATTTTGGAATCGGGGATAGGTGTAAATTTCATCTGTCCTCATCGGTTCCATGGATTCTTTTCCTATATGATGCAATACCCCCCCTTCCGGTGATGTTTGTCTACCGGAAAGGGGGGTCACTTCTGTGCGTTTATTGCGTTTATTGGATTTTTGCCAGTTTTGCTCCGGGATAATACCAAGATAAAATCTCTTTGAAATCGGATCCCTGTTTTGCCATATATTGAGCGCCGGTCTGGCTCATACCTACTCCGTGGCCGTAGCCTTTTACAGAGAAAGTGAAGGTATCATCTTTTTGGGAGACTGTGAAATTTTGGGAACGGAGCCCCAAAGCGGATCGTAGCTTCCCACCTTCCAGCTCTTTTCCGCAGACCACGGCCTTTGTCACAGAGCCCGAACTGCTGCGGGTGAGTTTTCCGAACCAATCACGGGGAGAATCGGGAAAGGAAAGCTCCGGAAATGCGGCAGAGAGCGCTTTTTTCAGATCATCAGAGGAGAAGGTCTCTGTGGTAAGAAATCCAGCTGCCAGCTCATCGCCGGGGCTTGCCACTTGAGTGAGATAGGGAAGATCTCCGCCCCAAATATCCTTGGAACTCTCTGTGACTCCTGCGGAAATAGCGTAATAGGTTGCATCTATGAGCTCTCCCTCATAGGTGAGCACGTAACCGTTTGCCTTTTCCGCTGCCTGGGTGAGCTTTTCGTAGTAGGCGTCGAAATTGTCTCCCCAACGCTCTTGCATCTGCTCCTTGGTAGCGTATTTTTCCCATTTGCTCACATCCGCGGAAAAATCGGCCCCTTTCAGGTTTTCGTCCGGATCGGCTCTGTTTTTATCCCGTATGCGGCCATAATAGGTATAGGCGGCTACGGCCTGAGCGGCCAAGGCATCTATTTCAAAGGAAAGAGGCATTTCGGCTGCTGCGGAGCCCTTTAGAAAATCCATGCGGGGAACCTCTAAAATATTACCGGTGGAGGTATCTAGAATTTTGAATATATCACTACTTCCGGAGGCTGTATCCGATGGAAGGTTAGAGGAAGTTTCCGGTTCGGATTTGCCGGTATCTGTTCCCACAGGGGAAGAGGAATTTGTCTTGTCCGATCCGGAGGCTTCTGAACCGGCATTCTGGGAAGTGGAGTCTACTGAAGATGCAGACGGAGCTGGTTCCTGTGCCTGAGGGGATGAAGCGCCGCAAAATGCCAGAGTCGGAAGAAGAGTCATCAAAAGAAGAAAGACCAGGCCCAGTGCTACTTTTTCCTTCATATTTTCATTCCTCCCATTACACACTGCTAAAATCGATTGGGCTGTTCCATGTTTACATGAATGAGAGTGAAAATATTCATAAAGTTTTCATTTTATCTGCGAAAAAGGAGATTTTTGGCAAAGTTTTGAAATTTTATTTGAAATGGAATGCAAAATTTGACGAATAAGGTTCACAGAGTCATTGACTTTTTCCTGTTTGCTGCGCTACAATGATAGCAACTATTCAGTATGGGAAGGAACGGTGGTACCGGTATGGAGAATATGGGAGAACTGGGGAAAAAGCAGATGGATGAATTTGAAGCGCTGTGCGATGAATTCCGTGCCAACAATGTGATTCCGCCGGATAAATTTGATACATACAATGTGAAGCGAGGCCTTCGTAACCCGGACGGCACCGGTGTGATGGCTGGGCTTACCCTGATCTGCAACGTTCACGGCTATCTGATCGCGGATGGAGAGAGAATCCCTGATGAAGGGAAGCTCACCTACCGGGGAATCGATGTCTGCGAAATCGTGGAGGGTTGCACCCGGGAAAACCGTTTTGGGTATGAAGAGGTGGTGTGGCTTCTTCTCTTCGGCAAGCAGCCGACCCGCACCCAGCTGGAGCATTTTAATCATGTGCTGAATGAATACCGGGAGCTTCCTCCCTATTTTGCAGAGGATATGATTATCAAGGCCCCTTCCAAGAATGTTATGAACAAACTGGCTCGTTCCGTGCTGGCTCTCTATTCCTTTGACGATAATCCGGATGAATTCACTCTGGAAAATAATATGCGCCAGTCTATTCAACTGATTGCCAGGCTTCCGCTGATTATGAGCTATGCATATCAGGTTAAGCGCCGCCATTTTGATCGGGAGAGCATGTATTTTCATCCTACAGATCCCACGCATTCCACCGCGCAGGCGATTTTGAATGCCATCCGGCCGGATCGTTCCTTCACCGACGAAGAGGCGAAGCTTCTGGATCTTTGTATGATTCTCCACGCTGAGCACGGAGGAGGAAATAATTCCACCTTTACAGCCCGTGCCCTGACCTCCACAGGCACGGATATCTATTCCACAATGGCAGCGGCCATCGGCTCTCTCAAGGGGCCTAAGCATGGCGGTGCCAATCATAGCGTGATGCTCATGATGAACGAGCTTATGACCAGTGTAGAAAATTGGGATGATGAGGACGAAGTGGAGGCGTATCTGGAAAAGCTCCTGCGCAAAGAAGCGGGAGACCGCAGCGGCCTTATATACGGTATTGGGCACGCGGTGTATACCCTCTCGGATCCTAGGGCTGTGATCCTGAAGGAAAAGGCCCACCGCCTTGCTGAGGAAAAGGGCATGCTGGAAAAATTTGAGCTCTTCCAGCGTGTGGAAAAACTGGCACCCGAGGCCTTTGCGCGGGTCAAAAGGGCTTCCAAGGTGGTGTCTGCCAATGTGGATTTCTACTCGGGCCTGATTTATGAAATGCTTGGGATTCCCAGTGATTTGTTTACCCCTATGTTTGCTGTTTCCCGCCTGCCAGGCTGGTGTGCCCACCGGATTGAAGAGATGGAGACCGGCCACAGAATTATGCGGCCCGCCTACCGCTCTCTATCCAAGGAAAAGGCGTATATTCCCATTGACGAAAGATAATTCGTATTTTGAAGTAATAACCATATTAGAGAGGCTATACTATACTACATAGTTCTGTAGTTACAGTCGGAGAATTGCCGACTTTGCCCGGCTTGTCTGCCGGAATGGAGACGGGCAGCAAACTGCAGGGCGAATACTGCAACGGTGGGGCTCCGTCGCTGCAAAGAGAGCGGGGATACAGATGAAAATAAAGCGCGTGTGGGGAGTCTTCCTCGGCTCTCTGGTTCTACTCCTGCCTGTGCGGCTTTGCCAGCAGATTTTTTTGGTGGATAGGAGCACGGGATTTTACACGGATAAGGGGGTCACTTCCATCGGAATTACGGCGGTGCTGGCAGTAGCGGTGCTGCTGATTCTGCTTATGACCTCCAGAGCAAAGGATCACCCCACAGGAGAGGCCCCTTTTATACGTAGCGGGGGCGCTGCAGTTATGGCTATGTTTTGTGGGTTTATGTTTCTTGGTGAGGGTATATACAGCCTGTTGGCCCAACCGGCGATTGAGAACACCGCCATTAACGCTGTTCTCTCTGTGGTGGGCATGCTGGCGGGTAGTACGGTCCTTCTGACGGCATATGACCTTGCCACGGGAATGAACCATTTGGATCAAAGTCCCTTTTTAGGGCTTTTTCCGCCGCTTTGGGGTTGTGTATGTCTGGTGGGGATGTTTATAACCTATACGGCTGTTGTAAATGCGGTGGAGAATTTTTACGATACCTGCACGGTGATTTTCCTTCTTCTGTTTTTGTTTTCATTTTCAAAATATATGGCGGGGCTGGAAGGATGCCGGAAGCTCTTTATTTATGGCTTCCCCGGTGTGCTCCTGGCTCTTCTGACAGGTCTGCCCTCTTTTGTGCTGACCCTGATGGGAGCGGATCTCAGCAGCGCTTTCCCCGTAAGCCTTCACCTTCTGAATTTGGTTATAGCCCTGTATGTTCTGAGCCTCCTTGTCTGCGTATACAGGCATGAGATGAAAAAGAGCGGATCACCCGTATTAAACGGGCAGGGGCCCGTTCCCATGGAGCAGAAGCCTTCAGAAGGGACGGAGCCGGCTGGGGAAATCCCCAGCTTTTCTTGGAGCAGGGAAGACGAAGAAAAATGCCGGACCGTTTTGGAGGGACTCAAAGGGAAAGAAGTTTTTAGGGAGAAGGAAAAAAGCCCCTATGATGAAAATTTTTGAAAAACTCCGTTAAATTTATATCAGCTACTTGTAAATTGAGAAGGAATGCTATAAAATAGCATTATAAACCAGATTATTGAAAATCAGGAGGTATCTGTTCCATGTCTATCAAAGTTGCGATCAACGGTTTCGGACGCATCGGCCGTCTGGCATTCCGTCAGATGTTCAACGCCGAGGGATATGAGATTGTTGCTATCAACGATCTGACCGATCCCAAAATGCTTGCTCACCTGCTGAAGTATGACTCCTCTCAGGGCCGCTATGCTCTGGCTGATAAGGTTACTGCCGGCGAGGATTCCATCACAGTTGACGGCAAGACCATCAAGATCTATAGCGAAAAAGACGCGAAGGATCTTCCTTGGGGCGAAATCGGCGTAGACGTTGTTCTGGAGTGCACCGGCTTCTACACCTCCAAGGCCAAGGCTCAGGCTCATATTGATGCCGGCGCCAAGAAGGTCGTTATTTCTGCTCCTGCCGGAAACGATCTGCCCACTATTGTATATTCTGTAAATGAGAAGACCCTCACCAAAGAGGATAAGATCATCTCCGCAGCTTCCTGCACCACTAACTGCCTGGCTCCCATGGCTAAGGCTCTGAACGATTACGCTCCTATCCAGAGCGGCATCATGTCCACCATCCATGCCTTCACTGGCGATCAGATGGTTCTGGACGGCCCCCACAGAAAGGGCGATCTGCGTCGTGCCCGTGCTGCATCTGTGAACATTGTTCCTAACTCCACTGGCGCTGCTAAGGCTATCGGCCTTGTTATTCCTGAGCTGAACGGCAAGCTCATCGGTTCTGCTCAGCGCGTTCCGGTTCCCACTGGCTCCACTACCATTCTGGTGGCTGTTGTCAAGGGCGAGAACGTAACCAAGGAAGGCATCAATGCCGCTATGAAGGCCGCTTCTTCTGAGAGCTTTGGTTACACAGAGGAGCAGCTGGTATCTTCCGATATCATCGGCATCACCCAGGGCTCTCTGTTTGACGCTACCCAGACTATGGTAAGCGATATGGGCAACGGCCTCTATCAGGTGCAGGTTGTTTCTTGGTATGACAACGAGAACTCCTATACCAGCCAGATGGTTCGTACCATTAAGTATTTCGCAGAGATCTAATCTCACGATACTTCCGAGATGGAACGGCTCCGTTCAGAGGAACGGGGCCGTTTTTCATGCAGAAAAATCGGAACAACGGGGAAAATCAGAAAAAATGACAGGATCTTTTGGAAATAGGCCCGAAGTTTGGCATGGTGATAATTGAAATAGAGGCCTTCCTGTGGTATAGTCTATACAGAAAATCTATGTAATGTTGTATAAAGCAAGATCGTTGACAGGAGGCAGAATCTATGACGCATAAGATTACCGATTCCGTGGTGTATGTAGGTGTGGATGACAAAAGTATTGACCTGTTTGAAAGCCAGTATGTGGTACCAAATGGTGTTTCCTATAACTCTTATGTAATTTTGGACGATAAGATCGCTGTTATGGATACTGTGGATGCCCGGGCCAGTGAAGAATGGCTCTGCAACCTGGAAGAGGCCTTGGCCGGGAAGGAACCGGAGTATCTGGTTGTTTCTCACATGGAGCCGGATCATTCTTCCAATATTCAGGCTCTGGCTACAAAGTATCCCAATATGAAAATTGTGGGAAATGCAAAGACGTTCCAGATGATTTCCCAGTTTTTCACTATGGATCTTTCCAACCGGACTGTGACAGTAAAGGAGGGGGACGAGCTTTCTTTGGGAACGCATACCCTTACCTTTGTAATGGCACCCATGGTTCACTGGCCTGAGGTGATGGTGGCTTATGAAAAATCGGAGAAGATCCTCTTTTCTGCCGATGGGTTTGGAAAATTCGGCGCTCTTGACACGGATGAGGACTGGGATTGCGAGGCGCGCCGGTATTACTTTAATATTGTGGGCAAATACGGCGCCCAGGTGCAGGCTCTTCTGAAGAAGGCGGCTGCTCTCGATATTGCCATGATCTGCCCTCTGCATGGGCCTATCCTGAAAGAAAATCTGGGCCATTATATCGGTAAATACGATATTTGGAGCAGCTATACCCCTGAAGATGACGGCGTTTTGGTGGCTTATGCCTCTATTCACGGCCACACAGCTGCCGCTGCAAAAGAGATGGCGGAGATCCTGAAAAAGAAGGGCGCTAAAAAAGTGGTTCTCTGCGATCTTGCTAGGGAGGATATGGCCGAAGCTGTGGAAGATGCCTTCCGGTATGATAAGCTTCTTTTGGCAGCCGCTACCTACAATGCGGGCGTATTTCCCTGCATGGAGCATTTCCTCCTGCATCTGAAGGGGAAAAACTATCAGAAACGTCGGGTGGGAATTCTGGAGAACGGAACCTGGGCCCCGATGGCTGCCAAAACGATGAAGGGTATCCTGGAAGGAATGAAGGAACTCCGGATCTGCGATACAGTGGTGACGATCAAGTCCGCCCTGAAGGAAGAAGACAGGCCTGGTATGGAAAAGCTTGCAGAAGAGCTTTTGGCAAAATAAGATTGTGAGCCCATATTGCTGAATAAAGAGCCGCCCGGAATGGCGGAACTAGGTATAGCTCTTGTTTTGATACGAATAGAAATGATAAAAATGCCGGTGTGGATATTCTGCACCGGCGTTTTTGTCTTTCTTGCCTAAAGTGTAAGTAGACACGATGAATAAGGTAAGAAGTTTGGATCCGGTAATTTGTTAAACGGGTTAGAAATACAGAACGGGTCTTGGCGGTAGAGTATCATTATAAAAGATTTTTGGTATTGCCATATTGGGCGGCGAAAAGATATACTGAAGCAGAAGAAAACAGCTGTTTCTGAAGTATATGAGAACTTATAGCTTCTATAAAAGCTTTGGGTGGTCTTTTTTAGGGAGGTATGATGTATGAACGGGCAGAATATGCCAATTACAGCGCAAAATGAGGAGGATCGGGAAAAGATACACCTGGGGCTGAAAACATTGCATGCACCAGGCCGTATGGGAGAAATAAACAGTGTCCTGCGGAATTGGGCAGTGGAAAAAATACAGCGGGAATACCCGGAAGATATATGCCTGCTTATCGAGAACAGCTTTCTGCGTTTGCCGGAGGATGCCGCTGAGCCGGCTTTCGATTATTTTGTTCCGGCAACGGAGCGCGGGTATGAATTGGGCCGGACTTTTATAGTGGAAGGCATCGGCCGGGATCTGTATCCCCGTTCCTGGGAGCGGCTGGAGAAAATGGCGGATCTGGAGGACGATAACAATACCACTTGTTTAGGAGAAGGGATCCTTCTTTACGCCCGCAGCAGGGAAGATGAAGAGCGGTTCCGAGCCCTGCAGGAACGGCTGCGCCGGAACCTTCAGGATGACGCCTTCTGCCGCCAAAAGGCATTGAGGCGTCTGGCCATGGCCATGGAAATCTTTCAGACGCTGGTGTTTCAGACCTCGCTGGCTCAGGTGCGTAAGGGAGCGGGATATATCATGGAATTTCTCGCCGTGGGAATCGCTTTCGCCAACCACACATATCTGAAAGCCACGCAGACCTATATGATTGAGGAATTGGAAAAAATGGATGCCTTGCCGGAAAATTTCACAAGCCTGTGCAGATCTGTTCTTGCTGCTGAGAATACAGAGGAGATCAAATGCCTCTCGTATGAGATGCTGGTTGCCGCCAGAACTTTTTTTGAAAAGGGTGCCCCCGCAGCCCAAAACAAGGCGCCGAATGATTTCAGCGGCCTTGCAGGATGGTATCATGAGCTGAGTTACACATGGCTGCGGATCTACAGAGCTTGTGAAGAATCGGATTTCCGCCGGGCGTATGCGTGGGGAATGTATCTGCAGAATGAACTGGATGTAGTAGCGGAGGAATTTTGTCTTCCCCCGATGGATTTGCTTGGCGTCTATTCTCCCTATTCGCTGGCGGAATACCGCAGCCGGGCGGAAGAACTGGAGCTCCAGATTCGGGGAATTCTGAGAAGCCATGGGGCTTCCCTGGATGAATGGGATACTGTAGAAGAGTTTCTGAAAGCGGAGGCCACAGGCGGGAAACAAGCCTGAACCGGCCCTGGCAGATACCTGAAGGAGGGAAAGCCATGAAATACCGGAAGGCATCGGATATACTGCCGGATCATCTTCTGAAGGAGATTCAAAAGTATGTGTCGGGTGAAATCTTGTATATACCTTCCCGGAATGCCAGGGCAAAATGGGGAGAAGGTTCTGGAGCTAAGGCGTTTTACGCCCATCGTAATGAAGAGATACGGGCAAAATATTTCAGTGGGAAAACGCTGGAGGAATTGGCGGAGGAATATGCTCTTTCACCGGAAACGCTCCGGAAAATTGTGTATAAATAAAATAGGATGCGCGGTATAGCGTTTTGGGGGACCACCGCCGGAATATCTGAATCTATGAAAGAAAGAGAAATACGTGTGCTATGCGGGAAAGTGGATGGTGCCGGAGAACAGACTGGCGTATATGTGCCCCTCTCTACCGTGCCTGAACACCTCCGCGGGACAGAGCGGCTGGGGGCTTTACATATGACGGGAGGAACAAAATCCTTCTGTCTTGCCGTGAGGCATGATTTGATGCTGTTTTTTACCTGTTGGAAAAGAGACCACACATCCTGAAGATTGTGCCACAGCATCAGTATGTTGCATGATATGAAGTTGGATTCGAAGAAAAGGGACGCGTTAAAAACGTGTCCTTTTTCTGTTGCCATTTTTTATAATTGCCCCACACCCTTTTTGTGAGAGAAGAAACATTTTTTTGTTGATATGGTAAAGGTGTGGGGCTTTTTAATGCTAGCTGCATAGAAACGGATATTGTCTTGTTTCTATGAGTATGCTGCCTTTTTTTTCCTATATATGACAAAAACGTATGCTATAATGAACGTTGGGCACAGAACCCAGTGCAACAGGGCAGCGCAGGGAGCAGAGGTGGGTACGATTCACACCCCTAATAGCGAGAGATGGCTCTCCGTTTATAGCTCTAATAGTGGACAGGCACAAATTGAAAGGTTCTTTTAGAACAAAGTGACCAATAGAAATAGAATATTATAGTGTGTTTTTTAAGAAAATATACGAAAACCCTTGATATTTGATGGAATTGTGGTATTCTTAAATAAGAATATTTGAAGAGGAGGCCGTTTCAAATGGGAATAGCAAAATCGGAAAATAATTTCCCCCTGTATTTGTTCCATCAGGGAACCAATACAAAAGCGTATGAATATATGGGTGCGCATAGGATAGAGGGGAATGGCCAGGAAACGCCGAAGATGGCATTTCGTGTGTGGGCTCCCAATGCTGAGGCGGTATCCTTAGTGGGGGATTTCAACCAGTGGGATCCCGATGCCGACCCCATGGAAAAGATCAGCGATGGTGTGTGGGAGATTATTTTGGAAGAAGAGCTCCCGCGGTTTTCCGCCTATAAATACTGTGTCACGCAAGTGGATGGCAGGCAAGTCATGAAAAGCGACCCATATGCCTATCATTACGAAACCAGGCCTAAGAACGCGTCGCTGTATTATGATATTTCCGGCTATGAATGGGGCGATGCCGAATGGTTCCGCCGGCGGAACAGTGGGGATATCCTCTCGCAGCCCATGAACGTGTATGAAGTGCATGCAGGCTCTTGGCGTACATATCAGGACGGAAATACTTTTTCCTATAAGAAGTTGGCAGATGAATTGATCCCCTATGTAAAAGAAATGGGATATACCCATATGGAATTCATGCCGCTAATGGAATATCCTTTCGACGGCTCCTGGGGATATCAGGTTTCCGGATATTTTGCACCGACCTCTCGCTATGGGGAGCCAAAGGATTTTATGTATTTTGTGGACAAGTGCCACCAGGCCGGCATCGGCATTATTATGGATTGGGTGCCTGCCCATTTCCCCAGAGATGAATTCGGGCTTGCCAGATTTGACGGAACTCCTTGTTATGAATATGCAGATCCCAGAAAAGGGGAGCATAAGGACTGGGGTACGTTGGTGTTTGACTACGGCCGCAATGAAGTCATCAGTTTTTTGATTTCCAGCGCTATGTTCTGGTTGGATAAATATCACATCGATGGCCTTCGGGTGGATGCAGTGGCTTCTATGCTGTATCTGGATTATAGCCGGAAGGACGGCGAATGGGCCCCAAATCAAGATGGCGGAAAAGAAAACCTGGAAGCAGTAGCTTTTCTGCAGAAGCTCAATGAATCCGTTCTTACGGAATTTCCATCGGCTTTGATGATTGCAGAGGAATCCACCTCCTGGCCCATGGTGACGAAGCCCGGGTACTGTGGAGGCTTGGGATTCACTCTAAAATGGAATATGGGCTGGATGAATGACATGCTTCATTATATGAGCCTAGATCCCATTTACAGGAAGTTCAACCATGATAATATTACGTTCTCGTTCTTCTATGCATTCTCTGAGAATTTTCTTCTCCCCATTTCTCATGATGAAGTAGTGCATGGAAAGTGTTCTCTTATGAACAAAATGCCTGGGGAATATGAGCAGAAATTTGCCGGCGTCCGTGCTTTTATAGGGTATATGATGGCACACCCCGGGAAAAAGCTTCTCTTTATGGGCAGTGAGCTGGGGCAGTTCATCGAGTGGGATTACAAAAAGGAGCTGGATTGGATACTTTTGCAGTATCCCGCCCACCAGAAGCTGCATCATTTCTTTAAGGAAATGAACCGTTTCTATTTGGAGATGCCTCCTCTTTGGGAAGTGGATTATTCCTGGGAAGGCTTCAATTGGATCTCAAATGACGATTATTCCCAAAGTGTCATAGCCTTCCGCCGCATCGGGAAGGATGGGAAGGAAATCATCGCTGTGTGCAATTTTGTTCCGGTGGAAAGGGAAAATTACAAGATCGGTGTGCCGGTTCCCGGCATCTATACCGAGATTTTTAACACGGATAGCGTTGAATTCGGAGGAAACGGCATCACGAATGGCGATACCATTCGCAGCGAAAAAGAGCCCATGCATAACTGCGACGAATCCATTTCCCTGCATTTGCCTCCTCTCTCTGTTATCTTTCTGCGCTGCAGGCGGAAACGTCCCGTGAGAAAGGCTACAGAAGCCGGGGCAAAGGCGCCTTCTGCTAAAAAAACCGGCAGGGGAACGAAGAAAGCGGCCTCCATCAGCGAAAATGGTAAGAAGACGGCGGGGAGAGGGACTTCGAAATCATCTACTCGCAGCAAAAAAACCAAAAAAGAGGAATAACCGATAAAGCTTGCGCTGTAGTTCCGTGGAACTGGAGCGCCCAGCCTTACAAAATCTAAATAGCTCTTTGCAAGACTTTTCATAATTTTATACAGGGAGGGATTTCTCATGATGCCCAAGCAAGATGTTGTCGCAATGCTGCTGGCCGGCGGCCAGGGCAGCCGACTGGGCGTGTTGACAAAGAACCTGGCGAAGCCAGCGGTGCCTTACGGAGGTAAGTATAGGATCATTGATTTTCCCCTATCCAACTGCGTGAATTCCGGTATTGAAACAGTGGGAGTGCTGACACAGTATCAGCCGCTTGTTCTGAACGAATATATCGGAAACGGTCAGCCTTGGGATCTGGACAGCATGAATGCTGGCGTTCATGTGCTTCCTCCCTATCAGAGAAGCAAAAAGTCTGATTGGTATAAGGGAACGGCAAATGCCATTTATCAGAACATACAGTTTATCGACCGCTATAATCCTGAGTATGTGGTGATCCTTTCTGGTGACCACATCTATAAAATGGATTATTCCAAGATGATCGCCTATCACAAAGAGAAGCAGGCAGACTGCACCATCGCTGTGATCGAGGTTCCAATTGAGGAGGCCTCCCGGTTTGGCATCCTCAATACTAACGAGGACGGTTCCATCTATGAGTTTGATGAGAAGCCCAAGGTGCCCAAGAGCAACCAGGCTTCCATGGGTATTTATGTTTTTACTTGGAGCAAACTTCGCAAGTATCTGATTCAGGATGAAGAAAATCCAAAATCCTCCAATGATTTTGGAAAGGATGTTCTTCCTGCCATGCTGAACGCCGGCGAGAGGATGTTTGCTTATCGCTTCCAGGGCTACTGGAAGGATGTGGGTACCATTGAAAGCCTGTGGGAATCCAATATGGATCTCCTGGATCCCAATGTGCCGCTGGATCTGAGTGAAGAGAGCTGGAAAATTTATTCCAGAAATCCTGTTATGCCGCCCCAATATATTGCCAAAGGCGCTGTTGTCCAGAATTCTCTTGTGGCTGAGGGCTGCAATGTATATGGCGCCATTGATTTTTCTGTTCTGTTTGAAGGCGTGTATGTGGCCCCAGGAGCCGTTGTGAAAGACTCCATTCTGATGCCGGGGTGCCGGGTGGAAGAAGGCGCGGTGGTGCAATATGCTATTGTAGCAGAAAACACTGTTGTACGCAGAAATGCCGTTATAGGTGAAAGACCTGAGGCTATTGAGAATAAAGATGAATGGGGCGTTGCCGTTGTAGGCGCTGACTGCACTGTTTGTGAAGGAGCAGTGGTTCCCCCAAAAATGATGGTGGAAGCCGGCACTGTATATGAAAAAACAGATGCAGAAGAGAAAGAGAAGGAGGCGGCGAAATAATGCGCGGGAACAATATGCTGGGAATTCTGTTTTCCAATACCCATGAAGATAAGATCCGCGAGTTGACGGAAAAGCGGGCCATGGGCTCCGTGCCTTTCGGCGGCCGCTACAGGATGATTGATTTCCCCCTTTCCAATATGGTAAATTCGGGTATCAACAAGGTGGGTGTAATTACCAAATATAATTACCAGTCTCTTATGGATCATTTGGGTTCCGGAAAAGCTTGGGATCTTTCCCGGAAGAGAGAAGGCCTTTTCTTGCTGCCTCCCTTCGGCAATGTAAGCAGTATGCAGAATAGCCGGGTGGAATCCCTTGCTTCTATAGAGAATTTCCTAAAAAATTCCAAAGAGGAGTTTGTTGTCCTTTCGGACTGTGACACAGTTTGCAATATCGACTATACCGATGTGCTGGCCTATCATTTGGATAAGGAAGCGGATGTAACGATAATTTACCGCTACGGCAGCATCCCCCAGGGGTTAAGTCATCCTTCTGTATATACGGTGGATCCTGAGGGACGGGTTCGGGATATGGTGATTTCTCCCAATATGGATGGGGCCTGCAATTATGGTATGAGCATGCTGTTGATCCGCAGGGAGCTTTTGATGCAGTTGGTGGGAGACTGTGTGAGCCGTAACCTCTATAATTTCAAGCGGGATCTGATTCAGAGGAACTTGGCCAATTACAAATTCTTCGGATATGAGTTCACAGGAGTGGTGAAAACGATCTGCTCTATGAATTCCTATTTTGAAGCTAACATGTCTCTGATGCTGCCGAAGATCCGTTCAGAGCTTTTCAATCCTGAGCGGCCTATCTACACAAAGGTGCGGGATGATATGCCTGCCCGCTATGGCCTGGGTTCCACTGTCTCCAATTCCATCATTGCAGATGGATGTGTTGTGGAGGGAACAGTGGAAAACTGCATTCTCTTCAGAGGTGTGAAGGTGGGCAAGGGAACCCGCCTTGAAAACTGTGTTATTATGCAGGATAGCGTCATAGAGAGCGGCTGCAGACTCAGCCATGTGATCGTGGATAAGGATGTGATTATCCGCGAGGAAAGATCTCTGATGGGGTTCCAATCCTACCCTGTCTATATCAGCAAGGGAAGCGTAGTCTAAGCCCTTGTATTGGATGGAGAATTTAAATGAGAGCCGCCCCACAAAAGGGGCGGCTTGTTCCAAGGCCTGAAAACCCAAAATCAGAAGCTGATTTTGCTGATTTGAAGGCTTATACTAGAGAAACCGCATAAAGCGGCAGGAAGGGAGTTCGATCGTATGAAAGTTTTATATTGCACCAGTGAGGCGCGCCCCTTTGTGGCTACCGGTGGGCTGGCGGATGTGGCGGGATCTCTGCCCCAAGCACTTCGTCTCCGCTTGATCGGATGCCGGGTTGTGCTGCCCCTGTATGAGGATATCCCCCAGGAAATGCGAGATAACATGAAATTCATCACAAGCCTTTCCGTGCCGGTTGCCTGGCGCAGGCAATATTGCGGTGTGTTTGAGGCCCGCATCGGTGGCGTGATCTATTATTTCATTGATAACCAATATTATTTTAAACGCAAAGGCCTTTACGGCCACTACGACGATGCGGAGCGGTTTGCATTTTTTAGCCGCGCTGTGCTGGAGATGTTGCCCTACATTGATTTTCACCCGGATGTGATCAACTGCAACGACTGGCAGACGGCTATGGTGCCTGTTTATTACAACGCTTTCTATGCGAACAACGATTGGTATAAGGGAATCAAGACTGTTTTTACGATTCATAATATCCAGTATCAGGGCAAATATGGCCCCGAGCTTTTGGAAGATGTTCTGGGAATCCCCCAGAATCAGACCTCTATTCTGGAGTATGACGGCTGCGTCAATATGATGAAGGGCGCTATTGAAACAGCCAATCGAGTTACTACCGTAAGCCCCACCTATGCGCAGGAAATTATGGATCCCTGGTTCTCTCATGGGATGGACGGCATTCTCCGGCAGCGTTCCTGGAAGATTTCGGGCATTTTGAACGGAATTGATGTGGTCAGTTATGACCCTGCCACGGATAAGGATATTTATGCTCCTTTCACTGTGGAGGATCTTTCAGGCAAGGCAGTGAACAAGGCAGAACTGCAGAAACGCCTGAACTTAGAAGAAAAGCCCGACATCCCCTTGATTGGTATGGTCACGCGAATGGTTTCCCATAAGGGATTGGATCTGGTGAAGGAAACACTGGATCAACTAATGTGGGAAAATGACATTCAGTTTGTCATCCTTGGATCCGGGGATTATGAATACGAAACCTTCTTCCGTCAGATGCAGGATAAATATCCCGGCCGTCTCTGCGCATGCTTTGGGTTTGTGCCCGAGCTTTCCCGCAAGATTTACGCCGGCGCAGATATTTTCCTGATGCCCAGTAAGAGCGAGCCCTGTGGCCTTTCTCAAATGATCGCTCTGCGGTATGGTACCATTCCCGTTGTGCGGGAAACAGGCGGCCTGAAGGATTCTATTCAGGATAGCGGCGACGGCTGTGGGAATGGTTTCACTTTCCAGAGCTATAATGGCGGCGATATGCTGTATGCTATTCATCGTTCCCTGGAGGGATATGCCAACCATGAGGGCTGGGAGGTTCTGGTGAAACGAGCCATGCAGTGCGATAATTCATGGGGGCATTCTGCTAACGCTTATATCCGCATGTATCGGGAGCTTATTAAGGAAGAATAAGGTTTGCTAGTAGATAGTAGCGCATATTGCCGGAGATTTCGGCGTTAAAGCGGCGGCTTTTTTGGCCGCCGCTTTTATATTTACAAGTATGCTGTCCATCCCCCTCTGGTATTCCGGCTTTGTTCGGTGTAAAATAAAAATAGACTATAAATGGGGCGAAGAGAAAAAGAGAGGTTGCGAGATGGGAAGAGCATATGATGGCCATCGCCGTGGAAGCAGAAAAGAGAAGCTTTTGGGCCTTATGGGTGCAGTGTGCATCCTGCTGGGAGGCCTGCTGATAGCGGGCGTGCTGTATCGAAATTCCGTTTCGGTGCAGCCGGCGGGGACATATTCCCAATCGCCGGGCAGCGGAGTACCGGCGGAAACATCCAGCAGGCCGGAAAATGCAGTTGTCTCCACCTCTTCAGAGGTTTCCTCCTCTCAGCCGGAGAAGGAAGCCGCGGATATCTTTTCCCAATACAAAGGAAAAGCCGCAGAAATTCTTACAGGTATGACCCTTCAGGAAAAAGTTGGGCAGGTTTTTGTTTTTCTCTGCCCAACTGAGGGCGGCGAGGAAATGATCAAAACCTATTCACCGGGAGGGATCTGCCTGAATGCCGGGAATTTTCAAGGCAAAACTAAAAGCCAAGTAGCCCAGATGATGGCGGAATATCAAAGTGCATCGAAAATCCCTCTGCTTACCTGCTGCGATGAGGAAGGGGGAACGGTAACCCGTATCAGCCGGTTTCCGGCTCTTCGCTCCCTTCCGTTTCAATCGCCCCGGCAGGTGTATGCTTCCGGCGGCATGGAAGCCATTCGCTCCGATACAACCGAAAAGGCTCAACTTTTAAAAAGCTTGGGAATTAATACCAATTTGGCTCCTGTGGCGGATCTTTCCGGAAATCAGCAAGATTTTATCTATGATCGTTCCTTCGGAGATGACCCTGCAGGCGTTTCGGAATTCGTTCGCGTTTCTGTGGAGACCTATTCAGAAAATGGGATGGCTTGTGTGCTAAAGCATTTTCCCGGATATGGGAACAATGGGGATACCCATACGGGACTTACCTGGGATAAAAGACCCTATTCGGAATTTCAGACTAGGGATTTTCTGCCTTTTCAGGCGGGGTTTGAAGCAGGAGCACCTATAGTGCTTGTGAATCACAATATTGTGGAATGCATGGATCCAGAACGGCCTGCGACCCTCTCTGCGGAAGTTCACCGGGTTTTACGAGAGGAATTGGGTTTTGGAGGTCTTATCATGACGGATGATCTGGAAATGGAGGCCATCCCTCAGTATACGGCTGGAGAAAATCCGGCGCCGCAGGCATTTTTGGCTGGGAACGACCTGCTTCTTTGCTCAGAGCCGGGGGATTCCTTCCACGCCTTGCTGAAGGCGGTAGGAGCGGGAGAAATAGCGGAGGAACAGCTGGATGCTTCGGTTCTGCGGATTCTGGAGTGGAAATGCTCCATGGGGCTTCTGTGATGCTTTAGGCCCAAGGAGTAAGAAAAAAAGAAAAGTTGCGGCGATGAAAGAAACTGCCAGCGTTGGTAAATTAAATATATTGGAGGATACGTTATGAATACAGCAGGAGGAGAGCTTACAAAACGGGAGAAACAGATGCTACTGGAGGTGCGCCAGAGCCGGCGGTATCCGGTGGCACGGTTTGAACTGCACAGCAGCCGTTCAGAAGAGCTCATTTCCACAGCTTTGGATTACGTCCGGATTGTGGAGGAAGACGATTCCATGGAGCTTGTGAAGGAACGGGGAGAAGCTCTCCGTTCTCTGGAGGAAAAGGGCTATATCCGGGTTGATTTCAGTTCAAATGTGTGGGTATGCGGCGACCATCGAATCTATTACAGAAGTTCCTTATATGCTCTTTTATGCCGGACGGCGATGGAGGCTCAGAGCCTGCCGGAATGCGTTTTTGATGTGCCGTCCATCCGAAAAGGATACGTATATCTGACAACCAGGGGAAAAGGGGCTGTGTGCATATGAATAAATCGAAATATATCCTGCGCCCTGCCGGGGAAGGGGACCTGTCCATTTTGGACAGGTCCCCTTTTTAAATCTCAAAAGAAAACAGAGATATATTTTTATCGATAATTGTAAAGATTACAGAACTTTAAATTGATATTTATAATAAATATGTTATTCTTAGTATATAGATATTGTTTATATATAACTAATAAGCAAGTAAGCGCAGAAAACAGGAGGTGCTGGCTATGGAGCGTAAAAGATGGAAGAAACCCACAGGAGTCATCCTATTGCTCGTCTCTTTTTTCTTTCTGTTTTGGCCGGGATTCCGGGTGTGGAAAGCGGCTGAGCTGAACGCCGTTCTGAAAAATTTATACGATTCTTCCAGGGAGTTTACATATTCTGAGTTGTATACCTCTTTTTTGCAGGGAGGCTATTGCAAAAATATTCCGGTTAAGGATATGGCGGGGAAGCTCACAAAGTATGTCGACAGCAATACGGTGATAGGCGGGGCAGGCCCCTTTTCTCTGGAAACTATGGAGCTGCCTGTGGATATTACGTACTATTCCGCGCCAGATACAGACTCACAAGCTGTGTTCAAAATATCAATGGGAACAGAAATTGTGGTCAATCCTCAACCGGAAGGGGGCTGGATGACAAATGGGTATGGCTGCGTAGGACTGCCGGATTATACCCGGGGCTGGCGATGTGTTAGACCTTTTATGGAAGCCGGGAGCGGTGAAGATCCGGAGAAATTACCCTATTATTATGTCCCGATGGAGGATTTGGAAACGATTTTAAGGCAGTATGTCCATGAGGCCAATGAGAACAGAGAAATAGCTCCCTGGAGCGCGGAACAGGAAAATCTGTTTGTTGCACAGCATCTTCGCAATTGCGACAGTGTTTTGTATTCTCTCGGTATTTTTTCATCCCCGGATCTTTCCTACCCAATATGGGATACATGGGATACGGTGTTGTTGGGCGTATTCATAGTGCTTTTTCTTGCAGGAAGCATTTTGCTTCTTTTGGAAAAGAAATTTGAGTCAGATACAAATTGAGCTATAGAATTGGTATAAAGAGATGAAAAGAAAATGTGTAAAAGATGTGAGTAAAAAAATTGGCATTTTACTTCTTTCTGTTGCATTAATACCGCTTCTTTATTCCGGTATACGTATAAAAGATGCTATTTGGCTAAACGAAGCGATAGCTAACGGACATAATTTTTCAGACAAATTTTCCTATTCGGATTTGTATACGTCTTTTTTGCAGGGTGGATATAAAGAAGGAAGACCCGTTAAAGAAATGGCAGCTGAATTGGAAATCTATTTGAAAAGGTGGAGAGTTATAGGTTTGTCTGATGAAGGCGGTGTATTTACGCAGAAAACGATGGAACTTCCTATAGATTTGACGTATTATGCTGAACCCTCTCGAGATTCACACATAACTGTTGAATTGAAACAGGGTGAAACAATAGCATTCTTGCCAAATCCTCAGAATAGTTATGGAGAAATTGGGTATGGATGTATTGGTCTTCCAGATTATAAACAGGGCTGGCGATGTGTAAGGCCTTTTTTGAAAGAGGGAGAATATGAGGAATTAGAAAAGTTACCGTATTATTATATTCCTCTAAGTGATTTGGAAACAGTATATTGGAATTATCTTGAAGACAGTCTACATACGGAAAATCAACAGAAAGGGGAATATGAGTTTTTCATTCGCTATCTTCGTTATTGTGATATTTCATTATATGAACATTCTCTTTTTGTATCCCCGGATCTTTCCTACCCAATATGGGATACATGGGATACGGTGTTGTTGAGCGTATCCATAGTGCTTTTTCTTGCAGGAAGCATTTTGCTTCTTCTCAGCAGGAATGAGTGGGCCCAGGATGAAAAAAGAAAGATAAATGGTGCTGCTTGAGATTTTGAAAAGTGAAAAAGGGCGGTGTGAATCATCGCTCTTCTGCTTCTACACGCTGTAGGAAATGAAATATGGAGTGTTATGGGGAAAGGAGGAATCGTTTCATATAAAAGTGTATTTTTTCAACTGGATAAAAAGGAGGACAAGGGGTGTGAGAAAGCAACATAACTGGAAAAAGAAAATCGGCGACTGTCTTCTGGTTTTTTCCTGTATTCCTCTGATTTGGGGCGGCATACGGATCGGAAAGGCTCTATCAGTGAAAGCAGATAGTGAAGGCCAATACGCTTACAATGAATTTCAGTATTCGGATATGTATGGTTCCATTTTAGGGGGAGGATATCAGCAGGGGGTTCCCGTGAAAAGTATGGCGGAAGCCTTGGAACGAGTTCAGACAAATATTGTAACGGCTCAGAAGCAGGAGAATCCCCCGTTTCCCGAAATGACGCTTTCTGTAGATCTGACATATTATGAGGAGCCGGATACGGGAAGCGCTATCGCAGCAGAAATCCCTAAAGGGACAAGGATCCTCTATTTTCTGGATAGGGAAACGTGTATACCGGAATATGGCTACGGTGCCTGCAGCTTTCCGGGCTATGAATCGGGCTGGAGATGTGTGCGCCCCTTTCTGAAGGCGGAAGAGACGGATTCAGAAGAGGGGGAAGAAGCGGCGGATAAACTGCCCTATGCGTATATCCGGCTGGAACAGCTGGAGGCCGTGGCCTGGGAGTATCGCAGGCAGGAACCAGCCTGGTCTGCGGGCAGTTCTCTTCCCGCAGAGGGGCAGATATTCGGGGAACTTCGGGCGGTAGATAAGGAATTCTATCGAAAAGGAATTTATGCATCTCCGGATCTTTCGTATCCGGTATGGGATATATGGGATACGGTGTTGTTGGGGGTATTCATAGCGTTTGTTCTTGCGGGAAGCATTCTGCTTCTTCTCAGCAGGAATGAGTGGGCCCAGGATGAAAAAAGAAAAATGAATGGTGCTTCTTGAGATTTTGAAAAGCGAAAAAGGGCGGTGTGAATCATTGCCCTTCTGCTTCTGCATGCAGCAGAAAACGAAATATGGAGCGTTAACAGGGAAAAGAGAAAACGTTACAATCGGGATGAAGTAATAGAAATTGAAAGAGTTGCCGAGTATTATATATCATTGTGATTTTATATATTAAAGCCAAAGCATATGGATACTTCACATGCGAGAAAATTGTAATTGAAATCAAAATTTAATAAAGGTTTTTTTAAATTTGATTCCAAAGAAATCTTTTGCTTCTTCCAGATTCATCACTACCCACTCACGGGAAGTATGCGCTTCGAGGGTTTCAGGCAATTCCTTAATAAGTCTCGCAGCATCATACGTTTGTCCAGCATGATACCGCAATTCATTGCTTTTTGGAATGACCATAAATGATTTTCTGCTTGTTTTCCAAGCATTTTTAATAGTTTTTATAGCGTACTTACCAGTTACCTTTTCGCTAAAATAATTTTCGAGAGAGAGCACTTTTATGTATTTTGGCGTAAATTCAGCAAACTGACTTATTATATCTACAATTATTTCAGAAGAAAACTTCAAAATATCAGGTGCGCTTTCTGTTTCCTCTACACTTAATTGTTCTATCAAATCAGGCATAATTTCTAACATTCTTCTCAAATATTCTCTATAAAAAGCCGTACCGATTTTCTGCTGGACGTTACGCACTACATTGCTTTTCATAACTTCTGTGTTAGTAAGCCCTGCTTCAACACGACATATTATGGTCCGGCGAATTACCTCAGGCGCGACCGCTTTTACATCCTCGTTTGCACTGATAACAACAGCAGAATAATTGGTTAGATGTTCACTTACTCCGAAATCATCATTTTTGATTGTTTCAATAGCATGCTGGTTAAAACGATTGTTTGTTAAATCATCAACAATTATCGGAGCCCCTTGCACTGTTCTTTTAAGAGCTTCGATACTTGAACGAGTAAAGTCCGGAGCGGAAATTTTTGGTTTTTGGCCTATCATCATTTTTAGCAGTGTCTCTAAGAAGGTTGTCTTTCCCGCTTTGCTTTGACCGTATACTAATCCGAAAACAGGATACGGCAGTTTATTTTGATCAAAACGCGCGGCCATGTCGCGCATAGTTGCCATAAAAGGAGAACAGAAAAACCAGTTTGCAAATTCAAAGTAACGGTATTGCATTCCTTCATAGTCGCCATGGAATTTTTTATAACCTTCCATATAACTTATGAATAAATCTATATCGTGATGTATTTCTTCACTGGTAGGATTTAAATCAACGGTGTCGCCATTTAGGGTTACAGTTTGTTTAAAAGCATCTATTACCAGTTGAGGATATTCACTGCGTAATTCTTTTTCTTTCACACTTTCATGTTTTAGATGCCGACGCAATTTAATGAATGTTTCGGGGTTTAACAATATCTTACCTGTTTTTCTTTCTGCTTTCGGTACAATAGGAGTTAGTGTCTTCGCTAAATTTTGAGTGTCTAGAATGAAGTTGATTTCTTCGGAATTTTCTTTCTCTGTTTCTAGCACCAACACCTTCTGATGTTTTACGGTTTCAGCAATAGGAAGATCATCTATATTATCAGTAATATTAGCAATATCAAGGGCTTTATGTGTAATTTCGTCTGTACTGCTTTCCTTGAGAGAGTCATAAACATTCTTATACCATTCGTACGCTTGTTTACCATCCATGTAACAGATGTTTTCTCTTTGTCTGCCGCCGAAAGCATTATATGACATATTGGCAGAGCCCATCACAACTCTTTTTCGGCCATCAGTTGCTTCTAATAGATAAATTTTCTCGTGAGATATCTGTTTTCTGACAACATAAAACTTTGCCTTCCCACTATCAATTTTATCAAGCAAATTTATTTTAGAGTTGCTTGCTTTTTCGCGCATACTTTTAATGAGATTATTTTGATATGCGATTATTTCGCTCATGCTATAAGAAATAATACTTTCGCAACCAAATATAACCTCAGAATATTCAAACATATCGAGCAGCCTATAAACAAAATTCAATCCAGAAGAAAATGTAATAGCATATAGCTTATCGAAACCCTGAAACAGTTCCTGCCAATCGACAGATTGCGCCCCTATATAATCCATTTTAACAACATCAAGCTTATTCTTGTTGATAAAATGCTCCTGCATATCTTCTATATCAAATAGTGATAAATTATTTTTATTGATACCTTTTTTTGCCATAACTGAACCCTTCCAACATAAAATTTTTTATTATAAAATTATCACAATATATGTCCCATAAAACGGACTTTACACCAGTTTTTAATTTGGACGGGTTCAAAATTCTTTATCTAATTTTTGATTACGTTTCGTCGATATTCGGCCATTAATAGCTATAAAATACGCTAAAACACGCATCCAGTCGTTTATCCAGACATTCATCAATCAGATATACCATTGCTTCGGCATTGCCGTCACGGTAACAAGTATCAAGGGCATCATAAAAACGTTTGCGGCCGGTAAATTTCACGTTGATGGGCGGACGCAGTCCGGGGTATTTTGGGTTCGATCAAATACAGTTGGACAGGATAGATACAAGTTCCTATAATATGCATGGGAACGGTGCAGTATATGTCTTTATCCTGCGGTCTGTTTACCAAGACCAAAGAATCTTTATTGGTACTAACGTTTTCTGCCAAATAGATTTCTTTACTTTCAATATCATACACACATACATAAAAACATTGCGCTGCCCCGTGGCTTCAAGATGATCTTCCATCAGTCTTCAGCCACTAATCTACCGTTAAGTATCATTACCGTTTCCTTGAAAGTAAGCGTATTACTTTCAATGGTAGTTGAAGTTTATATATGAACTCTACCACATCTTCATGAAGGCGTTCTGTCCTGTCTTCAGACAGGCGTCTTTTCAAGTTGCTTTTTTCTGTCAAAGACTGTAAGAAGTATGGCACTGTTTGTACGCCTGTCAGCAGGTTTTTCTGGATATATTATTTTCCATGACGAATCATTCCGGGAATTCTGCCTTCTGCACACAAGACACGAACGCGCAGCAAAATAATGCCTATTTTGCTGCCACTTCTGCCGCTTTTATATAATCCGATATGAATTTTCTTTTTGTTGTTTCCAGTTGCGAATATTTCCATCACTTATCCCTGTTTCCTTATGAAGTTTTACAGGCGATTCCCCAGATAGATACCACTTTACTATTTCCGGTTTTTCTTCCTTGCTGTGGAATGTGTATTCCTTTCGCATCCTGATCACCCACTTTTTTAGTCATATAACAAAAGATAGGAGGACACGTTTTTTTCGTGTTTCCTATCTTTTATATCATTTCATCCTCATAGTAAGAAAGAACGGCTTTTTGAATGCAGTTGCGAAGATAAAAATATACTATTTGTATACAAAGAAGACAATATTCGATTTGTTATTTGCTTTTTCGTTTTCCCATCTTCTGTTCCGCGCCTTGGATCAAATTGAAAAGAGAGGAAGCGAAGAGGGGATATTCCTCGGAAATTTGTTCGGGAGAAAGCGCGGGAGCGGCGGTTTTTTCCAGCGGCTCCATGTCTTCCACCCCTTCCCCCTGGCTCAGGGAGAGGGCGCAGGCCTCTGCTGTGTCTTGAGCAGCGGAGGAAAGGCCCCCGCTGAGTTTCTGCGGCACAGCAAAAAGCCCCTGTGGGTTTTTGCTGTTGGCGGAATACAGGATCCGGAAGGATTTATACACAGCGCAGTTCAGAAGGGTGGAAATTTCCGTTGTAAGGGCTTTGCACTTGCATTTTTGCAGAATATCGTAGATAATATTGAGAGAGTTGGCAATCAGCTTTTTATTCAGGGTGGGCAAAAGGCTTCCCCGGAAGGCGTTTTCCTTGCCGGCCGCATCCGGCTCCGGGATGGCTTCCACAGTGATGGTTTCTCCCGTTCTGTTAGGAGAACGGCCTAAGAGATAATCGCAGGAAACGTCGTAATAATCCGCAACCTTAACGACGAATTCTAGGCCGCATTCCCGAATTCCCTTTTCATAGTGAGAAAGCAGCGCTTGGGAAATTCCCAAATCCTCTGCCGCGGCCTTTTGGCTGAGGCCCCTTTCTTTTCGAAGAAGCGTTATGATTCTTGGAAAATAACTGTTCAATACCATACCCTCCAGCTAAAAGAATTCCTCTGCGGATTCTTTCGATTTTTATAGTACATTGCCGGTATTTGGCGAATTTTAAAACAACACAGTGTAAAGTATAATATAGTTATAACGATTTGTAAAGCCGCTATATCCTGTGTGTAAAAGATGGAAAAAGCGCAATTTCTGGCTTTTTACGGGCGCATATGGGTTCCTTTGGAAAATCAGGAGCGGACGGTTATCGTATTATCACGAATGAATACGGATCGCCTTCAGTGCGGCGATCCCCGTTGATGAGGAAAGGAGATTGCGTATATGCAGTCCTATGTGATTCATTTGATTCGGCACGGAGTTTCGGAGGGAAGCCTTGAAGGCCGATATGTGGGGATTACAGATTCCCCCTTATCCGGTGAGGGAAGGCATCAGCTGCAGGAGCTTAAGGAAAAGGGAACATACCCTGGGGCCAAGGCTTTCTTTGCCAGCCCTCTGCGCCGCTGCCGGGAAACGGCCGAGATTCTCTATCCGGGGGCAGAGGTGGAGCTGCTCCCGGAATTCAGAGAATGCAATTTTGGAAACTGGGAAAATAAAACGGCAGAAGAGATCACGGCAGAGGATCCCTCCTTTGCAAAATGGATGGAAAACGGTTCCCAGGCAGCCCCTCCAAACGGAGAAAGCGGAGCGGCTTTTATGCATAGAGTTTGCGCGGCTTTTGAAGCTTTTGTGGAGCGCCTCATGCGGCAGAGAATCACGGAGTCTGTCCTGATAACCCATGGAGGTGTAATTATGACGATTCTTTCTGCATATGGCCTGCCCCGAGCCAGTTTTTACGATTGGATGACGGAAAGCGGATGTGGTTATTCTCTTCGCATTACACCCGGCCTTTGGATGCGCTCTATGGTGGCGGAGGTATATACGCAAATTCCTGTATTCCCAGGGGAGGAGAAATTCCGCCAGGAACGCATAGTTTTGGATTTGGCCAGGGAAGCTGCAGACAGAGCCTATGGGGAAAAGGTCAAAACGGAAGAGTCGAATGCCTAAGGAAAGAGACCTTTTTACAGTAAAAGCATGGATCGGAAAGATATTCAAAGGTTTCAGATACAGAACGGATTGAAGTATGGATTTCGAAAGGAAGCGCACCGCAATGGAACGGCTGAATGAAACGGAAAAAGAAGAATATACAAATAGAAATGAAGAAGCATTTTTAAACAATTTGGAATGTGAAGCATATGCGGCGGCGAAAGAGCTTCTTACCGTTGCATACACTGAACCAGAAGATATTTTTGTAGTGGGCTGTTCCTCCAGTGAGGTAGGAGGGCACAGAATCGGGACGGATTCAAGCCCGAAAATCGCAGGGGCTGTGTTTACCGGTATCTGGAGAGCCTGCCGGGAAAAGGAGCTATTTTTGGCAGCTCAGTGTTGTGAACACCTGAATCGGGCCTTGGTTATAGAAAAAAAAGCACAAAAGCTTTACAGGCTAAAACAGGTTAATGCTGTGCCCCGGCCTAAAGCAGGGGGTTCCTTTGCTTCAGCAGCCTACAGAGGTTTTTCTCACCCGGTTCTAGTGGAGGAAGTGGAAGCTTCCGCAGGGATGGATATTGGCGGAACTATGATTGGAATGCATCTGCAAAGGGTGGCTGTGCCTGTCCGCCTTTCTCTTTCCCGAATAGGGGAGGCGGGTCTCATTTGTGCCAGGACGAGACCGCCCTTCACTGGCGGAGAAAGAGCAGCTTATGACCCAAATCTCATGTAGCAGAGAAACATCTGACAATATGAAGAAAATCAGGCGCCGGGTAGCGTTTTTTTGATGAATGAAAAATCGGATTCGTAAGGATGCCATTTCATCAAAGGAGAGAAAGAGGATTTTGTATGAAGTGCATTACAAAGATAGCGGCGATATTTGGATGTTTGATATTGGCATTTCTTGGAATCTCCTGCGGGCAAGACGAAACGGAGATTACTTCTGCAGAGAAGGTTGCTTCGGAAGCGCCTTCTCGGGAAGATAGTTACGAAGAGAAGAAACAAAATACGAACTTGAATAAGATTTCTTATTCAAAAGAAACAGAAACCGCTATTCTTCAAGGAATTGACAGTATAGCTTCCATGGTAGAAAAATCACAAGAAGAATGGGAAGAAAAGCTAAAGGAACGGGAGGCTGCAACTTCAAAAAAAGAAGCCCCTCCCGGGGAAACTTTGGAACAAAAACAAGAAAAGAAACCAGAAGAGGAAGTCTCTGATTCCATACCTTCCAGTGAGCAGGAAACGGATAAAGATTCTATCCGCAATCCCAATGAGGAACCTCCGGGAAAGACGGAGGCAAGCCTGATTCAGGAAAAATACCCGGTTCAGGGCGGGAAATCGTGGAAGTATCATACTCTGGATGTGGATTGGAGTGAAGAAGCTTTCTGTTTTGGTTCCGATGTGGTGCTGGCGGTATTTGAGATTCAGATTCAAGAAGATCTGCATACGGATATATGGATCCATTATTATATCCCCCGCTCTAAGAGTGAGGATCCGCCTTTGGAAACGGATGCTCCCATTGTTATAGACGGAACAGAATACATATGGAGGATGAGCGAACCCTTTTTCGGAAATTGTTTCCCGGAATATGACGGCAGTGTATCGATTGTGCTGCGATGTTATGACCGATTTGGGAATTTCCTTTCGGATGAGATCCGATTTGACCGGGTGGATGCACAAACCCTACGGGTAAAGAGCAATAGCGGAAGCGATTTGCCGTTAAAGCCTGGGAATGTGTTTACTCGTTAGAACCCTACATGCCAAACAGATTTCTAATGTCCTGCATTTTCTAAAGGGAAGATGCAGGACGTTTTTGTGTTATTAGCACAAAACACCTTTGCTACCGAGACATATCTTCTACCCTCGCTCTCCATGTGGAGAGCGACAAGCTCTTGCCCACATTTTGCGTTGGCTCTCCTGCATTTCTATCCACGCTCTCCTTGCGGAGAGCGACTAACCCAGACTCAGTTAATTTTATTGAATATAATATTTCTATCCACGCTCTCCATACGGAGAGCGACATCCATTCAAAGGTAATTCCTCCCGAATACCTCCATATTTCTATCCACGCTCTCCATACGGAGAGCGACCTCTCTTTTCCCTTGAATACCGTGTTGTCCTGAATATTTCTATCCACGCTCTCCATACGGAGAGCGACGCAGAGGCAGGAAATCCTATGCACAACCTATGGGATTTCTATCCACGCTCTCCATACGGAGAGCGACTCAGTAGTAACGCCAAAGTAGTCGGCTAGCTTTTATTTCTATCCACGCTCTCCATACGGAGAGCGACGTTGCGCCTCCTTCCTTAGAATGGGTATCTTCCATATTTCTATCCACGCTCTCCATACGGAGAGCGACTTTTTGACTACCTCAGTACATCTTTCTATGCTTCTATTTCTATCCACGCTCTCCATACGGAGAGCGACAGGCGGAGCGCTTATAGCGTTGAGCGATGAGGACATTTCTATCCACGCTCTCCATACGGAGAGCGACGGTATCTTTTTTCTTGCTCCTTCATAACTATATGCATTTCTATCCACGCTCTCCATACGGAGAGCGACTGGAGGGGATGACCTCCGAAGTGATCCAGCGCTTATTTCTATCCACGCTCTCCATACGGAGAGCGACCGTTCGAGTTAATTTTTTCATTTTTTATTTTCCTCCTATTTCTATCCACGCTCTCCATACGGAGAGCGACAGGAGCCGATGTGTATTGGAACAAGGACAGCACCATTTCTATCCACGCTCTCCATACGGAGAGCGACCACTATGCGTCACATATATTGACGGCGTGTATTATTTCTATCCACGCTCTCCATACGGAGAGCGACCCGGAACCGCGCATGCCTGCAGGGTAAGCGTAACGGATTTCTATCCACGCTCTCCATACGGAGAGCGACGATTCTGAGCTGCAGGACGCTTACAAGGATACGCATTTCTATCCACGCTCTCCATACGGAGAGCGACAACTGAGGCTTTCCGGCTCCGGAAGGCCATAAATATTTCTATCCACGCTCTCCATACGGAGAGCGACAGGAATACTCTGGCGCTTGTTGGAATGGTATATTTCATTTCTATCCACGCTCTCCATACGGAGAGCGACTACGATTGCATAGTAAGCTCCAGCTGTTATTTTGTATTTCTATCCACGCTCTCCATACGGAGAGCGACAGTATGCCGCCATGCCCAGCTCTCCGATTGCCCATTTCTATCCACGCTCTCCATACGGAGAGCGACCGTTCCATATCATTGCCCTTTCATCCGTACAGGTATTTCTATCCACGCTCTCCATACGGAGAGCGACTGGTCTCGTGCGCCCTGTCGTAGTGAAGCCTGATATTTCTATCCACGCTCTCCATACGGAGAGCGACTTACGATTGCATAGTAAGCTCCAGCTGTTATTTTGTATTTCTATCCACGCTCTCCATACGGAGAGCGACAGCAAAAGGCTACAAAAAATATGTAACCTTTTGTTTGGTATGCCCTAATTCGAGAATGAAAGGCATATGCATATTTCTTATATACAATAAATTTTTCTTTTCTGCTTGCTTTATAGCAAAAGCAGGGTGCGAAGCTTCCGGTATTTCTATGACGGATACGGGTTCGCACAGGCGGGCTAAAGGATCAGAAGGCCATCTTGGGGAAAAGCGGGATGCTTTCCCACATGTTCCACCTTATTTGTATACCGGTTTCCCAGCTGATAAAACCGAAGGCTGTCTGTCTCCGGGTCGATCAGTTCTGTCAGTTTTGCTCGGAAGACTACATACTGAGCCGCGTCCAAAAGGCACTCGAAAACGGAATTTTGCACCCTTTGGCCGTGGTCTGTGCAAACCTTAGCCACTTTTCGCAGCCGTTTGCGCCCAGCAGCCGTTTCTGTGTTCACATCATAAGTTACCAGTACAAGCATAAGAATTCCTCCCTTATTTCCAGAAAAAGGGTGGGTATTCCTCCAGATCTCCCCGGAGAGTGCGGGCTAAAAGAAGAGCCTGTACATAGGGAACAAGCCCCCAAGGTATTTTTTCCCCCAAAAAAGGATGGGTGAGTTGCTCTTGCTTCTTTTTCTGCCATGCTCCCAGAAAGATTCTGCGTCCCTCATCTGTCAGAAGGACAGCGCCGTTTTCCTGCTTTTCCAGATGAGAGGGCCTGAGGATACTCTGATTTACAAGGGACAGCACGAATCTATCCGCATAAGAGGGACGAAGCTCTTCCATCAGATCCAGAGCCAGGCTGGTACGCCCCGGGCGGGGCCGGTGCAGAAATCCCACATAGGGATCCAGCCCAACCCCCTCAAGTGCTGCGGCGCAGTCCCGGGCCAACAGAGTATAGGCAAAAGAAAGCAGGGCGTTTATAGAATCCAGAGGTGGCCGCCGGCTGCGGCCTCTGAAGGCAAAATCCTTTTCCTGTCGCAGGATCAGGCTGCCGAAGCCGTCAAAATATGCCTGGGCGGCCTCTCCTTCCAGCCCAAGAAGGCGGCCGGCTTCCTGGCAGGTGCGAATGACGGGAAGGGCGGACGCGAGCTGTGAAGATAGAGCCTTGAGCTTTTCCACGGGGACTCGCTGCGGATGGTCACGGGTAGCGCGCTCCAGCACCCAACGGGAGTTGTATACCTTGCCCAATATAAAACACCGGGCAAAACGGCAGCTTTCTTCCATGTTGTCAGAACAGCGGTACTGGGCCTGCCGCAGGAGCACGTTGCCCCGCTCTTCACCGGTTGTTCGTGCCAGGAAACGGCCCTGTGGGGAAAAGAAGCACAAATCCACGCCCCGCTGTGCGCATGCTCCCATTAGAGCCGGGCTGGCGCCTGCATACGTAAAGCACAGAATGCCCTCCAGAGTGTGCAGAGCGAAGCGGGCGGTCTCTGTTCTGCCTCGGCTTATCACAACGGTTTCGCCGTCAAGAGAAAGATAACTGTCTGCTGTGAGCACGAAAAGCGTGTTGAGCAAGTGTCTCATACTGTATCCTCCTGTGAAGCGAACGGATTGTTTTCCAGAATATGCTCCTGGATATATGCTCTGGGATCCGCCTTTCTGCACAGACGGGGCAGGCAAAGGTCTTTGAGCGAGCAGGCGTTGCAGTGCTTTCCTGGCTTGACCTTTGGAGTATAGCCCCTTTCAAAATAAAGATTCATTTCATCTGCTGCCTTTTGGGTGGCTTTGCGCAGTTCTTCTGTCAGTTCCACGGTTTCCCTCCGGTGTGTTTCCATATAAAACAGGGCAGCCTGGGGAATATGGCAGAGAAGCATTTCCTCCAGTGCCATGGCCTGGGCGCAGAGCTGCAGGCGGTCTGCGTCGGTTTCCTTGGAATGGCCGTGCTTATATTCCACCGGCATGGGCTGCCAGAGTCCTTCCCGCCCCTGTAGGGGAACGCCTTCCTTCGATGCACGGAATTCCACCACATCGCATGCGCCGCTTAGACGAAGGCGATGTGAGATGACCCGCATTCCCCGGACAGTCAGCAGCTCGCCGCGCTTTTCGCTCCCCTCTTCATGGCACCGAGTGTGCTCCAGCCTCCCCTCTGCCGTGAGCAGGTTTTCAGCCCATTGCTGTTCCAGGTAAGCCAGCGCCCACTGCCTCCGGCAGAAGGAAAAGTGCTGGATACCGGACATTTGCAGGTATTCTTCAGGATTCGTCATAGACTTCCACCGAAAGACCAGGGAGTTCGCCGCATGTGATGGAGTAGCCATCGATTGTCTGGGGATTCTCCACCTTCTTTTCAACCTTCAGCAGACGGTGAACCTTGGCGGAAGAATATTGGCCGCTTTTGCAGTTGTGCTTCCACCAATATAGGCGCAGGACTTCCATGCTGCCATCCGGACGTGCAGAAGAGGTGTCGTTTTCAAACAGGGTGCGCAGTGCTTCCCGCACTATGCCGGCATCCGCATCGGTGAAGCCCGTCTTTTCTGCCAGCTGGCAGTTGATGCTGCCAAAGGTGGTGTAGAGGGCAAAGTCCACTCTGTGCTTGGTTCCCATAGTATCGCTGGATTTTTTATCCTTGGTGACGCTGTTGACGCTTTTGGTAATCTGCAGGCTTTCTATGGTAATAGGATCCACACTGAAAGCAGGATGAATGGAAACAGGCCCCCGGACACTAACAGAAACACCTTCATCCTTTCCGCTGAAAGCAAATACCTGACCAAAGCTGCGCACGTCCAGCCATTCCTCGCAGGCGATCTGCGCGAATTTTTCTCTGTCTTTGGAAGCTGCTTTCAGTTCCCGGCAGCCATCAACACGGTCTTTCAGGCTTTTGTAGCCGTCGTTGCAGCGGTCATCCGATTGAACGAACACCTTAGCGCCCAGATCCATCATGCGGTTGCGGATTTTGCGCTTCAGACACACGTCTGAAATTTCTCCATATCCCTCGTATGTTTCACGGGGCCGGTTCCCGTTTAAGGGATCACCGTTGGGGTTGGCATGGCGGACAGCGATCACAAGAGCAAAATCAATTTTATTCTGCAGGGTTTCCATGGATACTTCCTCCTTTTATTCGGTAACTACAGAGCTTTCTGCCGCAGTGGTTTCTGCTTTCTTATAAAATTCCGCCCGCTGGCTGGCGTACCCCAGCAGATACAGTTCATTGAGCGGAGCATTGGTAAAGTCCTCTGGGGGAATGCGGTCTATCAGGCTGAGCATAAGTTCCCCGGCATAGGTGCTCTTATTGGATTTGATAAGGCGCTCCAGATATGGCAGCAGTTGTTTGCGCAGCAGCTCCGTGGTTTTTGCCGGTCGCTGGGTAAAAGCAGTTTCATAGCGGAGTGCGTTGGTAGGGCGGCGGGTGCTTTCGTTTGCCGTATAGCTTGCATATTGTTCGACCTGATCGGCACAGGCCAGAATGCGGCCAAAGAGGTAATTCCGGTCGCGGCAGCTTTCGTCAATTGCCATGGTGAAATCCTCCTTTTTATATTGATGGTAACAGCCGCGCACCAAGGCGCAGGCTATGTTTCTGACTTTGTTCGCTTCCCAAGGCTGCAGTGCGATGCCATTGCTGGCGCGGCGAACGGCTGACAGCATGAGATCCCTGGGGAAAGACCGGGCTTCGGTAATGCAGGGTAGAAGCCGCTCGATCGTTTGCTGCTTCAGCCTGGCATCTATCTTGGTGCCGTAAGCGGCTTCGGCAATATCCGCCGGTGACGGGGCGCCGGTGAACACAACCTGAACCTTGGTCTTTTTTCCGTTTTTTTCCTGCTGCAGGCTGCGGTAGCGCATCTCCCAGGCAAAATTGCGGTGCCAGCTTTCGATGCAGTCCATCAGGTGGGAGCCGCTCAGCTCCCGATAATAGCGGATGGATAACCGGCCGGGCGTAGCGGAATCCAGAATCATCACCAGTATTTGGCTGTATTCTGAGAGCTTATGGCGGTATCCCTGTATGGCTTTATTGAATTGCCTGGCAAAAGCTTCGCGGGTGTTTGCCACCGGCGTTTCCGGCGCGAAGATGTCTCCCAGTTCTTCTTCGTCAGAGATGCTGCAGGCCAGATCGCAGGAGTCTCCCGTGACCGGCGGAATGGGCTCATTTTCTGAGCCCCACACCAGAATGGTCTGATCCCCGTTCTGTATCCCCTGGCGGCCGATGAGCCAGCGCAGAGCGCTGTGGGCCTTCTGGGTAGTTTCATAGCCTATGGAAAGAGCTTCCTCCACATTTTCAAAGCGGCCCCGGTATGTAAAATTGATGTTATCGTTGCTGGAAATCAGTTTGGCCCGATCCCCTGCGTTGCGGATTTTATAAGGGCTCAGAAACGAAATGGGCATTTCCCTCCCTTGCACATAACAGACGCCGGTTTCCTGCAGCGTGGAAAGGTAATAGCTCGTGTAACTCTCCCATACGGAGGGATCGGAAGAAAGGGATTTTCCATTGACGCGGAAGCGGACGAAGGTTTCAAAGGGATCCTTCACCGATTGGAATATATCGGGGGTTTCTTCTTTTGGGCCGATCCATTTTTGCAGCAGACGTCCGTCCTCGCCGGTATATAGGATTCGTTGTTCCAGAAGGTCTGCTATAAGGCAGCCCTTTTCCAGATATGTGAATACGGCATGGAGGGATTCCAGGCCGAAGGGGGAATCACACCAGGCGCGGAGTTGAGCAAGATACTCCGCCCAGCAGGATTCTTTAGGGCCGCCGTATTGTGGGTAATCTCCTGCAATATACTGAAGCTTATCTGCCAGAGGATGGGGGACGGGCCCCGAGGTGCGTGCTGAGGATTTTTCGGTACATGGGATCACCGTTGTCATTTCATCCGGGCGCAGCACCCGTGCGGAAAGGAATTCTCCATCGCCAGAAAGATTTACTTCTACATTGGCCTTCTGGGTAGTGTGAGACACAGGAAGCAGCATGGGGGCTTCCCATCCTCGATGGTTAAAGGAGAGCTTTCCCACTTCGGAACGATTCTTTTCATAGATCTGGTAGCATTGTTCAAGCCATCCCATTTGTTGCCGCCTCCTCATAGAGCGTATCGCAGCCCTGAAAATTTTCTCCCGGCAGGAAGGTCTTGATCTTCTGCCTGCGGATGGGGCGGATGATGGGGCATTCCTCCGGACGTAAGAATTCGATCACGCCTTCCCGCATAACGGGCCGCCACAGTCTTTCGCTCATCTGGCCGCTGCCGTCTTCATCCCCATAGGTGATGCCGTGCACCATCAGGCCAAGAGGCATGGGCGGGCTTTTGTCATAAGCGCCGGGGCCTTCCCTGAAGCCGCAGGGTTCCACATATCCCTGGCATTCTCTGGCTCCCAAAAAGATGTCGCGCCGCCCGCCCCGTTCCAGCATGCGTTTAGCAATCTGGTAATGTTTGTGCTCAATGCGGTCTTCTGCCAGATCCGGTCGGCTCAGATTCCATTCAAAATGGGCCTTTACCTGATAGGCAACATTCTTTAAATAGGTATAGATGGAAAGATCGTTTTTGCCGTCGTTATAACGCACCGGCCGGATCCCTTTGGATTCCGTTTCGATGGGATTAAGAATGCGGATGGCGTCCGGCACCCATAAAAAGGTTGGTTTCCAATATACACTTTCCAGAATTCCCTTAACAGCTTGGTAGGTGGGAACCGGATAACTGAACTTTTCCCCGCCAACCCGGGTTATGGGGTCGCTGAATAAGGCGTATCGTCCCCATACCCGTAGAGTAATGGTGTTGCTGTATTCCAAAGCAATTCCTCCTTTTCCAGTGGATTCTTTCCATTTAAATGCGGCGATTCTTAGTACATAAGCTCGGGCAAGGGAGAGGGGGAAAAGAGAAGCCCCTTGTGTGCCTCATCGTAAAAGCCTTCCTGCAGAGCAAGTACCGCCCCGTTCAGTATGGGGTGGACGGCGTCGCCCAACCGGTTTAGTTCGCCTCTGCTGATAGAGACCGTATAGGGCTGCAGAGAAGACAACTGCAGATTGCTGCGGCCGGATTGAAGCTCCAGAAGCTTTTCAGCCCCTTCTTTATACGGCACCAGGACAGGTACAGTTTCATCGGGAATTGCGTCAAACAAAGCTTCCGCAGTGCCAAAAGCCTGGCGGAGTTTTCCCGTATCAGGTTCCGGATGCCCTTCACCTGTATAAGCCTGAACGGCGTCCCTGTTGGAGGAGAGCAGATCCACCAGCGTGGCCTGGCTGCTGACCTCCGGCACAGGATACCGCATCCCCAACCTTTGCTGCGGTTCGCCGTAATATATGCCATAGTAAGCTTGGATAATCTGGGGAGAAAGAAGATCGCTTCCTTCCGGCAGGCTTTCCAGTAGGCGGCGGGTTGCCTGCCGGGCGTTGTCTATTTCCTTCAGCCGGGTGAGATTTTCATCCGCGCAGTCGATCAGATACACCGGGCGCCAGCCGTCCTCTCCGTGTCGGTTGCATCGGCCGGCTGCCTGAGCAATGCTGGGGAGGCCGGCCATGCTGCGTACTACGCAGTCAAAGCTGAGGTCGACGCCTGCCTCGATCAGCTGCGTGCTGATGCAGACCACCGGCTGCTTATCGGAAAGCCTGCGGGTTATCTGCCGGATAACATCCTCCCGGTGCTTAGAGCAAAGATACGTGGTCAGGCAGAAGAGAGGTGTATCCTCAGGCATCTGCGGCTCTAATGCTTCATACAACTTGTTCACCGCACTTTTTGTGTTCAGGATTACCAGAATGCTGCGGTTTTCTTTCAAGAGTTCCATTATAAAATCGGCGATAGCAGGAGCCCGTTCTCCGCCGGGCACCAGCCGGGGGATAATCCGGGTGCGCCGGAACTGACGGAATCGTTCCTCATAATCTGTTACAATATCCATATCCGGAGAAAAAACAACGGGGTATTCCGCCTGTGCCAGCTCCGGCTGAGTGGCTGTGCACAAAACGGCGGTACAGCCCAGAAGATGTGCCAGCGTATTGACGGCCAGATTAAACAGGCACACGTGCTGCAGGGGAAGGGATTGGATCTCATCAAATAGCAGAACGGAACCTGCCAGAGCGGAAAGCCTCCGCACATTCTGCCGAGGTGCGGCAAAGAGACTGTTCAGAAATTGCACCATCGTGGTGCATATTACTGGTGTTCCCTGCCACCGCTGGCTCTGAGCCAGCCATTGCTCTCGGGCTTCTTCTTCGCTTTCTTCAAAGGTCAGATCTGAATGGTGCTCCAGCACAAATTCCTCACCCAGAGCGTTCCGGATACAGTCGGCATTCTGGCGGGTAATCGACTTATAGGGTGAAAAATAAAAGATGTGCTGGGCGTTTTGCCGCCGCGCCATTTCGATGCAGAACCGCAGGCCGGAATAAGTCTTGCCGCCGCCAGTGGGAATATAAAGTCGATATATTCCTGGGGACCTCTCTCTGGCGGCGGCAAGGCATTGGTTGGAGATTTCCCGGCGAAGGCTGTCGATGGAATATACGGCCGGCAGGCCGTTCAGGTAGTCTTCTGTATTCTCCGACAACTTGTTCCAGATAGACTGGCGCTGCGCTCCTTCTGCCTGCTGGGGCAAAGGTTTATTGTCCATGAAACAGGATGTATCTGTCCAATCTGCATCCACCAGGGCACTGAACAAAAAACGTTGCATAAACCCCAGCGCAAACCGAAGAGCATCGTTAAGGGTATTCCCCTGCAGGCCGGGCTTGGCTGGGAGAACACTCGACAGTCGCTTATATATAGTGGAAATTTCCTTTACGGCCTTACCTACCAGGGTCAGCACCTCTTCTTTTGTGCAGCAGCTGGAGAAAAAGGCCTCCACACTTTCTTCATACATAGGTTGTGCCTGGGAAGAATACATCCGTTCCAGCCAGGGCTCCGATCCATCCGGCGCAATGCAGTCGCAGCGCCCGCTGTGGTGGCAGCCGATAGCAATGGCCGCTATCTGAGCGGTTAAGCGCCGAGCTGTTCCCCCGGTGCGGCATACTTCCCACAGCCAGCGCATTCCGGCCGCTGAGTGATTGAGTTTCTGCTTTGTTTGCTGCCATAAATGTTCCTGCACGGGGGTTGCGGCCTTTCCCATGTCGTGCAGCAGACCGGTGAGGTATCCCAGATTTTCCAGCCCAATGGGCCTGCAGGCTTCAGCGCACAGCCGGGCGACATTGCGGCAGTGCTCTACCAGTGTCTGGATTCGCCGGTTTCCGTTTTCAGAGAAAATGACGTGCGCAATCAGTTGGTTTTCCATATTCTCCTCCATATACGATGTAGTTTCCCAGCGGAAGGGGATTGCGGCGCTTAAAAAAGGGCTGCAGTCCTCTTCTCTTATATAAATTGAATTGATTTTGTTAGTGCACTCTCAATCTACGCACAAAATTTTATGTGAATATGTCTATTAAATTTTTTATATAGATAAATTTTATGTCTAATTTTGTCATATTTATGATATACCTCTTAGCTTGATTTTTCAATAGCGTTTTAATTAAAATCACTAAAATTATCTGTGCCTTAGTATCTGTCCATACATTCCACGGCCTCGGTGAGGTTTGCGCCAGAGTGGTCCGGCGCTCTTGGGCTCCTTATTACTGCAGAAGAAAGGCGATAGCATAGAAAAATCCCCTGTATTCCAGCAAAAAGACCAGAATACAGGGGATTTTTTACTGCTATATACTCTCAAAAGCAGGAAAAGGTTCTTCCTTTTTCCTCTTTTTTAGAGCTTTTTAGCGCCTAAAAGCGGCTCTAAATTATTGGATATCGTTTTCAAACCGTTCAACATTTTTTGTCTGACCTATGACGCAGACTATGTCCCCTTCCCGGAAACAGTAATCAGAGGGGAAATCTACATCCGTATGCTGATTATGCTCTATGGCGATAATATTCAGGCCATATTTTCGACGGGTATCTGCTTCACGGATGCTGACGCCAATCAGAGGATCTGTTACCTGTATTCTTCTGACCTCGGTATTGCCCTCCAACGTTACAGAATCTAGGAAACTGTTGTAAATAAGGCCTTTGCCCAAACGAACGGCCATATCCCGCTCTGGAAATACCACCTTGGCTCCCAGACGCTTGAGCACTTCTCCGTGCATAAGGCTGTTCGCTTTTGCAATCACATGGGGAACTTTCAAGTTCAGAACGGTCATTGTAGTAAGGATGCTGATATCCATCTGTTCACCGATACACACCACAACAGTGTCGCAGTTTTGTATGCCGATCTCTTCCAGGGATTCCTGGTCCAAGGAACTCACCACCATTGCAAAATCGGTGAACCGGCGGGCTTCTCTCACTCTGGATTCATCTCTGTCTACAGCAATTACCTCTTTTTCAGCCTTAGAAAGACATTCCACCAAAGCCGAGCCAAAGCGGCCCAGCCCGATCACTCCAAAGGTAGCAGAGGTTTCTTTCTTTTTCATAGTATCCTCCCGTTTATTATCCAATGGTTATAGATTCTTCCGTATAGTGTGCATTCGGGGCAGGGCGGTCTATCCAGATAGAAAGCAGGGTGAACATGCCGACCCGGCCTGCAAACATGGTAAAGATGAGAACCAGCTTGCTTCCGTCGCATAAGGTGGGGGTAATCCCGGTGGAAAGCCCCACGGTTCCAAATGCAGAAACTTCTTCAAAGAAAAGCTGGATAAAGCTGCAGTCTGGCTCTAAAATGCAGAGAAGGAACGTTCCCACACAAACAAGCAGCAGAGAAAGCAGCGATATGATGGAAGCTCTTGAGAGGCATTCCGCAGGGATGCTTCGGTGGAAAGCCCCGATGTGCTTTTTAGTGAATAGACTCCGTACCTCTTGCATGAGTACAAAAAAGGTGCTGGTCTTGATACCGCCGCCGGTGGAACCCGGTGAAGCGCCTATAAACATCAGAAGGATCAGCGTAAAGAGTCCGGCATTTGAAAATTCTCCGATAGGGTATGTAGAAAAACCTGCCGTTCTTGCCGAAACGCTGTGGAAGAAAGCCCCCAGCCAGGAAATATCCTCTGTAGCCTTCAAGAGCAGAGTGCCTGCTATAAGGAGGATTACACTTGTGGTAATCACTACCTTAGAATGCAGGCTCAGTTTTCGGAAGGAACGTTTTTTCAAAATGTCCAGAATAACAAGGAAACCCAACCCTCCAAAGATGATCAGCCCACAGGTTGTAAGATTCAGCAGGACGTTGGATTGGTAAGGAATCAGGTTTCGCATGCCTCCTAAAATATCGAAACCGGAGTTATTAAAGGCTGCGATGGAGTGGAAAGCACTGATTCCCAAGGCCTGTAAAGGTGGGTAATCCTGCACAAATACAATAAAACTGAGAATGAGACCGGCTGATTCAAAGCACAAGGTCATCAAAAGGACGGCTTTAACCAGACGAACCATTCCCTTAAAGGAATCCACATTAAAAGATTCCTTAACCAGAACGCGCCCCTTAATACCGATGCGCTTTCTGGCGGCAATGATCAGTCCCGCTCCTATAGAAGTAACGCCCAGTCCGCCGATTTGGATCAGGGCTGCCACCACTGTCTGCCCAAAAACAGTAAAATGATCCGCTGTGTCGATGGCGATGAGCCCAGTTACACAGACGGCGCTGGTAGAGGTAAACAGTGCGTCAATGAAGGTGACTGTCGCTCCATCCTTTATGGATACGGGCAGTAAAAGCAGGGCTGTTCCAAGCAGGATGACCAGCGCAAAGCCCATTACAATAAGCCTTCCCGGAGGCTGCTTTTTAATGGAAAAAATAAAATGTCTCACGCGATATGCCGGCATGCTCCAATTCAGAAACGGCACGCATCTGCCGGCAGTTTCTCAATCCTTTCTCTGCCTTGAATATATTGCATAGGAAGCATTGGCTTCCTTTATGCCTCAACCTGGTTCTGTTCATTCAGTTCTTTTGCCTTTTCCCCGTCTGCTTTTTTGGCACCTGAAAGTGTGAGCTTTGGCATTCTGCCCACCAGATAGGTGCAAATACAGCCAACGGGAAAATTCAGGTAGTAGGAGATTGTACGCCACACGACTGTGGCGGGAATAATGGTTCCGTCCAGAAAAAAGCTTCTGAAGAACAAGACGAAGCTTCCTTCTGCTCCTCCGGAGGCGCCCGGCAGCGGTACAAATGCGCTCACCATGGATACATACGCCTGCGCCGCCATAATTACACTTACCGGCTGCTGCGAAAAGCCGAAACCCCGATAGATAAAATACGGGATGGAACAGGTAGAAGCAATCTGCACTACAGTGAGAAGACCGGCACCTGCATACAGTTTCCAGGATTTCCCCAGGAGAAAAGAACTTTCATGAAATACGGCCAGTTCCCGGTGAATTTTTTCATACCGTTCCTCGGGATGCCGGCATAGATGAAGTTTGTGAAGCAGCCCGATTCCCTTGCGGAGAAGCATATCAGTAGCCCGCTTACTGATGCAGAAGAGAAGGACCAATAGGATGAAGGTGCTGTTGCAGATCAGGCCCAAGATCGTCACAAAGGAAAAATTGCTTATATTGGTTTGAAAAAAAGGAAGCATCCAAACCACCATGACCAGGGAATATAGAACGAGGATAATTTGGTAAACCAGCGTTTTTACAGCGATAATGGAGCCCGCCGCCCCCGTATCCATCCCCAACTTATGCATAGAGTAGATCTGCATAGGCTGCCCACCGGTGGAAAAAGGTGTCAGGGCACTGTAAAGGACGCCCTCCATACCGATGCAGAAGGAATACCGGAATTTCCATTCGCGGTAAACGGCCCGGCAAAATAGGTTGAGGACCACTCCTTCCAGGATCCACGCTGCAACTGCTGCAGCTACAGCCAATAGAAGCCATTCATATCGAATGGATTGGGAAACCCGGCCCAGCGAGCTGATGCCGTCGGAAGAAAAAAGAAAGGCCAGCAGGATTCCCGCCGAAAGAATTGCGGTGATAATGCCAAAAAGATTCTTTTTGATAACTCTGAGAATAGCTGTTCCCATATATGTGCAGTACTCCCTCGTGTTTGATATGCGGTCGGCGGTGGCTGGCGCTGCATAAGAGCTGCTAAAGGATTTCCTTTCTTTTCAATTTGGTTTGCAAAAAAGGGGCAGAACTTCCCTCTGAGAAGATCTGCCCCTTTTTATTCCGATATAAAGGGGAAGAATCCCCTTTTTCGATGTTAAAAGGTAAACACTGTGAATAAATAGAGACGCTATTGCTCTCTATGACAGACTCCACCACTTATTCCAGCAGGAACTAGTATATATAACGCTTTTGAATAAGTCAATAGATTTTTATGATTTTACAGAATCCACAAATTTCCTGCTAATATGAGGATAGATGGAGAGAATTTGCAGAAAGAGTAAGAAATAGCTCTTACAAATTTTTGACATTCGGAGGGCTTGACAAAAGTACGAATTCATACTACAATGCGATACGAATTCGTATTAAGTACATGGGACAGAGGGAAGATATGGAAGATTCATATGAGAATATACGTCGTCTAATGCTGGCTATCAATAAAATTGATGGCAGCTACTATTTTTTTGCCAGAAAGCTCGGGGTCAAAGAAAATACATTGGCTCTTTTATATGCATTGGATGACGGAAAACCTCATTCACAGAAACAGATATGTGAAGATTGGCTGATTCCCAAAACAACTGTGAACACTGTGGTGAAAGAACTGCAGGAAGCCGGCTATATTACGCTTCTTTTGGAAGACAATACACGAGAGAAGAAAATTCTACTTACAGATTCGGGCAAATCGTATACAGAAGAGCTTCTAAAAAAGGTGTATGCTGCGGAACAGGAAGCCTTAAATCGGACTTTACAGGACTTTCCTGCTGCATTCATCAATGCTTTTGAGTATTTTTCCAAATGCCTATGTGAGGAGTTTGAAAAGCAAGTAATGATCATGATGGAGGAAAGGAATTGAATGTATGAACTCTGAGACCTTGTTTGCCAAAACACCACCGCTGAAACTTTTTTTCCTTGCGTCTCTTCCCGGCGCTGTGGGAATGTTGGCTTCGGCTTTATATCAGCTTTTTGACGGTATCTTCGTAGGGCAGTATCTTGGTTCCACTGCGTTTGCTGCTTTGAACCTGGCCATGCCCTTCGTGATTATTAATTTTGCTCTTGCCGATCTGATCGGTGTGGGATCTGCGGTGCCTATTTCCATTGCTTTAGGCAGAAAGCAGGAGCAAGAGGCCAATAATATTTTTACCTGTGCCTGTATTATGATTGTAGGAGCAGGCGTCCTGGTGGGAGGAATCCTGTTTGCTGCGGCGCCCGCTCTGATTAAGCTGATGGGGGCCGAAGGGGAATTCGCCGATCAGGCCGTGCAGTATCTCCGTGTATACGCATTGAGTTCCCCTGTAACCACTATCGTTTTTGCTACCGACAATTTTCTGCGTATCAGCGGCATGATACGCAGCAGCATGTTTTTAAATATTTTGATGTCGGTTCTGAGTGCCGTGTTGGAATTCTTGTTCTTGGGCGTGTTCCGTTGGGGAATTTGGGCGGCGGCTTTAGCCACCTGTACCGGTATGTTTATCAGTGCGTTGTTGGCTTTGATTCCTTTTATCACCGGCCGTGCTCAGTTGCGTTTCTGTAGGCCCCGTTTTAGTGCCTCTATGATTCGGCAGATAGTAGCCTGCGGCAGCCCTAATTTTCTGAATAATATCGCCGGCCGTATAACATCCATTATCATGAATGCGATTTTGGTTCGGGTAGGTGGTGAAGCGGCTGTTTCTGTATACGGAATACTGATGTATGTGGATGGTTTCATCCAGCCCCTACTGTATGGTATGTGTGATTCTCTTCAGCCTGCTGTGGGCTATAATTGGGGAGCGGGAAAGCTTTCCAGAGTCCGGGCTATCGAAAAGTGTTGCTTTGTCGCCAGCGGAGTTGTTTCCATTTTGTCGGTATTTGTAATTGCCCTTTTCCCTGGAGAAATTACACAGTTGTTTATGGCTGATTCCAGCAGCGAATTTGTGCAGATGTCCGTGGGAGCACTGCAACTCTTTAGTATTACATATGTGACCAGATGGTTCTCTTTTGCCACGCAGAGCTATATGCTGGCTATTGAAAAGCCCTTGCCAGCCTCCGCTATTTCGCTTGCTACCGCGCTTGTTTTTCCGGTGCTGTTAATTCTTCTGCTGTGGCCCTGGGGACTCACTGGAATATGGTTGAATTTTGCCGGCACCTCTATTCTTGCAGCGATTTTGTCGGGAATAATTCTTCTGAAATTGCGCAAAGAACTCAGCCGGCCGGATCTGGAGTAAATTCGTTTTCGAAGATTGTAGAAGGATCTTTAAAGCAAAGAAACGCATGCATATATGCATAACGGTTTGCCTGTTTTTTGCTATGGCAGATGTAAGAAAGTTAGTTACTGCGGTTGGGAAAGAAACGGCTGCAAAACGGCGGTATGCCTCCTTTTCAGGAGCATACCGCCGTTTCCTTAGTTTTTTGTTTTTATCCCTGTTACATATCATGCCGGATCCAGTGGAACATCAAAATCTGCGTATCGTGCAGGGAGCTTTCTGTTTTCTCCGCACTTTTAGAATAAATGTCTTAGATTTGAGACTTGCCTGGAATCTGCGCCGCAAATATATTTGGTATTTTTCATAAAGATATAGCGTCTTTTGGAGAAAATATTTCTCTGTTCCCATCATTTTTTTCTTTATGTTTCCATAATCCTTATTGATAACCGATTAATAATATCGTATAATTACATTCATAACTCTTAAAAGAAAGGAAGGAACCTTATGATCAAAACCTTGGCTAAGAGCATCCGGGAATACAAAAAGCCCTCTATCCTTGCTCCGGTCTTCGTTTCCGGTGAAGTGGTGCTGGAATGTATTATCCCGTTTATTACTGCCAATCTTGTGAACGAAATTAAAAATGGGTGTTCCATAGAAGTGCTCCTGCGGTATGGGGCAATCCTTGTGGTGATGGCAGGGCTTTCGCTGGCTTTCGGTGCTTTGGCGGGCTCGGCCTGTGCTACGGCAAGCTGCGGCTTTGCGCGCAACCTACGGAAGGATATGTTTTATAAAATACAGGGGTACTCTTTTGAGAACATCGATAAATTTTCTGTTTCCAGCCTTGTTACGAGACTGACCACAGATATCACCAATGTGCAGATGGCATATATGATGATCGTGCGCACAGCGATTCGCTGCCCTCTGATGCTGATTTTTTCGTTTATCATGGGCTTTGTCATGGGCGGGAAAATGGCGCTGGTCTTTCTTCTTACCATCCCGATTCTGGGAATCGGCCTGATTATAGTAACCCGCAAAACGATGCCCCTGTTCCGCCGGGTCTTTAAGAAGTATGATGCGCTCAACAGCTCTATTCAAGAGAATATCCGCGGCATGAGGGTGGTCAAAGCCTATGTTCGAGAGGATTATGAAAAGAAAAAGTTTAATGCGGCTGCTGAGAACGTAAAGGCCGATTTCACAAAAGCCGAGCGAATTTTGGCCGTGAACAACCCTCTGATGCAGTTCTGCGTTTATGGGGTGATGGTGTTTGTGCTCTCCTTTGGTTCTTACACCGTTATAACCTCCCGTGGACTGGATCTGGATGTGGGCCAGATGTCTTCTCTTCTTACATATAGCTTTCAGATCCTTATGAGCCTGATGATGCTTTCTATGGTATTCGTTATGATCACTATGGCGGCGGAATCTGCCGAGCGTATTGTGGAGGTTCTCAGCGAAGAAAGCACACTGCAGAGTCCTGAAAATGCCTTAACGGAAGTGAAGGATGGCTCCATCGATTTTAATCATGTGAGCTTTAAATATTCCAAGTCCGCCGCCCGGATGGCACTTTCGGATATTGACCTGCACATCCGTTCCGGTGAGATCATCGGTGTCATTGGCGGAACCGGCTCCTCAAAAACCAGCCTTATCCAGCTGATCCCTCGGCTTTACGATGCTACAGAAGGTAGCATAAAGGTGGGTGGGGCCGATGTGCGGGAATACGACCTGACGGCTCTGCGCAACCAGGTGGCGGTTGTGCTGCAGAAAAACGAGCTTTTTGCCGGCACTATCAAGGATAACCTTCGTTGGGGCAATAAGGATGCAACGGATGAGCAGTTGGAAGAGGCCTGCAGGCTGGCCCAGGCGGATGAATTCATCCAGCAGTTCCCCCGGAAATACGACACCTATATCGAACAGGGGGGCAGCAATGTTTCCGGTGGCCAGAAGCAGAGGCTCTGTATCGCCCGCGCTCTGTTGAAAAAGCCCAAGATCCTCATTCTGGATGACTCCACAAGCGCTGTGGATACCCGCACGGATGCGCTGATTCGCCAGGCTTTCCGGCAGTTTATCCCTGAAACGACAAAGATTATCATTGCCCAGCGAATCGCCTCTGTGCAGGATGCGGATCGTATCATCGTTATGGATGGCGGCAGCATCAGCGCTGTGGGAACCCATGAGGAGCTTCTGAAAACCAGCGAGATCTATCGCGAGGTTTATACTTCTCAGAATAAGGCAGGTGATTCGGATGCCCAATAAGAAGACAAAAAAAGACACCGGAAGAAAGGCTGTGCTGTTCCGGCTTATCCGCATGTTGTTCAGCTTTTATCCCGTGCTCCTTCCCATTACGTTGATCTGCATTCTGTTCAACGCAGTGATTAGCTCCATCCCCTCTGTATTTATGCAGAACGTCATAGCCGCTGTAGAAAAAAGCTGGCAAACTGGTGACTGGGGAAGCGTATCCGGGCAGATTTTGGGATATGTGGCTGTTTTGGCCGTATTTTATGTGCTGAGTCTTCTGGCCGGCTTTGCGTATACGCAGTTGATGGCTGTTATCACCCAGGGCTCTCTGGCAAAAATGCGTGAAAAAATGTTCAACGGCATGCAGGATCTGCCCATCAAATATTTCGACACTCACAATCATGGCGATGTCATGAGCTATTATACCAATGATATCGACACTCTGCGCCAGATGATTTCCCAGAGCATTCCCCAGTTGATTATTTCGACTGTTACGGTTATTACGGTGCTTTTCATCATGCTGTATTACAGCGTGTGGCTGACTCTGGTGGTGCTCCTTGGCGTTTTCTTCATGACGCTTGTGGTGAAAAAAGTAGGTGGGAATTCCTCCCGGTATTTCATCCGGCAGCAGCAGGCCATTGGCCGCACAGAAGGCTTTGTGGAGGAAATGATGAACGGCCAGAAGGTCGTGAAGGTCTTCTGCCACGAGGACGAAGCGAAAAAGGATTTTGACGCCATAAACGACGCTCTTTTTGCTGATTCTGAAAAAGCCAACCGGTATGCCAACATGCTTATGCCGATCCTGAACAATATTGGCAATGTACTCTATGTATTGGTAGCGTTGATCGGCGGCATTCTTTTACTGAATCATGCACCGAATCTGAGCATTTCGGGCCTTGCTTTTGGCATCAGTATTGTGGTTCCCTTCCTGAATATGACGAAGCAATTTTCCGGCAATATCAGCCAGGTTTCCAACCAATTGAATTCCGTTATCATGGGCCTTGCGGGCACAAAGCGTATCTTTGACCTATTGGATGAAAAACCCGAGACCGACGAAGGATATGTAACACTGGTGAACGCGAAAGAAAAAGCAGATGGCTCTTTGGAAGAATGTGAAGAACGCACGAATGTGTGGGCTTGGAAGCATCCCCATAACGACGGCAGTGTGACCTATACGCGTCTTGCAGGTGATGTTCGCCTGACTAATGTGGATTTCGGTTATGAACCGGGAAAAACGGTGTTGCATGATGTAACGCTGTATGCCAAGCCCGGCCAGAAAGTGGCCTTTGTGGGTTCCACCGGCGCGGGTAAGACTACGATCACCAATCTGATCAACCGTTTTTACGATATTGCAGATGGAAAGATTCGGTATGACGGCATTAATATCAATAAGATTAAAAAGGCCGATTTGCGGCGCAGCTTGGGTATGGTTCTGCAGGATACCAATCTCTTTACCGGAACCGTCATGGAAAATATCCGCTACGGCAGGTTGGATGCCAGCGACGAAGAGTGTATTGCTGCCGCAAAGCTGGCAGGCGCCCACGATTTCATCACCCGTTTGCCTCAGGGGTATGATACGCCTCTTTCCGGGAATGGAGCCAGCCTTTCCCAGGGGCAGCGGCAGCTGCTCTCTATCGCCAGAGCCGCAGTGGCCGATCCGCCTGTTATGATTCTTGATGAAGCTACCAGCTCTATCGATACGCGAACGGAGGCTATCGTTCAGCGGGGTATGGATGCCCTGATGACGGGCCGAACGGTATTTGTAATCGCTCACCGGCTTAGCACTGTGCAGAATTCCGATGCTATCATGGTTCTGGACCATGGCCGGATCATTGAGCGCGGTACCCATGAGGATCTCTTGGCGCTGAAGGGCACATATTATCAACTGTATACGGGCGCTTTGGAACTGGATTGAATGTGAGTGTGCTTTTCTCTGCCGGCAGAAGGCGAGAGAATTTGTGAACCGATGCAAAAGGAAAAGCGCGCTGTTACCAAAAGAATACGGAACCGGCCGACTCCCTGGGAGCGGCCGGTTCCGTTTTTCTGGCGCTTGCCCCCACAGCTTTACCGACAGTGGGGCAGTGCGCATGTTTTCCTATTTATAGTATCTTGGCCCTTTAAAAGGGGAGATGTTTGCAACCAGTCAGGAAACGTTGATTGTCAGCAGAATAGATTGATCCTCCAAAACAGCTTCCGATTCCAGTTCCATATCTTGGCGATCTTTCAGCTGCTGTTTCAAAAGAAGATATGTGCTTTTTTGGACGTTAACCATATATTCTTCTGCTAGCTCTTCCTGATGAGCCTCCAATTCTTCTTCACTTTTCAGATCATAGGGCTGCACCCAGAAAGCCGCGCCCTTCTCAGGCTGGTAATAGCGCAGGCTGCCGGCGCTTGTTTCCACAGAAAGAGTACCACCCTCCTCCTGATGGACCGGAAAGCCGTGCTCCTCAAGAGTCTGAATGAGCAGCTTTTTATCCGAAAAACGGGTCTGCACCGGCTCTATGGTTGTTCCTTGCGTTTCTTCATTCTGGCACCTGGAGGCCAAGGCCTCCTTGGCAGCCATAACTCCACCCACGGCCGAAACGCTCAGTGCGATGGCTATGCTGGTCATGGTCAATACAATAGACATGGTTTTTCCTCCGCTTCTGCAGTTTTTACAGCTTAAAAATCAAGGGATCTGCCGCCTCTGCTCTTTCGAACATCCCCATCCAGCTCTTCTGGAGTGCTTCTGTTATAATCTTCCAGATCTTCACGCGCTGTGGCGGCCACAGCACGCACATTTGCCCACTGGCGAAGGGATCGAATGGATTCGGCCTGTGTTACCGAGAGGGGCACAGTGCTTTGAATCGCATATATGAGATCCTCCTCCAGTAAGGGGCGTTCATTGAAAAAGGCTTCATAGAGGGCGGAAATGACAGCCTGCTCGATCTCAGCTCCTACGAATCCTTCCGTTCGCAGGGCGAGACGTTCCAAGAGAGCATCATTTACCGTCAGCCGGGAAGCGATATATTCGTTATTGAGGCGTTTCCGCAGATGAAGCTCAAATATTTCCTTTCGTTCCCGTTTGGTGGGGAGATCAACAAAAAAGATTTCGTCGAACCTGCCTTTGCGAAGAAGCTCGGGCGGAAGATTGCGGATATTGTTTGCAGTAGCTACCACAAATACAGGCGTCTGCTTTTCCTGCATCCAGGTCAGGAAGGTTCCGAAGACACGAGTGGAGGTTCCTGAATCCCCATTGCTTCCGCCAACTCCTCCTAAGCCTTTTTCAATTTCATCTACCCAAAGTATAGAGGGTGCCACTGCTTCGGCAGTTGCAAGAGCCCGGCGCATGTTTTCCTCTGAACTTCCCACCAAACCGGAGAATATCTTTCCAAAATCCAGCTTAAGGAGAGGGAGAGTCCACATGGCGCTCATGGCTTTTGCTGTCAGACTCTTTCCGCAACCAGGCACACCGGTGATCAAAACACCCTTGGGTGCTGGTATATTGTATTTTTGTGCAGATTCAGTCCAGGAACGATTCCTTTTGGAGAGCCATTTTTTCAGATTTTCCAAACCGCCGATATCATCAGCCTGCAGATCGGAACGGACAAATTCCAAAATTCCGGTCTTTTTTATAACCTGATTTTTCTCTTCAAAAATGGTTTTCAGGCTGGAAGCATCCAAACATCCGCTGGAGACAATCGCCCTGGAAAAAGCATTTTCCGCCTCTTGAAGAGTGAGGCCTACTGCAGCTCTGGCCAGTTGGGAACGTTCTTCTTCACCGAGCAGCACATGCAGACTGGGATTTTCCAGTATAATTTCCTCCAGCTTTTCCCGTATTTCTGTTTCGGAGGGAAGAGGGAAATCAAAAATAGAGATTTCCTTCTGCATGTCATCCGGTATGTTCAAGCTGGGGGAAATAAATATAACGTTTTTCATGGATTCAGCAAATTTCAGCTCCGGCAGAGCATCGCGCAGAAGGCGGATAACCTCATAGTCTGCCGGCCGGTGGCCTACGCCGAAATAGACGTGAAAATCCTTCATTATAAAAAGAGCATTTTCCTGGCATTTGCAGATGAACTCAACAGCCTGCCTGGGTGTGGAGGTGGAGGAAATTCTTTTTCCACTGTCTTCCGTGAATCCGCTTGCTTGGCTCCATTGATACACCTTGCGTACGGTGCGGATATAATTTTCATCCGCTGCAATCTGCTGGATCATACTAACAGCCCGCTCCTCTTCCCAGGTGGGGATGTAGATATAAGGAAAACGGGCGCGCAGAAGATTTGATAATTCTCTTTTGAGCTTTTTGTTACATTCTGTCATGGCATTTTATCCCTTTTCTTAAGTTGTTATGGGGTTCTATCCTTCTCCCCGGTTTGGCTCAAAAGAGCCTCTAGAAGGCCGGGAAAATCCGCCATACCGTTTATACGGAGAGCACCGTTGGGCTGGAGCCGAACCTCCACCCGGTTGCGCTCTCTATTCAGATCTTCCCATGTATATCGTCCCGAGAGGAAATGGTACTGTTGATTGTCAGAACCCACCCAAGGGCGTGAGAAGGAGCGCTGTTCCTCCATATAAGGACCGTCTATCAACAGGTCGGCCTGCGCTAACAGATCTTGCACCCCGGGGCGGGGATCTTCACAGAGCTGGGAAAGAGTGTATCCGCTGAACACGATAACAGAGAGGCCTCTGCTCTTAGCGGCGGAGGCAAAACGGAACAACGGGTAAGCCTGGTCGAAAGGTTCGCCTCCTAGGAGTGTGATTCCTTCTATCCGTCCTGCGGATTTTTCCAGAATAGAGATAAGCTTCTTCAGGGAAAACTCTGTGCCGCCATTGTGGTCCCAAGTATCCTTCGCCATGCAGCCCGGGCAACGTATGCTGCAGCCCTGCACCCAGAGACACATTCTGCGGCCAAAGCCTTCCGCAGTGGTATCTGCCGCTATATGGTGGATGCGCAATACATCCGATGAAACAGCCGGCATCAAAGATCCAGGCTCCTGCGCTTGGTGGGCATTTTCGGCTGCTCCGGGGTTTCGATCTGCTGGAGAATTTGCACGGCAAAATGGGGCTTGATTTGATTTCGCTGGATAAAATCATCCGGTGAACGGTATGGCCCCTGTTCTGCTCTGGAAGCCACGGCAGCCTGTGCTGAAGAAATGGACATGCCCGGCAGCGAAAGCAGATCGTCGGCGCTGCAGCTATTAACATTCAATTTCCCGGCCGGCTTGTTTTCTTCCGAGAGGGGAGCCGATGGGGTTTGCGAAAAACTTTCGGCTGTGGACGATGCGGCAGCAGAAATTTCTGAATCGTTGGATTGATTCGAGGCTTCCGCCGCAGTATCCTGCTTTTGCAGGATCTGGGAAACAGCTTCCTTTATATCTGCCGGTTGTGCTTTGGTACTCTGAGTTGCCATAGCGGCGGTGCCGGTTTTTTTCATTTCTTCTTCCCAGAGATCCAGTTTTTTCTGTTTCTTTATCTGCTTGGCCTGGGGTGAAAATGCGTAAGCCAAGGCGGCTGCCAGTTTGCGGAACCGAACGATGCAGTAAACGCAGGGGAAAACCATATAAGCTTGTATACATATATAGATTATCGTGGTCAGAAAAGAATTGGTTTTATAAAAGTCTCTGTTATTGGTCACAACAGTAAGAAGCATATATAGAGAGAGGGCGCCAAAAAAGAAAGCCCATATTCTTTTATTACGCGCCAGAGCCCCCAGCACAAGCCACATAACCAGGGGGATAAATCCCACAAGATAAAACGAAAAAAATGAGCTCTCAGAAGGGGATATGGCCAGAAGGCTTATAAGGGCAAAAAAGGTAAAGATGATGATTGCCAGCCAGCAAATAACTTTATCCCGTATTTTTACTTCTATCATACGAGGACCTCCGTTTCTTCCGAAGTCTGCAGAACGGTTTCGGATTGATAATAATCGTCCGTAAAGGCGGAGTCAATTACCTGAGCCTGTAGCAGGGATTCAAATAGTTCTATGTATTTCAAGCACTGCTTTCCCTTGATATTGTGTGTTTCCACACGAATATTTCCGTCTGGGAACAGCTGTACCTCAACCTGCTTTTTTTCTTGTGCCATGAGCGTCCCTCTTTCTACATTAATTAATGAATTATTTACATTATATATCAATATTGTTCAAATGTAAATTGAAAAGAGAGTGAGGAAGACGACAATTGAGAAACTCCTCTCAATCATGATTGGAACCATTTTTATAGGGTGTTTCTAAAATATTCGGGCACATTTTTGCTTGGAATCAGTGAATTCTGCAATACACACCCAAATAAGCATATATTTTTCTGTGTGATGTAAGGAAAGATTTCGCATCCTTTTCTGTGATGGCAAAGAGGGACACTATAAAGTTTTTAGCAAGGAAGTTTATAGATGTGATATACTTATATCAAAATAGTATGATGCCATACCGTAAGAGGTTTTGTTGGAATGCCGTTTACATATGAGGAAACTGTTGAGACCGGCAATTTTTGCAGAATATAAAGGAGATGATGAAGAAATGTTCCATATTCTTGTGGTGGATGATGATAAGAATACCCGCCGGCTGATGCGGGCTGTTTTAGAAGCAGAAAACTATGCAGTTACAACGGCTGAAAATGGTGAGGACGCTCTGAAGGCGATGGAACGTGAACATATTGATCTGGTAGTTCTGGATGTTATGATGCCTAAGATGGACGGCTATGAATTTACAAAGACGCTGCGGAGCGTTCAGAATGAGCTTCCTATTCTGATGGTATCGGCCAAGCAGCTCCCTTCTGATAAAAAGAAGGGATTTTTGGCGGGGACGGATGATTTCATGACCAAACCGGTGGATGAGGAAGAAATGTTGCTCCGGATCAAGGCCCTTCTCCGCCGTGCCAGGATTGCCAGTGAACATAGGATTATCATAGGGGACGTGACCCTTGATTATGATTCTTTCACGGTAACGAAAAAGGGAGAGACTCAGGAGCTGCCTCAGAAAGAATTTCTCTTATTGTATAAGTTGCTTTCTTACCCCGGGAAGATATTTACCCGGATTCAGCTGATGGATGAAATCTGGGGAGCAGAGAGTGATACTGGATGGGAGACGGTAACGGTTCATATTGGCCGGCTGCGAAAACGCTTTGAAGGATGGCCGGAGTTCGAGATCCAGTCTGTGAGGGGGTTAGGCTATAAGGCGGTGAAAAAGGTATGAAAAAGGTGAAAAGACCTTCACGAGGAATACTGACGTTTTTGTTTATTCTGATTGTATTTTGCATTTTTATGATAACGGCAGCGGTTGTGGGGTTTATTGCCTTTTTGCTCACTAGACTGGGCGTGTTTCAAAATGTCAACCGCTACGGATTGGGAATACCTGTAACTATTACGATTGCGGCAAGCGTGGTCATCGGAACATTGGTAGCCGCCTTTATTAGTAAGATCCCTTTGAAGCCCATAAACAAATTGATAAGTGGTATGGACCGGCTTGCAAAAGGGGATTATGAAGCCAGGCTGGATTTGGGAGAGGGGAGAGTTGGCAGGGAGATTTCCCAGAGTTTCAATACTCTTGCGGCGGAGCTAAAAAATACTGAAATGCTGCGGTCGGACTTTGTTAATAATTTTTCACATGAATTTAAGACACCCATTGTTTCTATCCGGGGCTTTGCAAAGCTGTTGCAAAAGGGAGAGCTTCCCAAGGAGACCCGTGAAGAATATCTGGAAATTATTGTGGAAGAGGCGTCACGGCTTTCTACAATGGCTACGAATATTCTCGATTTAACAAAGGTGGAAAATCAAAGTATTCTCACAGATATTACCTGCTTTAATCTTTCTGAGCAGATTCGCAGCTGTATCCTCCTTCTGGAGAAAAAATGGGAGGAAAAAGAGTTGGGCATTCAGGCGGAATTTGGTGAATACGAATGGATGGGAAATGAAGAATTTCTAAAGCAGGTTTGGATCAATCTTCTGGATAATGCCATTAAGTTTTCTGCAGAAAAGGAGGAAATTCATATCCGTATCTCCAGGGACACAGACTGCCTGAAAGTGACTATTCAAAATACGGGAGAGCCCATTAGTGAAGAGGAAAAGAATCGAGTTTTTCAGAAATTTTATCAGGCGGATACCTCCCACGCTGCAGAAGGCGCCGGTATTGGCCTGGCTATTGTAAAGCGTATTGTGGAGCTGCATGGAGGAAAAGTTTCAGCAGAAAGCGAGGGTAGGCAAACGGCCTTTACCGTTTCACTGCCAGTTTTGCAAGAAGAAGGAAATAAAATAGAAAAAAGGAATCCGGCCATATAAATATGGCCGGATTCAGCCTGTCGAGAAACCCAAGTCAAGCCAAAAGGCAAGGACTTGGGTTTCTTTTATATCCAAAGGATAAAAACCAGATAATGAACGCAAAAAGGGGGTGGTTACCTCCTCCATCCACCGGATGGTTTCGTTTCCACTTCCAGGTGGCCAGCTTTTTCAAATTCATGGCAGCAAACTTCAGCTTCACCCATCGACTGACTTGAGTGAGGCCTCGGTACTGCGTGTACCGCATCCCATGCTTTTCTTTCGCATCCGCAAATACACGCTCTATTTTCTCTTTTCGCATTCGGTATAACTCTGCATATTTTGGGGTATGGCGGATGTCTTCCGCTTTCTCAATATACTCCTGCCAGATATGTCGGCTAACCGTCTTTTCACACTTCTTGTTCTCGGTACACTGATGCAAAGACGGACAAACTTGGCATTGATACTCCTTGCTTTTATATTGCCGATACCCTTCCCGGGTGGTGGTTGCATAATGCAGCAGCTTGTATTCCGGACAAATCACGCAGTCGTAATACTCGTCATACACATAGTCCCGCCAAGGCAATCCGTCTTTTTTGGTCATAGGACGTTTGTAAGCGGTGGAAAGAATTCTTCCACTGTCGAAGATTCGTTTGCAGATCCAGGGTGTTTTGTAGGCGCTGTCTGCCACCACGGTTTTGTGTTCTGGGTACTGTTGGCAAAGCCGGTCATAAAGTGGGTCAAAGGCTACGCTGTCATGGATATTTCCGGCGGTTACTTCTACTTCTAACACAAAGTTATGTTTATCGCAGGCGGTATGGGCTTCATAAGCGAAACATTTTTTGTGTTCCCCTTTGTGAAATACCCCGCTGTCTGGGTCTGTAGTGGATACGGTAAATTCTTTCTCCTGGGGCGGTTTGGGATCGTTGTCATCAAAGGGCTTTTTTCCGTGTTCTTCCCGGTCTTGGTTGACTTCTGCAAACAGTTCCCTAGCGTACCGTTTAGCCTGCTGGGGAACCGCCTTTTTGCTCTTCTTTTTCAAGTTGGCACTGGCTTTGATATGGGTTCCGTCTACAAAGATGGCTTCCGTATCCAAATATCCTTCTTCCGCCGCTGCTTTTAAAATCCAACGGAACACATACTCCACCGTAGCGTTGGTAAAGCGGTGTTTGAAATTATAACTAACCGTGGAGAAATGGGGCACTTCCCGATTCAGAGAGTACCCGATAAACCAGCGGTAGGCCAAATTGAGGTTGACCTCTTCCAAGGTCCTACGCAGGGAAGGAATTCCATAGATGTGCTGGATTAAAACAATTTTAAAAAGGACAACCGGATCAATGCTGGGACGGCCATTGTCCTCACAGTAAAGCTCATCCACAAACTCATAAATTTTAGAAAAATCAATGGCGGCATCGATTTTACGAAGCAGATGCTCTTGAGGCACCAGGACATCTAACGTAACAAATTCGGTTTGCTTTCTTTGACTTGGATTTTTGGCCAGCATATCATTTTCCCTCCGGTTTTTGTGATACCTCTAGTGTAACAAAAAAGTGCCGCTAATGCGACACTTTTTCGACAGGCTGAGAAGTCTATCTCTTTACAGAAATAGACTTCTTTTAACATTGTCAGGGGTAGACACTTTAAATGTCATCGATAATCCCAAACAGGAGAATTTAAAAACTTATTCTATTGCGAAATCGCATGCAAAAACCTCTAACAATTCCGGGTAATAGCTCTCTAAATCTTTATATAGATAACGATGATTATCATAAAAATTATACTTTTCAAGAATAAGCGGGATATAGCGATATCCATAGTGCAAATCATTTTGTAATAATTGATTTGCTGCTTCGTATAGTTTACATTTTTGAAGCAAATGGATCACCATTGCTTTGACAAGATGTTCGTTGACACATTCTTCCCAATCTCCGTAACCAGAACGATAATCAGGCAATTTAGATGCGGTTAATTTCTCATGAGTGCTTTGATATTTTTTTACAAGATCTGAATATTTGGTCGTCAAAGGATTTATGAAT
>CAJFPJ010000045.1 GCA_904399395.1 uncultured Clostridia bacterium | reverse complement strand
TTCCTATTCCTCCTTTTCTCTATCTTACCATGAAAAAAGCAGACACCCACACTTTTGTGAGTGTCTACTTTCATTTTACAGGTGCAGAACATTTTTTATATACGTCTCTTTTATTTTGCGACTTTGAGGATCTCAAAGATTACCGGCTAATAGAAGATACAGACAGCCTGATTCTCTTATCTGGATACAATTATGAGGCTGGTATTTTAGAGTATCACTTCGCATGCAGTGAAGCTTCTGTTCTGTTGGAAAAGGTATGCAGAGAAAAGAGAGAGGTTATGATTTCTTTTGTGCCTGAGCAATGGGTGCCGGAATTTGAAAAAAGAGGCTTTTCTATCCGGGCTGTTTGGAACGACTATTGGAAGGAAAATCTCAATATCTCCCCTTCCCTGCCGCCGGAAGAATTCCTTACGAAAGAGTACTGTGCAGAAGCCTCGGCCGTTACCCTGGCTTGCAGAGAAAAAAGCCGCGGTTTTACGGGGCAGAGCCCCAAATGGATGGAGAACTGGCTTTCAGGGGAAGAAGGAGTTCGCTTTCCCGCGGTGCTTTTACATCGGGAAAACGGGAAAGCCGCAGGAATTATCTGTATTGGGCTTTATGGTTTTGATTCTGCTCAAGGGCCTGTGCTGTGGATCCGGGAACTGGCGGTTTGCCCAGAGTACCAAAACAGAGGAATCGGAAGAAAGCTTTTGCTGCAGGCTTTTCAGTATGGAAAAGAGCATGGAGCTTATCGTTCTTTTCTGGCTGCGGATGAAAACAATATAAAGGCTATCCATATGTATCGTTCATTGGGATTTACAGCAAATCCTTTGGAAAAGCAGATCGATATGTACCGGCTATCCGTTATATAATCATATAAAAATAGACGCATTACAGCAATTTTGGGCATGTAATGCGTCTTGTTTTGTTCAACTGACTCGTTCCAAATCTTTCTTAAGGCGCTGGATAATGCGTTTTTCCAAGCGAGATATATAGGATTGAGAGATCCCCAGAGAATCGGCTACTTCCTTTTGTGTATGTTCCTTTCTGTTCCCAAGGCCAAAGCGAAGTTCCATGATCTGCCGTTCTCTGGGGGCTAGGCGGGAAACCGCCTTGAGAAGGACGTTTTTTTCTGCCTCCTGCTCGATGTTGTGATCCACAGAATCCTGGTCGCTGCGAAGAATATCCGAAAGGAGAAGTTCGTTTCCGTCCCAATCCACATTCAGAGGGTCATCGATAGAAATCTCATTGCGAAGTTGTGAGTTTTTGCGTAGAAACATTAGAATTTCATTTTCGATGCAACGGGAAGCGTATGTCGCCAGTTTGATGTTTTTTTCCGGCCGAAAGGTGTTGACGGCCTTAATGAGGCCGATGGTTCCGATAGAGATCAGATCCTCCATCCCGGCATTGCTGGATTCAAATTTTTTGGCTATGTAGACTACCAGACGTAGATTATGGGTGATAAGAGGCTCCCTGGCTTCCTCCTTTCCCGAAAGGATCTGCTGCATGATCTCTGCCTCCTCTTCTGGTGAAAGAGGGGGAGGCAGTGTTTCCGGCCCGTTGATGTAGTGAACTTCCCCCATCAGCCGGAGATGCAGCAGGACCATCGAGAGTATTCTGCTGAAAAAGTCCCCTATCTGTTTTCCCAATTTCATGTGTAAAGTCTTCCTTTCTGCCATGCGGCCGTGATGAACGCACCTGCGTTTTATAGGATCAGATCTGGATTAATAAGAGCCGAGAAATTCCCCGCGGAAAGCGGTGTCTCACTCATGGCAATATATACGTTTTTACATTGCGTTTCCTTATTTCCATATCGAATGACAACCCTCTCAGGTCGGAATGCTTTCAGAAGTCCTTCTGTATGTACAGCGCGGAAGGGGATAAACCGGCAGGGTTCTTCTTGTGGCAGGGTTGGGCATTTTTCTTTTTCAATCACAATTACCGGATAACCTGAAAAGGGTTCCTCTAGTCGGTTACCGGTATCCACGCAGGCATCGCAGGTTATCTTTTGCCCTTTATAAAAAATCGTCACTTGACATTGTGTCTGCTGGAGCCGATTTTTCCCGGTGATTCTCTGCAACAGGCGGATTGTCAGATAGGAAAGAACCGTTAGGAACAAGAATAAAACTGGTGATACAGAGAAATATACAACAGAATTGCGGATCGTCAGGCCCTCAGGAGCAATAAAATACCATATAGCTAGCATGAAGCCTGCAAAAGCAAAATTAATTAAATAAAAGACGGCAACAGCTTTAAAGAAGGGGAGCCAGCCCCGGAAGGGCCAGGCGATCCGAATAATCACCCCAGAAACAAGCAGCTTCAGCAGCAGAGAAAGTAGATCAGGAAGTTCTGGAAGAAGGATCGTCAGCGAATAGAAGGCGCCGGCTAACGATGCTAGCAGAAGTCTTCCCCTCTTCCCTTCCCATGAAAGAAATTTAGAAACCGCCAGCAGCAGGAAGTAGTTGATAAACAAATTCAGGCCCAAAAGGACATCCACATATATGGTTCGCATCTTTTTCCCTCCCTGCGGATATACTTCATTATAGGCCTGTTTTTATGCCGTTTCTGTCAAAAAAAGATGGTTCCGGAGAATCTCCCGGAACCATCCCGTAGTGTTCAATCATTGCGCTATATAGACTCTTTTTTACTGAGGCTTGGAATTTTCAAATTTTTGTTTTGCCTGCTGAATCTTTTGCTGCTCGGCCTGCTGTACGGGATACCAACCCCGTTTGCTCATTTCGTTGAATACATCCGCTTGAATCTGGTGTTCTTCTGTGAGTATATCCACAAAACTATCCCGGATCGAAGGGGTTGAACATTCATTGGCGAACGCATTATAGGTGCCTGTAATAGTTTTCTGGGATGTGAGCACATCATCCAGAATTTCTCTTTCCTGCATGGGAGCCTGTGCCATGGTTTCACCATCCTTTAATTCAAAAATGTCAGAAGCTTTTCATAGTGGGTCTGATGCTTAGATGCGATTGCTTCGCATTTCTGCTTAAGTTCCTGATCGGTGCACATTTGAGCATATGCTTTGAATTTCGTCACAAGCAACTTTTCACCACCCAGAAGATCCTCCAGAGCGCTCAGTTCCTTTTCTGAAATTGCCATGGGCTTTGTCACCTCTTTCTTAATAGATAGATCTAGTATCTGCATGCTTCCTGTCTCTTATACCATCGGTATCTTTTGGCCGTCTATGTAGCCTGACGGGAAGGAGCATCTCCTCCCAGGCCAAAACTAATAGAGAGGGCTACATCCACTTTATTCATGCTTCCGGTATCAAGCCGCCCCATCCGTTCCTTTAAACGGTGTTTGTCGATGGTGCGCACTTGTTCAAGCAAAACAATAGAATCCCGGGAAAGGCCTGTTGTGGCGGAATCCAGCAAAATATGCGTGGGGAGATTCGCTTTGGATTTCTGGCTGGTAATCGCTGCTGCGATCACTGTAGGGCTGAAACGATTCCCTACATCGTTCTGAACAATCAAAACGGGCCGGATGCCTCCCTGCTCAGAGCCAACTACCGGGCTTAAATCGGCATAATAAATATCTCCTCTTCGGATGTTCACCTTTTTCACACTCCGCTATCGTATGATTTTTCGTCCGGACCTGTTAGTATTTTTGGCAGGGAATGGATGGTTTATACAGATCCTATTTTCATAATATTAGAGTTTTCTTCTTTTGACAGCAATCGCTATTTCGGATTACAGAAAAAGCAGACCCTCCCCTTTTGGGAAGGATCTGCTTTTTATCTTACTGGTCAGTGTTTAAAACTCTTCTTGAAATGTCGCCAGGAAGCCCGCAGCATCACAGCGCAACTCTTTCAGCTTGCCGGTTTTTCCGTCTGCCTTAATAATGAAATCCCCGCGGGAACAGGAGCCTTTCAGGGTTTCGCTGTCTATTGGCTCCAGCTGTCCTTCATAAATCAGAGATAAGTATTCCTTCAGCGCCAGGGCATAAGAGTTTTCCGGAAGAGTGCAGGGCCCTTTTTCAGATTCAAGGCCTGCGCAGGTTTCGTAGAATTGTCCTCCGCTCCAATAATAGGAAATAGTATCGCTCTCACAAGAAAAACCATTTTCTGCAGTGTGAGAAACAATTGCCTCCCATTCTCCGGAGGAGGTGACAATGGTTGCCTTACATCGGAATTCCGGAGAGATCTGTTCCTGGCTTAAATAGGAAGGCTGAATGCTGGTGCATCCAGTAAGAAGTAGACATACTGTGAAAAGAAAAACACAGAGCTTCTTTCGCATGTATTTCCTCCCTTTGCTTTTCGGATTACGGCATATTCACTGCAAGAAACGCTTTCGGAAGATACTCAATTAGATCGCTTGGCAACATGGCACTCTGCGTGAGTTCTTTTGCACAGAGATCCCCAGCCAGACCATGCAGGAATACCGCTGCAGCCGCGGCCTTTTCTGTTGGAATGCCCTGTGCTGCAAAGGAAGCAGCCATTCCTGCCAGAACGTCGCCGGAACCTCCTTTAGCCATTCCGGGATTTCCGGTCGTATTCAGGAACAATGGTCCATCTGAATTAGCGATAATGGTTCCTGAACCCTTCAAAACCAGTGTTACACCATGGGAAACGGCAAAATCACGAGCAGTTTTCAAACGGCTGCCTTGAATTTCAGGAATGGCTTTTCCCGTCAGCCTGGCCATCTCTCCAGGGTGAGGCGTAAGAACGACAGGGGCTTTTGTTTCCTGCAATACATGTATATTCCGGGAAAGCAGGTTTATTCCATCTGCATCCACCAACAGAGGAGCTTCCGCCTCTGTAAAACAGAGCCTGAGCAGATCTTCTGCAAAAGGCGAAACACCCAGGCCACAGCCGATTAGCACAGCCGAAGCCTGAGAGAGCTTTTCGCGAAGGCGCCCAGCATCCTTTTCTGTCAACGACGATTCCTCTTTAAGAGGAATATATACGGCTTCCGGTGCTTGTGATGCGACTATCGGATAAATACTTTCCGGCAGAGCGGCATATACAAGTCCGGCACCGCAGCGAAGAGCTGCACGGATACTGAGAAGCGCGGCTCCTGCCATACCATAACTGCCGCAGATACAGAGAAGTCGGCCGTAATCTCCCTTATTGCTGTGGGGATTTCTGGGCTGAAAGACAGAACGGATATATTCAGCATCCGGCACATAGATGCAATTTTCCTGGGTTTCTATAAGCTCCGAGCTGATTCCTATGGGAGAAACGGTCACATTTCCGCAGTATTCCTTTGCCGGTGGCAGAAGGTGCACCGGCTTTAGGGTAGAGAATGTTACAGTATATTCTGCCCTCATGCATGGGCCATGAATAGATCCTGTATCGCATTCAGCACCGCTGGGAATATCTATAGAGATTACCGGTGCACGGGATTCCTGTGCCATACGGAAAAGAGCGTCGAAAGAATTTTCCACCCGACCGTGAAAGCCGGTGCCGTATATCGCATCTACAATCAAATCTGCCGAGTATAACAGCGCAGATACGGTGGCCTCTTCCCTTTCGTAGCGAACAATCCGAAGGAAAACGTCGGCGAGCTTTTCATACATCTCTGCTGCGGTTTCTGTTTTTGGAGGTCCCTCCATAAGGACGACCGCCACACGGGCCTCTTGCTGTGCCAGCCGGCGAGCCATTACAAAGCCGTCCCCTCCGTTATTTCCTTTTCCACAGAGGATGACAATCTTTTTCCCTTTTATCGAATATTTTTTCATCAGAAACCGAACGGCCGCTGCACCTGCGTTCTCCATCAGCTCTGAATAGGATATACCGGAAGCAACGGCCCTTTCTTCCAGTTCTCTGGACTGAGAAGCACTGAACACCTTCATTCGGATACCTCCTCCTTCTCCGCTATAACGATCACAGTAGCTAGTTCCCGTGTATGTGTCACGCTTACGGAAAAGCGCAGTCCCCTTTCCCGTGCTATTTTCAGAGCATTGCCTGAAAGTTGCAGGAAGGGCGCTCCTACATCATCTCGGAGAAGCTCTACCTCGCTAAGCCGGAAGCCGCGAATACCCGTCCCCAAGGCTTTGGAAAACGCTTCCTTTGCGCAAAAGGAAGCGGCGGCGCTTTGTGCAGAAAAACCGCGCATTGCAAGAAGAGAGTATTCGGCTTCTCCGAATACTCTCCGGCAAAAACGCGGATTTTTCATAGCTTTTTCAATTCGGCAGATCTCTATAGAGTCAATTCCAACCGAGAACATACTTTTCCCGCCTTATGTTCCGCTGTTGATTTTCTGATTCGGCCTTCCGAACACCTCAAAGGCCAGCTGACGAGGCAAGAAGGGACGCATCGCTTCTAAAACACGGTCGTTGGGGTCAAATACCAGAAGCACATGCCCGAATTTTTTTGTTCTGGCAGATACATACCATCCTTCCGCCCCATCGGCACGGATCCCCACGAAAAGCTTTTTATCATAGGATTTGGCGGCATGATCCTGGGCTTTGTATTTCCCCATAGCATCTACATCCTTGCAGTCCAGAGAAACAACGCGCTTACGGCTGCGACGATTGATAATCTTATCCACTGTCAGGTCTCCATTGGTCACGCTGTATTCAAACTCCAAATTTCTGGAGCTTACCACCCAGTAGATACCGAAGCACACGCCGGCAAACACAAAGAAAAGAAAACTGGGGATAAACAGAAAACATAGAACCATCAAGATCAACCCCGCCAGTGTAACGCCGAAAGTGATCAGAAGATCAATGGGAGACATCTTTCTGTGAATAATCTGCTCAACAAAAATATCCATTTTTTGCAATTCCTCCGATAGTTTGATACCAAAACATTGTACCATACGATTCTGGGAAAAACAATTCCAGAACTGTAAAAAATATATAAACCCGATACAGAGAAAGCATTACCGCTAGATAAAGCATGATCAGAAATGGGATTATATTTAATCCCAATGCATGAAGGTTAAGCCCTTTCCCTACCGAAGATAGCCGCTAGGTTCTTTAAAGTTCCTGCCAGAGAATCACTGAGCTGGCCGGGCAGCAGACGCCAGCGCCAGTTTTCACCCATGGTGGAGGGAAAATTCATGCGAGCTTCACCGGGGAGCCCCAGCACATCCTGAGCCTGAAAAATGACTGTATTTGCCGGGGAAGCATACAGAAGGCGCATAGCGGCAACGGGCAACTCTTCAGAGTCTACGATATTTAGAAATTCCGAAGGCAGCTTCCTTTCTTCTTCCGAAAGGCTTTCATACCATCCTACCAACGTATCGTTATCGTGGGTCCCTGCGTAGGCCACCAGATTGCGCCTATACATATAGGGAAGATGGTCGTTGTCTTTTCTACCATCAAAAGCAAATTGAAGCACCTTCATGCCTGGATACCCAGACTCCTCCAGAAGCTCCTCTACTTCCGGCACCAGAATACCTAAATCTTCTGCAATAATTTCGGTCCCTTCTGCAGATTCCTGGATTGCCTTTATCAATTTCATACCGGGTCCGGGATAATAGCTTCCATTTTTGGATGTTGTATCCTCTGCGGGGACAGAAAAGTACCGGCAGATTCCAATAAAATGATCGATACGCACACAGTCGAAAAGCCTAGAAGCAGCCTTCATACGCTCCCGCCACCAATGAAAGTCATCCTTTTCCATCTGTTCCCAATCATAAAGAGGGTTTCCCCACAGCTGGCCGTCCTCTGAAAAAGCATCCGGAGGAACACCGGCAACCTTTTTGGGCCTGTGTTCCTCATCTAGCTGAAAATACCGGCTGTGTGACCAGACGTCGGCGCTATCCATAGCCACATAAATGGGCATATCCCCGATAATCAGGACGCCTTTACTGTTAGCATATTCCCGCAGTTCCTTCCACTGCCTGAAAAATGAAAACTGACAGAATTTCCAGAATTCTACTTCTTCCTCTAAAAGCGTACTGTATTGCAGAACGGCTTCTTTTTGGAAAAGGCGAAGCTCTTTCGGCCATTCCTGCCAGGATATTCCCCCAAAATGAGTTTTACAGGCCATAAATACAGCGTAATCTTCCAGCCAGAAACTGTTTTTCAGGCAAAAGGAAATGTATTCTCTCGTTTCTTTGTGAGAACTTCTGGAAAAAGCCTTTTTTAAAAGAGAAAACCGGTTTTCGTAGAGAGTAGAATATTCTATACGGTCGCCTCTTTCCTGCCAAGAGATACTCTCCAGCTCATCTTTTGTAAGGATACCCTCCTCCATAAAGGTTTCTGGGTCAATGAAATAGGGATTTCCCGCAAAAGCAGAAAAGCTCTGATAGGGGCTGTCTCCGTAGCTTGTAGGTCCTACGGGCAGAACTTGCCAGTAAGTTTGGCCCGCTTTCTCCAGAAAATCTATAAATTTCCGGGCTTCTTTCCCCAGGTTACCGATCCCATAGGCTGAGGGAAGGGCGCTTATAGGTAATAAAATTCCTGCTCCTCTTCTGGAAAGTGAAGGATGTCTTGAACGAATCGAATTCTTTGAGGCAGCAGCAGAAGGCGCCTCAGGATAATTATTAGGCAAAACAGATCACCTTTTTCTGTTAGTCTCAGATATATAGTAGACAAATCATAGCATTTTTTCACATAATCTGTCAAACAAATCATAAGTATCAATTTACATTTTATGAAAAATATATAAATATCGTTCTAAGATTCTATGAAAGAGCTTAAATGGAATTGACTTCTAGGAAAAAATTGTTACAATGCAGGTAAGAGTTAAAACGGAAGTGGGGGCATAAAATATGAAAACCATACAGCAAGCGGTAAAACGATTGGATCTCCCTATTCGGATTCTGCAGTTCGGCGAAGGCAATTTTCTTCGGGCGTTTGTGGACCAGATGGTGGATGAAGCTAATCAAAAAACTTTCTTTAATGGAAGCATAGTGATTGTAAAGCCAAGAGCAGGAGGAGATCTTTCTCTTTTTGAGAAACAGAATTCTCTTTTCACTGTATATCGCAGAGGAAAAGAATCCGGAAAGCTGGTACTCATGCCTCAGGCAGTATCCTGTGTAAAAAAAGTTCTCCACTGTTATGACAACTATGAGGAATACATGGCCTTGGCGGAACTTCCTTCTCTGGAATTTATCATTTCCAATACTACGGAGGCCGGCATCGTATTTTCATCGAACGACACGTTTGATATGCGGCCTCCTGTGTCCTTCCCTGCTAAAGTGGCCCAGTGGCTGTACGGGAGGTTTAGATATTTCAACGGAGATCCGGCAAAGGGCATAATCTTTCTTCCGACGGAACTGATCGAGAATAACGGTGGAGAGCTGAAAAGCTGTGTTCTCCGCTACGGCGAGCTGTGGGAGCTGGGGGTTGATTTCCTTCACTGGGTGGAGGAAGCCTGCACCTTTTGTTCTACCCTTGTGGATCGGATTGTGACGGGGTATCCCCAGGATGATTCCGTTTGTTTTCAGGAGCTGGGCTACGAAGACGCTTTGCTGGATGTGGCAGAGCCCTTTGGATTTTGGGCCATTGAAAAGAAAGGAAATGTCGCGGAACGCTTTCCATTGGATAAAGCAGGGTTGCCAGTGCTTTTTACCTCTGATATTACGCCATACAGAGAACGAAAGGTTCGCATTTTGAATGGAGCACACACCGGAACAGCTATGGCAGGATACCTGGCAGGTGTGGATACAGTGGGGGAATGTATGGAAGACGGGATTATCCGCCGGTATATGGAAAAATTGGTTCAAACGGAACTAGCGCCTACTGTTCCGCTTCCCAGGGAAGAAGTGGACAGCTTTGTAAAAAGCACCTTTGAACGTTTTGAAAATCCTTACCTGCACCATTCCCTTCTTTCCATTGCTTTAAATTCTGTTTCCAAATGGAAGGCCCGACTCCTCCCTTCCCTGAAGGATTATATGCGCAAAGCAGGTGTACTCCCCCTTTGTGTGGTGTTTTCCTTTGCCGCCCTTCTGCAATTTTATTCCGGGAAAGACTCTCGGATGCAGGGAGAAAACAAGAAAGCAATCCGGGATGAAGATTTTGTCCTTGCTTTTTTTGAAGCCCATGCGGAGGATTCTTCCCACAAGCTGGCTCGTGCCGCTGCCTCCGAAATATCCTTCTGGGGGGAGGATCTCTCCTGCCTCCCGGGATTTGCAGATATGGCGGGAAACTGGCTGGCGGTTATTCGAAAGGAGGGCATGCGATGCGCTATGGAAAAGCTTCTGCATGCTATTGAAGAGGAGGCGGACGTATGATTGCCGCTTTGCAGATTCATCCCAAGGATACTGTAGCAGTTGCCCTGAGACCTCTTACCAGAGGAGAAATCCCAGAACCGCTGTGTTTTCCCTTACAGGAGGGCATCCTTCCGGGCCACAAAATAGCCCTGCGAGATATAGCCGCCGGGGAGCAAATTATAAAATACGGAAGTCCCATCGGCCATGCCATTAAGGATATTTCACAGGGGGCATTGGTACATACGGGCAATATGGCATCCAATCTGGAGGGCCTTTTAGAATACAGCTACTCACCCTCCTATACGGAAATTCTGCCGGCATCAGAAAAAGCTTTTTTCTGGGGATATTTGCGTCCGGATGGAAAAACCGGCATTCGCAATGAGCTTTGGATCGTTCCCACTGTAGGCTGCGTGAATGCCATAGCCAAACAGATCCAAAAGGAGGCAGAAAAGCTCTGCCCCGACGCTCCCGATGGGATCCACGCTTTTTCCCATCCCTTTGGATGCTCGCAACTGGGAGATGATCTTCTCAATACGCAGAAGGCTCTTTGCGGTCTGATCCGGCATCCCAATGCGGGGGGCGTTTTGGTTTTAGGCTTGGGTTGTGAGAATAATACTATGGAAAGCCTCAAAAAAACACTGGGGGAATACGATCCCCGGCGGGTGAAATTTCTTATATGCCAGGAATGTGAGGACGAAATCTCCTCTGGAGCAGCCCTAATGCGGGACCTATGCGACTATGCAAAGACCTTTCGGAGAGAAAGACGCCCGGCCTCCGAGCTTACGGTAGGCCTGAAATGCGGCGGGTCGGATGGTTTTTCCGGTATCACGGCGAATCCCGTGGTGGGCGGCTTTTCAGATCTTCTCCTATCAGAGGGAGGTTCCGCCATTCTTACAGAGGTTCCGGAAATGTTCGGGGCTGAACAACTTCTGATGAACCGCTGCCGGGAAAGGGAAACTTTCGAGAAACTCTGCAGCTTGATAAACGGTTTTAAATCCTATTTCATGCGCTACGGGGAAAAGATCGATGAGAACCCTTCCCCGGGCAATAAAGCGGGCGGCATCACCACTTTGGAGGATAAGTCCCTTGGCTGCATCCAGAAATCCGGCAGCGCTCCTGTGGAAGATGTTCTTTCTTATGGGGAGCCGGTCCGAGCAAGGGGCCTGAGCCTTCTGGAAGCTCCAGGTAATGACTTGGTGGCATCCTGTGCGCTGGCGGCTTCCGGCGCTCAGTTGGTTCTTTTTACCACAGGCCGGGGAACGCCTTTTGCCAGCCCCGTCCCCACTCTGAAGATTTCCAGCAATTCCGATTTGGCAGCTCGAAAAAACTGTTGGATAGACTTTGACGCCGGGCGGATGCTATCCGAAGGAACAGAACCTTCCTCTCTGAGTCGGGAACTCCTTGATCTTGTGCTTTCCGTTGCCTCCGGAAAAGAGAAGGCCAAAAGCGAAAGCCTCGAGAAAAGCGAATTTGCCATTTTCAAAAACGGGATCACATTGTAGAGTATGTAGGGCTGAGATAAGAAAAAAGAGTTGCTTTTCCAGGAAAAGCATGCTATGATTATTAATGCTTGAAATACAGATAAAAAGAACGCGTGGAAGAAGGAAGTACCTTTATTTCCCACCGGGCAGAGAGTGTATGCCAGAGGCTGGAAGCATACTGCGGTGCAATAAGGGGAAGTTCCCTTTGGAGCGGCACAGCTGAAATGAAAAGTAGGCTGCGACGGGTTGGCTTCCGTTATAAAGCCTCAGAGTTGTTCTTCGGCAGGAGGTGTTTTCCGGCCGGACGACATAAATGAGGGTGGTACCACGAAATCAGGCTTTCGTCCCTTTGGGATGGAAGCCTTTTCTTTTTGTATATCTGTAAATTTTGGATTTTAGCCGCCGGGAAGGTTTCGACGGCCTATAAAGAAAGGATGGATTCCATGAAACAGGAGCTTGAGGCGATCCGCCGGAAAGCGGAGCAGGATCTGAACGCCGCAGAAAGCCAGCAGGCGCTGGAGGCTCTGCGTGTGCAGTATCTGGGAAAAAAAGGCGAGGTAACGGCCATTTTAAAAAAGATGGGCGGACTTTCCCCTGAAGAGCGGCCGGTTATCGGTCAGTTGGCTAACGAGGTTCGGTCGTTTATCGAACAGGACTTAGTAAAACGAGCTGCCGAACTGAAGGATGCCGAGCTGAAAAAGCGTCTGGAAGCAGAAAAAATTGATGTAACCATGCCCGGGAAATACCACGAAATTGGCAGGCAGCATCCTCTTTCTGCTGTTTTGGAGGAAATTAAGGAAATTTTCGTGGGTATGGGCTTTGATATTGTGGAAGGCCCCGAAGTGGAATACGATTATTATAATTTTGAGGCCCTGAATATCCCCAAGGATCACCCAGCCCGGGATACCCAGGATACTTTCTATATCAATGACAATATTGTGCTGAGGACGCAAACCTCTCCTGTACAGGTTCGGGTCATGGAAAAGCAGAAACCGCCTATCCGTGTTATTTCTCCCGGCAGGGTATACCGCTCCGATGCATTGGATGCTACCCACTCCCCCCTGTTCCATCAGATTGAGGGTCTTGTAGTGGATAAGGGAATCTCCTTTGCAGATCTGAAAGGTACTCTGGAAACGTTTATCAAAAGACTTTATGGCGAAGATAGTGTGGTTCGTTTCCGTCCCCATCATTTCCCCTTCACGGAGCCAAGTGCAGAGGTGGATGTGCAATGCTTCAACTGCCACGGCGAAGGCTGCCGCCTTTGTAAGGGTGAGGGTTGGATCGAGATTCTGGGTTGCGGAATGGTGCATCCCAAAGTCCTTTCCAACTGCGGCATCGACCCGGAAGTTTACAGCGGTTTTGCTCTGGGGATGGGCTTGGAGCGCGTTGTTATGCGCCGCTATGCTATCGATGATATTCGTCTGTTTTATGAGAATGACGTCCGTTTCCTAAAGCAGTTCTGATATGGGCTGCCCTATTCTGAGAAAGAGAAAGCGTGGTATTGAAATATGAATCTGTCCATGAAATGGCTGCAGGAATTCACCAAAGTGCCGGAGATGCGCATGCGTGAATTTACAGAGGCAATAACTATGAGTGGTTCCAAGGTGGAAGGATGGACCAAGGAAGGCTCTGAGATCGATAATGTGGTAGTCGCCAGAGTGGAAAAAATGGAGCGTCACCCGAATTCTGACCATCTTTGGATCTGCCAGGTAAATACAGGGAGCGATTCCCTTTTGCAGATTGTCACAGGCGCCCAAAACCTGAAAGAGGGCGATGTCGTGCCCGCGGCACTGCATAACTCCACTTTGCCCGGTGGTGTCAAAATCAAGAAAGGTAAGCTTCGCGGTGTGGAAAGCAACGGTATGCTGTGTTCTTTGGGCGAATTGGGGCTTACAATTCATGATTTCCCCTCTGCCATAGAAGATGGGATTTTTGTCCTGACGGAAGAAGACGGCTGTGATCTCACTCTGGGAAAGCCTATTCAGGAAGCTATTGGCCTTAATGACACCGTTGTTGAGTTTGAAATCACCTCCAATCGGCCGGACTGCTTTTCTGTCATCGGCCTTGCAAGAGAGGCTGCCGCTACCTTTGACGTTCCTATGACGCTTCATACTCCCTCTGTGAAGGGCGGGCACGGTGACTGCAGCAATCTTCTGGATGTGAAGATCGAAGACAAGGATCTTTGTTCTGTATATTCTGCCAAAATCGTGAAAAACGTCCGGGTAAAGCCTTCCCCCCGTTGGATGCGTGAACGGCTCCGCGCTATGGGCGTGCGCCCCATCAACAATATTGTGGATATCACCAACTATGTGATGTTGGAATATGGTCAGCCCATGCATGCTTTTGATCTTCGCTTTGTAGAAGAAGAGAAGATTCGTGTCCGTCGGGCCAGGGATGGAGAAACCATCACAACTCTTGATGGTGTGGATCGCACTCTGACTGAAAAACAGCTTGTGATAGCGGACGCTAAGAAGCCCATCGCCATTGCAGGCGTTATGGGTGGCGAATATAGCGGCATTATGGATGATACCACCACTATCGTTTTCGAGTCCGCGTGCTTCAATGCAGCTTCCGTTCGTACTACCGCCCGGGATCAGGGGATGCGCACAGATGCTTCCTCCCGCTATGAAAAAGGACTTGACCCCAACAACTGCCTCCCGGCTTTGGAAAGGGCCTGCGAACTGGTGGAACTTTTGGACGCGGGCGATGTTATGGACGGCCGGATTATGGATGCCCATTTCAGCGGTGAACGCCACCGTATTCATCTGGATGTGGACTGGATCAATCAGTTCTTGGATCTGCAGCTCACTTCGGAAGATATGCAAAGGATTCTCAAAAAGCTGGGATGCGATTTTGAAGGTGAAGAGATTCTGGTGCCCACATATCGGCCGGATTTAGAGCATAAAGCTGATATTGCAGAAGAAATCGCTCGTTTCTATGGGTACAATAAAATTCCTGGCACTTTGCTTTCTGGAGGCGCGCAGGGCAAATATACGGAACGGCAGAAATTCGATCGTACTATCCATACGATTATGCGGGCGCTGGGAGCCAGTGAAATCATGACTTATTCCTTTATCAGCCCCAAATACTATGATAAGATCGGTATGCCTGCCGATGCGCCGGAGCGCAATTCTGTAAAAATCTCCAACCCTCTAGGCGAAGATACCAGTGTTATGCGCACTACCGCTCTCCCCTCCTTGATGGAAGTTCTTGCGAGAAACTACAACAACCGCAATGAAAAGGCCTGGCTGTATGAATTGGCCGTGGAGTATATTCCCACCTCTCCAGATACTCTGCCAGTGGAGAAAAACACCTTGATTACAGGTCTTTATGGTGCGGATGCTGATTTCTTCGTGGCAAAAGGAATGGTAGAGCAGCTCTTTGAGAGGCTGGGGGTTGTAGATTGGGATATAGAACCCTCTTCTACGGAATATGGATATCATCCGGGCCGGTGCGCCGTCCTTTCTGTCCATGGTAAAAAGCTGGGAACTGTGGGTGAAATCCATCCTGCTGTTTGTGAGAATTATGGGATCGGCAGCCGTGTGGTATGTTTCTCTCTGGATATTGACTGCATGTTTGAGAATTCTGTCCGTGAGAAGACATATGCACCTCTACCCAAATTTCCGGCTGTTACGCGTGACTTGGCCCTTATCTGCGATGAAAACATTCCTGTGCGTACGCTGGAAAAGGCTATTTCGGCAGGCGGTGGAGCCCTTTTGGAAAAAATTTCGCTCTTTGACGTATATAAGGGTGCTCAGATTGATAAGGATAAAAAGAGCGTTGCTTTCAATATAGTTTTGCGCTCTAAGGAAGGCACTCTTACCGACGAGCAGATCAACGGGACTATGAAGAAAATAATGAAAGAACTGGAAAAAACGGGCGCTTATCTTCGTTCCTAATTCTTGTTCACAATTTAGTTCTTGCTTTTACCTGCATGATGATGTATCATGTATATATTATTTCATATTTGACAGAATGATTTCCGAAATCAGGCCGAACCAGCATAGGAGGTGTTTTTGTGTTAGACAAAACGATGACCTTTTCTCTGGGGAGAGACAGGAAGCAGGATATAAAAAAGATTCTTACCATTGTATATGACGCCCTGAAGGAAAAAGGGTATAAACCTATTAATCAGATGGTTGGCTATATCCTTTCTGAAGATCCCACCTATATTACTACTCATAATGGTGCCAGGAGCCTGATTTGCAAAATAGACCGGGATGAATTGCTGCAGATCCTTTTAGAATCTTATCTGGAAGAGTAATTCTCCCATTTTCTCCTTTTTGATTTCGGAAAACAGCGAAAGCGAATATGTTTTAAAGTATATGATGCACGAATGATGTTAGGAGGCTGTCTGCATGAGCGAAAAAACAAAATATCCCATGTATAAAGGGAAACCATTGGTCCGTTGTGGGGATACAATCTATTACGGCAGCATGAAAGATAAATATGTGGTCAAGCTGGAGATTAAAAGCAAGAAAAAGGTAAAGGATCTGGATGTGGCAGATAAGGTTACAATTCAACTGATGTATACGGATCCCAATATCCGTTCCAGAAAGCAGATCGTAAAATCTAGCGAAAAGCCTGGTTTGTATCTTGCCCTTGATATTGCTGATGTTTGGCTCAACAGAGCTCTGGCAGAATAAATAGCAAAAGCTCTCGGAGAATGTATTTTCCGGGAGCTTTTTGTATTTCCTGATTTGAGAATTTCTGTGTAAGGAGTGGGCATGGTTCCCGTATATATTTACTGAATATTCGGGCTTGTACTGAAGCCATCCCCAAAGGCTGGTATATAAAAAGGAATGAGTTCTTCTTCCCCTTCCCTACGAATAAAAACCGCCGCCTATAGTATTCTATAAGCGGCGGTTTTTATTATACTAGATCTATGAGGCTTATCGTCTGCCGATATCTCTGCGGAAATGGACATCCTTCCAGTTTATCTTCTCAACAGCTGAATATGCCTTGTCAAGAGCTTCCTCCAGATTATTGCCCAAAGCAGTGATTCCTAAAACACGCCCACCGTTAGTAAGAAATTGGCCGTTCTGGCAGAGTGTGCCCGCATGATAAACAGTAGCACCCTCAATCTGCCCATTTTCATCCAGGCCTTCGATAGGAATTCCTTTATCATATTTTCCAGGATATCCTCCCGATGCCATTACTACACAAGCACAAGATTCCTCCGACCATTCTACCGGCTGCGCTTCCAGCCGTTCCTCAATGACGGCCATAAGTACATCCACAAAATCTGTCTTTAGCCTGGGCAGAACCACCTGGGTCTCCGGGTCACCAAAACGGGAATTGTATTCGATTACCTTGGGGCCGCCCTTTGTGAGCATCAGACCAAAATACAAGCAACCTTTGAAGGGCCGTCCCTCTTTCTGCATGGCCTCTATGGTAGGAAGGAAGATTGTTTTCATGCATTCCTCTGCCACAGTGCCCGTATAGTAGGGGTTGGGGCTGATCGTCCCCATACCTCCGGTATTGAGTCCTTTATCCCCATCCAAGGCCCGTTTATGATCCATACTGGAAACCATGGGTTTTACACAGTGGCCGTCTGTGAAGGCCAAAACGGAGACCTCCGGCCCTGTGATGAATTCCTCTACTACGACCTGATTTCCGGAAGCGCCGAAAACCTTATCTTCCATAATTTCGTGAAGAGCCTTCTTAGCTTCTTCCAGATTCTGGCAGATTAATACGCCTTTTCCCAGAGCCAGGCCGTCCGCCTTTACTACAATAGGGAAGCTTCCCTTTTTTTCAATATAGGAAGCTGCCTCACTGGGATCGGAAAACACCTCATACCCTGCGGTAGGGATCCCATATTTTTTCATCAGATTCTTAGAAAACACCTTGCTGGCTTCGATAATTGCTGCATTAGCCCTGGGCCCAAAAGCAGGAATTCCTTCTGCCTCCATGGCATCTACCATGCCCGCTGCCAAGGGATCGTCGGGAGCGACGAATACCATCCCTACCTTTTTTTCTTTGGCGAGGGCCACCATACCGGGGATATCCATAACCGGAACGGGAACGCAGACAGCGTCTTTAGAGATGCCCCCATTTCCGGGAGCGCAGTAGATGGTGTTTGCTTTGGGACTTTCCTTCAGCTTGCGGATAATTGCGTGCTCACGCCCGCCGCTGCCTACAACCAAAATATCCATTTCCGTTTCCCCCTTTTCTTAGTGATGGAAGAGCCTCTGTGCCGTAAACGCCATCACCATGTTATACGTATTGCATGTGGCAATCACATGGTCGTCTCGGATGGAACCACCGGGCTCCGCAATATATTGCACACCGGACTTATGAGCCCTCTCGATGTTGTCACCAAAGGGGAAAAATGCATCGGAGCCTACGGATACACCGCTGAAGGTGGAAAGCCATTCCTTTTTCTCTTCTGCCGTCAAAATCTCCGGCTTCTCTGTGAAGAAATTCTCCCAGGCGCCATCTGCAAGGACATCCATATACTCATCAGAAATATACACATCGATGGTGTTGTCCCGGTCGGCACGGCGGATCTTTTCCTTAAAGGGAAGGGCAAGCACCTTCGGATGCTGGCGCAGATACCAAACATCCGCCTTATTTCCGGCCAGACGCGTGCAGTGAATGCGGCTCTGCTGGCCGGCCCCGATTCCGATGGCCTGACCGTCCTTTGCATAACATACCGAATTAGACTGGGTATATTTCAAGGCGATCAGGGCAATCAGAAGATCCCGCTTCGCCTCTTCTGGGAAAACCTTATTTTCAGTGACCACATTTTTAAGCATATCTTCTGTGATCTTAATCTCATTACGACCCTGCTCAAAGGTGATGCCGAATACGTCCTTATGCTCAACAGGAGCAGGAACATAGGAAGGATCGATTTGCACTACATTATAGCTTCCCTTTCTTTTTGCCTTCAAAATAGAGAGGGCCTCCTCTGTATAGCCGGGGGCAATGATGCCGTCGGATACTTCTCTTGCAAGAAGCGTGGCCGTCTCTTTGTCGCAAGGGTCAGAAAGAGCTACCCAGTCGCCGTAGGAGGACATTCTGTCGGCACCTCTTGCCCGGGCGTATGCAGTGGCAATGGGAGAAAGCTCCAGATCATCCACAAAATATATTTTTTTGAGTGTGTCACTCATGGGAACGGCAACGGCCGCACCCGCCGGGCTTACATGCTTAAAGGAGGCAGCGGCGGGAAGTCCCGTAGCTTCCTTCAGTTCCTTTACCAGCTGCCAGCTGTTAAAGGCATCCAGGAAATTGATATATCCGGGCTTTCCGTTTAAAACCTGAATCGGCAATTCAGAATCGTCCTTCATAAAAATTCTGGATGGCTTCTGATTGGGGTTGCAGCCATATTTCAAAAGCAGTTCGTTTGCCATCAAAAATTCCTCCTTATGCTTTACGCTTCATTTTTATTGCAGATACGGCTCTCTGTTTCTCCGGTTTCCAGATCAATGAACCGGGTGAAAAGGGAAACCTTATTTTCCCCGTTCAGGCTTTCCCACACCGTATTTGTAAACGTCTCTATGTCATTGGGAATGGAAACCAACTGCGGCTCCCCTTCAAAGGAGGGAAGCGGCTCCCCGTCTCCCATATAAGTGTGGATAAAATGCCCTTCTCCAGCCTTGGGCTGGGCATATTCATAGAAGAATCGCTGCACAGAGGATTCGTCTCCGCAATCGCTTTTTAAAACGGAAAGCTTATATGCACCGGTTTTGGAATCGATGATGCCCGAGATGCGAGGGGTAAAATTGGGGGAATCCGGCTCAAAGGTACGAGTGCGAAGAGCTTCCTCGAAGGTCCTTCCCTCTTTCAGGAAAGTATAAATCGTATCGGTTTGATCGCCATTGGTGACGATTTGGGTATCGCCCAACACCAAAACAGGGTTATAGATAATTAAGGAGGGATCTACCATTTTGCTTTCATCGAAAGCTTTTGTTTTGAGCCCATCCCCATCGGTCACAAATACCCGGTTTCGGCTGTTTACACTGCGGCCCATGATAAAATATCCTATAACAGCCTTTTTTCCATCGGCACTACGGCCCAGAAGAATACCGCGGCCCGGATATGCAGTAGAGCCAAGCTCCTCCTTGAGCGTCTTCAATTTCATGTTTGCTTCCTCCTTTATAATCGCCGGATCAGTCAGTCCTTTACAGAGACTATGCCATCTTTTATGGAAAGGCGCCCTTCGCAGAAAAGGGCTACAGCCCGGGGCAGAATTTTCCATTCTGCCTGCTGCATAACACGGAGCTGAAGAGATTCGGGCGTGTCTCCATCCTCCACGGCAACAGCCTTCTGGAAAACAATGGGACCGCCGTCACAGATTTCATTTACGAAGTGCACCGTAGCGCCTGTGACTTTCACTCCTCTTTTGAGCGCAGCTTCATGAACGCGCAAGCCGTAAAAACCCTCCCCACAGAAAGAGGGTATCAGAGAGGGATGAATATTTAGAATGCGATTTTCAAACTTTCGGATTACTTGTTCTCCGATAATCGTCAGAAAACCAGCCATCACTACTAAACCAATGCCCGCATCTTCCAGAGTTTGGATTAATGCAGCATCATACGCCTCTTGAGTATCAAAATCTTTTTTGCGAAGAACAACTGCCGGAATACCGGCCTTCTGTGCCCGCTCCAAAGAATAGATCCCGGGCTTGCTGGCGACAACTAATGAAAGCTTCCCTTCAGGAATCTCCCCTCTGCTCTGTGCGTCGATCAATGCCTGCAGGTTTGTGCCGCCCCCCGAAACAAGAACCGCAATCTTTACCATAAGGTCACGCCCTTCTCTCCCTCGGTAATTTCGCCGATTACGTAAGCAGGCATCCCCATTCCGGTCAGTTCTTCAGCCACCTGGTTGGCATCCTCTTTGGATACAGCCATACACATGCCGATACCCATGTTGAAGGTATTATACATTTCTCTCTGGGGAATATTTCCCGTTTTCTGCAGAAGATTGAAAATCGGAAGTTTGGGGAAAGAAGCCAGCTCAATTTTGGCGTTGCAGTTTTCTTGCAGCATACGGGGAATGTTCTCAAAGAAGCCGCCGCCAGTAATATGGGAAATAGCTTTTACATTATATTTGCGAATCATTTCCAGAACGGGCTTTACGTAGATCTTTGTGGGTGTGAGAAGCGTTTCACCCAAAGTAGATCCCAGCTCGTCAATATATGTATGGATATTCTTTTCGCTGATATTGAAAATTTTACGAACCAAGCTGAACCCATTGGAGTGGACACCGGATGAAGCGAGACCTACGAGAGCATCCCCAGGCTTCATGGAGGAACCATCTAAAACGCGGGATTTATCCACAATACCTACGCTGAATCCCGCCAGATCATATTCATCTTTCGGATAAAAACCGGGCATTTCAGCAGTTTCCCCACCGATCAGGGCACATCCGGATTGGACACAGCCCTCCGCTACGCCGGATACAATATCCGCCACTCGCTCGGGCACGTTCTTCCCTACCGCCACATAGTCCAAAAAGAAGAGGGGTTGTGCACCGCAGCAGACCACGTCATTCACACACATGGCCACACAGTCGATACCGACTGTATCATGCTTATTAAGGAGAAAAGCGATTTTCAGCTTGGTGCCTACACCGTCTGTTCCGCTGACGAGAACAGGCTCCTGCATACCTGTAAGATCCGGCTGAAACAGTCCTCCGAACCCGCCGAGACCAGAAACTACGCCGGCAGTATTGGTGCGGGCCACATGTTTTTTCATCAGATCTACCGCTTTATAGCCGGCGGTCACATCCACGCCAGCAGCCTTATAGCTCTCGCTGAAGCTGTTTTGATTCATAATTCTCTCTCCTTCCAAATGCCGGTTATTCCACTCCGGCAACTTTTTCCTGAAGTGCTGCGTCTTTTTTAGCCACACCATCTGCCATTTCTTTTTTCATATCTGCAAGTTGAGCAGAAAGTGACGCGTCCGAAAGGGCCAGCATTTGAGCAGCCAGAATTGCCGCATTATCAGCGCCGTCGATGGCTACGGTGGCAACTGGAATGCCCGAAGGCATCTGCACTGTGGCCAGCAGCGCATCCAGACCGTCCAGCGTGGAAGATTTTACCGGAATGCCGATAACGGGCAAAGTGGTGTGAGCTGCCAGAACGCCTGCCAGATGAGCGGCCTTTCCCGCTGCAGCTATGATGACTCCGAATCCATTTTCAGAGGCTTCGGTAGAAAACCGGGCAGCCGCCTCGGGTGTTCTGTGGGCCGACATCACATGGGCTTCCACCGGAATCCCAAAGGATTTCAACCGCTTGATTGCGGGGACTACCGTCGGGAAATCGCTGTCGCTTCCCATTATGACCGCTACCTTTTTCATTATCTGATCTCTCCTTTGTAAATAAAAAGAAGGCTGACACAAGAAAACCTGCGCAGCCTGCTTTATTCTGTATGTTCTGGTCCTCCCGCCGGAGAAAAGCAAAACAGGATCCTTATTGCGCAATACGGGGAAATACGCTTCATTCCGCAGAACCTCCGATCCGCTTCCACTTTACGGGAAAATCATTCGTAAACATACATATTGTAGAATAAACTGAGGATAAATTCAAGGACTTTACACAAAATCCTCTGTTTCTTCTAAAAAAAGAGGAGAAAGCCATGGCTTTCTCCTCTTTTTGTCATATATTGCTGGGAACGAGGTTATTTGTCCGCTTCGCTGACCATTTCTTTCACAGAGGTCACCAACCCGGCTATGGATTGGAGATTGGAGGGAATAATCAGCTTTGTGGAACGGCCGTCTGCAACCTTTTCCAGAGCCTCCAGGCTTTTGATGGTCAACACCGGCTGACCAGGGTTGGATTCGTTTAGCATCCGGATACCATCAGCGGTAGCTTTCTGCACGGCTAGGATAGCCTGAGCCTCGCCCTCTGCCCTGCGGATCTGTGCTTCTTTTTCTGCTTCTGCTGCCAAGATGGCCGATTCTTTTTTGCCTTCTGCAATCAGGATGGCGCTTCTCTTTTGGCCCTCAGCATCCAGAATGATGGCGCGGCGCTCACGCTCAGCCTTCATCTGTTTTTCCATAGAATCCTGAATAGCCGGAGGAGGAAGAATATTCTTCAGCTCTACTCTGTTGACCTTGATGCCCCAGGCGTCTGTGGCTTCATCCAGAATTGTGCGAATCTTGGTGTTGATAACATCTCTGGATGTCAGAGTATTATCCAGTTCCAGTTCGCCGATAATATTCCGCAGCGTCGTGGCAGAGAGGTTTTCAATCGCAGAGATGGGGCGCTCTACTCCATATGCATATAGTTTGGGATCTGTAATTTGGAAATACACCACTGTATCGATCTGCATGGTAACGTTATCTTTTGTGATTACGGGTTGGGGCGGGAAATCAATGACCTGCTCCTTCATGGACACCTTTTTGGAAATCTTATCAATAAAGGGGATTTTAAAATGCAAACCTGTGCCCCAGGTGCTATGATAGGCCCCCAGGCGTTCCACCACATAGGCATGGGCTTGGGGAACAACTTTGATGTTGCAGATTAAAAGAATGATCACAACCACCAGAAGGGCCAAGAAAATATATAAAAATTCCATACTCAAAACTCCTTTTTATCCGGCTGCTCATTTTGAAGAGCCCTGTGTGTAGTCTGCCCGTGTTACAATGAGTTTTACTCCTTCAATAGATTGCACCGATACGTCCGTCCCCTCCGGAATGGGAGAATTATCGGTGGATCGCGCTGTCCAGATGCTTCCCAGCACCTTCACCTGGCCCGTACCAGCTATATTATCGATGGGTACAATCACCACGGCTTTTTTCCCGATATAGCGGTCCGCATTTGTGCTGGTATTTTTAGCGTCCAACTTTTTGCGCACAAACGGCCGTGTAACGATCAGAGTGATTCCCGTGACAGCCACAAACAAAACCCATTGCAACCAAATAGGGGCTTCACAGAAAGAGGCGATAAGAGCCGCGGCGCCTCCTGCTACAAACCAAATCGAAACCAGCTGTGTGGTGGCTGATTCCACTACAATCGCCAAAATGATCATGGCTAACCAAAAATAGGGCATTCTGCACCTTCCTTTCCGCTTTTCTATGGGAAAAGCTTCTCCTTCCATCTTCACGTCCATATATATGTTGTTTGGATGTTGGTATAATCATACCATAGGAAAAAAAGGAATACAAACATCAAAAATATGACAAAAATTCGACTTTTCTCCTGTTTTTCCTGTTTTGGGTATCCTACTCCTTCCTGCATAGCAAGGCGATTCCCAGCGCGTTGTGCCGCGTTCTTTTATATAGGATCTATTAAAAACCGGCTGGGCAAAATCGATCACTTCCTGAACTAAGTAATCTTTGATTTTCTATATCCAGCCTATGTGACTATAACTGGTGCTCAAAAACGCCATTAAGCAGGTATAGAGGGAAAATATCCTCCCACCCTCGATTGCCAGGCGTGAATTTATGAGAGAAGGCCTTAATAAAAAATGGGAACGGTATAGTGTTTTATACCGTTCCCATTTCAATTTACTTGTTATTTACTGTTGTCAAGCTTTGTCCCGCATTTACAGCAGAAACTAGCCCCCTGCGGATTTTCTTCGCCACACACCTTACAGACAGTTCTGTTTCGGATAGCAGAAATTTGCTCATTTACAGCATCCAGCTGTTCATACAGATCATCAATGGCAGCAACGCACTCTGTAATAAGCTCTTCCGCGCTGTTATCCGTTTTTTTTGCGTCGTATACAACTCGGCCAAGAGATTCGTACCTCTTATTAATTTCATTGTTTAATTCGGCAGCGTTAATCCTCAATTTGGAAATATCTACAATCTTTCCGGCCTTTTCACTTACAACAGTAACCGCAGATTTTGCATTGATTACAACATCTTCAAGAAGTCCCATTGATATCACACTCCTTATTGACCAAATTATAACACTGCCGATATAGAAAAACAAGAACGAAATGTAAACATTGCACAATTAGCCGATAAATTCCTTTAAAATAGAGCTTTCCGGAACCATAGATGCCGGCAATGGGGTTATCTTTTGGATAAGTTCCTCCAGAGTATGCAACCAAGTATTGTTTTGCCTTTGATGTTTACTCAGTTCTTTCAGAAGAGCTAATGCCGGTTCTTTCAGAACACAGAGTTCGTAGCTATGAAAAGTATTGATATTGAAATCTGCAATGGGGCGAAAAGGCTTTATATATTTATATTCACCGGCCATTACATCTGGCCAAAGTTCCAGTGTCTTTTCGGGAGAGGAATCCCGAAAGCGATGATCCCGCACAAGGCGGCGGAGAAAGCGAACGTCATTAGGCGAGATTCGTTCCCTCTCCCCTTCTTTGATTCCCTGCTTTACACTCAGATAAACTCTCAAAAGACCATTTTCTGGAAGGCCTTGGGTGATAACAGGATTCAATGCATGCAACCCTTCTACAATCACCACGGAGTGCTCGGGAAGTTCAATATGTCGTCTTTTTACAGAGGGCCGGTGGGTAGAAAAATCAAATATGGGAAGATCGCCTCTGTGATGCTCTATCAGATCCATAAGGCATCGGCCAATCTGAGGTATATCCAAAGCATCGGGAGATTCAAAATCAGGTCGTCCGTCAGATAGAGTAGGAGAATTTTCACGGGTTTTGTAAAAATCATCCAGGGAAACATCGATACTATGGATCCCCATTTCACGAAGGATTCCCATCAAGACTTTGGCGGTAGTGGTTTTTCCGCTGGAGGAAGGTCCCGCCATCATCACAATTCGGATGGAACCCGTTCTTTGCTCCAGAAAACGGGCCGCCTCAACGAGAGATTTTCTATATTCCCGTTCCGTTTCGTGAATAAATTCTACCGGTGAAGAGGCGGCTTTTCTGTTAATAATAGTTAGATCATTTTCAAATGTGCGGTACATGTTTTCTGAATTCTTCATAAATATCTTTCACCTGCTTTTTTCTAGCAAGGATTTCCGCAAAACGGCTGATATATTCATATGGAAACTTGAAATTAAAAATGCGTTCCAGCCGGTCTGAATCCGGATCTTTTACCTTGGTGGCGGCTCCTGCACCGCAGGCCAGAATTGTGTGAGTCTCGTCCATAATATATACATTATAAGGGCTTTCAAAGCCCGGCTTGCACCACCCGGTGTTTTCCAGATTTCCAACCATTCTGCTCTGCCGATAAAGATAATAAGGAATATACCCGGCAGTTGTAAGGGAGGTATCCGCGTATTCCAGCATGGAAGCTGCCGCAATACCTTCATCCTCCGGGGTGCTGCCATCTTCCTCCTGATATAGTTTGGCGGAACGCTTTAAGGAAAGGGTATGCACCGTTATACTTTCCGGAGACAAGGCTAAAATCCGATCCAGAGTAGAGCGAAAACTTTCTTCTGTATCTGTGGGAAGGCCAGCAATCAAATCCATATTGATATTATCCATTCCACATTCTCTGGCCAGACGGAAGGCCTCTAAGGTTTGAGCTGCAGAATGCTTTCGGCCGATTTCTGCCAGAACGGAGTCGTTGAGAGTCTGGGGATTGATGCTGATCCGGGTGACACCATTCTCTCGAAGAGCTGTGAGCTTTGCTTTGGTAATGGTGTCCGGTCTGCCTGCCTCCACTGTAAATTCCTGTGAATACGAGAGGTCAAAGGAGTCACGCACTGTTTTCAGAAGCAACACCAGTTGCTCAGCAGAAAGCGTTGTGGGTGTGCCACCGCCAAAATATACAGATTCCAATCGCAGCCCGCAGAGGGCTGCAATTTTCCCTGTATACCGAATCTCTTCGCAGAGTTTTTCCACATATTCCGGAACAAGCTTCATGCTTTTTTCTACGGAGGAAGAGACAAAAGAGCAATAAGAGCACCGGGTTGGGCAGAAGGGAATGGATATATACAGGCTGAAGGAATTTCTTTGGGAACGATCCAGAATTCTTTGTTCATTCCACATGGTAGCGCGGCTCAGCTTTACTTTTTCGGGCGTTACCAAATATTTTTCCCGGAATATGTCCAGAGCCTCTTTTTCCCCATGCTGTTCCTTCAGGGATCGCAGAAGTTTTACCGGGCGCACTCCGGTCAAGATCCCCCATTTAGGTCGAATTTTACAGAAATTGCAGAGCAGATCGAATACAAGTACGCCCATTCTCCGTTCAATCTCCTGCTCTCTGTCAAAAAGTTCTTTTGCAAAGGACTCGATTCGGACGGATGTACCAAATTTCGTCTTAAGAGACACGATAATCTTCCCACCTGAAGAGGTGCGGGAGACGCCTGTGAAGAGAAGGATCGAGTCTTCCCCTTTTTCTCCGTTTTCCAGCACACGGATCGGTTGATGATGAAAAAATAACCTGCAGAGGTTTTCCATTTCGTAATGAAAGGAATGTCCGTTAATTAATACAGTCATATAGCGCCGCCTTTCATAGACTGGGTTGTGCCGGCGAAAGCAGCGCCGGATTTTCAGATGTTTTTCTCTCTTTTTTATCCCGCCATATAGGGATTATAAGCTCTTTCATACTGTAAGGTGGTAGCCCCTTCGTGGCCCGGGTATACGGAATAATCCCCCGGAAGGCCAGAAAGCCTTTTTAAGGAGGCCATCAGCTGCGTGCCGCTGCCTGTGGGGAAATCTGTTCTGCCTGCACTGCAAAAAAACAGCGTGTCACCAGTAAAGATAGCTTCTTCCGTCAGATAACAACAGCTTCCTTGGGTGTGCCCAGGCGTTTCCAGAACAGAAAAGGAAGTATTTCCCAGATGAATCACATCACCTTCCTTTACATATATATCAGGGATAAATGAAGCAAAGGTGCCGGTTGGCATCATATTGATAAGATTCAGAGCCGGGTCTGTGAGAAAAGCCCTGTCTTTTTCCGGGAAATAAACAGTCGCTCCCGTTTCCTTCTGAAGCTCTGCTACCCCTGCGATATGATCAAAATGACCGTGAGTGAGCAAAATCATTTTGATATTTTGCGGCCCTGTTTGACGGATGGCGTCTTCCAAGCGTTGATTCCAAAAACCAGGGTCGATTACAGCCACTTGACCTGTAGTATCATCCATGGCAAAATAACAGTTTTCAAACAGTTCTCCGCCTGCTATTGTCATAACCTTCATGTGGTTTCTCCTTTATCATATATTTTCTGTGTATATCAAGCCCGGCAAACTATGTGCGCCGGATGGAAAGGATTCCCCGGATACCGGAAAGATGATCCCGGATTGCTGCCAGATGATCCTTTCCATGGATAGTAATAGTAGCAGAAATGATGGCGTTTCCGTCCTTTGTCTGCCGTGAGTTCAGAGAATGGATGGAAAGATGCATATTGAAAAGATGCTGAGTTACATCGGCCAAGAGCCCCGGACGGTCTGCGGCCAAGATCTCCAGCGTGGTCTGAAAATCCTCTTTGATGTCGCTGCTCCAGTGGACAGATATCCACCGCTCAGGTTCCTGAGCCTCTGCTAGATTCTCCGGTACATTTGAGCAACTGCGCTTGTGAATGGAGACACCGAAGCCTCTGGTGATGAATCCGATGATGTCATCCCCGGGAAGAGGGTTACAGCACCGGGAGAACTTCACCAAACAATTATCCATCCCATCTACAATTACACCGTTGGCCGCCTTCCCGGAGGAAGCGGATTTTACCGGGAGAGGAATCATAGGCTCTGTGGCCATCTTTTTGGCTTTTTGGTAGTCCTCCCGGATTTTGGGCATGATTTTCCAGAGCTGTATGCCGCCATAGCCAATAGCTGCATACACATCATCGGCGGTTTGGCAGTTCTGCTTTTTTCCAATGGATTCCAGGAAGGAGGCGAGCTCCTCATCTGAATACTCAATGCCGCTGCGCTTGAGTTCTTTTTCCAGTTCCGCCTTACCCTCCTGAATGTTTTCATCCCGTTTTTCTCGTTTGAACCATTGCCGGATCTTGTTGCGGGCCTCGCTGGTTTTCACAATTTTCAGCCAGTCCCTGTTTGGGCCTTTTGTTTCCTCTTTGGTCGTTATAATTTCGACGATTTCGCCGGTTTTCACCTTATAATCAATGGGAACGATACGCTTGTCTACCCGTGCACCAACCATCCGATTGCCCACCGCGCTGTGAATGGCATAGGCAAAATCGATGACAGTGGAACCGGCGGGTAGACTGATGACTGCTCCCTTGGGGGTAAAGACAAAAACTTCTTCCGGCGCTAAATCGGATTTTATATCCCGGATCAATTCTGTAGCGTCGTCATTATCCTTTTGATTTTCCAACATTTGACGGATCCATACAAGGCGCTTTTCCAGAGAATCTCCCTTATTAGAGAGGCCTAGTTTATATTTCCAGTGGGCAGCAATGCCGTATTCCGCCGTATGGTGCATTTCCCATGTGCGTATTTGAATCTCAAAGGGGATCCCCTCTCTGCCGATCACAGTCGTATGAAGAGACTGATAACCATTTGGCTTGGGGGTAGAAATATAATCCTTAAACCTATTGGGAAGTGGCTGATACAGATCATGAACGATTCCCAGTACATTGTAACAATCGTTAACCGTATCTACAATTACCCGCACAGCATATATATCATAAATTTCATCCATATTCTTGCCTTGGATGAACATTTTACGATAAATGCCGTTTATGCTTTTGACCCGCCCTTCCAAGTATACATTTGGGATCAGAGGCTTCACTCTCTCTCGAATCTGTTCCTTTGTTTTCTCAATAAAGGAACTTCGTTCACTTTCACGCAGATGAAGCCCTTCTTCAATCTCCTTGTAAGCGATAGGATCCAGATACCTAAGGGAAAGATCCTCCAGCTCTTCCTTCATGGCTCGGATTCCAAGACGGTGGGCAATGGGTGCATAGACCTCCATATTTTCAAGCGCCTTATCCCGCTGCTTCTGCGGCTTCCAGAATGAACCTGTGCGCATATTATGGAGCCGGTCCGCCAGCTTGATGATAATTACCCGAACATCGTCTGCCATGGTAATAAGCATCTTTCGGATGTTTTCCGCTTGTTGGCCTTCCTGGCTGGTATATGGAAGTCTTCTCAATTTGGTGAGACCGTCGATCAGATTGGCGATTTCACTTCCAAAGCGCTTCTTAATCTGTTCCAAATCCACATCGGTGTCTTCCACAACATCGTGAAGAAGCCCGGCTGCCACAGATTCCGAGTCCATGCCAAGCTCTGCTAAAATACAGGCCACAGCCACAGGGTGAGACATATAGGGCGCCCCTGACAGCCGCTTCTGATCCCCATGGGATTCCTCGGCAAAATGATAGGCCTTTTCGATCAGTGCCATATCATATTCGTGACCACTTTCTTTCAGCTGCTTTTTCAGATCGTCATAAGTTTTAATGATTTCTTCCACGATGCTCACTTCCTTTATGAGATTTTGTGGCTCTTCAGATTATCAAGAAAAGCGGAATCAAACAGATTCTGCTTCCCCTGAGCGGGAAGCAGCTCTATGTCAAGTGTACTTCCCCCCACCTTCCGGATCAATCTGTGTTCATCCAGCACATCCAGGCATATGAGGAGCCGGGAAAGGGGAACTTCCGGAAGCCGAGCAGCCAAAAGCTCAATAGGGCCACAAAAGCCACCTTCCCGGCGGAGAAATCTGTAAATGAGGGCAAAATCTTCTCTGGCAGGATATAAAAGGTCAAATTGTTTTTGAGAGAGTTTCTCTCCTCTTCTGGCCCTCTCATATACAGCCTTATGAGAGAGCAGGATGTCTGTATCTATTCCCGCCGGCCGAATCTCTTTCACACAGACAGAAAGATACAGATTGCCCTGATATTCCCGATTAGAAACGGATATCACCAGATCCAGCATATCCCCGAGGCGGTAACCAAATTGTTCTGAATTAACGCCAAAGCGCATGCACTGCACTTTTCTTCCGTTTTTGGAAACGGTAAGACGAAGGTGTTTCCCGCCCCCCACAGGAGAAACCTGTTCCAGCAGAACTCCAAACAATCCGAAAACGGGAGAAGGGTTTTCTGCGCCGAAGGGTTCCATATACGAGAGCGTCTGAGGAATTTCAGGAGAAAGTTCCCAAGGTTCCAGAAGGCAATCTATGGTGATTTCTGGCTTTGGCGCCTTCATGCGGGCAGCATACCGGTTAATACAGGAACGAAATTCCTCTATATTTTCTGAAGGCAGAGTCATTCCCGCGGCCATAGGGTGTCCGCCAAATCTTGTTAAAAGATTTTCACAAGAGCATACAGCCTCAAATAGGGAAAAATCCCCCACGCTACGGCCAGAACCTCTGGCCTCTTCCCCCGACTTGGAGATCACAATGGTAGGTTTACCCAACCGATCTGTAAGCCGAGCCGCCACAATGCCAATAACACCCGGGTGCCAATTCTCTCCGTCTATCACAAGAACACGATCCAATACACGCTGAGGGTTTTCCCGCAGCTGGCAAAGAGCGGCTTCAAAAATCCCGCTTTCCGTTTCCTTTCGTTGCTCATTTTCTTGGCAGATTTCTTCTGCCAATTCTTCCGCTTGCTGTTCATCCTCAGTAATCAACAGATGAACGGCACGGGATGGATTTCCCATCCTTCCCGTTGCATTAATGCGTGGAATCAGCGTATAGGCTACCATTTCTGCCGAAAGTTTTTTATATTCCAGACCAGCCATGCGGATCAATGAGCAGAGGCCGGGATGATCTGTTCTGTTTAGCAGTTCCAGCCCATATTTAACAAAAAACCGATTTTCACCTGTCAATGGAACCACATCGCCGATTGTGCCAAGGGCTATGAAATCCGCATAGTTATCTAGGAGAGACTGTACATCACAGTCGGGCCCCTCCAAGGCCATAATCAGTTTAAAGGCCACGCCTACACCGGAAAAATCTTTATAAACACTCTGGCAGTCCAGCCTGTGGGGATCTACCACCGCCACAGCGGCAGGCAGACTTTCCATAGGTTGATGATGGTCAGTTATAACTGTATCGATCCCCAATGAAGCTGCATATTCTACCTCTTTAAAACAAGAGATACCATTATCCACTGTGACAATCAGAGAAACTTCTTCTTTTTGCAGGAAGCGCAGGGCTTCACAGTTCAATCCATAGCCTTCCCCTTCCCGATCCGGAATATAGAAAAGAACATTTGCTCCGCAGGATTCCAGATATTCATACAGGATAGAGGTTGCGGTTATTCCATCCACATCATAGTCGCCGTATACAGCGATCTTTTCGAAGGATTCTACTGCTTTCCAGATTCGTTCCACTGCCCGCTGCATATCAGCCATCTGCAGCGGATCCGACAAGATGTTGTTTTCTCCCAAAAGAGATTCTGTATCCCGGATGCCGCGGGCTTCCAGCAACTTTGCCAGAATTAGGGGCAACTCTTCCCGTTTTGCCCTTTCTGCAGCCCCCGCAGTATCGGCCAATAATATCTTCCATTTTTTCATTTCTGTAACTCCTATATGAATCTGAATCGGAAAGCTGCTGTGCATTTCCCGACAGCATAAAATTAATAATATATCATTATAGCATTTCTTCCTCCGGATTTCAACGATAGGGCGAGAGATAATTTTAGTTCAAAGAAATAACTAAAGTTGCAATTCTCTATATACCGCCTTATAATTAGAAGAAAAATAGTAGTGAAGATATAAGGCGGATGTGTATGGAAATTATAAAGACTAAAGTGTTTAATACGATTTCACAACGCATTTTATATGGATTGAACTTTATGTATTCTGCATATGTCCCTGTCGAATCCGAAAAGACGGATGTGCAGAGCCAGAAAAAGCTGCATGAGAAATTACAGCAGATACTGGACAGATTATATGAAAATCCAAAACTTCTGAATTTTCCCGATACTGTCGATGAAGCCTGGGAATGGCATGAACTGAATAACAGCAAGCCGGAATTGGACGCGTTATATAAATCTATCTGTAAAACCCTGTTTGATTTCTATAAATTTCTTTATTTTTCATCGCTGAAAGGAACCATAGAAGACGGCAGCCTGTTTGTCAGCAGCTTGGCTTTGAAAGAGGAAAAGGTTAGCTATAAAGCCCAGTACAAAATTCTATTGCATGAAGTTGGAATAGAAATCAACAAACAGAAAAGTGGTATATGTTTTTTGCTGAACGAGGGATTATGGAAAGCTTCCAGTTTCTTGCAGAAAGGGTTCCTGTACATGTAAATCCTTGGACTCCCTATGCTCTTATTAATTTTGCATGTTGTTCGTTTACAGGAGATTTTGGGTATTTGCTGTCAAGAGTCGACAATGTGGCGGATTTAGGCGGTCTACTTCCCGATATTGAGCGCAGATGCCTTGAAAACGGATATAAAAGATGTATAAAATGCAGCTTTGGTCCATCCGGATTTGATTTCAGAATTACTTATACAAAGAACGTAGGAGGCTTTATCTTTGGATATAATCCACGCAAATATTGGCAATTCTATTTTGGTTCTCTAAACGGAATAGGCGTAAAAGCTATGCTTGAAGATTTTGATAATCTTGATAATGATCTGCAAACCTATCTGCTATCTGTATGCAGATCCTGCAATGGCTGCCGCAGCTGCACTAAAGGCGGAAAAAATAGAGTGCATACGGTAAAGGTTACATATAACGGGAAGGAATATGCTCTCTGCCCTGATACATATTCACGTAACAACTGGGAGACAATCCGGCTGGATACAGCGAAAGTTCTCTTTAAATACCATGATATGCAGGAAGTATATGGTTCAGATTGGAAGAAAAAATGATAAAAAAGCCGTAGAATACTTGTTAAAGCAGTAATCTCCGGCTGCCACCGTTCTATATAGTTATGATAAATACAGTGGCGATGGTATAAAGTTGTAGTACTGAATAAAAACACGGATCTAATGGCATGAAAGACATTAGATCCGTGTTTTTAATTGCATTTTTCTTACATCAGCTTTAGGTACCGTAGGCAACAGAACGTGCAGTCCTACTCGGATTTGGTAGTGTCAAGGAATTTTCGCAAAATGGTTTGCAGACTCTGATGTGAATGAAGTCAGCCAGCAATGGAGGCGTCCTCAAGGGCGG
>CAJFPJ010000044.1 GCA_904399395.1 uncultured Clostridia bacterium | reverse complement strand
TCCAGCACATTCGGCTCTTCTATATTGTGGTATGCAACCACAGCCATTTTATCCATCCGCATTGATCCGTAAATCACTCTCAGCTTCGCGGTCAGTCGGATTGCGACAATGCCCCTGATGCTTTTTTCTAGATAGGAATAGCCCGATACCAGGACCACGACCGCAATCGGGAAAAGTGCATCGGTTAGGGGTGCCTCTTCGGACAACAACCGAATGGAAGCATCGATAAATTCTGCCGTTGCGTAGATTTTTAATAGCGGACTCATAACCAGAATAGCCGTGTCAAACATCATCAAAACGGTCAGAAATGGTGCCGCTGTAAAACACAGTCTTATACAGGCAAGCTCATTAAATCTTCTTTTCAAAAACATGATATATCCCTTCTTCTGACACGTGCATATTGTCCTTTTAATTAACTTAGAAGATATAACTTATTAATGACAAAATAAATAATAATTAATAAGATATCTAAAATAATAAATGAATTTTAAGGGTAATGTCAAGCTTTATTGGCAAATAGTTAGCAGACTCTGGCACAAATGAAGTCAGCCAGCAAGGGAGGCGGCCTTAAGGGCTACCTCCAGGCGCTTCATGTTCATATACTTCTTGTTGCCCCACTGTGTGCCGGCCGCATGGCGAAGTCGGGCGCAGACCGGCGTGAGGGCGGAGTTACCCTCCGGGAAATTGACCACCGCACGGGTGCGGCGGTGGTAGTTGGCTCTGAACAGGTGAACACTGTGATTGGCCGGGCGAAGCAGCAAGGACAGATAATAGTTGAGCAGAAACGGGATACTAGGGAAGACATAAGCGAGAAGCCCGCTGACAGGCGGAAAGCTATTTCTTTTGAAAGCGTATGGAAAGTAGGAGTGATTTTTGATAAAATGGTAGCCATTAGAGATAGCCAAATCGGGAGTTATCAGGAGGTGTACTAAATGAAAATAGAAATAAGCAAAGAATTTCCACAGTATTTTAAGCCCTCATATCCAGGAGAATTTGAGTTGTTTTCCCATTTAGAAACAACAGCGGCAATTCCTTCAGTTTTATTTGCAATTACCACGTGGAAAGAAAACAGAAAGCCGAATGTCTGTTTCCACGCATGGAGTTGCTTTCATGGCGATAAAACGGCTTTTTTTGCTGTTATGGGAAATCTTTATCAGCATACCCATACCTATGCAAATATTCAAAGAGAAAAATGTTTTTGTATCAATTTCCTTCCGATAAGCTATTATGATAAACTGATAGATACAATTAACCATAATGACTATGAGGCCGATGAATTTTCAGTAGGAAATTTTTCTCTGGTAAATGCCAAGACCATTCACGCACCAATGATACAGGAAGCTTTTGTAAACATGGAGTGTGTTTTGAAAGAAACACAAGATTTAAGCGGCGCAGGTATTACTTCTATGATTATCGGACAGGTGCAACATATTTTTGTCGAGGAAGAATATGCGCAAGGCTATGAAAAACGATACGGAAAAGACGGATTTATGATGTTAATTCCGGCCCCACAAGACTTGAAAACGGGAGAACCCCATCAATCAGCGATTGCAACTATAAACATTGAAAAGTATGATTGATAACTCCCGATTTGCTAAAGCATTAAAGAGAAATACATGGAAGCTATATTTAAGGGAGTGCAGACACTAGAAGCATAGACGGCTTTTAACCGATATCTCCAAAACGGCTTCTATTGCGTAACTTTATAAAATAGGTTCTCAATCTACGAGGATATGTAAAGGATTCTTTTTGCAATGAAATTATGGAGGTGGGGATATGTCGATTGGATTGAGAATAGGAACCGTTTCTGTTGAGCCACATAGGATTGAGTGGGAAATAGAAGCACAGGAAATGATTGCTAGATTAAAAAGTATATTACAGGATGATATTGTAGATGCCCAGCATATTGGAAGCACCTCTATAAAAAGCATCTGTGCAAAACCTATTGTAGATATAGTTGTGGGTGTCACCAGTTTTGATAAAATGATGAGACACAATGACGATTTGATGAAAAATGGTATTGCGTATCGTAAGGAATACCCTCTTGGTCAGCATCTGTATGTCTGCGGCGATTTGGAAAGTACTATACAGACGCACTATATCCACGTAGTAATCTGGGGAGAGGAAGCATGGAAGAATTACATAAATATGCGTGATTATTTGAATGCGCACGAAAAGGAGGCTAAGGAATATTCCGATCTAAAGGAACACTTAGCAGAAATGTATCCGGAAGATAGAAAGGCGTATACGAATGGTAAAAGTGCTTTTATCGAGAAAATTTTGCAAATGGCAGATAAGTGGCGCAGACAAGTATAGGTATATTACGGATTTAAATTTGGTATATTCGATAGAAACGTGAAGTGGCGGCCAGGGAATAACAATATTTGTTATTAAACGCCGTTTAGCTGCTAATAAACAAAAGATTCAAACGTATGGCCTGTGCTTCATTACTCAGCGAGAAAAGAATGAGATGGAGCTTCCGAAATGAAAAAGAGCCCTGTACCCGTGTGTGCAGAGCTCTTTTTCTTGTTTTTACATAAATCCGGAGGCCTTGTCAACAGAGTGGATGATTTCGGCAAATATATCGGAATAATCTTCCTTTACAGTGTTGCTGACGCCCATACACAGAGAGACTACACCCCGCTGACTGTCAAAAAAGCAGCCGTCCGATACAACATCTATTCCACCTGCTGTGCAGGAATATTTGAGATAGGCATATTCAACACCATTTTTATTGGATGAGTATCCTTTTGCCAGTTCCAGATAATCTTCCGAATTGCTTTTAATGCCGCTGATAAGCGCGTCAAAATATTCGTCCTTCATAATGGTAGCGCCTTCTGCGTCTATTGGGTTGAACATTACCATTAAAAAAGCTTGTCCGTTGCCCGAAAGTGGGTAGTAATAGGTAATGTTTCCGGATTCTCTGGGAATCCAGCTTTCCGGCACCGCAAACTGCAGATCATCCACCGTTTGAAGTTCCATTTTTTCTATGGTATCTTCTTTGGGTTCACTTTTCGGCTCCAAGGGCGAACCATCTTGCGATGGTTCTTCTTCAGGGCTTTCACTTCGGCTGCTTTCTTCACGTTCTTCACTCTGTGAAGACTCCGTCTGGGTGACGGGCGGTGGTGGCATGACCCCGCAGGACGTCGTAAAGAAAACGATGAGGAAAACAATCGCCAGAAGGTTTACTGCTCGTTTTTTACGTACAGAAATCATTTTCTTCCCTCCAAATTAAATAGTATATATACTCTCCAAAAATAATAGCGGCGGAAATATAAGATAAATACTTATTTACAGGAACGAAAAGTTTTTAGGGATCCAACTAGCACTTTATAGCCGCCGAGGAGCTGCTAGCTTTCTGTATTCCCCCGGTGTCATATGAAGTGTCTTTTTAAATATACTGTTGAAAAATTTCATATCACTGTATCCAACTGTTTCTGCAATTTCAGAGACAGGCAGGTCACTTTTGCGAAGAAGTTCACAGCTCTTTTCGATACGCATTTTTTGCAGATATGCCCGGAAGGTCATGCCGGTTTCCTCATGAAATTTTCGGCTTGTATAGGGCAGACTGAAATGGTTTTCTTTACAGAACTGCCCCAGTGAAACACTGCCCTGGTAGTTTTCATCCACATAGCTCAGCACTTTTCGGATAAGGGAACTTTTGATGCCTTCCTCCCCACTGGGGAGAACCCGGCGCAGCGTCAGAATCAGGATTTCTAAAAGGCGGCACCGGAAGATTTCCCTGTAGCCTGCTCTTTTTTGCTGGTATTCTTCGATCATTCCATTGAGCAGTTGGCGGATTCGTCCGTCCCCATCATTATAAATTCGATCAGCTGTAAGGGCCCCGGTGGTGGGGGAATAGTAGCGGATCAGGCACCCCTGCATCAGTTTTTCAAAGGACTGGCAGCCTCTTAGCGTATCATCTACGATTTCCGGTAGAAACAGGCAGTTGATCAGCATGAAATCTTGGCTGTCCTGATAGCTGTGCATGCTGCCGTAATCCACGATAAAATAATCGCCCTCTTGGATTCGGCTGGTTTTTCCGTTTAGGGTGTGCAGCGTACTTCCTCCTGTTACATATACCAGTTCGAAAAAGCGATGAGTATGAAGAGGTATATCTTCCTGATGGTATGGCATCATTACCAGTTGCTCTGCGTTATCACGCTCTAGCTCTTCTACTTCCATTGTATTATAACGTTCATTTCTCAAAATAGGTAAATTCACCCCTTGTATTGGTAAAATACCCGTCTTTTTTTACAGTATATTCTCTGATAAAATATATGTCAAGAGGTGGAAATACCGCCAGCGATACCTTTAGAAGGAATATGACCGAGTATGGGAGGTTAATGAGAAATGGATAGTATTTTGAAAGCAAAATGGATCGCGCCTGCTTCGGAAATGGGAGAAGTGTGCCCGGTCTTTCGGAAGTGTTTCTCATTGGAAAAGAAGGTTGAACGGGCCGTTCTGCAAGTCACAGCCTTGGGTGTATATGTTTCGGATATCAACGGAACCCGTGTGGGGAATTTTGTTCTGGCTCCGGGCTGGACGGCATATCAGAAAAGGCTTCAATATCAGGCATATGACGTAACAGAGCTCCTAGAGAAAGAGAATACGCTTTCGGTGACGGTTGGCAAAGGCTGGTACAGAGGCAGACTTCCCGGGTGGAAGAGCACGAAACAGGAAGCGCTGCAAAAAAATCCGGCGGGAATGCTGGCCAGTTTGGAAATCCTCTATGTAGACGGAAGCTCAGAGACAATATATACCGATGAAAGTTGGAATGTGCAGGAAAGCCAGATTCGTTTTTCTGAGATATACGACGGCGAAACCTGCGATGCTTCCTTTAAAACAACGGTGGAAGGGCCTGTGTCTCTGTTTGAAGGCCCCACAGAGACCCTGATCCCGCAGCAGGGGGAAGAGGTGAGGGAGCAGGAACGCGTGTCGCCTTGCCGGATCTTTACTACTCCTGCTGGAGAAACAGTAGTGGATTTTGGTCAGGAGATTACCGGCTATGTGGAGCTTTCTGTGGACGCGCCGGCTGGAAGTGAAATTTTACTTTCCCATGCGGAGGTCATGGATCAGCAGGGCAATTTCTATACGGAAAATTATCGTTCTGCCAAAGCCAAGTTGCAGTATTTCTGCCGGGAAGGAAAACAAGTATATAAACCGCAGTTTACCTACTTTGGGTTCCGGTATATCCGGGTGGACCGGTTCCCGGGTGGGCCGGAAGCTGCAAAACCGGAAAATTTTACGGCAGTGGCTGTATATTCCCATATGAAGCGCACAGGGTATCTGCGCAGTTCCAATCCGCTGCTCAACAGGCTTTTTGAAAATGTAGTCTGGGGGCAGAGAGGAAATTTCTTGGATGTGCCTACAGACTGTCCTCAGCGGGATGAGCGTTTGGGCTGGACGGGTGACGCCCAAGTATTTATTCGCACAGCTGCTTTGAATTTCGATGTAGAGAAATTCTTTACTAAATGGCTGGCCGATATGGAAGCTGATCAGGGTGAAGACGGATTTGTGGGGCATGTGATTCCCAATATGATCGATGATCCTGAAAGCAGCGCAGCATGGGCAGATGCGGCTACGATTTGTCCCTGGGAAATCTACCTCGCTTATGGCAATCCCTCCATCCTGCGCAATCAGTTTTCCTGTATGAAGAAGTGGCTTCATTATATTGCTGTGCATACAAAAGAAGATTATCTTTGGATTGGCGGGAACCATTTCGGCGACTGGCTGGGTCTGGATGCTCCCAGCGGAAGCTATAAAGGGTCCTCAAATGAGGATTTTATTGCCTCTGCCTTTTACGCTCATTCTACGGAACTGGTTGTAAAAGCAGGTCGGGTGCTGGGAGAGGATGTCAGCCAGTATGAAGAGCTGTATTCCAATATTGTAAATGCATTCCGGAAGCGTTTCCCTGTATACCACACTCAAACGGAATGTGTCCTTGCTGCTCATTTTCATTTGGCTGAGGACTGCCAGGCTGCAGCCGATCAGCTCGCTGGTTTGGTTCGGGAAGCCGGAACACAGCTCAGAACCGGTTTTGTGGGCACCCCGTATCTTTTGCATGTTCTTAGTGAGTATGGATATACGGAACTAGCTTACAGCCTTCTGCTTCGGGAGAAGTATCCCTCTTGGCTCTATCCGGTGACCAAAGGTGCTACCACGATTTGGGAACATTGGGATGGTATTATGGAAGACGGCGGCTTCTGGAGCAGCGATATGAATTCCTATAACCATTACGCTTATGGTGCCGTGGCAGATTGGGTATATTGTGTTGCGGCGGGTATCCAGACGCAGGAGGAACATCCTGGCTATGAAAAGGCTGTAATAGCCCCTCATCCGGATGCACGCCTGGGATGGCTGGAGGCTGTTGTGGAAACTCGACATGGAAGAATCCGCTCCCGCTGGGAAAGAGAAGGGGACGTTTGGCGGTATGAAATTGAAACGCCGGTGGAAAGCCGTATCTGCATAGACGGCCGGGAACATACGGTTCCCGCGGGGCGGTATCTTTATTATAGCCCCTGCTGCTGAGTACCAATATGTCCTGTAGTATATAAAAAGGAGATCTGCGGCCAATGCAGGTCTCCTTTTTAGTATGGAAATCACCACTGCCTCGGATAGACGAGAATTCTGTGTTTTGAAAATGTGAAGAAATTTCTGTTGTATCCTGTTTCAGTTTCTTATATACTGAAAAATAGCAAGAAGAGGTCCGCGCTTTAAAAGAGTGGATTTCTTCCGGAAGGAGAAAATGTGAAATGACAGAAAAGGAAAAAAGAGCCTTTCAGAAATTATATGATGCGTCTGTTCCGGAGATTGGGCGAGAACTGAGCGCCTGCACGGAAGCCTGTTATATGTATAACCAGATGGCGCCATCACGCCGAGAAGAGCGTCGGGAGCTTATGCGTCAGATTTTAGGGAAGACAGGGGAGAAGTTTGTAATCGTTTCTCCCTTCTGGTGTGATTTTGGTTATAACATAGAGATAGGAGAGAATTTTTTCTCCAACTATAATGTTGTGATTCTGGATGAAGCCAAGGTTACTTTCGGCGACCATGTATTTGTGGCGCCCAACTGCGGCTTCTATACGGCGGGCCACCCTTTAGACGCAGAGAGACGAAACAAAAGTCTGGAATTTGCCTATCCTATCACGGTGGGCAATAACGTTTGGATCGGCGCCGGCACGACGGTCCTGCCGGGGGTGACGATCGGGGATAATGCCGTCATCGGGGCGGGAAGCGTTGTAAACCGTGATATTCCTTCCGGTGTTGTAGCGGCAGGCAACCCTTGCCGCGTAATCCGACCTATTACAGAAGAGGATTCCTCCCGCTATCTGGAACGGGAATATTGAATCTTCCTGTGTTGCCGAATCATATTTTCCGCAAAAAATCGCCCTGGCGCTGCAGCTTTTTGAAGCTGTACGCCAGGGCGAATGCACATACTAAGAAAATTTAGAAAACAAACTGGATAAGCAGCATATAGCAGATAGTACCGCCTGCGATGGAAAGCAGCATTTGTCGCTTCCATAGATGCAGACAAATTACCACAGCAATGGAAATCAATTCGGGGATGCCGTGGCCGCCGGTGAAAATATTTATATCCTTAAGACTGTATATCACCAATAGTCCGAAAACCGCAGCCGGAAGAAATCGGCCGAGATATTGAATGTATGCAGGGGCCGGTTTATTGCCCGGGAAAACGAGAAAGGGAAGAAACCGAGTGAGCATTGTTCCCAGAATGACCATGAGAATTGTAATAGCCTGCTGTGTCAGGGTCATGTCGTTTCCTCCTTCTCCATTGGTTTTCGAAGCAGCGTCAGGACGCCCAAAATAGCCAGCATAGATGGTATGATAAAATTTTCTGCTCCAAAGGCGATAAGGCATAAAAGAGAGAGCCCTAGCCCCAAAAGAGCACTGGTGAGCTTTTTATCCTTAAGCCATTGCTCCAGAAAAATGACCACAAACATAGCGGTCATGACAAATTCCAGTCCTTCTGTATTGAAGTGAATGAGAGAGCCGAAAATTCCGCCCAGTGTGGAGCCGGAAAACCAATAGAAGTGGTTCAGCAATGTCACAAAGAACATAAACCAGCCTTTATCCACTCCTGCAGGGATTTTTGCGGTATAGTTGATAGAAAAGCTTTCATCACACATGCCGAAAATTAAATAGAATTTTTTCCATCCGGTTCCTTTAAATTTTTCCAACATAGAAATGCCGTAAAACAAATGGCGTGCATTAATCATTACGGTCATTGCGAAAGCCTGCAGGGGATTGAAGGCCCCCATAAGAAGATTCACTGCCACAAATTCCACAGAACCGGCGAAAATTGTCAGGCTCATGAGCATCGGATACCAGAAACTGAAACCGGATACATTCATATAAATACCATATGTAAGCCCCAGAAACCAGAAACCGGCAAAGATGGGAATGGTGTGAGGAAAAGCTGCTAGAAAGGCTTTTTTGACCATCCCTTTTTCTTTTATCTGTTTGTCCATGCGCTGCATATTTCTCATCATTTTCCCCCTTCCGATACAACTTTTTTATTATAATACTGGATTTGTGTTCAATCAATGGTCATGTTTGCTTTTATAGGGCCTGGATGCAGTTATCTCTGCCAAAAGGCACGCCGCAGATTTCATATCTGCGGCGCGCCTTTTGGAGTAGGAATATTGGAGAAATGAATATACACAAATATTTCTCTGATGGATATTTATTCCAGAGAAACGAACATGTTTTCCAGATCGGTAAGCGATAATTCCACCGGATTATTGCGCAGGTTTGGATGAAGACATTTAACCGCCAAAGAAGAGATATCCTCTTTTTGAATGCCGGCATCGGATAAAGTGCAGGCAAGCCCCATTTCCTTTTTCATAGCGTCGATACGTTGAGCCATTTCTTCAGTATTAGAGAAGCCCAATTTTTTTGCGAATTTTTCGACTCTACCTTCTTCTGCAGAAGCGTTGATCCGACAAAGTGCACCAAGTGTAAAAGCACAAGCCTCACCGTGTGGAATACCATAAAGAGAGGTGAGAGGAAAGGAGCAGGCATGGGAAGCTGCCGTCTTGGGAAGAGAAAATGCCAACCCTGCAATAACGGATGCTTCACACATTTTTTCTCTGGCCAGAAGGTTTTGACCGTTACGGTATGCTTCCGGAAGATACTGGAAAACAAGTTCCGCTGCATGGAGCGCCAATGCATCACAGATAGGCTGATGATTCTTACTCCAGTATCCTTCCAACGCATGGGACAAAACATCCATTCCAGTAGAAGCGGTTACTTTTGGGGGAACGGAGATGGTTAGCGTGGGGTCGATCAGTACCAGAGAGGGATACAACGAATCCGATGAGATAGGTTTTTTCACTTTCTTATCCGGGTCACTCAAAACAGAGACACAGGTCACTTCGCTTCCAGTTCCTGCTGTGGTAGGAATGGCTATCAGCGGCAGGGGAGATGCTGGAAGCGGCTGAATTCCTTCAAAAAATGGCCGGATTGTTTCGTCTGTTTTTGCTATAGCACAAGCCGCCTTCGCACAGTCCATGGAGCTGCCGCCACCAAGAGCTATGGCAAAATCAGCTTCCATACAGCGAAGCTGATTGGCACAGCTATCAACTTCATTCAACCTGGGATTTGGAGTGATGTGGGAATAGATACCGGCTATTCTTCCCTGAGAAGACTCCATAATTTGACCGGCAACTCCGTTGGAGACGAGAAACGGATCACAGATGAGAAGACCTTTTTGAAGTTGCTTTTCCGCCAATATAGAGGGAAGCTTTGAGATGGCTCCGGATTCGAAATGTATGTCCACGGGTTGCGTATAAAACCATTTCATATTCTTAACCTCTGCCATATATATTGTCTTCTAATTCTTCTATTTTTACCAATGCATTTTTCAGGAAATCCCGTCTCCATTCTTCAACGCCCTCTGTATGCTCAGCCTGAAGAAAGGCTTTGACCATTTCTATCGCCATTTCGGGAGCAAGGATCCATCCGCCCATACAAAGTATATTCGAATTGTTGATTACCCGAGCCATCCGAGCACCGTAAATGCTTACCACGCAGGCAGCCCGGCTCCCTTTGAATTTATTTGCTACCTGAGACATTCCCATACCGGTGCCGCAGATAAGAATTCCCAGATCAGCATCTCCTTTTTGGATGCAGGAACAAGCCTGTGGCGTCACCTCATAAATCGAGATTCCCTTTTCAGGAGTAACCGTGCCAGTCTCGATAACATCGTATCCATTTGTATTCAGGAAATCTTTGACAGCCTCTTTCAAATAAAAACCGGATTTATCGGAACCAAGTATGATTTTCATAGAATTTTTTCTCCTTTCTGTTTTAAAGCTAAAACTTCCTTGACCTTTGAAATGATCTTTTCTGCCGTTAAGCCATATTCCTCCCGAAGATCGGCAAACTTTCCAACCTGACCGAATCTGTCGTGAATTCCCACACCCAATACGGGAACTGGCGAACACGGGGCGAGAGTTTCTGTTACAGCTGAATACAATCCCCCGATTAGATTATGATTTTCTGCTGTTACGACGCATCCTGTTTTCTTTGCCGAAGCCAGAAGTGTTTTTGGTCTATAGGTTTGATCGTGTGGATATTCAATACTTCTGCAGAAATCCCTTCCTTCAGCAGCAGGGCTGCAGTGTCCATTGCTTCTTTCAGCATGATGCCAGTGGCAGCGATTGTTACGTCTGTGCCGGAGGAAAGTGTATCTGCGCGGAACAAATCAAAAACATAGTCCTGTGGAGGCGAACATTTCCATGGATGCTATGGAGATGGCAAAGCATGAATACCGGGAATTACAGAACATGCTTAAGCAACTATAAGGAGGAAATAGTATGTCCAAGCTTAGGGTTGGAATTGTCGGTTGCGGCAGAATTTCCATAATGTATAAGCTGGCTTTTCAGAATTTATCTGATCGCATCGAGGTTGTTATCGCTGTAGATAAGGATTTGGAAAAGGCAAAAGCCTTTGCCGCTAATTTCGGCTGCCGTTATGCGGATTCCTTTCAGGAGGCTTTGAAGGAGAAACCCGATGTCCTTCATTTGTGCACGCCCCACTTTCTCCATGCCAGCATGGCAATTGAGGCGGTGAAGGCTGGCATACATGTTTTGACAGAAAAACCCATGGCTATCTCCTTAGAGGATGCTGACCGGATGATAGCCGCCGAAAAAGAGACAGGAAAGTGCCTGTGTGTAATCTTTCAGAGCAGGTATGAGGCCGGTGTGCAGGAGATGAAACGGTTGATTGAGGCTGGTGAGCTGGGAAAGCTTACAGGCGCATGGTCAACAATGAACTGGTCACGCCCTGCGGCATATTATCAAAGCGACTGGAAAGGTAAATGGAAGGGCGAAGGCGGCGGTGTGCTGATCGATCAGGCAATTCATACTATCGATATGGTGCAGTGGCTTGTGAACAGCAGAGTTAAATCTGTGCATGGGCATATTGACCACAGGGCTCTGCAGAATATTGAGGTAGAAGATGTGGCTGATGCCATTATAGAATTTGAAAACGGTGTCCGGTATTCTCTGTTTGCATGCAACTATAATTCGTATAACGCTCCTATTGAATTTGAGATCAGCGGAGAAAAGGGACGGGTCCGTCTGATTGGAGACCGCGCTCATATTTTCTTGGACGGTAAGGAAGAATATGTTGTTAAACCAGCGCCGGCGGTGAATTTTGAGGGCGAAAACTATTGGGGGAATTTCCATCAACTACAGTTGGAAGCCTTCTATGAGAGCGTGCGTAAAGGTGAAACCCCAGAGATCGATGCAGTTGAAGGGCGCGCAGCTTTAGAGATCGTTCTTTCTGTTTATAAGTCATCTTTTGAGAACAGAAAAATAACTCTGCGGTGAGCTGTTTTTCGATGTACTCATTTTAGGGCCAAAAATACTGAAAAACCGCCGTCGGACTATCCGACGGCGGTTTTTGTTATGTATAAAATTGTTGTGCCTTTTACTTCTCTCCTCTAAGAATCACCTTTCCTTGGGAATCCATAATGGAACCCTCCCGGATGATTTCCCCTACGCTGTCTGCGGTAATGGTACCCGAACGCGGATTTTTCACAGAGAGGATATGGCCGCGGATATCCGCTTCTACATCGGAGTATTCGAATGCAAGATCCGTTCCCTCCATAGTGCAATTGATAAGCTTCAGGTTTTTACAGTAACAGAGCGGCTGTGTACCGATAATTTTACAGTTGATAAGGGTCAGGCCATCAGAAAACCAAGCCAGATATTCCCCTTTAACTATGGAGTTTTCTACCGTGATATTTTTACCATGCCAGAAAGCGTCCTTCGTATCCAGAATGGAATCGCGGATGTGCAGATTATTTGTATACTGGAAAGAATATTTTCCTTTCATCTCCAGATGGTCGATTTCAATATCGCTGCTTTCAAAAAGGTAATATTCAGACTCCATGAAAGATTGGGAGATGGAAACTCCTCTACACCGCCATCCAAATTCAGGAGAATGAACCGTGCAGCCTTTTATGGAGGTGTTGTCGCATTCGCGCAGGCATTTTATGCCGTCGAGCGTGCAGTTTTCAATGTTGCCGCCTTTGGCGTACCAGATGGCAGCGCGTGTGTTTACATCCATAGTAGAATCCGCCAGACGGTAATTTTGCACATGCCAGAGCGGATAACGAAGGGAAAAGGAACAATCCTTTACAGTGATATCTCTGGCCTCCTTCAGAACAGATTCCCCGTCTTGCGGGCCCTCAAATTTACAGTTTATAACATCAGCGTCTGTCAGGTTATACAGGGCCCGTTCTTCATCAAAGGTTTGGTTGCTAATTGTTTGTCTCATAAGAAATTTTGTCTCCAATCGTAAATAGCATAATGAGAATAGAATAGTTTTACTATTAGGCTGATTTCTGTGGGCAACTCCTCGCTTCCGATTATAAGAATGCAGCATCGCTGCGGTTCCATCCGATCCTTTATATCTTCTATATTAAGACTATCACATGAAGTTAAGATTATGTCAATAGAAAATTCAAATTTTTACTGAGTTATATGATATTGTAAACAGGTTGTTGAATATTAGGTTTTATTCCTTAGCATTCATAATAATTTCCGTTTCTCGCGATATAGAGAATCCTCGAGAGATAGAAAATAGTAATACGAAAGCTGATGAAAATACTACTGGCTCTGTTTGTAAGAATAGCGCTATACAGAACTGGTTCTGGGGTGTTTCACTGAAAGCAATGAAAGATAGGCATATCCGGGCTTTTTCCTCCGTATGAATAAGCAGAGAAAAAGGGGGGATAGGCTCCGTGGAAGGGAAACAAACAGGCAGACAGCAGGGCTTTCTGAAAGGAGCGGCTATTTTACTGGGAGCGCTGGCTTTGGTAAAGGTCGCCGGAGCTCTTTTCAAAATCCCATTGAACGGAATTATCGGCGATGTGGGGATGGGATATTTCGGCACAGCGTATACGATTTATAATCCGATTTTTTGTTTAGCCACGGCGGGATTTCCCGTGGCCATTTCTCGCATGGTTTCAGAGCGCAGTGCTTTGGGGCGCTGGGGAGATGTAGTCCGGATCCAGAAGCTGGCGCTGCCACTGTTTATCTTGATGGGAATCATTGGCTTTTTGGCCATGTTTTTTGGGGCCAGGCCGTTTCTAGAATGGATCAATCATGAAGATATACATGCTCTTCCTGCTGTTTGGGCGCTGGCTCCTGCAATCCTTTTCAGTGTGATTGGTTCTGTTTACAGAGGATATTATGAAGGGCTGCGCAATATGACCCCCACTGCTCTTTCTCAGATTCTGGAGGCAGTTGTCAAATTGCTTTTAGGGCTTTCTCTGGCATGGTATGTTTTGGATAAAGGAATGGAAGACTATGTAAATGACGGTGAAATCTGGGGGATTGCCTTTTCAGCGGAAAGTGCAGCTAGAGAGTTTTTGATTCCGTATGCAGCCGCTGGGGCCATTCTGGGTGTTACGGCTGGTTCGTTCCTGAGTTTTTTGTTTTTATGGTGTTATAATCGTGTTCACCATAAAGGAATTGCAGGGGGTGTCCAGCTTGCAGCAAGCCCTTCTTCTTCAGGTTCTATTCTGAAAGAACTGTTAAAGACGGCCATACCAGTGGCACTGGGATCTCTTACAGTGAACCTTTCCAGCCTTGTGGATACAGTTTCTCTGCAGAATTGCATCAGTGGCATGATGCGTATGTATCCTGAAGCCATTATCGGGCAGTACGGAGCTTTTTTGAATCCAGCTGATCTGGAACAAAACCGTGTTCCAGCGGCCCTATTTGGTTGCTATACCAATGCGCTGACTTTGTTTATGCTGGTGCCTGCATTGACTCAGGCATTTGGAGTATCGGCTTTGCCGAACGTTACGGCCGCTTGGGTTTCAGGGGATAAGCGCCGTCTGCAGAAAAGCATAGAAAACGTGCTGCGTGCCTCTGTTTTATTTACGCTGCCTGCAGGTCTTTGCCTTTCTGTTTTATCAGAACCCATTGCCTCACTGCTGGGCTTCAATCCTATTACGGGGAGAATTCTGGTACTCCTTGGGATAGCCTCTGTTTTTGCGGCGATCAGCACCCCTGTGTGCAGTATGTTGCAGGCGGTGGGAAGAATGGATTTACCAGTTAAACTCATGGGGGTGGGATTGATTATCAAAACAGCCTGCAACTGGTTCCTCACCTCACTTCCAGAGGTAAATGTTTTAGGAGCGGGAATTGGTACTCTTGTGTGCTATTTCTTTCTCACGTTTGTCGGCCTGTATCTTTTGATAGCCAATTCCGGTGTAAAACTTCGGTTGGGGCGTGTGTTTGCAAAACCATTTGCTGCGGCGGTGCTCTGTGCCTTTGGAGGATTTGTGGTGTATCAGGTACTGGTATTTAAAGCTTCTTCCCTGGCTGCAGCTTTGGCCTCTTTGGCAGCTGCCGCTGGAATCTGGGGTGTTTCTGTGATTTTGCTGCGAATATTTTCCAAATCGGAGGTGGAGCGGCTTCCAGGGGGACAAAAAATTGCGAAAATACTTGAAAATCATCGTTGGATACGGTAGAATGTAAAACGTACCAAATTTCAGGCCGGGGGCGGATGCATTGAATTATAATTCCGGGAAAAAATACACTATAGAAGATTTGCTTTCTATTATGGAAAAGCTTCGTGCTCCCGACGGTTGCCCTTGGGATCGTGAACAGACCCACCGCTCTATCCGCAAATGCTTTATAGAAGAGACCTATGAAGCGTTGGAAGCAATTGATACGGACGATACAGAGCTTTTGCGGGAAGAACTGGGCGACGTGCTGTTCCAGGTAGTTTTTCATTCGGAACTGGAAAAGGAAAAGGGAACTTTTGATTTTTCTGATGTTGTGGATGGAGTCTCTCGTAAGATGATTCTGCGTCATCCTCATGTATTTGGGCAGACCCAGGTTCATGGCACAGCGGATGTTCTGAAGAACTGGGATGCAATCAAACAGGAGACGAAGGGGCAGAGAACGCAGAAAGAAGTGTTGGAAAGTGTTTCCAAGGCTCTTCCTGCCTTAATGAGAAGCGCGAAAGTGCTTAAAAAAGCCGAGAAGGCAGGGCTTAAGCAGGTTAGTATGAAACCTGTAGAAGAAGTTTTGGAATCTGCTGAAGATTTGAAAAAGCTAGAGAATGGTAAGCCTGTTGATGTGGAAAAAAGCATAGGGGATCTTCTTTTAGCAGTGGTGAATCTCTCCAATATATGTGAGATAGATCCGGAGGAAGCACTTACTCGTTCCTGCGACCGATTTATAAGGGAGTTTGGATGTATAGAGGAGTCCGCACAAAAACAAGGTGTATCTCTGGAAGAAGCACTGGAAAAGCGTAATGGGGAGAAGGATGTGTAATTTTCAGCTTTTTAGGCTGATAATTTATAAAACACAAAATATGGAGGAATTTTAACTATGAACAAGACGGAACTGATTGCTGCTGTAGCGGAAAAGGTCGGCATGTCCAAGAAAGACGCTGACGCCGTTGTAAACGCTGTTATCGATACGATTGTTGAAGAAGTTGCGAAGGAGGAAAAGGTTCAGATCGTTGGCTTTGGCACTTTTGAGGTTCGTTGCCGCAGTGAGAGACAGGGCCGTGATCCCAGAACCAATTCTCCGATCACTATTCCTGCTTCCAAAGTGCCTGCTTTCAAGGCCGGTAAAGCATTTAAGGACGCTATGACGAAATAATCGTTTTTACAGACTATGGAACTGCGGTAAAACAACGTGCGTAAAGCGGATGTTTTGCCGCAGTTTTTTTGAAGGGGGTGAACTATGCATGAGGTTGGATAAGTATCTGAAGGTTTCCCGTATCATTAAGCGACGGACAGTGGCAAATGAGGCCTGTGATGCAGGCCGCGTTCTGGTAAACGGAAAGCCCGCCCGCGCTTCTTATGACGTAAAGGTAGGGGATATATTGGAGCTGCAGCTGGGGGCTAAAGCTGTAAAAGCCCGTGTCCTATCGGTAATGGAAGTGGTCCGAAAGGAAAATGCCGGGGAAATGTATGAATTTCTGCCGTAAGGGCCTTAGAAACTGCATATGAAATCCTTCTGCTGCATATAGATGGAGCAGAACAAAAACGGAGGGATTTCATATGACAGACGATAAAAAGACGGTTAAGATGCCCCATAGCCTGATACTGGAAAACAGAAGCTCATTGACGGCTACCGGTGTTTCCAATGTGGATAGTTTTGACGATCAGACCATTGTTGCTTATACAGATCTGGGGGAACTGACGGTAAGGGGCCGGAATCTGAGCATCAGCAGGCTCAATATTGAGACGGGCGAGCTGACGCTGGCGGGAGACGTTTCTTCTCTCACTTATTCTGAGTCCAAGCCGGAAGGCGGGTTCCTTTCCAGGTTGTTCCGCTGAGGAGACCGGCGTGAACGTGACGCTGGCTGAGCAGCTCAGGGGCTTTTATCTGTCTCTGGGTATGGGAGTTTTTTTGGGAGCCGTCTATGACATATTTCGTCTGATACGCATTTTTTGGAATCCTCCGAAACGGCAATTGTTTTTTTTAGATATGCTTTGCATGCTTCTTCTGGGGATATTTTCCTATCTTTTGTTCCTGGCGGTAAGCAGCGGAAGTCTAAGGCTATATGTTATATTGGGGGAATGCATAGGCTTTTGCGTGTATGTATGGACGGTGGGAAGAATTACGGAGCGTATTGCCGGAGGAATTCTGCACATTTTGCGCAGGTTTCTATGGAGACCATTGCAGGGAATACTTTCCTTTTTCGGGAAAAAAATCGAATGGCTTACGAATAAGGTATATATTTCTATAAAACAGAACCAAAAACATACAAAAAAACCTTGAAACCTGCTGGCTGGTTATTGTATAATAAAACATATAGTTTTGAGTTTTTGTGTAAGTGTGGCAGGTGGAAAGGGGAGAAAACCATGCGGGTTGTTAAAACCAGAAAACAGAAATCCAGTTTTCTTCTCCGCATAGCGATTTTTGCTTTTTCCATCTATATTCTGGCAGCGCTTGTCAATCAGCAAGTGCAAATTGCCCAGAAAAGCCAGCAGTTGGATGATCTTTCCAAAAAAATACAGGTGGCGGAAGTGCAGAATGACGAGATCCGTCATGTTTTGGAGGATAGCGAAAACCAGAGCGACGAGTATATAGAACAATATGTCCGCAGAGAGCTTGGATATGCAAAACCGGGCGAGCGGATTTTTGTTAATATCGCAGGAAACTGAGACGTTTTAAGGAGGACAAAACTTACATATGCAGCTTGAGGTAGGAAGCATCCTGGAGGGAAAAGTTACCGGTATTACAAAATTTGGCGCATTTGTTGAGCTTCCCGGCGGAAAAGTCGGTATGGTTCATATTTCTGAGGTTGCGCCTACATTTGTGAAAGAGATCCGCGATTTTGTTAAAGAAAATCAGGTTGTGAAGGTAAAGGTCTTAAGTATCAGTGACGATGGAAAGGTGAGCCTTTCCATGAAAAAAGCAATGGAACCGTCTCAGCGCCCTTCTTCGCCTGCGCAGCGGTCCGGCCGTCCTGGCGGATTCAACCGTTCCGGTCCCCGCCCCAGTGCAAATAGGCCTGGTAATTATGAATGGCAGGCTAGCCGGAAGAATGAAGGCGGTAGCTTTGAAGATATGCTTTCCCGCTTTAAACAGAGCAGCGATGAAAAGATGTCTGATTTGAAGAAGTGCATGGAATCCAAACGGGGTGGTTTTTCCCGTCATGGTGGCCAGCAGCGGTAAAAGAGGAAAAAGCGGAGTGTGTATATACACTCCGCTTTTTAGATGTATATCGGAGGAATATAAAGATGAGAGAGATTGAAGCTTCTGTTATCAGAGATGCTATAGAAGAACTGTGCATTAGCGCAAATAAAATTTTGCCGGAAGATGTTGAGTCGGCCATGCGCCGAGCCGCTAAGCGGGAGACGGATCCGCTTCCCATGGCTGTTATGAAGGATTTGTGCGATAATCTGGATGCTGCCCGGGAACTGGATATCCCAGTCTGCCAGGATACGGGAATGGCTGTGGTGTTTGCGGAAATCGGGCAGGAAGTCCATATTAAGGGATCTTTTGAAGAAGCGGTGAATGAAGGGGTCCGTCGCGGATATCTAAACGGTCTGCTTCGCTGCTCCGTGGTAGCGGATCCCATCCGCAGGGGTAATACGGGGGATAACACCCCTGCTATCCTGCATACTAGACTGGTGGAAGGGGACTCAATCCATTTGATGGTCGCTCCCAAGGGGTTCGGAAGTGAAAACATGAGTCGAATGAAAATGTTTACACCTTCTGCTACAGAACAGGATATCATAGATTTTGTGGCAGAAACGGCCCGGTTGGCTGGTGGGAATGCATGCCCACCCATGATTCTGGGTGTAGGCGTCGGCGGCGATTTTGAAAAATGCGCACTTTTGGCCAAAACAGCTCTCTGCCGCTCCATTTCCCTCAGAAATGCAGATCCGTATTATGCAGAACTTGAGCAGAAAATGCTGGATGCTGTGAATGCACAGAATGTTGGCCCTCAGGGGTTTGGTGGGCATACCACTGCTCTGGCTGTAAATATTGAACAGTTTCCCACACATATCGCGGGTCTCCCGGTGGCTGTGAATATGGGATGCCATGTGACTAGACATAAAAATATTACAATTTAGACATAAAAATCTTTTATTTATTTATATATTGTGCTATACTATAGACAGTAGAAACAATTCATTGTTTCTCTGGGAATTTCTCCCGTATCTATTCAAAAAGGAGATGCTGGTATGAGAATCACTGTGACTGGTCGCAAAGTAAATCTCAGGGAGAATTTTAAACTGTTGGCGCAAAAAAAGCTTTCCCGCTTCGAGCGCATCTTCGATGAGGATGCAGAAGCCTCTGTAATGGTAACAGTAGAGCGCAAAGTGCAGACGGTAGAAATCACTATCCGTCAGAAAGGAATGATTTATAGGGCAGAAGCTTCGGCTCCCGAAATGAACGATGCACTGGATCAGGTTGTGAGCGCTCTGGGGCGCCAGATCCGTAAGAATAAGGCGAAATTGGATAAAAGAATTCATTCTGCGGCTCTGGATCAATATCTGGCAGATTTTCCCGACAATTTGGTTGGAGATGCTGCAGAAGAGGAAGAGGGCTATAAGATTGTAAGAAAGAAGCATTTCTCTGTTAAACCAATGGGTGTGGAAGAAGCAATTTTGCAGATGAATCTTTTGGGACATGCCTTCTATATGTTCCGAGATCAGGAAAGCAATGAGGTATGCGTTGTATACCGCCGGAAAAATGGCGATTACGGCCTTTTGGAACCAGATGAGGAATAAGGACTTACCTTAGTTTTCTCCTCTTAAGTGAATTCATTGTAAATTGGAAGAGGCACGGGATTTTTCCCGTGCCTCTCTTTTACTGTGAAATCTCTGTTTATGGATGGCTTTGCTTCAATCATTTGGTTCTATATAGAAGCGGCCGGTTACTTGCTCGGTTTTCAGGCAGTTAATAAATGCGTTCGGATCTACCCGGCGAATTCGGTCTATTGTTCTTTTTGCCTCATCAGCCGAAACTACGGAATACAGCAGATTCTTTTCTTTTCCTTCATAGCAGCCTGTTCCTTGGAAGAGGGTGGCGTCGTGATGAGTATTTGTTTGGATCGTTTCATATACTTTTTCCGGCTTATCCGTAATGATAAGAAGAGTGCGTTTCTGATACCGTTTGTAAAGCATATGGAGAATCTGCGTAGAGGCAAATTGAAACAGAATAGAATACAGAGCTTTATCCCAGCCGAAGAGGAGCCCTGCTACAATCAGCATACCTGCATTCCCCAGAAAAATGTAATTCCATGTGTCGATCCCCTTCTTTTCAGAGAAGAAGATAGCGATAAAGTCGGTTCCTCCGCTGGTTGCATGGGCGAAAAGGCAAAGGCTGATGGCACAGCCGTTGATGATGCCACCAAAAATACTGATCAGAAGAGGATCGGAGGTGATCGCAAGGCTTGGGAGAATATCGGTGAGGACGCTGCATAAAAGGATCATAAGGCCAGAATATAGTGTGAATTTTTTTCCGATATACAAAAAGCTTATAACTGCCGGTACTGCGTTTAGTATCAGGTTAATAACGGAAAAAGGAAGATCCAGGCCAAAATACCGGGAAGCAGTCCTTTGTATCAAAAGAGTAAGACCGTTGAATCCACCCGGGAACATATCCCCGGCCCGGACAAAGATTTTTATATTTGCCGCCATGATGAAAGAGGCGGCGATCACCAGCAGAATCCTTTGGAGATTGTTGCGTTGCTTCATATATGTGGAATCCCCTTTCTAGGTTCTCACTATGCGGTTCTGTCTGCAGGTTCTTCCGGCAGAGAGGGGATACTACTTAGGGGTGTGATATCCTCTGCAGTGTATGAGACAGTATAATAACGGAAGAAGCTGAGCGGAACATTGGGGCACAGACATCGAAAATGCATGGATGCTTTTTTGCCGGTATGATCATCTACGAATTGCCGAGGAGAGCTTCAGCTGCCTTCATCCGTTCTGCTATAGAGACGCCGAAGGGACATCTCGATTCACAGGTTTTGCAGGAAATGCAGTCTTTTCCGTTTTTATGCAGTTCTCTGTAATGAGCTTTTATGGTGGCGGGAGCTTCCTCCTGCATGAGAGCCAGATCGTAAAGCTTATTTACTGTGGCAATATCGATTTCGGCCGGGCAGGGAGCACAGTGGCCACAGTAGGTACATTGTCCGTAATACGCATGGGTGGGGGCATTGGCTAACACACTGGCATAATCTTTTTCCTCTTCAGGGGCGGTTTCATAAGCCACGGCTGCGTCCACATGATCCACGGAATCAACCCCCACCATCACGCTGGCGACGGCAGGGCGGGTTAGTGCATAATGGAGGCACTGGATGGGCGTAAGCGCTACCTTGAAGGGAGATGCTTTTTCCGAAAACAGTCTTCCGCCAGCGTATCCTTTCATAACGGTGATACCTACCCCGTTCTGCTCACAGATCCGATAGAGCTCCGCTCGCTCCGGCGTAATGCCCCCAAGCTTTTCATCAAAGCTTTCTTGAAAATAATCGTCTAGGTTTTCACTTGCTGGCAACATATCAAAGGCGGGGTTGACACTGAAAAGGAGCATTTCGATAGTTCCGCTTTCAGCAGCCAGTCTGGCCACAGCGGGATTGTGGGTGCTCATTCCGATATGATGGATACGCCCCTCTGCCTTCAGTCTCTGCACAAAGACAAGAAACTCCCCCTCCATGATGGAATGGAATTCCGCCACTTCATCCACAAAATGGATCATTCCCAAATCGATATAGTCTGTGCGGAACCGGCGAAGAAGATCTTGAAAGGCTTCTTCTGCTTTTGGTATGTCTCTGGTGCGTACATACTGGCCGTTCTGCCAAGTGGAGCCTATATGCCCCTGCACGATCCATTTTTCACGGCTGCCTGCAATGGCGGCTCCGATATTGGAGCGCACCTCAGGTGCTGACATCCAACAATCCAATATATTGATGCCGGCCTGCTGGCACCGCCCGACGATTTCTTTTACCTCTTCGGCAGAATGGCGTTCCAGCCATTCTCCTCCCAAGCCGATTTCGCTTACCATTAATCCGGTATTCCCCAGTTTTCTGTATTTCATGATACGCAGCTCCTTCCATTACACTTGGTTTTCAGTCCGGAATATACAAGCAAGTCTCTTTGGACTTGTTTTGCGATTTGAAATGTGCAGAAGCTTTTCCTCCCGCGTATAGTATACCATGAATCAGAAATTGGGAACAGGTAAATGGGAAAACGTTTTTCTACCCTGTCGGTTTTCCGGGTAGAAAGAAAAGAGCTGTGCTGAAAACCGCTATTTCTAGTTGTTCTTGTATTTTTCCCCGGAAAACGGTATACTGATACAGAAAATATTTCCGGTTTTTGAAATTGAGATACTTCGCGCTGGATATCGGAATGAAATAGGAGAAGAATGAAATGAGCGAATATAGACTGGTGATTCCCTGCCTTATGGGGGTAGAGGGACTTGTTGGAAATGAACTGCGGGATATGGGCGCCCAACATGTGGAACCTCAGAACGGGCGCGTGTTTTTCGATGGCAGCGAAGAAATGATTGCCCGGGCCAATCTGTGGAGCCGCTATGGAGAGAGGGTTCTTATTCAGCTGGCAGAATTCAGGGCTGTATCCTTTGAGGAACTATTTCAAGGGGTCAAGGCAATCCCATGGGAGAGATGGATCGGAAAAAAAGAGGCTTTTCCAGTAAAAGGAAGATCGTTGAGCTCCAAGCTGGCCAGCGTACCGGACTGCCAGTCCATTGTGAAGAAGGCGGTAGTGGAACGGCTGAAGGCAAAATATGGACAGAGCTGGTTTGAAGAAACGGGCAGTTTGCATCAGATTCAGTTTCTCATATTAAAGGACCGGGTGAGTATTCTTCTGGATACCTCCGGGGCGGGGCTGCATAAGCGTGGATACAGGGCCAATTCCACGGAAGCTCCTATTAAAGAAACCTTGGCAGCGGCTATGGTGCATCTTTCCCGGGTGCGCAGAGATGCTAATTTTATCGACCCTTTCTGCGGTTCCGGTACGATTTTGATTGAAGCTGCCCTTTATGCCATGCATATGGCGCCCGGCCTGCAGAGACGCTTTGCCGCCGAGCGCTGGGAAAGGACGAATGCTTCTGTTTGGCGGCAAGAAAGGCAACGTGCGCAGGATCTGATAGATAGAAGCGTGCAGTTCCATGCAAGGGGATATGACATTGACGGCCAGGCAGTGGAGCTTGCGGCAGAAAACGCCCGAAAGGCGGGAGTAGGCTCTCGTATCCACACAGAAAAAAGGGATATCTCTTTGTTCCGCCCGGAAGAGGAGTTTGGTTGCGTGGTGTGCAATCCTCCTTACGGAGAACGCCTTCTGGATTTGAAGGCAGCGGAGGAGCTTTACTGCACGATGGGGAAAGTGTTCCAGCGGAAGCATGGATGGAATTACACTGTTATCAGCCCGGATGAGACCTTTGAAGAGTGCTTCGGAAGGAAAGCGGACCGGCGGAGAAAGCTGTATAACGGTATGATGAAATGTCAGCTGTATATGTATTTCAAGTAATTATAGTATTGCTATAAACATGGAAGGGGAAGCCGGCAGATAAAAAGCGGCGCCGGCAAAAGAGGGTATGCGGTATGTGTTTATTGTAAATCCTGCGGCGGGGAAGAAAAATCCGGCGGAAACGGTAATGCCCATGATTCGGGCTTATATGGATAAAAAGCAGATTCCATATGTGTGTCATATAACAAAAAGAGCCGGGCATGCCACCGAACTTGCCAGGCAGGAGATTGAAAAAGGCGGAGATTTGCGCATCTATGCTGTAGGAGGGGATGGAACCTTTCGGGAAACGGTTGCTGCGGCTGCCGGAAATCCACAGGTTGAGGTGGGAGTATTTCCCTGTGGATCGGGGGATGATTATATTCGGAATTTTGCTTCCAAAGAAGCTTTTTTGAAGGTTGAAAAGCAGCTTTCAGGCAAAAGCCGCCCGGTGGATCTGATGGAGACAGACTATGGGTTGACGGTGAATGTGGGCTGTTTAGGGCTGGATGCAAAAGTAGCCTATCATATGGCAAAATATAAACGGATTCCTTTCTTGCCTGGTTCTATGGCATACAATTTGGCCTTGCTTCAAAGCCTTTTTGGCAGACTGGGAAATTCTTTGCAGGTAACTGTTGATGGAGAACGTTATTTGGAAGGAAAATTTGTTTTCGCTCTTTCTGCCAATGGGGGCTGGTATGGAGGCGGCTATTATGCAGCCCCTGAGGCCTTAGTTGATGATGGCTTTATGGAAATTGTTTTGGTGCGGGTTCCAAAGCTTTGGAAAATCCCTAAAATGGTATCACTCTATAAAAAAGGCCTTCATATGGAAGCCCCGGAATTCCGTGGCCTTCTGGAATACTGCAGAGCCAAAGAAATCCAAGTGAAATCGGCCAGAGAAGCGTATGCCACGTTTGACGGAGAGTGCGTGCGCACAAAGCATATGCATTGTGAAATTCTGCCGGGGGCGTTGCGGTTCATTATTCCTTCAGAGTGAAAAAAGCTCCTTCCTCTTATGAGGTTAGGAGCTCTTTTTATGACATCATGTTAGAGATGTTCACTGACTGAAGCCTGTGATTGTTTTTTGTAAGGTTCTGTGTGTTGGATGAGCGGATTCAAAAGCCGATAGGATGATGAGGAGAAAACTGAATTTGTAAATATTTTATGAAATGCCCGATTTTATGAAAAAACCACTTGATTTTTTGCCAGGGAATGGTTACAATATCTTTAGCACTCAAAAAGATAGAGTGCTAAAGATATTGTTGATCAAGTATTATATGTATAAGGAGGAACCTTACATGACCATCAAACCCTTAAGCGACAGAGTTCTGATTAAAATGGATGAGGCTGAGGAGGTCTCCAAAGGCGGCATCCTGCTTTCCGGCTCCGCTAAGGAAAAACCCCAGGTTGCCAGCGTTATAGCAGTCGGCCCCGGCGGTGTTGTAGACGGCAAAGAAGTTGTTATGTCCGTGAAGCCCGGAGATAAGGTAATCACAAGCAAGTATTCCGGAACGGAAGTGAAGGTGGACGGCGAAGAAATGATTATTGTCCGCCAGAGCGATATTCTGGCCGTGGTGGAGTAAGTTCCCCCCATTATAGAGATCCGGAACGATAACCACATATTCTTTGAATTTTAGATTTGGAGGAATTAACGATGGCTAAACAGATTATTTATGGCGAGGACGCCAGAAAAGCCTTGCTCAGCGGCGTAAATCAGCTGGCAGATACAGTTAAAATCACCTTGGGTCCTAAGGGCCGCAATGTGGTTCTGGATAAAAAGTTTGGTGCTCCCCTTATCACCAACGATGGTGTGACAATTGCCAAGGAAGTGGAGCTGGACGATCCCTTTGAGAACATGGGCGCTCAGCTGGTGAAGGAAGTTTCCATTAAGACCAACGATGTGGCCGGTGACGGAACCACAACGGCTACGCTGCTTGCTCAGGCGATCATCCGCGAGGGCATGAAGAACGTAACCGCAGGCGCTAACCCCATGGTGGTTCGCAAGGGAATTCAGGACGCAGTGGATGCCGCTGTAGAGGCTCTGCACAAGAATTCCAAGAAGGTAACCTGCTCTGAAGATATCGCTCGCGTGGCTACCATTTCCGCAGGTGACGAGACGGTGGGTAAGCTTATTGCTGAAGCCATGGAAAAGGTCACTTCTGATGGTGTTATCACTGTAGAGGAGAGCAAAACCAGCGAGACGTATTCCGAGGTTGTGGAAGGCATGATGTTCGACCGCGGCTATATCAGCCCTTATATGGCTACGGATACGGAAAAGATGGAAGCCATTATGGATGATGCATATCTCCTTATCACCGATAAGAAGATTTCCAATATTCAGGAAATCCTGCCTCTGTTGGAGAAAATTGTTCAGTCCGGCAAGAAGCTGGTAATTATTGCTGAAGATGTTGAGGGTGAGGCTCTCACTACCCTGATTCTGAACAAGCTGCGCGGTACTTTCAATTGCGTAGCTGTAAAGGCTCCCGGCTTTGGTGATCGCCGCAAGGAAATGCTGCAGGATATCGCCGTTCTGACCGGTGGCCAGGTAATTTCCTCCGAACTGGGTCTGGAACTGAAGGATACCGATATTTCTCAGCTTGGTCATGCACGTCAGGTCAAGGTGGATAAAGAGAACACCATCATTGTGGGTGGTTATGGCGAGAGCGATGAAATCAAAGCTCGTGTGAACCAGATTCGTTCTCAGATCGAAACCACTACTTCTGATTTTGATCGTGAGAAGCTTCAGGAGCGTCTTGCAAAGCTGGCCGGCGGTGTAGCCGTTATCAAGGTTGGCGCTGCTACTGAAGTGGAAATGAAGGAAAAGAAGCTTCGTATTGAAGATGCTCTGGCTGCTACAAAGGCTGCTGTGGAAGAGGGTATTGTATCCGGTGGTGGCGTGGCTCTGATCAATGCTGCTCCGGCTGTGGAAGCACTTTTGAATGGTACCGAAGGCGACGAGAAGACGGGTGTTAAGATTGTTCTGAAGGCTCTGGAGGAGCCTGTCCGTCAGATTGCGGCCAACGCAGGTGTTGAAGGTTCTGTAATCGTAGAAAATATTAAGAAATCCGACAAGACCGGGTATGGCTATAATGCTCTTACAGAAGAGTATGGCGATATGATTTCCTTTGGTATTGTTGATCCTACTAAGGTGACTCGTTCTGCTCTGCAGAATGCAGCTTCTGTAGCACAGATGGTTCTCACCACAGAGAGTCTTGTTGCTGATAAGAAAGAGCCTGCTCCCGCAGCTCCTGCAATGCCTGCAGACGGCGGTATGGGCGGAATGTATTAATTATAAATCACGATGTGGAAGCCCCTGCTTTCTTTTTAGAAAGCAGGGGCTTTTTTCAGTTTGAGAAAGCTTTCAAAGTTGTGATTCTTCTAACAGCAATGTAACTTGTCTTTCTTTTTCCTATTTGGTATAGTCGTAATGGGAGCTGTGGAATATCTTTTGGAAAAGAGGGTTGGAATATGATAAGGGCCGTTACAAAAAAGAGAGCTGTAGTGTGGAGAGCTGGGCTGCTGCTTTGCTGTTTGCTTCTGCTTCCTTCTTGTGGTAAGGTCGCAGATGAAATTATTTCTCAGCAGCATGAATCTACTTCTTCCGAATTGCTCTATTCACAGGGGGGTTCTTCCAACCAAACAAACGAGGAATCCCGAACGGAAAGTTCTGGGAATGGTGAAAGCTCTCAGAAGCCGTCGGAGATTACTTCGTCGGCCGCGTCTTCATTGGAATCGGGGAGTTCTAGAGAATCTTCTGAAGTGGTTTCTTCGGGTTCCGATCTTTCCTCGTCATCCCAAATGCAGCTTCCGGATATTTCCGATTCGTATCCATATTATATTCGGGTAAATAAGCAGCAAAATTGTGTCACCATATATAAAAAAGGAAGCGATGGAAAATTCACCATTCCAGTAAAAGCCATGGTATGCTCTACAGGAGCAGATACGCCTCTGGGCACATTCAGAACCAGTGATCAATATACATGGCGGGCCCTGATACACAATGTATATGGGCAGTATGCCACCCGCATAACTGGTAGTATCTTGTTCCATTCTGTGCCGTATGAGAAGATGAATAAAGCTACGCTGCAGGCGGATGAGTATAACAAATTGGGAACTTCTGCATCGGCGGGCTGCGTGCGTCTTACGGTAGAAGATGCAAAATGGATCTTGGATAACTGCCCTAAGGGCACGACTGTCACAATTTATAAAGATTCAAATCCAGGGCCTCTGGGAAAACCGGTTGCACAAAAAATTCCCTCGGATTCCAAATGGGATCCTACAGATCCCGATAGTGCCAATCCTTGGAAAAACCAGGCAGAGACTCCACAGATAACCGGTGTGAAAAATCAGAAAGTTGAGCTTGGGAGCGCTTTTTATCCTTTATCCGGTGTTTCAGCCCGGGATGGAAACGGAACAGATTTGACCGATGCCATTCAGATTACAGGCAGTGTTAACACAAAAAAAGCGGGCGTCTATTCTTTGCAATATAAGGTAATAGGGAGTTCGGGAAAAATGGCCACCGCATCCGCATCTATCACGGTGGAAGATACAGTGGCCCCGGTTGTCACTGTGCATAAGTCAGAAATCGGTGAGAAAGAAACCGTGAATGATAAATATGTGCTGTCCTGGGCGGATGCTGAGGATCTTTCCGGAATCCAGTCTTTTACTGCTTCTGTAACAGAGAAAAATCCCTGGACTTATGAAATTGTATATACGGCCACGGATAGAAGTGGTCTCAGAAGCATTGTAAAAAAGAGCTTACAAAGGCTTCATTTCGGGGAATTAAAGGGTGTTACGGATCGAGAGGTTGCCAGCGTTGAAGAGGTATTGGATATTTCAGGGATAACGGGTACGGATAAGGGAATAGAGAAAGCTGTTCATGCTCATATCCTTCAAAGAGAGGGAAATCTGTATAGAGTGGAGTACAGTGTGGAAGGAACCCAATGCACGGCACAGGCTTCTATTACGGTAACAGAATAAGCTGGAAAATAAAAAAGAAATGCGGAATCCTCCGCATTTCTTTTTTAGCTTTTAATCTGGCTTCTTAGAGATCCTTGAATGCATTGATGATGTCGTCTTTCTTATCGCTGGGAGCGTCTCCGGCAATAAGAGCCAGGTTTCCATTTAGCTCAACAGGGAGATCGCCCACACCTTCGATGGTGATTATCATATCATTGGCAATTTTGCTCAGCAGATTAGAGTCATCTATCAGATAGAGCTCTACCTTTCCACCGTCGTCAAACGTATATGTCACGCCTTTTTTCGCATTGGCAAGACCGGCGTCGGCATCAGAGGTCTTATAGGAAAGCTTCATATCCTTAAGCTTCTGTTCGAAGGTATCAAAAGCAGAATCATCGAAAGTGTTGGAAGCTGTATAGGAGCTCTGTTTGGAAGAATCAGAAGATGCGTGAGAGCTGCTGCTGGCATGGCTGGAATTGTTGGAGGAAACCGCGGAAGAAGTATGACTCGATGCGGTAGAAGACGTATCGGAAGAAACATTTCCATCGCTGCTGCACGCAGTGAAACAGGAAATCAGACCTGCACAAAGCAGTATGGCAATTGATTTTTTCATATTGGTTCTCCTTTTACATTAATATTCCTGTAGCGAGGTTCACTTGTATCGTTTGCAGATAGCGAGAAAATATGCGGAATACGACTGGAAAATTTTTTCAAATTTCTTGACATGAGGAAAAAATCGTGGTATCATATCAAACGTTGCAGAAAGAAATTGAAAATGCGAGAGTGGCGGAATTGGCAGACGCGCATGGTTCAGGTCCATGTGAAAGCAATTTCATGGGGGTTCAAGTCCCCCCCCTCG
>CAJFPJ010000043.1 GCA_904399395.1 uncultured Clostridia bacterium | reverse complement strand
TGGCTCGTCCTGGGGAACATATCCACCGGCGTAACGGCCTGCACCTTGTAAGAAAGGCCTTCAAACAACTTAATATCCCGGGCCAGGGTGGCCGGATCGCAGGAGACATACACCACTCGTCCCGGCCCCATTCGGGAAACGGTTTCAATCAGCTCCGGGCCGCAGCCCTTTCTGGGCGGATCCAGAACGATCACATGGGGCCGTATTCCACGCTTTTCCAGAGTTTGGGCCGCCTTTGCAGCGTCTCCGCAGAGGAATTCCGCGTTTTCTATGCCGTTTCTGCGGGCGTTTTCCCGAGCATTTTCCACAGCGGGAGCCACGATCTCCGCCCCGATGACACGCCCGGCCCCTGCGGCCATGGAAAGCCCGATAGTACCCGTGCCGCAATACAGATCCAGAAGAGTTTCCTTGCCTGTGAGGGCCGCATATCGGGCCGCCTCCCCATAGAGACGCTCCGTTTGCAAGGGATTCACCTGATAGAAGGAAAGGGGTGACAACTCAAAGGAGAGCCCACAAAGTGTATCCGTGATTGTACCCTTCCCCCAAAGGGTGCGGCATCGCTTGCCCAGCACCACATTAGTCTTCTCCCGGTTTATGTTAATGAGCACGCTGGCTAGGCCGGGAATCTCTCTGTGCAGAAGCTCCACCCACTCCGCTTCACAGGGAATGCGGTCCCCATTGCACACTAGGCATACCATAACCTCTCCCGTTTTTTCACCACGCCGCAGGTAAAGATGGCGCAGAAGCCCCTTCCCGGTATTTTCGTCATACACGGAGGCCCGGGAGCGTTTCCTCCATGTCTTCAGGCACTCCATAGCTCTGCGGAACACTTCCGGCTGCAGAAGGCAGTCCTCACAGGGGACGATTCGGTGGCTGTGATGGGCATAAAATCCCAGGATGAGATTTCCATCCCTGTCTTCTCCGATGGGAAACTGAGCCTTGTTCCGGTAGCGCTCCGGAGAAGGGGCGCCCAGAATGGGCCCCACCAAAGCGCCATCTATGCCGCCGATGCGCACAGCCGCTTCCCTCACGCGCTCCTCCTTGGCTTTGAGCTCCGCCTCATAGGAAATATGGCGGAAAACACAACCTCCGCACTGAGTAGAAACAGGGCACCCAGGTTCCACCCGATCCTGAGAGGGAATAAGGATCTCCTCCAACCGGCCAAAGGCATAGGTCTTCGCCGTTTTCACAATGCGCACTCGTAGCCGGTCTCCCTTGGCAGCACCCGGAACAAATACAGCGATTCCCCCCTCTTTATCAGGAGCGCTGTTTTCCCCCGTGTTTTCTTCCGGGAAAAACCTTCCCACGCCGCTTCCTTCCGCTGTATACCCCGTTATTGAAAGCTCAATACTATCATTTTTTTTAACCATATATTTCCCGCCTGTCTTCCCCGCTTCAGGCCAACCTGTTCCCTAATTCACGCCCGCAGCAGCATTCCATTGAATTTTTATCATTCTTAGAAAAAGGCATTTGACTTCACATAAGTCTTTGCCTGTTACGTTACAAAGTATACCACACTGTTCTGCTTCTGCCCAGAGTATGGCTGGGATTTTCCATTTTACATAACCTTCCTGCAGACGGATTACGTTACTTCCGAATTTTGTTCACACAAGGATATACTCCATGCAATTTCCAGCTTTTCCTTCGCTGTAACTTCCTGATACCCGATCTCATATAATAAAAAAACACTTGACATTTCAAATTCTCGCTGTATAATAAGAGCAAATTTATTTATACACCAACAAACCTATGATTGAGAGTAGTAACCGGGCAAAAGGTTTTTGTAGAGAGCTGCAGGTGGTGGAATTGCAGCAGAGCCGGTTCGGGGAATGGACTCATGAGGGCATGAAAACATGACGGGAACTCCACCCGTTACCAAGGGAGCGCATATACGCAGGCTTTTCTTAGCGAATGGCTGCAAATTGCAGCGGGAAGTCGGCCGGTATGCGGAGAAAGTGGCAGTTGAGAGAAAAGCTGCAATTTGGGTGGTACCGCAGGAGAATGATCGCTCTTGTCCCATAGTGGGGCAAGAGCGTTTTTTTATTTATTTTTCTGAACAGGAGCATCTTTAGAATCAGCCGAAAACTGGCCGTGCCGGTTTCCAATATTGAACCAAAACAGGCGTTACCCGGCGGAAGGGGTCAAATTCCAGAAGCCGGAAACACCAACAGAGAGGAGCTATCCGTTATGACAAACAAGATACCCGCCAGATTTATTTTACCTGAAAACAAAATTCCTCAGCAGTGGTATAACCTGAGAGCCGACATGAAGGAGCAGCCCGATCCTCTCCTGAATCCTGGCACGGGCAAACCCATTCAGACGGAAGAGCTCTATCCCATCTTCTGTGAGGAGCTTGCAAAACAGGAAATGGACAGCACCACAAGGTATTTTGATATTCCCGGCCCTGTGATGGATGTATACCGGAAGTTCCGGCCCTCCCCCCTCTGCCGGGCATACAGCCTGGAAAAATATCTGGATACACCCGCAAAAATCTATTTTAAATATGAGGGCGGCAATACTTCCGGCAGCCACAAACTCAACAGCGCCGTAGCCCAGGCGTATTATGCGGCCCAGCAAGGCCTCAATGGCCTGACCACCGAAACGGGAGCCGGCCAATGGGGTACGGCTCTTGCAGAAGCCTGCGCTTACTTTCATCTGCCCCTCAAAGTGTATATGGTGAAAGGCTCCTATAACCAGAAGCCTTTCCGAAAATCCATCATGCAAACCTTTGGAGCAGAGGTCATAGCCAGCCCCAGCGACACCACCAATGCGGGCCGTGCGATTCTCAAGGAGGATCCCGACACCACCGGAAGCCTGGGCTGCGCCATCTCTGAAGCTGTGGAGGTGGCCACCACTACCCCCGGCTACCGCTATGTGCTGGGCAGCGTGCTGAACCAGGTGCTTTTGCATCAGTCCATTATCGGGCTTGAAAGCAAAATTGCCATGGAGGAATTGGGCGAATACCCGGATATCGTTATTGGCTGCGCCGGCGGCGGTTCCAACCTGGGCGGCCTGATCGCTCCCTTTATGCAGGATAAGATCCTCGGCAAAGCTAATCCCTATTTTATTGCTGTGGAGCCTGCTTCCTGCCCCTCTCTCACCAGAGGGCGCTACGCCTATGACTTCTGCGATACCGGCCGCGTGACGCCCTTGGCCCGGATGTACACCCTGGGCTGCGACTTTATTCCCTCTGCCAACCATGCCGGCGGCCTGCGCTATCATGGGATGAGCCCCATTCTATCCAAACTTTACCACGACGGACTGTTGGACGAAGCCCGATCCGCCAAGCAGACAGATGTCTTCGACGCCGCCGTTCTTTTTGCCAAGCTGGAGACCATCCTTCCCGCGCCGGAAAGCTCCCACGCTATTCGCTGCGCCATTGACGAGGCTTTGCGGTGCAGAGAAACAGGCGAGAGCAAAACCATCCTCTTTGGCCTGACGGGTACCGGTTATTTCGATATGACGGCCTACACCCAGTATCTGGAAAAGACCATGACGGATTATGTTCCCACAGATGCGGATCTGGCCCCCTATTTTGACCGGCTTCCCAAAATTCCCGGTGTACAGGAATAAGGCGGACGGTTTTTAGGAGCCCACATTTTACAATAGATCGTATATAAACCTATACGTATCCCCGTTGCCAAAAAGCAGCGGGGATTTTACTTATCATAATGGTATTTTTAGTAATATTGAATATAAAAATTTCATAAAGATTAATTTTATTATTGACAGATTAAAATATTCCTCATATACTATTCTTATAAAGCAAGAGAGAATGTTCAACTTTTTCTGAAAGAGGTGGGTCCCATGGCATAGTGCACCCGCACGAATCCCTTCCCCGCGTCCCCTAAGTATCTGCCAAAGCCAGTACGTTCGAATAGATACTAAGGAGGTTATATATGTTTAAAAAACCGAGGAAAGCCATTTCGTGCCTGCTGATTATCACTATGCTATTTTTAAGCACTGGAACTGTATTTGCCTATGACTCTTCTGAGTTTGAAAATGAATATCAAAAATATACAGAAGAAGAACAGCGCAGGATTAAAGAAATTATTCAATCGCCTGATAACCAAAATAAAATAGGCATTATTAAAGAAAATTTTCCTTTAAGCAATGATGGAACATCTACGTATACGATCTGTCTTAATTGTGATATGCCTTTCAGTGTTGTAACTGTATGCGCAGCGGAAGCTACGTTAGCTGAAGAAGGATATCATAACACATTTTTGGGGATACCTACCGGATGTTACATGTATTATTTTGTTAGTAGAGCTGCAGAAATCTGTATGTACTGTCAAAAGGTGGTTCGGCAAATAGACGTTCAGCATGGTTGTCGGGAAGTACATAAAAATGCGGAAAAGGTGAATATGACATTTGTCCTATGGATGTAGCTTAAAATCAAACAAGTGGAAAAGTTTCACAAGCAAGAATAAAACTACGAAAATAATGGTTTGCTCATTTTTACTATTTTTGTTGTTCACTATTTCTTGTTCATCCAATTTGACAACGGAGTTATCGCTTGATGGTTTCTTACAAAAAGGTGAATATCAATTTGGTACCTTGGCATGGGGTTCTCCCCCAAATTCTGTAGCAAAAAACCTGTCTATTATTAAACTAAAAAGCGAACATCCATCTAGACAATGCTATAAGGTTGATAATCGTTATATACTTGATGATAACTTTCCAGTAATGGAATTAGAGTTTTTTGATCAAAAGCTTGGCTGTGTAACGTTTACCTTTCTAATCGAGAATGGATATGAAGAATGGTTTACCAAACAATTAGATAGTCTATCTCAGATCTACGGAAAGCCCAACGAACAGGCAAAAAGTACGTTAGAACAGGTCCAAGCCGAAAACTATCGTTGGATCTCTGGTGATACTCAAATGCACCTTTCTAAAACAATTCTGTCCAAGAATGGTGCAAAAGTTGGTCTAGGATTTATTTCTACTCAAGTCATACATGAATTCGGCGATGTACATCCAGAACTTTAGAGGTATTTTATGAGCATAACACACTCCCGATGGATACAGACTCTGTTTCTTTCTTTTCTGACTGCAGCCTGCCTGGGAAGCTGCTCCAAAAGCGTCACAGAGCTTACTATGGAAAGCTTCCGCTTTGAAAACGGAGAATACGGGTTCATGGGGCTGGAATGGGGTTCCTCTGTTAATAGCGTTATAGAAACAATCCCTCTGGAGGAATACAAACTGGATCTTCTTGTTCCTCCGGAGGAAAAACGTCTTCGATACTATGCCGCAACAACAAGCTTTCTCTTGGATGGCAACAGTGCTAGAGCAGAATTTGAATTCTTCGATGGAAAGCTCTCTGGCATTCAGCTGAGCTTTAACCTGCGCCAGGAGGACTCTGAAAGTTTCCAGCCCCAGGAATGGCTTGAGGATCAGCTGAAAAGAGCTGAAGAACTCTATGGAAATCCCTTCTTCTATGGAGAAGGCATGGCCATCGACAGGGAACCCGCCTTCCCCGGGCAGGACCGGCTTCCGGAAAGGGACAATCAACGCCTCTTCCACGAGTGGAGCACAGAGGATACCACCCTGCTCTTTTCATCCTTTGTGCAGCCTTCTGGAAAGGCAGAAAATCTTAGCATTGAGATATATTCCCAAAAGCTGCTGGATCCCGGTCTTCGGAAGGAGCTTTTGGAAAAAGAGTAGTCCTAATATATTCGGCAGAGGTTGCCAACAATATATAATTTCCAAAAAATTCTGTCTTTCCTAATCTAAAACTTTAGAGAGTGATTCGCGATGAATAAGCATGCCAATTGCCAAAAAGTCCTTGCCTTTTCGGTAGCGACAGCCCTTCTCCTGTTTATGGCTGCCTGTTCTTTTGAAAAGCCCGAACCCACTCCTCTCACATTGGACGCCCTTTGCGGAGATACGGGCGAATACCAGTTGGAAGGATTTCCTTGGGGCGCTTCTTACGAATCCATGGAGGCATCCGTTACCGCCTATGAAATCGGCGGCAGCAAGCTGGACGGAAGCAAGATCTATATGACGGAGCAGGAATATGAGCTGAGGGGGCAAAACTCCTCTGCAGAACTGATTTTTTATCACGGGAAGCTGGGAGATGTGTGCTTTCATTTCACCCTTGCAGAGGGCGGCGAGGAATGGTATGCGGAACTATTAAAGGAGCTCACCGCCCTTTACGGCGAGGCGGAATCGACTGAAAGGCCCGCTGCCATCCCGGGAAAGGCCGGGTCGGTAGAGCACCTCTGGAAAACGGACAAAACAGGGCTGCAGCTGGCTAGTGTGACCTCTGGAGAAAAAGTGTCTGTGGAATTGAAGCTTCTCTCCAGAGAAGTGGCAAAATGGTAAGGCCGTGCCTTCCCCCGCAAAAGCAATCCTAAAAGAAGCACTTCTTATAGAATGCCAACCGCAAGGGAGTGATTACATGTATACGCATATGAATACCCACACGGCGGCACGAGGCAAACGAATCCTGGCAATGGCTATATCTCTCCTGCTCCTGCTAGGAGTAGCCTGTTCCTCCGATGGGGCCGGGCTTCCTGTAGAAAAATTTATGGATAGCACAGCAGGTTATCAGTACCCGGGGCTGCCCTGGGCCTCCTCCCAGGAAGACACCGCCAAGGTAATCCCCATGGAGGAAAAGGGAGATTCCTACGGAGGAGGGCAGATCGTTTATCCCGCCAGGCAGCAGTTTACCCTGGATGGGCAAACCGCCTCGGGAGAAGCGGAATTTTTTAAAGATAAACTGGGCAGCTTGGAATTTAAATTCGTGCTCGGCTCGGACGACAGCGAATGGTATGAAGCCCGTGTGGAAGATCTCACCAAGCTGTATGGGGATCCGGAAGAGCGTTCGGAAACCGCCGTGGGAAACGGTGAAAAATACACGTGGCGCAAGGGGGATACACAGCTGCAGCTCTATTCTGTGCCATCGGCTAAAAAGCTGACCGTCAGCATCAAGCTCCTTTCCACAGCGGTCATAGGCCAATAAAATCTGTCGGTTTTTTCAGGCGGCGGACGTCACCGCCGCCTGGAACGGCAAAGCGATATAACACAGTAAAACGGAAGAACGGCCTAACAACCGAATAACGGACAGCAGAATCGCCACAAGCGACAGGTACGGCAAGCGCAGCAGGCTGCGAAGCTCCGGCATTTCAAGCTGCAAAAAGGGAAAGGCCAGAGGCCTTTCCCTTTCATTTTGCCGCTTTTGGGGCTGGAGTATTTTATTGCGCCGGGCTTTCCGCGAAGCCTTCTTGACCTCTGCCCTCTTCATACCATTTTTTCTGGGCTTCATAAAGCCGCCTGTATTCTCCCTCCTGTGAAAGGAGTTCTTCGTGTGTTCCTTCCTGCACAAGGCGCCCTTCTTTCATCACCAGGATACGATCCGCCAGCTTAACAGAGCCCAATCGATGGGTGACAATCACGGATGAAGCATCCTTCGAAAGCTCTGCAAACCGGTTATACAGCCTGGTTTCCTCATAGGGATCAATGGCGGCAGTGGGCTCATCCAGCAGAATCGTGTTGTGGGGCCGAAAATATCCCCGGGCAATGGCCACACGCTGCCACTGGCCTCCTGAAAGGTCTACGCCGCCGAATTCCCGGGAAAGCATAGTTTCGTAGCCTTCTGGGAAGGCTTCCGTAGGCTTTCCATCCTTCGGGTATCCCTCCAGACCAGCCATACCGCACACATTGGAGAGACGCTCCTCTTCCGGAGCTTCTTCCGGCGCACTGATAGAAATATTTTCTGAGAGAGTCAGCTGATATTTCTGAAAATTTTGAAAAACGGCGGATATTCCTTTAAACAAGGCCTGCATAGAAAGTTCTCTGGTATCCCTGCTATTATGAAGCACCCTGCCCTCCGTAGGCGTATACAGTCCGCTGATCAGCCGCACCAGGGTGGATTTTCCGGAGCCATTTTCCCCCACCACCGCTAGAGTCTGGCCCTTTTTCAGGGTGAAGCTCACATCCTCCACAGCTCTTTTTTCCGAATGGGGATACGAAAAGGATACATGCTCCAAAACGATATCTCCCCAGCCAGGAGCTTCGCGCTGGGCGCCCTCCCGTTCGGGGAGTTCCAGAAAACGAATGAAATTGCCCACTGTTCCGATTTTTTTGGAAAGATCCCCAATATGCCTGCAGACAATCTCTTCCATTATACCATAGAGGCTGCCGATGGAATTGAACACCGCCGCAAAAGCGCCCACGGTAATTTCCTGCTTCATAAGGGCATCAAACAGGAGAAGGAGAATCCCCGTATATCCAAGCACCGTGCAGAAGCGCATCAGAAGTTCCAGCCGGTTGGTCCGCATGGTGGCCGTATATTTGAGCCGCTGGATATTCTGGAGGGTTTCCCGGTAAAGCTTAGCAAAAAATGTAAAACCACCCCAAAGCCTTGTTTCCTTAAAAAATTCCCGGCCCACCATGCAGCTTTCGTAATGCTCCGCCTGCCTGCGAAGGGGGGCCGTCTCGTCCTCCGTTTTGGCAAACACTTTGGCCCGGACGAGCTGAGTCGCGGCGGTAGGCACGAACACCAGCAGGATAGAGAGGGCCAACACAGGCTTCAGGGAGAAAAGATACCAGCTCATAAACAACAGGTAAGGTACATAAAAGGTAGCTATGCTGATAACTATAAACGTCATCTGAATAGCTCCCTGCGCTCCTTCTATGGCTTTGTTGATATAGTCCAGCTTTTCCGTGTCCTCAAAATCAGAGGGAGAAAGGCGGGCCGCCTTCCGGAAAATCATCGTCTTTACGCCCCGTTCCTGTTTGGGCCACAAAACCGCGCCAATGTGAAAATTCCCCGCACCATTTAAGAACTGAGAAAGGGCCGAGCAGCCCACCATAAGCAACAATCCCCAAAGGGCTGTTTCGAAAGGAACCTGCCCGGCGGCGGTTTGGCTGGCGGCGTCGAAAAACATCTGCTGGCTCCAAACAACCACGCCCCAGGAAATCCCATGGGCTATGGACAACGCGCTGTCCACCACTGTAGCCCCCGGTTCTAAACGCAGAATCAGCGGAAGCCCCTGTCCCAGAATTTTCCAAAAAGAGAGCTTTTCCCTCTTCCGCTCAGCCTTTGAAGATTTATTTTGAGCGCATTTTGGGGCAACGGAGCTTTTCTTTTGTCTACTCATTCGTACCAACTCCTTTGCGCTTGGAACATCTCTGCATAGATGCCCCCGGCCTTTATCAATTCTTCATGGGTTCCCTTTTCCCAAACCTTGCCGTTGTTTATCACCACAATTTCATCTGCAAGCTTGGCAGCCCCCAACCGGTGGGTGATAAAAATAGTGGATTTTCCTGCGCTCACCCGGCCAAAAAGCTCATACAGATGGCTTTCTGCGGTGGGATCCAGCGCTGCGGTGGGTTCATCCAGGATCTGGATCTGTGCAGGGCTGTAAAGGGCCCTGGCAATGGCCACCCGCTGCCATTCCCCGCCGGAAAGCTCCGCTCCCCCTTCCTTGATTTTCCCCAAAGGAGTATCCATTCCCTTGGGGAGGGAATCGATAACCGGCGAAAGTTCCATCTGCTCTGCAGCGGAACGGATATCCTCCTCCCGTTCCTTCCGGGCATCCCCCAAGGCGATATTTTCCCGCAACGTCACCTCATACCGGGCAAAATCCTGATACACCACCGCGAAAAGGCTTTTCAGTTCCGCCTGCGTATAAGAGCGGATATCCCTTCCATTCAGGAGAATCTCCCCCTCAAAGGTGTCGTAAAGACCGGTGAGCAGTTTAGTCAGAGTTGTCTTTCCCGCCCCGTTGATGCCCACAAAGGCATAGTGAATTCCCTTTTTCAACATAAGATTAAAATCTTTCAGGATATAGGTCTCTGTCCCGGGATAGCGAAAAGATACGTTCCGGCATTCGATGGATTCAAAAGAGATTGAATCCATCGGAGCAGGGACTGTCAGGGGATCCTGTGTTTCAGAAAGTGCGAAGAATGCCGTCAGATCCTTCATATATTCCCGGTTTTTCGCTAAGCTCTCCATAACGTCTCCAAGCTGCCAAGACATCGTTTGCACCAGATTCAGCGCGGCGGAAACAAGTCCTATAAACATACCGGTGCTAATTTCCCCTTGAGAAAGGGAATAGAGCAACACCACGGATATGAGAGCTGAAACAACCACCGTCAGCAAGCTTGAGCTTTTGATCCGGATAAAATATTTCATCGTCACCCGCAGATTGATTTTCCGGGCCTTTTCAAAAGCCTCTCCCCATCTTTTTTCTCCATATGACTCATATCCAAAAAGGCCCCGTTCTTCCGCACTTTTTCTGCCCAGAAGCACCTCCTGAAAATAATCGGCCCGGCGGTTATACACCTTAGCCTTTTTGTCCTCTTCATAGCCCTTTTGCCCTGCCCGCAGAGAAAGCCAGAAAAGCGGGATGCTCACAAGCAAAATGAGCAATCCTGCCCACCAGACCTGCGCCATAAGGACGCATAGCAGGGAGGCCACCGTAATCAAAAGGGAAGCTCCGTCTACAATAGAGGTAAATCCCTGCAGAATCCGTTCCACCGGCTCCCGGCAAGTGCGGGATATAAGCTCCCAGCTTTCGCTGTTTTCAATATGTTCATATCGGAGCCTGGCTCTTTTTTCCACCATAGCGGGGCGATATGTGAGAGTAAGCTTCATTTCCAGCTTGGCGGAAGCATAAGAATCCGCATACCAGCTAAGATACCCGAATGCCACAAGCAAAATTAAGGACAGAAGAGGCCAAGCAATTGCTCCACCCGGCGATACGCCCTGAAAAATGGAAAGGGCCGTATCCACAAATGCGGCGGTAGCCGCCGCCTGCAGGGAAGGCACCAAAGCTTTTATCAGTTTATTGGTCAATGTCAGTGCTGTCTGCCAGGGGCAGGCAGCAAAGGGAATGCGCAAAAAATCCAGCGCCGTATATTTCCGGCTGCTCATGGCATCCGCCGTTAGATCAGCTCCGGAGTGGCCCTTTTTCTCCCGTTTCATATCAATTTCCTCCTCGGCCGGGGTTACCCAATTGTTCCCCAGTCCTATTTCTCAATATTGCGCGGCAACACAGCAGAGCCGCGCACTGCGGCCATGCCGCCGTTTCTTATCGGTGCGGGATACACAGGCTTTTCAGGCTATGCTGTTTTCTTCTGCCATAGAACACTATGCCCTCTCACAGATAGATGTAAACATGATCTCCGTTTTGTTCCTCCACCTCTATTAAAAGCAGCCCCGGATATTGTTTCGACATCTTCCGCAAAAGTGTGAAAAGTTCCTCTATCTTCTCTGGCGGTATCTCCGGCTGTGGAGAATTTGTAAGAGCCTTTTTCCCCAAATAGGCGGTCAACCTGTTAAACGCCAGAGAAGGCGGCAGAGGCAGCTTCATACGGAAATCCCCACTTTTTATATCTATCTTCATCACTCCACCACAATTTCCACATGGTCTCCGTCGGCGCTTTCCACCTCAACCAGCTTGCCCAGAACACCGTTTTCCGCTAAACGGAACACCTGTTCCAAATCGATATCTTTTAAGGCATCTTTTCCGGTAAAGCTGGAGGCGATTCCCAAATCCATCCCCGCTTTTAAGAGAGGCAAAGGCAGGTTTATGCGCACCTTATCGCCACCCTGGCTATCTACCAAAATGCGGAACAGCATCTCTTCGGGTTTCTTCCGTTTTTCCTCGGGAACATAAGCCATAACGGCTCCTTGCCTTTTTCTTCGTTCCTCCTCATCCCGCAAAAGATCATCCACCAATACGCCATACAAATCCGAAAGTCCGGGCAGCAGGGTGATATCCGGGCAGGAAACACCATTTTCCCATTTGGAGACAGCCTGAGCCGAAATGCCAAGCTTTTCTGCCACTTCATCCTGTGTCCATCCCTTCTCCTTGCGAAGGGCTAAAAGATTTTTTCCTAATATTTCCGCTATATTCATATAAAGGCCCCTTTCAAACATGGAATAATCAGCCACCAGATTACAAATAGATCTAAGCTGTATTCTGATATTTACATTATAACTGAAATTTCTTTTTTTAACAGCAATTATTCGTTGATTTTGTCTTTTATTTACAACTATCAGTTGCATTTTCACTCAACTTACAGTTAAGGCCAAAATAACAGATCAAAATTTTTAAATTGTAACACATGATACTTTTTTTATTGGCTCCTATGCTATAATGGTACATATAGGATTCCCCCGGGAAAGTGAATGGCATGGGAATGCTTGCGCAGGCTACAGGCTATAAACTGGCTATGGAGGCCTAAAAGGCACTCTGCTTTCACACTCTTTCAGAGCGACATTCCAGGCACGAGGCCCAGGGATTTCTGTGAAATGGAGAAAAACAAAGGGAACGAAAAGGAGGAATGCTTCATGGGAATGACCATGACCCAAAAAATATTGGCCGCACACGCAGGGCTTGATCATGTGGAGGCGGGCCAGCTGATCGACGCCAAATTGGATATGGTTCTGGGCAACGATATCACTTCCCCTGTAGCCATCAATGAATTTGAAAAATGTGGAGCCGATTCCGTTTTTGACAACACCCGCATTGCTCTTGTGCTGGATCATTTTGCACCGAATAAGGATATTAAAGCTGCGGAACAATGCCGCCAGACCAGAGCCTTTGCCGGGAAATATGACATCAAAAATTTCTTCGACGTAGGCCGCATGGGCATTGAGCATGCCCTTCTTCCTGAGCAGGGCATCGTGGTTCCTGGCGACTGCATCATCGGCGCCGATTCCCACACCTGCACTTATGGAGCCGTAGGCGCTTTTTCCACCGGTGTGGGAAGCACGGATATGGCGGCCGGCATGATCTCCGGCAAGGCTTGGTTTAAGGTTCCCTCCGCTATTCAGGTAAAGCTCACCGGGAAGCTTCCCAAATGGGTCAGCGGCAAGGATGTGATCCTGCATCTGATAGGGACCATCGGTGTGGACGGCGCCCTCTACAAATCCCTGGAATTCACCGGAGACGGCGTCAAAAATCTTTCCATGGACGACCGCCTCTGCATCGCCAATATGGCCATTGAGGCCGGGGCTAAAAACGGTATTTTCCCCGTGGACGAAGTCACCCTGGAATACGGAAAAGGCCGCTTCCAGAGAGAGGCAGTCGTATACGAGGCAGATCCGGACGCTGTTTACGACTCTGTTGTGGAAATTGATCTGAGCACACTGCGGCCTACGGTGGCCTTCCCCCATTTGCCCGAAAACACCCGCACCATCGACGAAGCTGGCGAGGTAAAGATCGACCAGAGCGTGATTGGCTCCTGCACCAACGGACGCATGGAGGATATGCGCACAGCAGCTGAGATCCTCAAGGGCAGGAAGGTAGCAGACGGCGTTCGCTGCATCATCATTCCCGGCACCCAGGAAATCTACCTGCAGTGCGTGCGGGAAGGTCTGGCGGAAATCTTTATTGAAGCAGGCGCCGTATTCAGCACACCTACTTGCGGCCCCTGCCTGGGCGGCCATATGGGCGTTCTCGGCAAAGGAGAAAAGGCTGTTTCCACCACCAACAGAAATTTCGTAGGCCGTATGGGCCACGTGGAAAGCGAAGTCTATCTTGCCAGCCCTGCTGTGGCAGCAGCCAGCGCCGTTACCGGCTACATCACCGACCCGGCTGCGCTTTGATCTGAGAGGAGGTTTTACCATATGAACGCTAAAGGAAGAGTATTCAAATACGGCGACAATGTGGATACGGACGTGATCATCCCCGCCCGCTATCTGAACACCGCTTCTCACGCGGAGCTGGCGGCACACTGCATGGAGGATATCGACAAGGATTTTGTAAAGAAGGCCCAGCCGGGGGATATCATTGTAGCAAAGAAGAATTTCGGCTGCGGTTCTTCCCGGGAGCATGCTCCCATCGCCATCAAAGCCTGTGGTATCTCCTGTGTAATCGCCTCCACCTATGCGCGCATTTTCTACCGCAATGCTATCAACATCGGCATGCCCATTCTGGAATGCCCGGAAGCTGCGGAAGACATTCAAGATGGCGACGAGGTATCCGTGGATTTTGACACCGGCCTTATCTCTAATCTAACCACCGGGAAAACCTATCAGGCCCAGCCCTTCCCGCCTTTCATCCAGAACATCATTCAGAAGGGCGGCCTGTTGAACAGTATCGCAAAATAAAGTTCATCGCGGTTCTCCTTTCTTTGCTCGAAACAAGCAGTTGATGCAAGATAGCAAAGGGAATCAGCGAAACAAAGCCGGAGAGGGAACTGTTCTCTCCGGCTTTCTCTTTGCCCATCTCTCCCAGTGGTTGACAACGCACAAAATCATGCTATATCTTTATAGTATTCACATGAGGCAACAGAAACGGCTGGGCACTTTCAGCTATAAAAAAGCTATTTAAATGCCGGCCGGGTTTCACAGGAGGAAAATTGATGGCAGCATTTAATCCCGAAGGCTTTTCCCGTTTGCCGGCCGCACAGAAGGGGCAAAAAGATAATCCTTGGCGCTTCCTGGAGGAAACGCAGCCTGTAAAACTTTATGGAGCCAACCAGCTCATCTACCTGCAGGAGGAAACAGCAGAACGCTTTTACTATCTGAAAAGCGGCCGGGTTCGCATTTTTCTCAGCTCAGTGGGGGGCTCCGAAAAGACATTGGCCATCGCTCAGGCCGGAAGTCTTCTGGGGGAAGCCTCCTTTTTCAGCGGAAGCCCACGGGTTTCTTCGGCCAAAACCGTTGAAAAATCCCAGATCATTTCCATAGACAGGCCCATCCTGCTGGAAAGCTTTCGCAAAAGGCCGGAGCTGGCTTTGGAGCTCTGCCGCTATCTTTCCGGAACGATCCGCATGCTTTCCGTTCAAGTGGACAGCATGACCTTCCAGCAGGCTGATCAGCGTTTAGCGGAACTTCTGCTTCAGCTTTCTCAGGAAGCGGAGGGTTCCTCCCTCTCCACCCCACTGCCGCGGGTTGTCCGGGCCACCCATGAGGAGCTGGCCTCTCTGGCGGGCGTCAGCCGGGTCACGGTCAGCCGGGTTTTGACCAAATTTGCCGAAAAGGGATGGATCTCCACAGGCTATGGCGTCATTTCTCTCCTGAAATCGGATTGCCTGGAATTTTTTTCCCGCCGCCAGAATCTGTAGCTTCTCTTTTAGTTTCTTCCTTCTTCTGCAGTTCCCGGAAAAATTGCCGCAGCATGGGAATACAGATCAAGGCAGTAAGAAAATCTGCAGCGGCCTGAGCGATCTCCACCCCCAAAAGCCCCAGCCACATGGGAAGAAGAAAAATAAGGGGCAGGAAGAAAACGCCCTGCCTGGCCGATGAAAGAAAGGCAGCTCTGAAGGAACGGCCCAGAGCTTGAAACGCCATCGCCGTTATAGTAGTCAAAGGCTGGAGGGGCAGTGTCAGGCATTGGGCCCTTAACACAAATGCCCCTATTGCAATGACCTTAGGATCATCCTTCCTGAAAAGGGCCAGAATCTGTGGCGCGAAAATAAAACCCGCTATTCCAAAGATCGTCAAAAGCACCGTGCCCGCCAAAATACAAAACCGCATCGCCTGCTTTACCCGGCCGCAGAGACCGGCTCCATAATTATAGCCCGCTGCAGGTTGGAAGCCTTGGCCAAACCCAATCATGATAGAAAGCACAAACATAAACAACCGCCCCGCTAGAGACACCCCTGCCACAGCCTCATCGCCATATACAGCCGCGCTGTTGTTAAGTGCCGCTGTGGCTATTCCCGCCAACCCATGACGGCAAAAGGAGGGAAAGCCTGTTTTCAAAATATCCCAGTAGGCCGGAAAACGGCGGGGAATTCTGCCGGGGGAAACGCTCACCAGGCTCTTGCCTCTGAGAAACCACCACAAGAGGAGCGCAGCGCTCAGGATCTGACTGACCAAAGCCGCTAAGGAAGCCCCGGCGATCCCCATCCGCATACCGAAGATGAACACCGGATCCAGCCCGATATGGACGAGGCCGCCGACTCCCATTCCAACCATGGAAAGGACAGTCTTGCCCTGGGAGCGGAGAAGGTTCCCAAGCACCAGAGAAGCGCACATAAAGGGGGCCGAAAAGAGGATATTCCGGGCATACTCCCTTGCATATGGCAGGATAGTGGGAGTAGCTCCCAGCATGCGCATAAGGGGATCCAAAAGGAAAAGACCCAGGATCATAACGAAAAGACCTATGGCTGCGGCCCCATAAAAGGAAGCCGACGCCGTTTCTTCCGCCTCCTTTTGCTTTTTTTCACCCAAATATCGAGAAACAAGGCTTCCTCCTCCCATCCCTAAGGTGAAGCCCACCGCCTGAATCACCGCCATCAGGGAAAACACGACTCCCACCGCACCGGTGGCGCTTGTTCCCAATCTGGATACAAAAAATGTATCCACCATGGTATAAATAGAGGTCATCACCATACTGATGACCGTAGGAGCCGCCAGTTTGACCACCAATGGCGGAATGGCTTCCTCCGTCATTTTTTTCAGCTGTTTTTCCTGAGCCGTCTCGGCCCTCTCATCTCTCTGGGCCTTACCTGCACTTTTTCGTCCAGGTGATTTTTCAATTCCCATAGTTCACCTTCCGACTTTTCATTGTTTTCCATCTTCGGTATATTCTTTTCTTTCCTTTTATTGTAACCTTTTCGTGGGAAATCCATTCCTTCTTGCCTATTTCCCCGCCTTTCTGTTTTCTCTGGGTCATTACCTCGCTGCTTTCTTCTTTTTTCCTTAATATGTGAGCGAAAAAGGGAAATCTCTCAAAAAAGCAAAAACGCCGCCATGGAAGTCTGTTCTTCCATGACGGCGTTTTTATTGAAAGTTTAGGGCCCAAAAAATTTATTTCTCAAATACAGCGCCTCTGGAACCGCTGGTCACGAGGCTGGCATATCTCTTCAGATAGCCGGTGAGCTCCTTTTCCATGGGCTTCCATTCTCTGCGGCGTTTTTCCATTTCCTCATCGCTGATAAGGAGATTGAGAGCGCGGTTCTTGATATCCACGCTGACGGTGTCCCCTTCCTGAATCAGGGCGATGGGGCCTCCTGCGGCAGCCTCCGGAGAAACATGCCCCACAGCCGCACCGCGGGTGGCGCCGGAGAAACGGCCGTCTGTGATGAGTGCCACACTGCTGCCCAATCCATTTCCGATCAGGGCAGAAGTAGGCGTCAGCATTTCACGCATACCGGGGCCTCCCTTGGGGCCCTCATAACGGATGACAACCACATCTCCGGGGTTGATTTTCCCGCCCAGAATAGCCTCGGTAGCCTCTTCTTCACTATTGAAGCAGCGGGCGGGGCCTGTGTGCTGCATCATTTCGGGCGCCACAGCGCCTTGCTTTACAACAGCACCCTCGGGGGCGATGTTTCCGCGCAGAACTGCGATTCCTCCATCTTCACGGAAGGGATCCTCTACCCGCCGGATGATCTCCCCATCCGCTTCAGGAGCGGCATTCAACCGATCTGCCACTGTGCCGCACACGGTGGGAATCTCCGTGTTCACAAGGCCTTTTCTGGAAAGTTCCTTGAGAACAGCCGGAATGCCCCCCACACGGTTCAGGTCGGTGATAAACACTTGGCTGGCCGGGTTGAGCTTGCAAAGCTGGGGCGTGGTGCGGCTCATTTCGTCGATGGTGTCAATATCCAGCTTAACACCCATCTCATAGGCGATAGCCGTCAGATGCAGGACGGAATTGGTGGAACATCCAAGGGCCATTTCAGAACGCAAAGCATTCTGGAAGGCCTTTTCTGTCATAATATCGCTGGGGCGCAGGTTGTTTTTCAAAAGCTCCATCACCTGAGAACCGGCTTTTTTGGCCAGAGCCAATCTCTCGCCGAAAACGGCAGGAATGCTTCCGTTTCCGGGCAAAGCCATGCCGATAGCCTCTGTGAGGCAGTTCATAGAGTTTGCTGTATACATGCCCGAGCAGGAACCGCAACCGGGGCAGGCACTTTTTTCCAAGGCTAAAAGCTCATCCCCATCAATTTTACCGGAGGCGTAGCTTCCCACAGCCTCAAACATCTCAGAAAGACCGAACCGGGTTCCGTTGTGCTCACCGGGAAGCATGGGGCCGCCGCTGACAAAAATGCTGGGCAGGTTCATCCGGCAGCAGGCCAGCATCATGCCAGGCACGATCTTATCACAGTTGGGGATAAACACCACTGCATCCAGAGGGTGGGCCGTAAGCATAACTTCGATGGAATCCGCAATCAGCTCTCGAGAGCAGAGGGAATATTTCATGCCCTTATGGTTCATGGCCAGGCCGTCGCAGACGCCGATGGTGTTGAACTCAAAGGGGACTCCGCCTGCGTTGCGGATACCAGCCTTCACGGCCTCGCCAATCTCCCGCAGATGGCGGTGGCCCGGGATATAATCGCTGGCGGAGTTGACAACCGCCACAAAAGGCCGCTTCATCTCATCCTCACTGATACCCAGGGCCCTCAAAAGGGAACGGTGGGGCGCTCTGGTGTATCCTTCCTTCAGTAAATCGCTTCTCATAAGGCTTTCCTCCTCTGAATCTTTTTATGTGCATATACGGTATATCCAGCGTTCCACTCTTCCGTGTAGAGGAGTGGTGCGTTCATATTCCCACAAGAGCCGGAAATTTCACTAAATGGCAGAAAACGGCGGCAGGATAGCAGGATGTTACCCCATTTCCCACCTGGCTTTCCCACGGGAATTCATTTCGTTTATTTGGTTTTACTTTCCCGAAGCAGTGCTTTCCACCGCCCCGGAAGAGACGCTTTCCTCTGTTGCAAGGGGTGTACCAGCCAGAATACGCTCCAGCATGGCTTTGCTTGCCTCATACATAGAGGCTGTCCCCTCATCCTTCAGCTGCCCAGGAGTAAAGTAGCGAAGAGAAAAACTGTAGCCTTCCATCCTTTCAGGGTTGGTCAGGCCTTCCACAAGCTGGAGCTCGCGCAGCGGAGCCTTCATCGTTTCCATATTCTCTTCTCCTTGGGCCTCTGTGCCATCCAGATGCCCCAAGACCTCTGCCCCTTCATCCTGCTGGCAATATTGGAAACCCAGTGTATCGGTAATAAAAATAGCGCTGTCGTTAGAAGATAGATCCCCTGCGAGCTTATAGATATTGGCTACCTGCATCTCCGGATCCAAGTCCTTTGAATTTTCTCCCAGCATCAGGTTATACGCCACCACAGAGACAACTGTCTGCCCGTCGCCATTCAGATCTTCCCCATAACGAGCAAGCTCCTGTTCCAGCTCCAGGGTATCCTGCTCTGTCATATATCCATCTCCCACCACCAGGGAAATGGTATAGTCCGGGTTAATCTTCGACGCCATATCATAAATAAACATTCCCAGAAGCGCCACCAGGACTATACCAATAATCACATGCTTCTTGTGATAATACCAAAAGTTGGACCATTTATCCTTTTTGGTGACAAGCTTAATTTCCTTTTCTTGGTTGTGAATTTCTTCATCTCCTGTGTGCAGAAGATACCGTTCTCTTGCCATTTGATCACTCCCTGGACTTCATAGTGGGGAATTTTTTCTCTTTATCACCTAATAAATTTCTTTTATCGCCTAACCACACCGGAATGACGTTTTTGTGGACTCCGATTTCTATACAACCTACCGATTACTGCTGTTTACAAATACAATGTTGTTACTTTATATATAAAACAGCATTTGTATCATCCAATACACATTTCATTTCCACGTCATGCCCTGCGACTTCGCCAGTTTCAACAAATCCAAATGACGCATACAGATCTCTGGCAATACGGTTCGAAGATTCATATGCTGTATACACTTCTTTCACTTGAAACCGATCAACCAAATACTGCATACCAAGCTTCAAAGCCGTTCTGCCATAGCCTCGGTTCTGATATCGTTCATCGATCATAAATTTCCAAAGAGTATACTGGTTCTTAGCCTCATAGTATCCCAGCATAATAAATCCGACCATAGTGTCATCCGCATAGATGGCGAAAGGAAATGCCGTATCATAATACACCCATGCTTGCGCTAAAGAGAGAACGGTTGATGAAACAAAGTTTTTTTGGTTATCGGCAACAGTTAGCTTCAAACACTCTTCATAGTTATCTTTCGTAATTTCTCTTAGTTCAACCATTGCAAACCTCCATAACGCAATCATTATTCCGTTGTAAAAGGTGTTCCAATTGATATACATATAGAAAATACGGATCACAGAATTAAGGGCTTTTTGGCGTTTGGCTTAGTCAATCGATTTCATAGTGGGGAACAAAAGCACATCCCGGATACTGCCGGAATTGGTCAGCAGCATAACGAGACGGTCAATGCCATAGCCAATACCGCCCGTGGGAGGCATACCGATCTCCAGCGCATTGAGGAAATCTTCGTCTGTATGGTTGGCCTCTTCGTCCCCCTGAGCCAGAAGCTTTTCCTGTTCGGCAAAACGCTGCCGCTGATCAATGGGGTCGTTGAGCTCCGAATAAGCGTTGCACATTTCGCGGCCATAGATAAAGAGCTCAAAACGTTCCACATATTCCGGCTTATCGGGCTTGCGCTTGGTAAGGGGGGAGATTTCCACTGGATGATCCATAATAAACACCGGCTGTATCAGGTGCTCCTCCACATATTCCTCAAAGAACAGGTTGAGAATATCGCCTTTCGTATGACGCGCCTCATACTGCACACCCTTTTCATCCGCCAGCTTTTTCGCCGCTGCCGTATCGGGCACCTGGTCAAAATCCACGCCTGCATACTGCTTCACAGCCTCCACCATAGTCATCCTCTGGAAGGGTTTCCCAAGGTCGATCACAGCCTCTCCATAGGGGATCTGTGTGGTACCGCAAACCTTTTGGGCCACATGACGGAACATATTTTCCGTGAGATCCATCATACCATGATAATCTGTATAAGCCTGATACAGTTCCATTAAAGTGAATTCCGGATTATGACGAGTGTCCACGCCCTCGTTGCGGAACACACGCCCAATCTCATACACACGCTCCAAGCCACCCACAATAAGGCGCTTCAGATAGAGCTCCAGGGATATGCGAAGCTTTACATCCTCATCCAGAGCGTTGTAATGCGTTTCAAAGGGGCGAGCCGCAGCGCCGCCGGCATTGGAAACCAGCATGGGGGTCTCCACCTCCATGAAACCCTGGCTATCCAGGAAATTGCGGATCTCTCTGAGAATCATTGAACGCTTCACGAAGGTATCGCGCACTTCGGGGTTGACAATGAGATCCACGTAACGCTGGCGGTAGCGTGTGTCTGTATCCGTCAGCCCATGGAACTTTTCGGGGAGGGGCTTCAAGCTCTTGCTCAAAAGCATCACCTGAGAGGCCTTGACGCTCAGTTCCCCCTTTTTGGTGCGAAACACCTCGCCTTTAACGCCGATCAGGTCGCCTATATCCATCTTTTTGAAATCCGCATAGGCGTCATCGCCGATTATATCCCGGCGGATATAGAGCTGAATGGAACCACTTTTATCCTGCAGGTCCGCAAAGCTGGCCTTTCCCATAACGCGCTTACTCATCATGCGCCCTGCAATGGAGACGATATCCCCACTCTCCTGCTCCGGTTCCAGAGCGGCATGCTTTTCACGGATATCGGCCGCATGGCTTTCCACCGGATAGCTGGTAACTGCAAAGGGATCGCGCCCCTCCTCCTGCAGTTTCAAAAGCTTGTCCCGGCGGATCTTCAGCAGCTCGCTGATATCCTCTTCTTGCCCGATGCCGCGGGCCTTCCCATTCTGCTCCCCCGGCTCCAGCCCGGGGTTCTTCGTCGTCTCGCTCATATCGTTTTCTCCCTGTATCAAAATTAACGATCGCCTGATCGCTTAGCTACCCAGCTTTCCAGCCGCCTGAAAGCACACATCGCTTCCTGCAGCTCAATAAAACAAAAAGGGGCGGAGCCATCCCCCACCCCTCTCAGCTTTCCTTTCAAAACCGTGTACAAGAACCGAGTTCCAAATCATGGTCTGCCTTCTGAGCCTGCCAGCCACAAACCAAAACAAACGCAAAAACATTTCAAACTGCACACAGCGTCTTCGCATGCCGGAAATCCGGCCTACGCTCACTTGGAAATCCGCAGGACCTCATACTCCATCACACCGGCAGGGACTTCCACTTCCACCTTATCTCCCAGCGCTTTGCCAAGGAGGGCACGGCCCACTGCAGATTCATCGGAGATATTGCCCATAAGGGGATCAGCCTCATTGGAACCAACAATCTTATACTCCATAACGGTGGTTTTTCCTGTGCCCGTATTGAGCACACGAACTTCCACTTTGGAACCAATATGAATATTTTCTACATTGAGTTCGTCTTCATCGATCACAGATACATTCTTGAGCATAACCTCAATATCCGCGATCCTGGCCTCTACAATGGCCTGTTCATTTTTGGCTTCGTCATATTCACTGTTTTCGGAAAGATCACCAAAGGAGAGGGCCACTTTGATCTTTTCCGCCACTTCTTTTCTTTTTACACTTTTGAGCTCTGCCAGCTCGTTTTCCAGCTTTTCAAGGCCGGCCTGTGTAAGGATAATCTGTTTTGCCATATCCACTCCACCTTTATTCTTTCGTCAGAGGCCGAAACCGCTTTCCGGTTTTTCAACCCCCGGCTTTCCAATTTTCCGGCATTTCCCGGATCACCAGCACAGTCTTTCGTTTTCGTCAGCTGCTGTGCCGCCTACGCAACCTGCTTTTTAGGGCCGCGTATATCCTCTATTATAAATTCCGGCAGCCCTTCTGTCAACGCAAAAAAGGGCGGAACCAACGTTTTTCCAAAATCAAACGCTTTCCCATTTTCCGTATTCCCAGATTTCTGCAATCTCAGCGCTGGAAAAAGCACTGAGGGCTTCATTCTTCCGAGGAAGCAGAAGATTCTGCCTTGGAACTTTGAGATTTTTCCTCTTCCGCTTTACTTTCTGCCTGAGAAGCATCAGAAGCGTCCTTTTCTCCGTCCGTAACCTCTTCACCGCCGGGCAATTTTTCTACCTGAGCCCCCTGGCGTGCCAAAGCCGTCACAGCAGAGAGAATCTGGGCATCCTCCTCCTCTTTCAGGGAACCGGAAAGGAAGAGGGCACTCTGTTCATCAGAAAGCACTTTCGTGATGTCTGGGGCAATACCTGCCCCGTCGAACACCTGCCCATTGAGAGTGAGGTATTCCGCGATGGGGAAAAATACAGCAGAACCATCCGACAGGGGAACAACCTGACTTTTCCGGCCGTGACCGGCAGTCTGCTGGCCTACCAGCAAACCTTTTTTATAATCCCGCACATTGGCTGCTACGAGCTCTGCCGCCCCATAGGTATTTTCATCCATAACCACACTGACAGGCAGAGCAGTCTCTCCAGCCGCGCTGGTGAATTCCACCGTTTCTTTGCCGGCACTGTCTCTGGAGGCCACTACTGTACCTGCCGGAAGCAGCATATCCATAACGGAAGCTGCCGCCTCCATATCGCCGCCGCTGTTACTGCGCAGATCCAACACAAGGCCGCATACCTTCTGGTTCTCCAGCTCCTTCATCGCCTCCCGAAATTGATCGGGCGTATTTTCGCGGAATCGGGAGATGCGTATATACCCCACATTTCCGCAGATCACAGAGGACTGGACACTGTTCTGATTATACTCTGCCCGGGTTACAGATATTGTTACAACCTGGGATTGCTCCCCGTCTTTTTCTGCAGGGCGCAAAACCTTAAAGTTTACAACGGAACCCTCTTCTCCTTCCAGAAGGCTAACAGCCGCGGCGTACGTAATGCGGACCACTTCCTTGTCATCTATGGAGATGATCACATCTCCCTTTTTCATTCCCGCCGCTTCTGCAGGAGAGCCCGGGGCTACCTCAGTGACCTCCATATTGCCGTCTGTATCCTTTACAGTGCTGATTCCGGTGCCCACTGCACTGCCTGATGTTCCCGCCACATAGGCCTTATACTGCTCCGCCGTAAGATATTTGGCGTCCGCATCCCCCAGCCCGGCCAGATATCCGGTGCAGATACCGTCCGTCAATGCGGTCTCGTCGATCTCACCTACAAAATTCTGCCGGATTGTCTGATCGATCTCGCTGAGCTTGGAATACATGGCTTGGCGCTGATTAACATCCGCCACCCGTTCGTTGAAGGTATCCATAGCATACATATATGTCAACGATACAGTAACCGCCGCCGTGACAGCGCAAAGCGCCACACAGGCTCCCAATGAAAATTTTTTCATATCCCGCCCTGCCTTTTTGCATGATAATTTCAGGATGCGCTCTTTCATTTGCATTCCGGCCGCCCGCTAGAAGCAACACGCAGGTAGTATGCCGCAAAATAAAAAGCCTACTCGGCTCCCGGGAACTTCCGGAACCTAAAAACACAAAACCTTTTCCGTTGGAGCGGCAGATGCCAGCATGGCGCGGGAAGCATTTTTTCGCCTCCCACGCCATGCAATGCCGCATACAATTACCGGAACCAGTTCATGGGGTTTTGAGCTATGCCGTTCAAACGGATCTCAAAATGAAGATGCGGGCCGCTGGAATCGCCCGTACTTCCAACGAAAGCAATGGTCTGCCCTTTCGTGACAGACTGCCCCGCCGAAACCGCCAGACTATTGCAGTGGGCGTAAAGGGTCATATACCCGTTCCCGTGGTTGATGACCACAACATTTCCGTAGCCGCCGTAACCGCTTCCCGGCATACCATACTGAGCAAACGTAACCGTGCCGCTGTCAGAAGCCACAATTGGTTTACCAAAAATTCCATAACTGGAAATATCAATTCCCTTATGCGTGCCGCCTCTGGCTCCAAAATAATCTGTCAGATTCGTGTAGCCGGGGGTGGGCCAGATAAAGCTGCCCGTTCCTTCGTAACTGCCTCCTCCGGAACCGCCCGATCCTCCGGAACTACCGCTTCCGCCGGATGAACCGCCGCCGCTGGGTTTCTCCTGCGCGGCCTGCTCCAAAAACCACTGATCAATGGCCGCCTCTGCAGCCGCCATCTCTTTATCCAGCTTATCCTGTTCTTCCTGCACAGAGGATTCCTTGGACTGCAGTTCCTGCAGAACTTTATCAGCTTCCTGCTGAAGCTGGTTGAGCTCTTTCTGCTTTGCATCCAGTTCTGTCTTTGCCGAGGCAACTTTCTCGCGGTTTTCCTCAATAACTTTTTTCTGCTCTGAAATGGATTCCATCTCTTTTGAAAGCTGCTGCACCAGAGCCGTATCGTGTTCGGAAATCATCCGGATGATTTCCGTCTTTTCCGCCATATCCATTACATTGTCTGAGCTTAGAATCAACTGCAGATTGCTGGCCTCCCCCATCATATAGAGAGCGCAAAGCCGTTCCTTCAAGAGCTCCATATTCGCATCAATGGATTTCTGCTTATCCGCGATTTCACTGTTTTTTTCCTTAATTTCCGAATCCATCTGAGTGATCTGGGTGTTGAGGCCGCTGATTTGCTCTTCCAGATTGTCGATCTGATCATCCAGCGTCTGCTTGTATTCCTTTTGTTTAGAAGCATCCTCTTTCAGCTGATCCAGCTTCTTCTGGTTCTCCGCCTGCTTATCCTTGAGCTCCTGCTGCCTTTGCTGCAGATCCGAAAGGCTGGCAGCCTGCACCTCCGTAGACGCCGGATAAGTGGGCCCTACGATGAGCACAAAGGCAAGGACAAGGGCCGTCAGCATCTTTCCCGCTCTTCTGGCCCTGCGGGATACGGAATGTTTCATGCAAAAATTCCTCCTTCTGGCCGGGGGATTTCTCCCCACTGTTCTGCCTTTTACTTTTAATCGAAAAATATCATTAAGCTTATCCCTGCTCCTGCACATAACGCGCCGCACAAAACGTCACGGGAATTTAACAGCACGGCAGGGCAAAACTCCGCTTCTTAAAAGATGGAAAAACTTCCTTCTTTGCGCAGATACCGGGTAATGGAAATCATACCGCCCAAAGCTCCGAACACTATTCCGGCAAGAATGAACAACAGCGTGATCCTTCCCTGCAACGGGCCGATATCCACTGGGTCAAAAATATTGATACCCGCCAGAGCCCCCAGAGCATTCTGATACACAATATTCAGAAGTATGCTGGCCAGAAGCCCCGACACCAATCCGATCAATACGCCCTCCACAATAAACGGCAGGCGGATAAACCAGTTGGTCGCTCCCACAGATTTCATAATGCTGATCTGCAGCCGACGACTGAACATGGCCACCCGGATGGTATTAGAAATGATAAACAGCGACACAAGGCTTAAAAGCAACACGATCCACAGCCCCGCAGTGGAAACCATATGGTCCAGATCTGTGAGCTTTTGAGCCACATCTTGATAATCGATAATCTGATCCACTCCATCAATGGCCATAATAGAGGCTGCTGTCTCATCGTATTTTGAAAGATCCTCCATAGAAATGCGGTAGGCGTCCGGCAGAAAATTCTCATCCCCCAGAAGGCTTTCCAACACCGTTCCGTTATCTCCCAGGGAGTCCATCATTTCCTCCACAGCTTCATCTTTCAAAATCAGCTCACAGCTTTTCACATTATCCAGCTTCATAATCTCTTCGCCCACCTGCACCGATTTCAGAGTGGGGAGCCCCTGCTGGCAGTAGACCTTGATGGAGTTGTTTCCCTCCACGCTGGACATGGCTGAATTAATATTCATAGAAAGTAATATAGCTGCACCCGTCAGCAATAGGCAAGAAACCAGCACCGCCACAGAGGCAAAGCTCATAGTCCTGTTAGTCCAGATATTTTTAGCGCCCTCCTTGAGGAGATAGCGCAAATTACTCAGCCTCATCAGAAGATTCCACCTTTCCCGTATCCGCCACAATGCGGCCTCCCTGTATCTCCACAATGCGGCGATGGAAATGCTTCACCAGGCCGTGTTCATGGGTCACCATCAGAATCGTCGTCCCCCGGCGGTTAATCTCGCTCAGAAGATCCACGATTTCAAAGGAAAGGGCCGGATCCACGTTGCCCGTGGGCTCGTCCGCGATAATGAGCTTGGGGCTGTTGATCAGCGCCCGGGCCAAGCCAACACGCTGCTGTTCGCCCCCCGAAAGCTCCTTGGGTTTGCATTTGGCTTTTTCCTGCAGGTTCACAAGGCTCAGCATATAAGGAACACGCCTGCGTATCTCCTGGGGAGTAGCCCCCACCACATGCATGGCAAAAGCCACGTTGTCATATACACTCATGGAATCAATCAGGCGGAAATCCTGAAACACGATCCCCATGGTCCTGCGCAGATAGGGCACCTTTCTGCGGGGAAGATCGGTGATCACCGTATCGTTGATAACGATCTCTCCCTCTGTGGGCTGTTCTTCGCACATAATCAATTTCAGAAACGTGCTCTTGCCCGCTCCGGAAGAACCCACAATAAAAACAAATTCCCCCTGATCGATTTCCATGTTTATATCCGTCAGAGCGTGTGTACCGTTGGCATACACCTTGCTCACATTTTTAAACTGTATCACGATTATCCTCTCCGTCTTCTTTGGGCCAGCCTACAGCCCCGCCATTCCTGATTTTCCTATTTTTCCTGCCAGTTTCTCAGCCTCTCTGCTGTATCTTCATCTTTTTCTTCAATACTTCTCATTTCTCACGCCTTTGGAAGAGAGCGCTCCTCTCAACATGCCATAGGTTATAATCCATAAGTATTCTTCAAAAGGAACCGGTTTCGGCTGCCATTCTCACCGCATGTCCTCCAGTTTAGAGCAAGAAATCAGGCAACCTCCCAAACCGGATACAATCGTTTTGGAACAACACAAAAAAACACAGCACACGCCGGTTTGCTTCCATCATACCAACGTGTGCTGCTATTGTTTTTACTATAAAGAATTAATTTGTAACTATTTTGTAATTTCTTCATAAAACCCGGCTTTTTACAGGTTTTTGTCAGAATTTAACAGGATTAGAGGATAAATACTTCTTGACCATCAGCGCTACCTTGAAAACAATGGCATCTTCAAATTCCCGCAAATCCAAGCCGGTAATTTTCTTGATTTTTTCCAGGCGATAGACCAGCGTATTTCTATGGACAAAGAGTTTGCGGCTTGTTTCCGAAACATTCAGGTTGTTTTCAAAGAAACGCTGGATCGTAAACAACGTTTCATGATCCAGAGATTCAATAGAGCCCCTCTTGAACACTTCTTTAAGGAACATATCGCACAGAGTGGTGGGCAGCTGATAGATCAGGCGGGCAATTCCCAAATTATCATAGCTGATAATAGGCCGCTCCGTATCGAATACCTTTCCTACCTCCAGAGCAACCTGCGCTTCCTTAAAGGAGCGGGCCAGATCCTTCACACCGGTCACAATGGTGCCGATGCCCACTACGGCATGTGTATAAAACTCACTGGAAAGGGTATCCACAATGGAACCCGCAAGCTTATCCAGATCTCTGGGCTCGATACCCGGGCGAATCTCCTTCACAAGGGCAATATCCGTTTCATTGATATTGATGACAAAATCCTTGCTCTTATCGGGGAAGAGATTCTGAACCACATCGTAAACAGCCACATCTGTTTTGTTGATGATCTTAATAAGCATGCACACACGGCTAACATCAGAAGTAAACCGCAGTTCACGAGCCTTCAGATAAATATCGCCCGGCAGAATATTATCGAGAATTACATTCTTGATAAAGTTCCCACGGTCGTATTTCTCATCGTAATACTGCTTGATGCTGCTCAGAGAAACCGCCAGAAGAGATGCATACCGCCCCGCCTCCGGATCGTTTCCGGAAACAAAAACAGCATACTCCGGCCTGGGCCGGTTTCCAAAGGATTTATACGTATACCCGTTTACAACGAAGGTTCCGGGAGCTGCCATGACTTCGGCCGTAACACTTTCGTTCACCTCACCGATCCGGCCCAACTCGCTGCATGCAATAATGACCGACGTTTCATCCACTACACCAATGGTGCGGTCGATAGCGTCACGCATTTGGTGAATGACACCCTGGAATAATCTGTTGGACATTGCTTCTCCCTCACTTTTTATGAAATAAATTCTGCGTACATCTGCCCGGCACCGCAGCCTTCTGCTTTACTCAATCTGCTGCGCACCGTCTTTGGGATCCATATCTGCTTCCACTCTTCGGCTCCTGGAGCCATCCCTTTTAGGTGCATCCATATTCCTGCACATCTGCATATCCACGCATTTATACTCTTATATTCTACACAACTTCCCCATACTTTTCAACAGTTTTTTATGAAAACCTCGAGTTTATGAGAGCTTTTTTATAAAAAGACAAAAAATCCCAGTTCAGTTCCAAACTATTCCATGGATTTTCTCGGTTTCTTCCGTATTCTTCCTAATTTATGTTTTCCGGCAGTTCACTTTCATGCTACAATAGCAGAAAACCGGAATACTGCCACAAAACCGAAAGCTCAAATATTCCAAAGAGCTTTAACTGCATTGATATACCGGCAGTATCCGCTATGGAGGAGATACTATGAGAAGAGCCAACCGTGAAATCAAGGATCCCCTGGAGCTGGAGGAGATTCTGCGCACCTGTGATTCCTGCCGGATCGCTATCCACGCAGGAACCTTTCCGTATATTGTTGCCCTAAATTACGGCTATGAGTATCAGAACGGTGCACTGACTCTCTACTTCCACAGCGCCAACCAAGGAAGAAAGCTTGACCTTCTCCGGGAAGATCCCCACGTAGGCTTTCAGATGGACTGTGACCACGTATTCCGCCATTTAGACCGCGGCATGCAGTGCACCATGGACTACAGAAGCATTGTGGGAACAGGAACCATTTCGTTTGTGGAAGACAGGGCAGAATTTGAAAAGGCCACTCGGCTGTTGCTGGAGCACCATGGTTCACCAGAAGGATTTGTGGTTACCGATGCTCATTTCAAAGCCACCACCATCTTGAAGCTGACAGCACATTCCTTTACAGGCAAGAAAAAGACACCGTTTAACTAAAAGAGCTGAGAAAACAAAAAGGGCCGCTCCACTGCACATTTCCTGTATTTACCGGCCCAACCGCACTATTCTGCAAAACAAGCAGGAATCTACCTGATAACAGCTCTCTAAAGCGCAACAGAAAAGGCCACGCTTTTGGCGTGGCCTTTTATATGTTTTATATTGCTTAGTTCAGGATGGTCTTCTCGGTCTCTTTGTCGAAGAGATGCATCTTGTTCAGGTCGAAAGCCATCTTGATGGTGTCGCCGGGTTTTGCAGTAGAGGTGGGCTCCACGCGGGCGGTGATAGCGTTGCCTTCGCACTCAACATAGAGATAGATTTCAGCGCCCATCAGCTCGGTAACTTCCACGTTGGCTTCCACGATGCCCTCGGTAACCTTTGCCAGGAAGTCGGGCTCATCATGTACATCCTCAGGACGAATGCCGAAGATAACATCCTTGCCCACATAGTCGGCAAGCTCCGGAACAACCTTGGAGGCCGGAATCTTAATGGAATACTGGCCGAAGGTCATAGCATAGCCGTCGCCGTCTTTGGCGATAGTGCAGTTGATGAAGTTCATCTGAGGAGAACCCATGAAACCTGCTACGAACTCGTTGCAGGGATAATCGTACAGATTCTGAGGAGTATCCACCTGCTGGATAAAGCCATCTCTCATAACCACGATGCGGTCGCCCATGGTCATAGCTTCTGTCTGGTCATGAGTAACATAGATAAAGGTTGTTCCCAGCTTCTTATGGAGCTTGGAGATCTCGGTTCTCATCTGTGCACGCAGCTTAGCGTCCAGGTTAGAAAGAGGTTCGTCAAGCAGGAAGACCTTAGGATCACGGACAATAGCACGGCCCAGGGCAACACGCTGTCTCTGACCACCGGAAAGAGCCTTCGGCTTTCTATCCAGCAGGTGAGAGATGTCGAGGATTCTGGCAGCCTCTTCCACACGACGCTTGATCTCATCCTTGGGGGTCTTGCGCAGCTTCAGGCCAAACGCCATGTTATCATACACCGTCATATGGGGATACAGAGCATAGTTCTGGAACACCATTGCGATATCGCGGTCCTTCGGGGCGATGTCGTTAGAAAGGGTGTCGCCAATGTAAAGCTCTCCTTTGCTGATTTCTTCCAGACCGGCGATCATACGCAGGGTGGTAGATTTACCGCATCCGGAAGGTCCGACCAGAATGATGAATTCCTTATCGGCAATTTCCAGATTGAAGTCGGTAACGGCCGTTACGCCGCCGTCATAAATCTTATAGACGTTTTTTAATGATACGCTTGCCATAAATATGTCCTCCTGAATCAATACGTTTAGGGTGCTTTTATGCCTCGATTTCAGCTTGCCCTATGTTTATGTACAATACTATACCAGAATTTGAAGGTCATTAACAGTCCTTTTTTGCCCAAAAATCAGTATGCAGGTTTATGTGAATCTGACAAAACACAAATCTGAGAAGCTTTTTTCGTGAAGAATTTTCTATTTTTTAGAAGAAAAAGCGTGCAATAAGGCGACAGAAAGAAATTCGGCCATCTTTTGGAAGCAATTAACGGCAGAACGGGAATAACGGTTAGATTTTCCTGTTTTCGGCTGTTCTCAGCACTTTTCAGTGATTCCACCAGATGGCCCCGGATTCTCCGCTTCCTGCTCAAAAACAGAGGACTTCTCTTCCTCTGTCATCAGCCTGCACTCTCCCGGTTTCAGGGAGCCATCCAGCGGCAAGTTCCCGATACGGAGCCGCTTCAGGGCCGTAACCTCTCTGCCTACAGCGCCAAACATTCTTTTCACCTGGTGAAATTTTCCTTCCCGGATCCGCACCCGTACCAGCGAAGAAGGCTTTCCCTCCGGCAGGTAGAGTTCCGCCGGGAGGCATATCCTATCCCCAATTGAGATGCCCTCCCGAAACCGTTCCCGTTCCTCAGGCCCCACAGGCCCGTCCAACTCTGCCTCATAGAGCTTCCAAACATGGCTTTTGGGCGCCAGCATGCGGTGAGCAAAATCCCCATCGTCTGTGAGAATCAGCAACCCGCGAGTATCCTTATCCAGCCTTCCCGCTGGGAATATTCCTTTCCGGCGCCACTTTGGGGGAAGCAGATCCACCACTGTTTCCGCTCTGGGATCCCGGGTGGCAGAAAGCACCCCGGAGGGCTTGTTCATCATAATATAGAGATGTTTCCGAAGCGTGAGCTCCTTCCCCTCCACGGAGATGGAGTCCCGCTCCGGATCCACCTTCTGTTCTGCTCTCGCGGCCTGCACACCGTTTATCAGCACCGATCCCCGGCGCACCAGCAGGCCGGCCTCTTTACGGCTTCCCACCCCATGCAGAGCCAGGATCTTATCGAGCCTTTCCATCTTGCCCATTTTTTCACATTCCTTCCAGGTGCTTCACTGCTCTTCTACAATAGTATACCAGTATACCGGTTTCTCGCCAAGAGGCAGATTTTCATACTGCCTCTCAGCCTCACTCAGTCCGTAGGCCACGCATCGTCTGGAATAACATCCGTCCCGGCGCTTTCAGCTGAGGCACCGGAGCCTTCAGAATCTTCTCCGGGCGCAGCCTGAGACGCAGCGCTGGATGCATCCTTTGGTGCAGTTTGGGATTCTCCGGTCCCTGAAGACTCCGGCGAAGAAGAAATTTCCGGTTCCGAGGAACCCCCACCCTGGCCTGCAAAACCACAGAGGAAACCATCCAGCTCTGTGCTGCTGATGTCACCGCCGATAATCTGGCCCTCATATACCAGAATAGTGGCTCGAACAGTCCCCTCCTCCGGGTAATTGTTCACCTGATAAATCCACTGCCGGCAGGTTTTCCCCGCATAGGGTGTCAGATCCATCCCCTGAGACTTCTGCACCTCGTTATATTGCTGATATACCTGGTCGAATTCCTCAGGGATGGTCACATCCCGTATCTCCACGGGCTCTTCCTCCACCTCCCAGCCATATTGAGCCAGAAAAGTTACCCGCTGGCTGTTAGTCTCCCCCGGTATCCCACCGGAAAGATCCGGCTGCAGCTTGGGAATCACGATCAGCGCCAGCAGCAATACACCAGCGGCTACCACCACGATTCCCCATTTCTTTTTAGCCTGTATAGAAAGCACAAACATACGTATTTCCGCCTCCTTTCTCTATCATCTTCTGCCCATATATATGCAGGCCCTGCAGACTTTCATGCCCGAATTCGAAGGAAAAGGATAAGAACGAAAAAGCACATGAAAAAGCCGCCCGGCGCCTATATAGACGAAGGGCGGCTTTCAATTTTTTCTATTTACTGCTTACTGCACTCTCAGTTTGGGCTTCCCGCTATGCTGTGTCGCCGAACAGAAAATTGCCGTAACGGCGGGAAAGAAACCAAAGCTTTTATTTTCCTGCCGGCCCGGACAGCTTTGCTTCCACAAAGCGGAATTCTTCGGGCAGATCCCTGTCTTCGGTCACATCCAGCATGGGTTCCCCATCCACATCGAAATGCACTCTGCGTGCGCCGGAGGAACGGGGGCCGTTTATACCCTTTTTCCCGTGGTAAAAATTCCATACAAGGCCGTCTGTATCCTGCAGGAAGGAATTGTGGCCTGTGCCGTATTCCCCTTCTGCAGAACGGGAGGACTGCAGAGGATACCCTATCTTTTCCCAGCTTTTAGGATCTAAGATATCCTTTCCCTTTTTCAGTTTCAGCAGGCCGATCGTATAGGTAGCATCAATCAACGCGCCGGAGTAAGCGATGAAGATTTCATTCTCCATTTCCAATCGGTAGGGGCCCTCTACCACGAAGGTGTGATTGTTTTCCCAGCCATATTCCGGTTTCTTGATACATACGGGGTCGGTTACAAGCTTCCAGGGCTCCTTTTCATCGATCTGGGCGATATAGAGCCAGGCGCCCTGATCCACAGGGACATACTGCCGCTGGGACCACATAACATAATATTTCCCTTCATAAGGGATCACTGTCATATCCAGCGAAATAACCTTTCCTCCCTCTGTCAGGCGGGAACCGTCCTTTTTGAGCACCGGCCGGGGCTCCGACCAATCCTCTTTGCACATGGGGTCCCCGCCCTCTTTGAGTTCTCTCACCCGGGAAACCTGCCAGTAAAATTCACTGGGGGTGGCTGCGTGAAACATATACAGCTTCCCGTTGATCGTGTGGAATTCCGGCGCCCAAAGAAGTCCCTTCACATCGGGATAGGTCTCCGAATCCAAAAAGAGTTTTTCTTCGGCTGTTACAATTCCCTCTAAAGTAGGCGAACACCGCATATAGAGAGTGTGGTTGTGATCCGCATCGTTGGTAGCGATGAAGTAGTATTTTCCATCCCGATACATGCAGCAGGGATCCGCCCTGTATTCCGCAAAGGGAAAATCAAAGTGCGCCTGATGGACGCGGCCCCGCACCAGGCCATCCGCCCCGGCGGGAAACTCCCAGTCGACATTTCGTACGACCTCGCTACCGTCGCTGTAAGAAGCGATAGCACGAACCTGCCTGAGCTCCTCTTCGGAAGCGAAAGGCCCCTGGCTGGAAAGCCGCATCCCTACGCAGACCGGTGCTGTCAGCTTGTTTTTCAGATACTTTCCGGCTTCTTCGGGAATTTCCACTGCATTCCCCGGCACAGCGCCTTCTATCTCCATTGTTTCATCGGAAGAAGGGACATCCCCTTCTACACAAGAGCCATCCATTGCCGTCGCCGCGCCTGTGGCAAGCCCCGTTTCCTCGAAGAGGTGCGCCTCCCCTTTCATCCAGGAACCGTCCTCTCGCTGCCAGCAGAGAAGATACACGTTTTTCTCCTTTTCATATACGCACCTCACCTGCTGGATATATCCCTTTTCCTGCAGGCGAAACAAGCCTTTTTCTGTATAATGCACCAGATCCTCTGTATCAAAAAGCAGGATGCAGCCCTCACTTTCGGGGTCGTCTTCCCCTTCCGCTTCTGTACGGACAGCGACCACGCCCCATCCATTTCCCGTCTCAAACAGCCAAGGGGACCTTAGACTCTTGGCGCAGAGCGTCCCATCCTCTCGGGATACCGCCTCTGCATATACAATTCCTTCGTTATGGTGCAAGGGCACGAACCGGCCCTTTTTCTGATCCCGAAGGGCCAGATGCATGCTGAAGGCCAGCCGGTTTGCATACAGAATGTCTTCCAGCGGCTTTCTAGTATAACACAGCAGTTCCATGAAAATCTCCTCCTTTTATTTTTGCAGCCCACCACAATGCTACTCCAGGCTACAACCATCCTTATGCATAGGGTAACAGGTTCCCACCGGGGCAATCAAGTCAAATTTTGCATAAGAACAGTCAAAAGATACGAAGATGCTTAAAGATACTTTCAGCAAAGCAGGTTTTCGGCTTCCCGATGCTTTTTAAAAACTGATATATGCCGTGCCGGTATTCATCGTGGCGAAAAATCCTTTTTACCCGCGCAGGAAGAAATCCGTTCTATCTAACTAAATATCGCATATTACCTCCCATGTATCCATATAAAAAGAGAGGCGGCAAAAGCCGCCCCTCAAAAAATTTACTTCAGGCTCTTATTTTCCCTGCTAACCTTCTTATTCGCCAGCCTCTTCCTTAGCTGCCTCAATCACCTTCTGGGCCACCGTATACGGTGCTTCCTCATACCGGGCAAACTGGAAGGTAAAATTCCCCCTGCCCTGGGTTGCCTGACGAATAAAGGTGGTGAAATCATACATCTCTGCAGTGGGAACATCCGCTTCAATGGTCTGATAGCCGGAAGAAGCGGGCTCCATGCCCAGCACACGGCCCCGGCGCTTATTGATCTCACCCATCACATCGCCCATATTGGCGTCTGGAACTGTTACTTTCAGGGTGCCGATAGGCTCCAAAAGAACGGGATCCGCCTTGGGCATACCAGCTTTATAAGCCAGAGCTGCCGCCGTTTTAAAGGCCATTTCAGAAGAATCCACAGGATGATAGGAACCATCATAGAGGGTTGCGCGCAGCCCTACCACAGGATATCCTGCCAACGGCCCCTTCTGGATGCATTCCCTCAAGCCTTTTTCCACGGCTGGGAAAAATCCCTTGGGAACAGAACCGCCCACCACGCGCTCGCCAAATTCCATGGATTCGCTGTCGCAGGGTTCGAATTCGATCCATACATCTCCAAACTGGCCGTGGCCGCCGGTCTGCTTTTTATGCCTTCCCTGAACGGAAACCTTTTTGCGGATAGTCTCCCTGTAGGCCACCTTAGGCTGTTTCAACTCCACCTCAACACCGAATTTAGAACGCAGCTTGGAAACAACCACGTCCAAATGCTGTTCACCCAAACCAGAAAGGAGCATCTGGCGGGTTTCTGCGTCGTTCACATAATGGATGCTGGGATCCTCTTCCACCAGGCGGAAGATACCCTGAGCCGCTTTATCCTCTTCGCCCTTATTTTTCGGGCAGACAGCCATGGTCAAGGTGGCATTGGGATATGTAATACCATCCAGCACAACCTTTCTGGCGGGAGCGCAAAGGGTATCCCCCGTATTCACGCCAGAAAGCTTCAGAACTGCGCCGATATCACCGGCCACAATGGCAGCCGCATCCTCCTGCTTCTTGCCCCTCATCATCACAATTTTGCCGATGCGCTCCATATTGCCCGTGCGCATATCCATCAGTTGGCTGTCGGGGGTGATTTTCCCAGAGATCACCTTCAAGAAAGAAACCTTCCCCACAAAGGGGTCGGCAATCGTCTTAAACACAATGGCCGCCGCTGCCGCATCCTCATTTACAGTGAGCTCCACCGGCTCTCCGTCCATATCTGCAGCGATCTCACCGGCTTTTTCCTCCGCACTGGGAGCCAGCCACACAAGGCCGTTCATAAACTGCTCCATCCCGCGCATAAGCATAGCATCCCCACAGAAAACGGGGGTAATAGAGCCGGATTTCACTCCCTGGCTCACGCCAACAATTACTTCTTCAGGGGTGAAGGCCTCGCCGGAAAAATATTTCTCAAACATTTCATCGCTCGTCTCTGCCACAGCCTCATAAATAGCTGTGCGCAGCCCCTCCAGGCGATCCCCCATATCGGGCATCTTTACCTCTACAGGTGCTCCGCCGGAATAGTCGTAAGCCTTATATTCCAAGATATTAATATAGATATTGGCCTGGCCGTCCACAATATACGGAACCACCACCGGGCAGATGGAAGGGCCGAAACTGGCCTTTAGATCTTCAAAAACCCGGTAAAAACGGGCGCTTTCATCGCATAGGCCGTTTACAAACACCATTTTGGAAAGCCCTCTGGATTCCGCCGCAGCAAACGCCTTCTCCGTTCCCACAGCCACGCCATCCTTTCCAGATACCGTAATGAGCACGGAATCTGCTGCGCGAACAGCCTCGCACAGTGCTCCCTCAAAATCGAAGAGGCCGGGAGCATCTATCAAATTGATCTTTTTATTTTTCCATTCTATCGGGGCCACGGCGGCGCCCACAGTGGTCTTCCGGCGGATTTCCTCCGGATCATAATCGCAAACTGTGTTTCCGTCACCCACTTTGCCGCGCCGGTCGGTGGCTCCGGAAAGATACAGCATCGCCTCTGCGATAGAGGTCTTGCCCGAGCCGCTGTGCCCAGCTATGGCAACATTCAATATATTTTTTGCAGCATATTGTTTCATCCTAGTAAAGCCCCTTTCAGAAAATATTACGATCATACTACAACTCATACAATTTATTTGCTGAAGTTAGTTCTAATTATATCCTGTTTCCACAGTGAATGCAATGATATAAACAAAAAATCAACCAACTACCTGCCAATTATAGGAATTATATTTTGTGAATTCTGTCGGTTATACGGAGGAAACACAGATATTTTTCTTTGATTTTTCATCTCGGCCTCCAAATTTTCTCTTCTTTTTCAGTGTAAAACTGCCTCTCCTACAACCAGCCCGCACCCAACTCCCATCTCACGCCTTCATTTTCACTTTTTCCCCTAACTCTCGGAATATGAAAAAATAAAAAGCAGGGAACGGCCGAAATCCAAAAACCGTTCCCTGCTTTTTCGCAGCGCTGCGCCACAAGCAACCAAACAAAAAGAGAAAAGCACGCCATATGAATTCGATTGAGCGCCAAAACGCCTTTCCCGGAATTTTCAGGTCATATTGGCAAAGCGTTCCACTGCCTTTGTAAATTTTTCGATGGTCTTATCCGCATCTCCGTGCTCGATACCATCCCGGACACAATGGTTAATATGACCCTCCAGAACAATCTGCCCTACTCGATGGAGAGCCGATTTGGCAGCGTTAATCTGGGAAAGGATGTCTTCACAAGGGATATCCTCCTCCACCATCCTATCGATGGCCTGCACCTGCCCTATAATTTTCTTTAGCCTGCGATGCAGATTATCTGCATCCATACATTGTCTCATAGTAAAAGCACCTCCACGCCCCCAATCAGGGCATATCGTTCTGTTTTCCTTTCGTTTTGCGCTGCAGAGATATACTTTAGCAATATGTCTGTTTCTCCATAACCGCTTATCATCCTATTCACGTATTGCTACACCGGATCTGCGCGTCCCCTCCCCGGAGAAAAGCCCGTTCCCACAGATTTTTCACTTGGTTTTCAGTACTTTTGGTCTCTCGACCTACGAAAAAAGCGGCTGCCCGGCTGCCAGGGCCAAAATGCGTTCCACAACAAAAACCGCCGCGCAAGCGGAAAGCGCCACAGTCAGCAGGCTCTTTTCCCGCAGAGAAAGCAGCACCGCCGTCAGGAACCCTGCAGCTGCGGAAATCACAGAGCCGGAGGAATACAAGATCGCGGGAAATGTCATAGCCGCCAGGCATGCGTAGGGCACATAGTAGAGGAAGGACCGAAGATAGCGATTCCGGATTTTCTTCTGAAAGAGTGTCAGCGGCAGCATCCGAATAAGATAAGTTGTAACTGCCATAACGGCGATATACGCATAGATCACGGTCTTTCCCTCCCTTCAGAAGCTGCCGTTTCCTGTGCGGAAGGGGCCTCAGAGGAATCCTCTTGCTCCGGCAAAGGAAACAGGAATGCCGCCAATCCGGCGGCCGCCAGAGTGCAGATGATGATGACAAAACCGGGGGAAAGGGAAGAAAGGCCCGGAATGTAATAAAACGCTGTGCTAATAACCAGCGAAACGGTGACCACCGCCCGGACAGAACCCTGCTTTTTCATGGGCGGCACTACGATGGCGATGAACATGCCATATAGGGCGATGCCCAGCGCACTCCGGATAAAATCCGGCAAAAGAGTATCCGCCACGGCGCCGGTAAGGGTTCCGAGGCTCCAGCCGAAGATGGGGGCCGTCATCAGCCCCAGCATATATTGCAGGCCCAAGCTGCCCTTCTGCGAACTGGCCACGGCAAAAATTTCGTCCGTATTTCCGAAGGCAATCACGCAGCGCTTCAATGTGCCCACCGATTCATGCAGCTTCTGAGAAAGAGAAAGAGACATAAGAGCATAACGCAGGTTAACCACCAGTTGAGTCAGGGCCATTTCCAGAAGAGACGCCCCTGCAGCGATCACCGTGATACCAGCAAACTGGCCTGCCGAAGTCAGATTGGTCAAAGAGATGAGAACGGCCTCAAAAGGCGTCAGTCCGCCGGAAACCGCCTTGATGCCAAAAGCAATGCTCACAGAAAAATACCCAAGCCCAATGGGGATTCCGTGCCGGAAGCCCTCTGAAAAGCTATTGTGAGAAGGCTCCCCTTTTAAGCGTCCGGGCGGCACAGGCCGCTCCTTCTTCCGGGTGTGCTTATGCAGGACAGGCATAGATAACAGGACCTCCGAAATCGAAATTTTAAGCCTATGAACATCATTCCAAGCGAATGCGGTTTTTGAGCTCTCTTCCCTCTGCATAAGCGGAGAGATTTTCCAAAGCAATCTTCCAAACCCGGTGATACGTTTCTTTCATAAGAAATCCGCCGGCTGTATGGGGTGTCAGCAATAGATTCCGACAGCCCCACAACGGATGATCAGGAGGAAGGGGTTCGGGATCCGTCACATCCAGGCATGCGGCCAGAAGGGGCCCTTTCTGAAGGGCATCATAAAGAGCATCGGAATCGATAAGGCTCCCCCGGCCTGCGTTTACAAGGATAGAACCGGGCTTCATCTTTTTCAGCATAGCCCGGTCAAACAACCCCTGGGTCTCGGGGGAAGAGGGCAGAACAGAGGCCACCACGTCAAATTGAGGCAGAATTTCCGGCAGTTTATCCAGGGGATAAACTGCCTCCACCCAATCCGGTTTGCAGGAAAGATTCCGCTTTACACCGGAAACAGAGGCTCCGAAGGCCGACGCCAGCCGGGCAAACTCCCGGCCGATATCTCCCAGCCCCAGCACCAGCACCTTTTCTCCCCTTAGGGAGCGGACTGCTCCTTCGCAGCGCCACCGGCGGGCGGTTTGGTTATCCCGATATACATGCAGGTTCTTATACACAGAAAGCAGGGACGCTATCATATGCTCGGAAACAGCGGGCCCGTAAGCGCCGGTGGCACAAGTGAGAAGAGCTCCCTCCGGCAGGATTCCGCGAGGTGTATACGCATCGGCCCCGGCGGACTGCAGCTGCAGAAGTTTCAGCTTACCAGCATCCTTTAAAAACTCCGCAGGCGGGTTCCCAAGGATCACATCTGCATCCCGGATCTCTTCTTCTGTGACCCTATCTCGGCCGGAAAATATAACCCGGCTTTCCGGAAAGCATCTACGGAGCTCGCCGGAATACTCCTCCGCCGGCTCGATCAGAACCAATATGGTTTCCACCTTTTTCAATGGTCTCATGTCTCTGACCCCTTTTCCTTATTCATAAATACCTGTATACTTAAGCTATAGAATGGAAGCACTCCCCAAATTCTTATGGGAGGATTCTGAAATTTTTTGGATTTGTTCTTCGTTTTTCAGTATAACAGACTTTTCTCCGGAAGAAAAGCTCTTCCGAAAATCCTAAAGCCTATGGGAACACCTTGCTTCTATAGCCGACTCACCCATAACATGGGCATATCATGCAATTTCTTTTTATTTAATTTAGTAATTTAGACTATGTAAAGGAAGTGCTGCAAAATGAATTCTGAAAGAACCTGCTTTATCACCGGTATGACGGATGGGCTGGGTCTCGCCATGGCAAAACAGCTCCTGCAGGAGGGCTGGAAAGTCTTCGGAGGAGGCCGCCGGCCGGAACGCCTGGCCGCTCTGCAGAAGGAATTCCCCCAGTCCTTTTTCCCCTTGTATCTGGATGTTACAGACGCCGCTTCTCTTCTCAAAGCCAGAGAAGCGGTGGAAGAAGAAACGCAAGCCCTGCATATGGTCATAAACTGCGCGGGGATTTTCCGCCCGGAATGCGACGCCCCTCTGGAAGACACCGATGTGGAAGCCGCTCTCGGAGTTATGGATATCAACGCCATAGGGCCCATGCGGGTGACAAAAACCTTCCTTCCGCTTCTGCAGAAGGGGCAGGATCCCGTCCTTGTGCATGTATCCTCGGAATCCGGTTCCCTCACCGGGAATACTCAGCATCACCGTTATGATTACTGCATGTCCAAGGCAGCGCTCAATATGTTCACTGTGCTGCTCCGCCACGATCTTCCTCCTATGGGGATCCGGGTCTTTGCCGTCCACCCCGGCTGGATGCACACTGCCATGGGAGGGCCTCAGGCCCCCCTCTCTCCTGAGGAATCGGCCAAAGGGATTCTTTCTCTGGCTGAAACCATGGGCCGGGCGGAGGATCCCGTATTCTTCGATTATGACGGAAGCGTTCACCCTCTATAAAGCAGACGCCAGGCAGTAATGAGGCCGTTTACCATATCCCCTCTTATAGCCTTCCATGGTTTCTCTCCGGCAGCAGAAAAATTTTTTGGTTTTCCTCCTTTTTCATGAAACTTTTCTCCCTTTTAGAGCGTATATACAATAGAGATATAAAGCTCCGTTATCCGGCAATTTCTGAAAGAACTGGCAATGGGCCGGATATTCCACTTATAGGAATGCGTATACGCACGGCAAAAATGGCGAATAATCGAAAACGCAGAAAACCTAGAAATGCAATGAAAAAGTATAAGGGGGATACGCTATGCGGAGGATCTGTAACCCATACACAGCCGGAAAAATCTGTAGAAAACAAAAACGAGACGATTCATGGGAAGAGAAATTTCCGCTGGGCCCCGAAGAAGGGTATGAGACATCTGAGCCTCCGGAGGAAAAGGGACCTCACAGCTCTCTTTCAAAAATCTCCGCCCGAAGCGGAATGCGAAAAAAGTCTTTTCCTTTTCTGTGTCTTCTTCCCCTTATTTCCTTTTTAGCGGCCGGCGGCGGATTCCTATTTTTTCCTGCTCGTCTTCCAGGGGGACAAGAGGGTATTTTCCCCCCTGCAAACAAACTTTTATTTTTTCTATGGCCCCTCTCCATTTCCCTTACGGCCTGGGGCATCCAGATGCTGGCCGGCCGCCTCCTACGAGCTCACTTTCCCCTTTTTCCCAGGCTTTCTCTGATTCTTGCATGGGGTATTTCGGGTATTTTGCTTCTGTTGCAGCTTCAGCGGCTGTATACACTGCTTTTTCCCGGCGCCTATGGCTTCTCTGCGGAACACGCGGCGCTTCTGGGGCTTGTTCTTTTTACAACATCTCTGGGAATCTATGTGGTTTTCGTCATAAGCGGAAAAAAGGCCTAAGTTTCAAAACATGGTTATCCTGGGGCACTCAATGCCGTAAAATGAATCCGGTAATAAATTAATCGCCCTTCACTATGAAAGGTTCTCTACGTTAACAGATGCAGAAAGCATAGAAAACGGCTCTCCCAAAAACAGGAGAGCCGTTTTATTTTCAAACTTATCGCTTATGCGGGATTTTTGCACAGAAACACTCATTTTGTGTATACAGTATAGCATAAATAGCCATGGAAAACCAGTCTGTTTTTTCGCCCTGCTACTGTTTATACTGAGAGTGAAAAGCTTCCCACTGGGAGGCGAAACCGTATGGAAGGGAAGTATTGGCTATGCTGTATTATCACGGAAGCCCAAAAGTAGGGCTCACGATCCTGAAACCTTTTTTATGTGCCGATTCCAATCTGCAGAAGCCCTGCGTCTATTTGACCTCCAACCGGGCGCTGGCAGCCCTTTACATTTGGAACAGACCCTTTCGATGGATGAATTACGGCATCCGGGAAGACGGCGTCCCTGTTTACACGGAATCCTTCCCCGGAGCTCTTTCCACCTTTTACAGCGGTGTACGGGGGTGCGTTTATACATGCAGGGGAAATTACACCGAAAACGGCACGGGTATTTCCGTAGTCGTTGTTTCAGAAGAGCCGGTGCCAGTGGAGGCAACAGAGCCCATAGACGACGCCTATAAAGAACTTCTTCGGCTGGAAGATGCAGGGGAACTTGTTATCCGCCGCTATGAATCCCTCTCCGAAGAACAGCTGGAAGCCCAAAATACCATGATTCTGCGGGAGATCCGTCAAGAAAACCTTTTACGCCGGCCTGAAAGCCCTCTTTCCCTTTTCCTTCAGGAACGGTTTCCCACTCTCTGGGAGAGGGCAAAAAAGCAGATGCTATCCGAAGCCCCAAAATAAAGTATCTTTTCCGGCCCTTCTTCCGAAAAACGTCATCGGGCCAGCAGTCGGTATAGTTCTCCCTTTTTAAAGCCCGTCTCAGATGCTGCTTTTTTTGCCGCATCTGAAAGGGAAAGCCCTTCTTCCCGATAACGGGAAGCAAGCTTCACAGCCTCTTCCAAGGTGATTTCCTTCTCTGCGGCCTCCTGAGCTCCTTCCACCACCAGCACAAATTCCCCCCGAGGCGCTTCACAGGAAAACCTCTCTGCTGCCTTTTGGAGGGTGGTCCGGATTACTTCCTCGTGGATCTTGGTCAGCTCCCTTACAAGGGCGATACGCCTATCCCCCAAAGTTTCCAAAAGATCCCGCAGGGTGGCGGGAAGCTTATGAGGAGCTTCATAGAAAACCATCGTACGCTTTTCCCCGCGGATTTCTTCCAGATGCTCCCGACGGCTCTTTTTATTTACGCTGAGGAACCCCTCGAAGGCAAACCTACCGGTGGGAAGGCCCGAAACAGCCAGGGCTGTAATCACAGCGCTGGGCCCGGGCGCCACCGTAACAGGAATACCTCTTTCCGCACACTGGGCTACCAAAAGCTCCCCCGGATCTGAAATAGCCGGCATCCCCGCATCGGAAACAAGAGCGCAGGTTTCACCCGCCTCCATCCTGGCGCAGATCTGTTCCCCCTTCTCCCGCTTATTGTGTTCATAATAGCTGATAAGGGGTTTATGGATACCAAAATGATTTAAAAGCTTCAGGGTCACACGGGTATCCTCCGCGGCTACAAAATCTGCCTGCCGAAGAGCTTCTATAGCTCGGGGAGAAAAATCTTCCAGGTTTCCAATGGGGGTTCCCACAACAATTAGGCAACCCTTGGGAAAGGGTTTTTGCTCTCGTACAACCCTATTTAAGGATTTCAAGTGTTCGGTCTGCACCTGCATTTCGCCCCCGGCCTGTTCGCACATACTGCATTCTCCTTTATAATACGATTCGTGTATTTATTGACTTTTATACGATCCGTATATATCCAACATTTCCTGAGAGAGTCCGCCATTAGAATCCTCTACAAACAATACCGGCAGAACGCGCATCCCAGGGTTTCCGCCTCTGGAAGCCTCTAGGAGGAAAAGAAAAGGGGCTTTTTCGCGCCTTTGCTGCACAAAGCGCAGCCGTTTGGGCTCCAGCCCCTCCCGCTGCAGAGAGGCTATCACCGAAGCCAAATGCTCCGGCCGCTGGCAGCAACAGAACTTCCCTCCCCAGCGAAGAAAAAACGCCGCTTCTCGAGCGATATCTGAAAAAGAGCAGGCTACCTGATGACGGGCCAAAAGACGGCTGCCCTCCGGGCAGGTTCCCCCTTTACCTTCCGGCGTATAGGGTGGGTTGCAGGCAATCCTGTGCAGGGAGCCCGGTTCCATTGCCTGCCGTAAAGCCTGTCTATTTTTTATATCATTTTGTAGAATTTCAATTTTTAGTTGCAAATTGTTGAATTGTATACTTTTCTCCGCCAAACCGGCTGCATCCTCCTGCAGTTCCACACCCCACACCTTTTGTGGATTGGAACGGCCGCACCACAAAAGAGGAATGGTGCCGCAACCTGTCCCGAAATCGGCGCAAAGTTCTCCTCTTCCCGGCATGGAAAAATGGGCTAACAGAATGGTATCCGTATTGAATCGGTGATTTTGATTCACAAGCACCTTCATAGAGGGGCCCAACGGCTCCCAATGCTCTGCTTCCCCCAGACCGGAAAGCATATCTTTTTTGTCCTTTTCCGCAGCCATCAACTTAGGCCCCCTCTCTTTCGCCGTACATTCTAAACAAACCCATCTGTTTCCCAAAGAAGGGAAAACCCTTCTCCCGGAAACAGCAGAAAAAAACAAAAAAAGAAGGCGGCGCGTCAACCGCTCCGCCTTCTTTTATTCACTGGCTTATTCCTGAGAAGGAGCGCCCACGGGGCAGGTTTCTGCACAAGCGCCGCACTCGGTGCACAGATCGGCATCGATTACATACTGGCTGTCGCCCTCAGAAATAGCATTCACGGGACATCCTGCTGCGCAGGCACCGCAGGAAATGCAAGCGTCGGAAATTACATATGCCATGGAAAAACACCTCCATTTGTTAGTTACCAAAATGGCTATTACACGGTTACTATTCTACCATAAAATCCTGAAATTTCAAGGTAGTTCCCTAAAAATTCTCAAAAACGGGAAAGATTGCTGTTTGCCGCTTTGCGGTATTTCCCTGCCCATACTGCTTCCGTATCTGGAAGATACCTGTGTTCCTTCTTGCATTCCGGCATATTTCCGCTATAATGAAAGGGAATCCCAAAAAAATAGGGAGAAAATCGCAGAAATGCAATACTCCCAATACTCCAGAGAAAGGAGGCGCACGCCTGTGGAACCTTTGCTGAAGTTGCCTGTTCACAGGCCGCTCCTGTATCATCTGGCCGGAAAATTCGAATCCCTTACCGATGGATGGACTCATGCCTCCCGCACGCTGACGGACTATGAGCTGATCGTCGTCTCCTCCGGAACCGTCTACATGCATGCATTAGATAAAGATTTCACCATCTGTGCCGGGGAATACCTGCTGATTCCCCCGGGAGAGCGGCAAGCGGGGTTTAAGCCCTCTTCCCCTCAGTTTTACTGGCTTCATTTTCTCTGCCGGGAACCGGGGCCTGAAGAAGACTCCCCTCTCCTGGAGCTTCCCGCCTTTGGGAGCCTTCCCAAACCCGAGCGGCTGATTGTTCTGATGAAGCAAATGCAGGATTGCATCCGCACCTATGGAGATCCGGCCGAAAACGACTATCTCTGCACCGGTGTGCTCTGTGAACTCAAAAACCAGATGCATCATTCTCAGCTCTCCATTAAACAGGATGCAGGCAAGCAAATCTATCTGGATATCATTGATTATGTAAAATACAGCGTGAATTCCAATCTTCTGGTGCGGGATATCGCCGCCTATTTCGGTTATAACGAAAAATACATCTCCCATGTTTTCAGTCGGATCGCCGGGATGCCCCTGAAACAGTATATTTTAAACCAGAAAATTGAGCACGCCCGGGCCCTTCTCACAGACGGGAACAATACGATTGCAGAGATCACCGACCTCTGCGGCTTCAACGACAGCCATACCTTCATGCGTGCCTTTAAAAAGGCCACCGGCTTCACTCCCAGTGAATACCGCAACACCTATGCTGCCAGGTTGACGAATTATTATTACGCCGTCTCCCCTCCAAAGGAAAGCCCCGACGAAAACCAGGAACCTGCGGCTCCCCGGCCGATACACCCGATAAAGAACAGTGATTTTTAAAAATACAGAAAAGCAAATCCCCCCTGTTTTACTGGCACAAACACACCAGGAACAGGGGGGATTTGTCTAGAGAAGCGTCCTTACTTCCGTTTGCCGTCACGCATTAATCGTGCGGTTAACCACCTTTTTTTCTTTGTCATCCTTATAAATTCGGTGATACATGAAATACCAGGTATTTTCCGGATAGGTATAGTAAGGCTTGAAAGTGCGGCACACAAATTCCAGAGCACCCGTATGCCCCGGAAGGGTTCTGAAGGTCATCTCTTCGCCTTCCACCGGGAGGATCCATTCCTCCGGGTGTTCCCTGTCTCCCACCAAAATAGTCATCTCTGTGCTGACCATGACAATGGGGCCATAATTCAGGGCCACCAGGTTGGGATGCTGCTCATCCACAGCCTTGAACCAAAGGCGGAAGGGATAATCGATTTCCACCAGATCATCCTCGCCCCATTCCCGCTCGATCACAAGCCAGGTATTGGGCACAGCGGCGATATCCAGCACTCTGCCATTCACCTTGACGGAATTTGCCCCGTCCGCCCAAGCAGGGACGCGGAACTTCAGGGCAAAGCAGGAGCCTTCCGGCGAGGACACCCGGAAGCGAAGGGTGCTGTGCTTCGGAAAATCGGAGAAATTCTCCACGATGACCTTCCCGTTTTCTCGTTCCCACTCCACCGAAGAGGGGAGGTACTGGGAAACATAAAGGGAATTTTCATCATAGTAATAGATCATGTTGGAATATTCGGCCACATCCTGTGGGAAGGTTCCGCTGCAGCACTGCCACAGGAAGTTTTCTCCCCCAGCGCGCAGGCGGCGGTCCACGGTGGATTTCATGCCGCCGTCGGCAAAATAGTCGGCGTAATAAAGCAGTTCGCCGTTAGGCTTGATATCCGGCTGGCCGCCTGTGCAGTTATAGAGCATCTGCTCAGCCCACATTCCATATTTTGCGTCGCCCGTATGGCGCAGCAGATAATTGCAGAGTTTGAACACAGCCCATGCGCAGCAGGAAACCTCGCAGCTGCCCCAGGCATCGCTTCTTGCCACCCGCTGGCCGGCAAAATTGATAAAGCTGGGGTCCTCTCCTCCCAGATCCCAAGTGGAGAGGAGCATGAAGCCCAAGTATCCCTCTCTGTCCACAAAGAGATTTTCGCCTGGACCATAGCCGCCGGTGGCGTAGGTGTGATGCTCCGTGATCTCATCATAGGCGATCTTCATGACGTCCAGGTATTTTTCTTCACCGGTGACCTCGTAAGCCCTGGCAGCGCTGGAAAGGGTATTCACATGGCTGTAAGCGTGGCGCGGGCCGATTTTGAAATCATGGTTGAGCACCTTGTTCCACATATAGTCGTAATGCCAGGCGGAAGCGTGCTCCTTATATTTTTCATCCCCAAAAAGTTGATACGCCCTGTAGACATTTTCCGGCAGGGTATACCATTCAATCTGGCCTTTCATGCGGTGATCCTGCAGACCGTCCCTATCGATAGAGCGGTCCAGATCCTCTATGGATTGATCCGTAAGCCTGGAAATATATTCCTTTACAGGCTCATAGCCCATATATTCATACATATCCAGCATGCCGCCAATCATTTTGTCGTAACTATAGGTCCCCTGGTGGTAAAGCTCGGGATGCTCATCCGCCAAAGCGGCCCACTCTTCAAACAGAGACACGGTCTTGGCCTTCAGGCGGTAATCCCCCGTTACACAGTAAAGCTTGGCATAAGAGCCCAGCATCTGCCCCAAGGTGCCTCCCCAGCCGGGAAGGCCGTTGTAATTAGAGTCAATCCCTGCCCGGCGCATAGAACTTTTTAAAATATCCCCGTTGGAAAGGCTCAGATAAAGCTCGATCACATAATCCCGCTGGCGTTTCCAAAGGCTATCCTGCAAAGATACGTTCCCATAGGTAAAACTTTTAATAGTATCCTTTACCTTCGTGCGCTCTGATTTCTGAGCATCTTCCTTGTGGGCTGCATGTATCATACCATTTTCCTCCCTTACAGGGCCTTTTAGGCCCAAAGCTTCTATTCTGTCTGTATTGTAGCCCCTTCTTCTGTAAATTGTCTACAAGCAAAAAGACAGAAACACTGCAAAAAGGTGTGCATAATGCCGGAAGATTCCCCCGTTATACATACCATTGCGCCTGAGCTTGATACATTTCTGCATAAAGGCCGTTTTTTTCCATCAGCTCTCTGTGGGAACCATCTTCCACGATTTTTCCCTCCTGAAAGACCAAAATGCGGTCTACCACAGCGGTAATGCCCAGGCGGTGGGAAATAAGAAGCGTGGTTCTATTCCCCGTAAGACGGGTAAAATCCCGGTAAAGCTGGGCTTCCGCCACAGGATCTAACGCCGACGTGGGTTCATCCAGCACCATGATTCCCGCCTCCTTCTTCCATGCCGCCCTTGCAATGGAAATTTTCTGCCACTGCCCGCCGGAGAGATCCCTAGCAGTATCCGCAAAGGAACCCACTGTTTCATCCAGCCCGTGGGGCTGTTGAGCGACTACGTCATCCGCATGTATATTTCTGAGAAGTTCCATCAGTTCCTCATCTTCCGCAGGGCGGGAACGATCCGAAACCGTGATGTTCTCCCGCAGGGTGGCCTCATACCTGGCGAAATCCTGGAACACCACGGAAATATCTTTTCGGCATTTTTGGGGATCCTTCGCCGTATCAACTCCATCTATAAGAATCCTTCCTTCCCCCGGCTGGAACATGCCGCACAAAAGACTTATGAAAGTGGATTTTCCGCTGCCGTTTTCCCCCACTATGGCCACCTTTTCACCCGGTTTTATGGAAACAGAGACTTCCCGGAGAACTTCCCTCTCCGTTCCCGGGTAAGCAAAGCTCACCTTCTCAAAAATAATACCTTCATCTGAGCCCCTATTTTTTTCCTCAGGGGAAGCGCTCTTTCCTCCCGGAATTTTGGGGGCTGTTTTGGGAGACGTTTCCCAGGCAGGATCCCTCTCCAGCTGCTCCAGGGCAAAAAAAGCCTGCATATAGGGCACGTTCTGCATAAGCACCATAATACCCACCAGGCATTCCCCCGTCACGGACTGCAACTGGCTGGAAAGAGTAAATACCAGGGTAAAGGCTCCCAGCCCCATGGCCGGATCCCTGTAAATCTCCCACGCCGTTGCCAGAAGGATCACCGTGTATACGGCGCTGCGAAGAAAATCGGCAGCCGTATTGTATGCCACATGCTTTCTCATGATCCGGTTTTTCTTGCCGATATATGCATCTGCGATGGCCCTCCAGCGGGCCTTCATATAGTCAAACAGGCCGAAATGCCGGATTTCCTGGAGACCAGCCAGAGAATGGCCCCCTCCGATTGTCTGAAAATAGTGAATGGCCATGGCACCCTCTTCCATCCACTTAGCCCGGTAGCGGAAGGTTTCGTCCTGCTGCCGGTATGCCAGCACCGCCGCTGGCACGCTGGTGAGAAGGAGGATCCCCACAACCAGCGGGCTGATCTCCCACAAGGCGGCCGCCGCGGCAAAAAAGGCCAGCAGGAGCTGGAGAATGGAAGTCATTCTGCCGATACAGCCCGCCATGGTACGCCCAGCAAATTCCTCTGCGAAGGCGATCTTTTTCTGAAAATCATCGTAATTCTCAATATAGGGATATTTCACCCGGCATTTACAGCGAAGAATGGCCTCCTTCAGATATCTCTCGATCTTTACCTCATCCATGCCATTTACATACTGCTGTAGGTTCGTGATGAAAAGCTGTGCCCCATAGAGTCCCGTTAAAGCCCCAAAGACAGAAAGAGCCTCTGAAGCCGAACTCTCTGCTGCCGTCAGGGCCTGGAGCACATCTGTAAGATTCCGTAAGCAGGAAGCCGTCCATACAGGCAGAAAGGAGGCTGCAAATCCCAGAAGGCTCACACAGACGGAAAAGGGGCCCTTGATCCGCAAGCCTATGCAGAAAGCCTTCCCCATTGTTCTGAGCCGTCCGGCTTCCGAACCTTTATTGGGGTGATCTTTCCCCTTCATTTCTTTCACAGGCGTTCCCTTCCTTTCCCTGTGTTTCATACCATTGGGCCTGTTCTCGGAAAAATCCGGCATAGAGGCCTCCTTTTTCCATCAGCTCTTCGTGGGTCCCCGCCTCTGCCAGCCTTCCTTCAGAGAGCACTAGAATTCGATCCGCCAGACGGGCAAACCCTACCCGATGGCTGATGAGGATAGCCGTCCTGCCTTTAATTTTTTCACGAATAGCCTGAAACTGCCGCATCTCCGCAATAGGATCCAAAGCGGCGGCGGGCTCGTCGAAAATCAAGATTTCCTTATCGCTCATATGAGCCCGGGAAACAGCTACCCTCTGCTTCTCTCCTCCGGAAAGTATGGCTCCATCCCGTTTTACATCCCGCAGGAGCCATTGTTCCAGGCCCTGCGGAAATCTTCCGGGAAGTTTCTCCGCTCCTCCCTTTTCCATCGCCAGGAGAACGCGTTCCGTATCCCCCAGACTTTTCAAGTCGCCGAAGCCCACATTTTCCCGCAGGGTGGCGTGAAAAATATGAAAATCCTGGAAGAACATTCCCACCCTTCGGATAACGGCCCCCCTGGTTCGTCCATCGTACGGCCTGCCGTAAAATCGCAAGCGCCCCCTGGTAGGAGAAAAAAGACCGATGAGAAGTTTCACCAAGGTAGTCTTTCCACTGCCATTGACGCCTACAAGCGCCACCGTTTCCCCTTTCCGGATGGAAAAAGTGAGGTCCCGGAGGGCTTCCCTCTCCCCATCGTAGGAAAAACTCACATTTTCAGCCTGAAATACCGTATCCGGATCCCCAGGGGTGAAGCCCTCCTCCCAGTCCTTTTCTTTTTTCGGGACACCCTGCAGGAATTTTCGCTGGATATTGAGGAAATACAGGCCTCTGTCCGTTTCCTGAAAGCTGGAGGAAAGAACGCCCGCCGCTTCGCTGATGCTCTGCCCCAGAGCATAAAGCATCAGGAACACGTCCACAGTCATAACACCCGCTGCCACCTGAAAAATGCAGTAAGCCATCATGGCTGCCAGAAATACATAGAAACCGCCGCCGCTCAACAGGGCAACCGCCTGACGCGCCTTCACATACCGCCTGTCGATATTCTCCACCTTCTGATAGGCCTTCCGCCATTTTTCCAAAGTCTCTTTCTGCAGGCTGTATATCCGCATTTCCTTTGCCGCCCCAGGGGACATACTGGAAGTTTGATAGTAATCGGCCAAGCGTGAAGCCTCTCCATAAGGGCGCGCATCCCACCGGACTTTATCCGCTGTAAGAAAATTCAGCAGAAGCACGCCTGCCAGATAACTGAGGGCGATAGCAAAGATCACCGGGGAGGTCTGCGCCGCCACTGCCAGAAGCGATACGGAGCCGGCGAGCTTCGAAAGGAACATGCATCCGGAACTCATGAAATCTGCCAAAGAGCCGCAGCGCCCCATCACCGTCCAGTGTTCGTCCCGATATTTTTTATCCAGCAACACCTTCATTTCGATGTGCTGCACCGCGTCCATTACGTGTTCTTCCAACCCAAAGTAATAGGCGTCATACATCATGAAATACAGGAAATTACCATTTATCCGCCGGGAAAGCCCCACCGCCGTAAGCACTGCCCCCAAAGCCAGTATGGAGGGAACTGCATCCTGAAAAACGCCCTGCCCCGTCAACAGGAAGTCCGAAAGTACAGAGACAGCCTGACGATTAAAATGAAGAGCTACGGCGGGCAGAACCGCCAGCACCACGCTCAGGCTCCCCCAGACTAAAAATACCCTGGCGTCGATTTTCAAAGCCAGCTGCAGGGCCCATCCTATGGTGAGAATGTTTTCCCTGATTTTTTTCATGCTTTCCCTCCTTTTTCTCCTTCCAGTCCGTTTTCTTCTCCCAGGACTTCTTCCAGTCTTTTTAGGACTTCCTCCCTGCGGTGTCGGCTCAGAGGAATTCTTTCACCAGTTAGAAGCGTGATTTCGCTCCCTTCCAGCTTTTCAAAAAACAATAGATTTACAATATACCCCGCATGGCAGCGAATGAAATACGGCTCAAAGAGAGAGAGTTCATGCTCTTTCATCCGTTTCCGGCTCACGATAGCGCTCTTTTCTGTGTGTATCAGTGTATTCCTACCCTGGGTTTCAATATACAAAATGGATTTTGTGTATATTTTATACACTCCGTATGCGGAAATTTCCAAGAAATACCGATTTTTCCCCCTGCGTGCCCGAGCCTGCTCCACCTCCTGCAAAAAACGCGGATACCGAAGGGGTTTTATAAGATAATTATCCGCCCGCACATCGTAGGCCTCCAAAACATGGTTCAGAAGCGTGGTCAGGAACACAATTCCCACCTTAGGATCCACCTGACGGATGCGGCGGGCAATCTCAATGCCGTTCATCCGGGCAAATGGGATCTCGAGAAAAATCAAATCCATTTCAAAGGGATAATGCCGCAGAAGCTTTTCTCCGCTGTCGTAGGAAAGGATCCGCACTTCGCAACCGGTTTCCTTTCTATAGCGGGATATGAATTCAGACAGCATCACCCGAACGGCCGTATCCCCGTCGCATATTCCGATCACCAGCACAACGGCCGCCCCTCCTTTTCCCGGGTTTTTCTTGCTTTCGTTTCATTTTCCATATCCGGGCTGGTAAAATCCCCTCACTATGAGGCCATACCCTTTTCCGTATAGTATACAGCCACCCCTTTAAATAGCCAAGGGAAAGAAAATAATTGGTCTAAATTTCTGCCTGTTTGGTTGCTCTCCAAGGCCGCATACCTTATCGGAAAACCAATCTGTGAAATCCCCCGTGCCATTTTCCATACCAATACCTGTTCATAAAAAGTATACATCTGCCGCCGAAAAGTCAAAGAACGCCATTGTTTTTCCCCTGGAGGAGGAATATGATGAAGGCAGAATCTAAAAAAGGCAGGCCCGTCCGGGAGCGGCCTGCAAAAACGGAGAGGAGACGATACCATGCGCAATCCCATCATTCCCCAGGATGCAGGGGATCCCTATATCCTTAAAGACGGGGACGATTATTACATGACGGCTTCAGGCGGGGGCGCCATCGGGCAGAAGGGCTTTGTCTGCTGGCATTCCAAAAATCTGCAGGACTGGTCGGATCCCATTACCATCCTGGATTTCAAAGACGTCTGCTGGGCGGAGGAAAAAGCCTGGGCCCCCAGCATGGTGGAAAAAGACGGCTTTTATTACTTCGCCTTCTGTGCAGACCAGCAGATCGGCATCGCTGTGAGCCAGAGCCCTATGGGCAATTTCCGCGATATTCTGGGAAGGCCTCTGGTAGCAAAGACCGATTACGATTTTCAGACCATAGATCCTTGTTTCTTGAAGGATGACGACGGAACCGTATATCTGGCTTTCGGCCAGGGGAAATGTATGATGAGTAAAATTGAGCTGAGCCCCGGCTCCGCAAAATTTACCGGAGAGATGGTTTGCCTTTCTGAGATGATTTACCGCCAGTTCAGCGTGAACGTCTCCGATTATGCCAGCGGAGAGGTAAAATCCATCTATAACGAGGCGCCGGATCTCATCAAGATCGGGGACCGCTATCTATTCAGCTGGGCTATCTACGACGTTCTGGATTACCGCTATGCCATGCGCTATGCCTGGTCTCGGAACCCTATGGGGCCCTATATCATGCCTCTGGACTACGACCACGACAACATTCTCCTGCAGGGAAGGCACGGCATCACCGGCTGCGGCCACGCCTGCATCACAGAATATAAGGGCGAATACTATATCACCTACGGCCGCCACAAAAAGGACCGCACCCGCTTCCCGGGCAGGGAGATGTGCTGCGAAAAGATCACCTTTCTGGATGAGGACCATCTGATAGCCGTTCCCACCCAATCTGAAGGCTAAAATAGGCTAAGACCGACCTACAGTAAATATAGCCCTGATGTTTGTAAGCAGCTATTGTATTTCGCCTTTTCAGATCTGTATTTTTGATTTGTTTTGCTTTGAGAGGCCGAAAACCACCTATAGGATGACAGAAGATCCCGGGATCTTCTGTCATCCTTTTTTAGCTGAGCGCCTGCATAAAATAGGTCCAAAAGGGCCGCAACCATAGTATTGATTCTATGGAACTTCACAAAACGCATACCGTTACAATCTGTTCTTTTTGCCAAAAAATATCTATAAATAAAAGTTTTTCTATTGCATTCCCTGCGTTTTGGTTTATTATAAAGGAAAGGGTGCAGCAGGCACTCTGCCATAGAAGGCCATTGGAGCCTCTATTTTGGGGGATTTCTTGAACATGGCGGTCTGGATCCGGAAGAAGACTCCACCGGAAGGTCATGCGTCTGAAAGGAGCCGTATTGAACATGATTCACAGAAAAGACATGCGTATTCGCGACCCATTTCTTGTCACGGATAGGGAAAACCACTGCTATTACCTGGTTATGAACGGGGGAACGGTGGAAGATAAGCATCCAAACGATGCCGTATTTCTTCGCAGAACGGAGGATCTTATCCATTTTGAGGATCCTTTCCCCATCCTTCGCCTGGATGTGCCCGCCAAGGGCCAGTGCTGGGCCCCGGAAATCCACTTTTACAAGGGGATCTGGTATCTCTTCACCACTGTGACCAAAACCATGAAAGGCTCGGGCGTGGATACCGGCACCCTTCCCTTTGAGGAGACCAGAGGGACAGCCATATTCCGCTCTGATTCTCTCACAGGCCCTTATGAAAAATGGTCCGACGGGCCGCTGACGCCTCCGGAAACCGTGGCGCTGGACGGCACCTTTTTCGTGGATAAAAGCGGCCGACCCTGGATGGTCTATTGCCACGAATGGATCCAAATCCACGATGGAACTGTAGAGGCCATTCCCCTTACGGAGGATCTGAAGCAGCCTGCCGGCGAACCTATCTTGCTTTTCAAAGGCAGCGAAGCTCCCTGGACAAAGCCCGATTACATAGAGCAGTATAACGGGGTTCCCATCCATGACGAAACCTATGTGACGGACGGCCCCTTCCTTTTCTATGATGCTTCCGGCGCCCTGTGCACCCTTTGGAGCACAGGCGGGGAAAGTGTGTATAAAACAGGCGTGGTCCGCAGCCCCAGTGGAAAGATAGAGGGCCCTTGGGTGCACTGTTCTCAGCCTATTTACGAAAACGATGGCGGCCACGGGATGCTTTTTCAAGATCTCAACGGCCAATTGACTCTTTCCATCCACCAGCCCAATAAAAATATCCTGAGCACGGATGAACGGCTTCATCTTTTTCCTGCGCATCTCACGGAGGATGGTCTTTCCATCGATTTGAAGCCGAAGGAAGAAGAATAGCCCTCCAAGCTGTTCTGCATGCACATCTTCTCAAAGTTTTGGAGAAAAATCACTTATGATTCTCTCCGATGTTCTATTGTTGATTTTGCCTTCCGGCTTCCGGTTTTTTCCGCTTTCTTTTCGGAAGAAAATTTTACAGGGGGTCGGAAGCGTGAATAGAAGTTTCTGGGGGCCGGGTACCGGAAGTTTTTAAGAAAGGCTTTGCCCCGCAGAAATCCCGCCCGAATCTGAACCCGCCAAATTGCATAATAAAAGGAGGAAAAAGCTATGCAAGAGAATTATCTGGGAAAAAACATCCCCAAACTGGGTTTTGGCCTGATGCGGCTTCCTATGAAGGACGGCGCCGTGGATCTGGAGCTGACCAAAAAGATGGTGGATCTCTATATGGAACGGGGGTTCACCTATTTTGACACAGCCTATGTTTACATAAACGGCACCTCCGAAGTGGCTGCCAGAGAGGCCATCGTAAAGCGCTATCCCCGTGAAAGCTTCCAGCTAGCTACAAAGCTTCCCATGCACGAGCTGAAAACCGAAGAGGATATGGAACGCATTTTTACCACTTCCATGGAGCGGGCCGGCGTGGAGTATTTTGATTTTTACCTTCTCCACGGACTGAATGCCAACACAGCTAAAACGGCAGAGGAAGTGGGCGCCTGGGAGTTCATCCGTAAAAAGAAAGAAGAAGGCAAGATCCGCCACATCGGTTTTTCCTTCCATGATACTCCAGAAACCCTGGAAAGCATTCTCTCCGCTCACCCGGAGGCTGAATTTGTCCAGCTGCAGATCAATTACGCAGACTGGGAAAACCCGGGCGTCCAATCCCGCCGCTGCTACGAAACAGCCATGAAGCACAACACACCTGTCCTGATCATGGAACCGGTAAAAGGCGGTTCGCTGGTGACTATGCGGGAAGATATCAGCGCCCCCATGCGGGAGTACGCTCCCGATGCTTCCCTGGCCTCCTGGGCGCTTCGGTTCTGCGCCTCCCTGCCTGGAATCATCACTGCTCTGAGCGGCATGTCCACTCTGGAACAAGTGGAGGACAACACCGCTTTTATGCAGAATGTAAAACCCCTGAGCGAAGCGGAATATGCCGTGATCGAAGAGGTCAAAAAGCGTATGGAAGAAGCGAGGACCATTCCATGCACAGATTGCAAATATTGTGTGAATTCCTGCCCCCAGAGCATCAATATTCCCGGTATATTTGCAGCCTATAACCATTATATGTCCTATAATCATCTCTCCGCTGCCAAGAATCAATACCGCAATGCTGTTCGTGAAAGAGGGAAGGCCAGCGACTGCATAAAATGCGGAGCCTGCGAAGAGCAATGTCCTCAGCATATTGAGATCCGGAAAATGCTGGAGGAAGCTGCTGTATTAGAAGAGGAATAATGGAGTATGCACGGGTATGCGGTAGAGCTATCCGCCGCCGCTGCGGTCATACCCGTTCATTTCAGCAGGATACAGCAGAAATAGTGAGAAAAGGAGATGACGGATCTGAAAAGAAGCCTGCTTCTCCTTTTTTATTCCCTCAAAATTGGTATACCACCATTTGAATTTGCCTTATTCCCCTTCAACTTTGGTCACTTCTCGTTCGATATTTGCCTCTTTTCTTTTGAGACGAAATCCCGTAAAATGGAAAGTGGGGATTGTCTTAACTCTTAAGAGGAGCCGCTGTGCAGCAAGCCGGTCATACAAAGCAGACACCTGTGGTATATCAAGCTATACGGTATATTTTGTCTGCTACCTTTTGAATTGCTCCGAGAACCGCAGCTGAAAGCACAATAGGCCGGGAAATCTCCCGGCCTCTGGCTCTCTTCTTTTTCGTTCGCCTTTTATACAGAAAAAAAGAAGTGGGATGGGGACACTATTCCCTCGATTTCCCCACTGGCCAAATCCCTACTTCTCTGCAGGCGCCCCACACATAGTCATATGCTTTGGATTCGCGGCCTGCAAAATGAAAAGACACAGGCCACAGTCAGGGACGCAGAGGTATTCCAGCGCGGCAGTATTGCAGCACGCACAGCATGTGCTGTGCAGTATTTTTTATTTTCGGTAATTCTATGGGGGCGGGGGACAGTCCTGCCCCTTGATTTACGTATATACCATACTTTTCAGACAGATCTGGCCAATATTGAAGGAGGAGTTAATTTGTCTTACATCCTTGCTTACACGAAACGAGGAGAGGGCTGCTATGACGCCACAAACTATCCGGGCCACGACCACGCCTATAACTGCGACTGGGAGCACGCCATGCACCTGGCCGTCAGCAAAGACGGGAAAGCCTTCACCGCCCTGCGCAACAACACCGGC
>CAJFPJ010000042.1 GCA_904399395.1 uncultured Clostridia bacterium | reverse complement strand
TTCCTATTCCTCCTTTTCTCTATCTTACCATGAAAAAAGCAGACACCCACACTTTTGTGAGTGTCTACTTTCATTTTACAGGTGCACACCTGGAGAACAGGCGCTTCCTTTTTTATGTACATGCTGTTTTAGTCTTCTATGGCTGCCTTCTGGGTGTTAATTTCATAGAAGCGAGCAGGATCGAATTTGGGCTCACGGCTGTAGAAATATACGCCGTTCTGCTCCTGTTCCACGTCGGTGAGCTGAGTATAGCAGAAGCCGAACATCTTCGGGTTACGCAGGAGGGCCTCCGTCAAGCCGCGGTAGCGGGCAAAGAATTCCTCTTCTGTCTGAGGGCCTTCTCCGTAGCCCCAGGCGTTTTCCCCCTCTTCAGCCCGAGGAGCCCATTTGATGCCGCCATATTCGCTGATGAAGAAAGGCAGGCCCTCAGTATAGCTCTGGCGGGCGGGGTGCGTCTCCCGGAAGGGGCCTTCTCCTTTGCCGAAGGGATCGTAATGGGAAGAAAATTCCTCCACATTCTGCTCATAGTCGTGCAAATCGTAAATATCTGTTTCCACATGGAAATTACCGCTGGTATCGATGCAGGGGCGGGTTTTGTCATACTGCTTTGTCAGGCGGTAGGTCATGCGCAGCAGGCCGTCCTCCTGCTTTCTGCCCTTATAATCCCAGGTTTCGTTAAAGGGGCACCAGCCTACAATGGCCGGATGGTTGAAATCGCGCTCAATGGATTCCATCCATTCGGGGATGAAGGCCTCGAAGGCCGTGGGGGAGCTGATATCAAAGCCCCAGTTGGCCATTTCGCCCCAGGCCAGGTAACCATGCTTGTCGCAATAATAGAGGAAGCGGGGCTCGAAGACCTTCTGATGGAGCCTTGCACCGTTGAAGCCCGCCTTCATAGAAAGAAGAATGTCTTTTTCCAAAGCTTCCGCCGTGGGGGCGGTGTAGATCCCGTCTGGGTAGAAGCCCTGATCCAAAATGAGACGCTGGAAGACGGATACGCCGTTGATGAGGAAGCGGTAGCCATCCAGCCGGAGCTCCCGCAGGCCAAAATAGCTTTTTACAGAGTCTTCCCCGAAGGAGAGGGTAAGATCATAGAGATTGCCCTGCCCCGGGCCCCAGAGATGGGTTTCAGAAAGGGGAATGGTGACAAACGCCGTTCCATTTTCCGCTTTAGCAGAGGCTTTTCCGCAGGGACGGCCTTCAAAGGAGGCTTCTGCGGTAAATACGCCGGTTCCCTCCACATGGGCTTCGATTACCACGCTGTTTTCTGCCACATTGGGGAAATACCGGACGCTTTTGATGTGTGCTTTGGGGGCGAATTCCAGCCAAACTGTCTGCCAGATGCCCGTGGTACGGGTGTAATAGCAACCGTAAGAATAATACTGGTCGCTCTGCTTGCCGGAAGGCTGCTTTCCCTCCAGAGGATGATCGATGGCACAGACCGTCAGGTCGTTTTCCCCTTCCTTCAGAAGGGCGGAAATCTCAACCTGGAAAGAGGTGTAGCCGCCCTTATGGGTTCCGGCTTCCTGCCCATTAATGAACACATGAGCTTCGTAATCCACCGCGCCGAAATGGAGATATACAGCGCCGTTCAGATCCTCTGCATGAATGGTAAAGCTTCTGTGATACCAGCAGCAGGGGATAAAATCCGTATATCCGATGCCGGAAAGCTGGCTTTCCGGGCAGAAGGGAACCAGAATTTGTTTTGTAAACTGGGGATTTTCATAGAGTTTCCGCTCCAGACCCGTTGTGCCGAAATCGAATTCAAAATCCCACAGACCGTTGAGATTCTGCCAGCGGCTCCGCTCAAACTGGGGATTGGGATGTTCCGGGCGAGGGATTTTTGTAAAATTTTCTGTCATTAGAAGTTCCTCCTTATTTCTTTTGCTCTCTTACATATACATGTGAACTGCACACAAACCCCTTTGCGGCATCGCACCGCGTGAACCAGTTTTATGCGTGCGGAAGAGATGCGGGCAACCATATGTCACCTTACAGGGGGTGCAGGAAGCGGACAAGTAGACAAGTGAACCAATTGCGAAGTGCTCGCTGCTACAGAAAAAATTTAGAATAATCGCTAAAATAATGAAATAAAGATATGCTTTATGATACACTATGATTTAGATCGATAGAAAACAAGCACCTTTCCCTCCCGCAGGAATTTGTGTAATTTCTGGCCGTGCGACAGGAAGGGTGTTGTTCTGTTGCCTGCGATTTCTTGCGATTCTTCTGAGAACCATTGTGTTTTAGATGGGCAGCATATCCATCTTTTTCTCTCGTGGTTTGTGCATCGTTTTTTCTCTTTGCAGCCAGTATACAGGCAAACAAACCCGATTACAATACAATTTAACTGCAAAAAAGGTAGGAATACACGCATATGGAGCATATTGTCAGTTTTCTTTCGGATTACCTTCCCCGGGAAAATCATTTTGTGGTGGAGATCGCTGGGATCACATACCCCGATAAAAATTACCACATCCGCAGGCCGGATTCTCCTGTCTATTGCTTGGAATACATTATGTCGGGAAAAGGATGGGTGCACTGCGGCGGGGAAACCTTTTATCCCCGAGAGGGGGACGTGTACTTGTTGCCTGTCCAAACAGATCAGGACTATGGAGCTGACGCACAGGAGCCTTTTCAAAAAATATGGATGAACGTGAGGGGGACCCTCTGCGACCGCCTCTATGAGGAATACGGTTTCAGGGGCGTATATCATTTTAAGGACTGCCCGCTGTATCCTCTTTTCCGTGAATTTCTCACACTGTGCGAGCAGGCCAAGGGATGGGAATCAAATCTGGAAAGGAGAGGTTCCCTTCTCTTTCATGAGATTCTGATGAATCTTTCAGACTACACCGAAAGAAAAAAGAGAGATTTGCTTTCAGAGAGAAAAAATCCGGCGGAAAAGGCCAGAAAACAGTTAGACGGCCTTGTATATGAAACGGTGCACATTGGCGAGGTGGCTCGGGGAGTGGGGCTTTCCCCTTCTCAGCTGACGAGAGTCTTCCAGAGGGAATACGGTATGACGCCATATGCATATTTTCTTTCCCGTAAGCTGGCTTTGGCGCAGAATCTTCTGCGCAACAGCAGCCTGCCGATCCGCGAAATTGCAGACAGGCTGCAGTTCACAGACGAGCATTATTTTTCCGCCCTCTTCCGGCAAAAGACAGGGGTTTCCCCCGGAGCCTACAGAAGAGGAGCCAATGGAGAAGTGGAAAAAGAATTTTCCGGGATTACCGAGAGATGAGTGCATAATTTCTGAAATCGTTTGTATAGAAAATGCATCCGGCGGCAAGCAGAAATTTCTGCTTGCCGCCGGATATATTTGGTCCCTGTTTGTTTTCTGATTTTTTATCGTTCTATGTGCCGAGTAAAACGCAATAGTTTTTTGCATTATGTAAAAGACAGAGTACTGAAATTTGGATAATAGAAGAGGCAGAGAAGAAGCGGCATTCAGCGTAAGGAAACACGGACAGAGACATTTTCCCCACAGTCCTGCATTTCGAAAATCAGAAGGGTTTTTCCGTTCCAATTCTTCGGGGCATACTTAGAAAGATCGATAGAAAAATCGGAAAGCTCCCTTTCTTCTGCCTGCATAGGAATCCCATCTGCCCCCCAAGGCAGGGGAGATTCCCGATTTTTGTCATATATTCCTCCATGGAATAACACAGATTTCTCGTAACCATTTTCTGTTGCAAAATCCACACGTAGCCCTAGGAGGCTGTTTTTGCCTTGTTTTTCCGGTTCCCCTTCTATATCAAAGGAAACCTGTATTGTATCGGGAAGACTTTCAGCTAAGACGCCTACGACCGAGTGGGCATTTTGTGTTTCACCGGAACCCAAACGGGCGGTCCAGGTGGTTTCATCGAAATAGGCATAATTGCTTTCTCCTCGCGTAGGATAATAATGCTCTTGACGAAGGATGCAGGCTCCTTCTGGAGACGCATATTCCAGACTGGATTCCCCTCTCCCGCCGTTTACCTCAATATATACAACAGCCTCTGGAGGAAGTTTTCCGGACCAGCTGAGGTCTTCAGTATCTGCAAATTCTATGGTTTCTACCGGCAGAAGTTCTTCCCCAGCGTTGTTTCCAAAGCTGGCATTCTCTTCATCAATACGGTAAAGGGTCAGGGTGCCGGAGGAAAAGGGGAGATTTTCCAGAGAAAGAGAAACCTCCTGTAGATTGAAATCATCGTTCCAGACAAGAGCGCAGGCCCGTTGTCCGTCTGCCGAAGCCATGCCGCTAACCAATGGAGTGGAGGAAGACAGGGAACAACGATCTATCGGCATGCGGGCATAAATAGCAAATGCGTTATAGGCTGCTTTTTTGTGTCCCGCTTCATCTATAACCCCCAGAGCGTCCACGCCGGATTCCAGAAACTGGGCCCAGGAAATTACTTCTACATCATTTTGAGCTACCAGCTGGTCTATGGTGCGAAAGATTGCAGGAGCCATTTCATACTGGTCACAAATCTCTCCATAATTCCAGGGTGCGGTATCAATATTAAGTTCATTTACATGGATGGCGGTGGTTTCAAAGTATTTCCCGGCATTTTCAAGTTCTTGCCGGACGGATTCGATCTTCTGAAGAGAATCTGTTCCATATCGATGCATGGAAAAGAAATCCAGAGGGAGATTGTTTTCTCTTACATAAGAAAGGAAATCCTTATAGCGGTTTCCGGGACTCATTACCCACGCAGTGGAAGGACCGCCTACTACGGCTTCCGGATCTCCCTCCCGAATTCCCCGGGCGCCGTAGGCATAAAGATCACAGTATTCTTCCCAGGAACCGGTGTAAAACACATCGTTGCAGTCCGGCTCATTCCAGATTTCATGATAGCCGATTCGGATGCCCTGATCTTTAAAATGGGAAGAGATGGTGCGAAGGATTTCCTGCCATTTTTTCAGATCTGAAGGCTGAGAGCGGGAATCCTCTCCTGTTATCTGCAGAGGATAGGGGCAGTAACCATAGGCAAAATAAGGGAGAACTCCTCTGGAAGTGAGAAGTCCGGCGAACCGGTCAATATCTCCCCAATTGTATTGCATGGTATCGGTGCTGCCGGTTACGAGATCATGGAAAATCATATCTGAACGGCCCATGCCAAGCTCCACTCGGAGAGATTCGGCAGAAAGGCTGTCTATGGCCGGTATGTCCTGTTCTGTTCTTTCCAGGGAAACGAGGCCAGAGTTGAAAAAGCCAAATTTTTTTACGAGAGGCGCGCCGGCTCTCTTTGAAAAATCCACTGTAATTGTATGAATATTCTCTGGCTTGGATGAGACAGAGGAAGAATTTTCAGATGTCTGAGAAGAGGAGGAGGCTTCCCGTCCATCTTCGCTTTCTGTGGGAGAGACAGACTGTGCAGAGCAGGCAGTATTTAAAATCAGCAGAGAGGCAATCAAAATTGTTTGAATCCTTCTTTTTTTCATCGCATCTTCCTTCTTTTTGCTATTTTATGTTTGGCGCAGGGAGATATATAACGGTTTTCATCTGCTAGAGAATATGCAAAGGGAGGAGCCGATCATAGCGTCAGGATGGTCGGCTCCCTTTATTTTTTAGTATATGTCTTTTAAAAGAAGGAAACAATAAAAAACTTTTTTCATTCTTATCTAATTTTGTGGAGATTAATGAAGTTGTGCAAATATTGGTTGTATCTGACTCTATAAAGAAGTAATATAAAATAAAATACAAAATGATACTATAGTATGCAAATTTAAAAAATGGGCCGGCATATGGAATAAGAATTCAGCCGGTTAAAAAAGAGGAGGCCATGTGATATGAAGCCACGTTGTGCTGTGGGAATCGCCCTCCACCCAAAGGCCAAGAAGCTGCTGGAGGAAACGTATACGTATGCTGGAATGGATGCTGCCGATGAGGCGGAGGCTGCGCTGGTTTATGGTGTTCCGGATGAATGGATGAAGACGGCGAAAAAACTGCGGGCGGTGGGGTGCCATTCCTGTAGCAGGGAGTTTGAAGCCTGGGCGGCGGCAAAGGGCGTATCAATCGTTAAGGCCGATTCCCTTTGGCGCACAGTTGCCGAACACACGTTGGCGTTGGCTATGGCGGCGGCCAGAAATGTTCCTCAATCGGATGAGGCCGTCCGCCAAGGGAAATGGCAGGATCACGAGGGGTTGAAGGTACTGTTTTCGGGGCATGATTTTCAGGGCCGTACCTTCGGTATCTGGGGCATGGGGCAAATTGGCCGCGAACTGGCGGCCCTGCTTAAGGGATTTTCCATGGAGGTGCTGTATTCCGATATTCGCCCCCTTCCCTCAGAGGAGGAGAAGCGGCTGGGTGTTTCCCGGGTGAAGTTCCAGGAGCTTCTGGCTCGCTCGGATTATTTCTGTGTGCTGGTGCCTCATAATGCATCCACAGATAGACTCTTTGGCCGGGAGGCTTTCTCTGCCCTGAAAAAGGGCTGTATATTTATCAACACTGCCCGGGCAGGCATTGTGGATAAAGAAGCTTTTATAGAGGCAATGGAAAAGGGCTGGATCGGCGCTGCAGCCCTGGATGTGGTTTGGGAGGAAGCGCGGCCACAGCCGGAGGAACTCCTCCGATTCAAAAATTTGATTTTTACGCCCCATCTTGGCGGTTCTACTTTTGAATGCGATGCTTTTTTAGTTCGCGGGATTTCAGCGGTTCAGGGGGCATAAAAGGACTCGACAAAAACAGAATGGCGCTGCGGCAGGGTATGGGAGCTGAGGAGAGCGGGGTGCTTTGGGCTGTTTCCGATCTGCCCTGTAAAGAAAGGAAGGGAAACGAAAGCTATGATCCTTTCAGGTAGAGAGATCCACAAACATTTGGGGAAGGAAATTGTTATCGAGCCTTTTGATGAAAAGAGGCTCAATCCTAACAGCTATAATCTTTCTCTGGCGGATGAGCTTCTTGTATATGAAAACAGGGAACTGGATATGAAACTCCCCAACCCGGTGAAAAAACTCCGGATCCCGGAGGAGGGCCTTCTGCTGGAGCCAGATCGCCTCTATCTGGGGCGCACAAACGAGTATACGTATACAGAGGGATTCGTTCCCATGCTGGAAGGCCGTTCCTCTGTGGGAAGACTGGGGCTGTTTATTCATGTGACGGCTGGATTCGGAGACGTGGGTTTTGCCGGCTGCTGGACGCTGGAGATTTTCTGCGTTCAGCCAGTGCGTATTTACCCCAATGTGGAGATTTGTCAGATCTATTATCACGATATCCATGGGGAATATGATACCTATGCCAGCGGTAAATACCAGAACAGCAGGACCGTCCTACCCAGCCTGCTGTATAAGGATTTTGAAAAATGAGTAGAGAATGAAAGGAGACTGCGGGATGGAACCACCTGTAAACGAAAGGGAGAGAAGAGAAAAGCGTGAAAGAGATCCACGGGCGGGCAGCTGCAGCTTCTGCGCCAATTATGTGTATGATGAAGAAGGCGGCTATTACGCCTGTATGGTTCAGCTGGATGAGGATGAAATGGAAGGGTTTTTACGCTTTACCGTCAGGGACTGCCCCTATTTCCAACTGGACGACGAATATGCGGTGGTGAGAAAGCAGAACTGAAGCCAGATGCCCCTGAAGCATCGTTTATATGCTGTTTTGTTAAAATCCGGCTGCCAGGATACCCAAAGGAGACAGATGGCAGTCTTCCATATGTGGCAGAAAGCAGGATCATAGGCTCATACATGCGCATACACACGGTTCCCGGAATTTTGGACTGTGGGGGAAGTGCAAGAGCAATGCCCGGAAATAAGGAAAATTCTAAACAGAAAATAGGCAAGTAGCAAATAATAGAGACAAAAAGACGGCTTCGTTTCATCCAGCGAACACAGAAAATCAGAACGAGATTCGCTGGCTGTATTTGGCTCCGGGACAAAACGGTTTTGTGTATACAGGTGAACGAGATGTGCACAACGAATTATGTTTCTTGCGAAGAAACCGAACGCAGGAAAATTCGTAATCGGCTGATTGGGAGGATTGGTTGCCGTTCTCCGGAAAACTCTGTGGAAAAACGCATAAAGAGAGAAAAAACGGGTTCTTTTGTGGAAAAAGGGCCCGTTTTTTCACATGGAGCGTTGAAAAAGTGGAAAACTCTGTGGAAATGTTAAAAAATGCAGTGGAAAGCTGTTTCGACTGTTCGGCCCCTTTTCCTTTAATATATATAAAAATGTAAGAACCGATATGGGGTTCATCACATGCGAAATATAAGGAAGATAAAATAGAGAAAATTTTGCCTGTATAGCATATTTTACGCTACCTAATTTTATGGTGGAGGAATGAGAAAGAATGAGTTAAATGCTGCCTATGTAAAAAATATTCCTGAAAAGGAACTTCAGCGTATGAGAAAAAGAATAGTAAAGGACCTGTGTTTTATGGCTTTGGTAAAAATTTCATTTTGTGAATTTTACCGAAAATGTGAATACAATATGAAATACCGATCAGCCCAGCGGCAGAGCCAAAAATACAGTTTTTTAACCGGTTTGCTATTTTGTGTTTTAATTTTTTTTAAGATAAATAGATCGAAAAATACAAGAATGTAATGATTGTTACAACTTTGTAATTTTTAGATTCTTGCAAGTTGCACGAAAACGGAAAGGCAGAAAAGCGCAGAAAAGAATGAATATTTGAAAGAAAAGAGGTTTTCTATTCTCAATTGAAAATATATTTTTTTACATGTTGTGCAGTTTTACCAAAAATAATATACTGCATTAATTTGACAATACGCATTTTGTGGATATACTTACTAACAACGGCTCAACTCCTATCCCCAAGCGGACCTGCGCCCAAAGGTGCAATTCTCCGCAGCATTGTTTTCCCGCGTTTTGAGCTCTGCCCCGGATGCTGGGTGCGGCAGGCGCAACGATTTACCGCACTGTATAGTTTTCGGAGATCATCGTGTAAAACAAGAAGATCACAGCAAGGATGGAAAGCGGGAACGAATGGTGCTGCAAAACAGGAGAGGCTCTGCAGAAAGAAAAGGTGAAGCAATGAAAGAAACATGCAGAAAGGCGTTACCGGTGTTTCGTACCCTCGGCCGGAAGGTAAAGGGAATCGCGGCGCGGCTGCCCATGATGCGTATTACTGCCCTGACAGTGATGGTAATGATTACGGTGAGTTCGGTTGTGACCGTTCTGGCCGCCACGAAGGAAATCTCTGTCACGGTGGATGGAGAAACAGTTTCGGCCTCTGCTATCGCAGAATGCGGCACAGAGGAAGAAGCTAGGGATCTTCTCCGGTATCTGGGATACGACATTTCAGAGGAGAGTTTGGTGGCGTATTCCGTGGAAGAAGACAGCGGCAATATTGCTATTAATGTCCGCACACCTCAGAAAGTGGCTGTCCAAGCGGACGGGAACTCTGAAACCTTGTATCTGCCCTATGGCGCCACTGTGGAAGAGGCACTCAAAGAAGCCGGAATTTCCCTGGATGGAAACGACCTGGTTTCCCCCGGCCTCACGACGGCGATTACCGGCGATACCTCTGTGGAGGTTACCCGCCGCTACACCGTAAAGGTGATAGCCGATGGGAAGGAAACAGATGTGGTAGTGCTGGCGGGGGATGCCGCTTCAGCGGTGAAGGCTGCCGGCGTAACTCTTGGAGAAGAGGATTTTCTCAATGTAGCGGAGGATACAGCCGTCACAGAGGGCATGGAAATTTCCGTGAGCCGCGTGACGTATGAGACCAAGACCACTGAGGAAGTCATCGACTACAAGACGATTCAGAAGGAAGACAACACCCTGTATAAAGGCAGGACCAAGGTAGAAACGGAAGGCCGGGAGGGCCTGCGGGAGATCACGACCCAGTATAAATATATTGATGGGGAATTGGCAGAAACGAAGGTTGTGAGCAATACCGTAAAAGAAGAGCCTGTGGATAAGGTAGTGCGGGTCGGCACGAAGAGCGCTGTATCCCATGCCAGTGTCAGCGGCGGTACGGTATACGATCAGAACGGAAATCCTGTCAAGTATACGAAGATGATTGCCGGCCGCTGTTCTGCTTATACGGGAGGCGGAATTTGTTCCACAGGGTTGCCGGCTGCTGTGGGCCGCGTGGCTGTGAACCCCAATATTATTCCCTATGGCACAAAGCTTTTTATCTGCTCACCGGATGGAAAGATTGTTTACGGGTATGCAGTGGCTGCTGATACGGGCGGCGGATGCATGAACGGCATCATTCTGGCGGATCTGTACATGGATACCCTGGATGAATGCAGGAATTTTGGCTCCCGCACCATGAATGTGTATATTCTGGGCTGATAGAGCCGGGAATGTCAAAGCTCACGGAACATCCCGGAGTTACGGCTGCACTTGCAGGGACCTGCAGGAAAATATGATACTATGCCGGTGAAACCGGCCGCTAAAAAGGAAGACTTCCATGAGGAGTCTTCCTTTTTTATTTGTATTCTGATTTTTCAGTTACGAGAGAAGCAGGGATAAGAGAAAAATCAGAAAGCGATACGATGTGAAAAAAATTAAAAATCGGGCCTGACTCTGCCATCTGTTCAGTCTTCCGGGCCGGTGATGTTTTGGGGAAGAGTATGAAGTCCTTTTTATGGTACACAGCAGAGGCTATACTTTGTGTTGGAAAGAGAAAAGGGTGAGCAATTCCATTTCGCGGATCGTGCAATCGAAAAAACTTTCGATTTTTTTGGAAAAAGCTTGTCAAAATAGAACGCATGTGCTATTATAAGAATACGGAATAGAACAAACGAGCGATGATTCTCGAACGTACTTATTGATTTCAGAAAAACCAGATACTCTTTGTATGAGGGTCAGAGAGGAAATCTGTGTGAGAGCTGGAGCGGCCCGATGCAGAATAGAACAAGCTTTCCCGTGATGCGTCGGTTTTTTCTGCTCTGGCCGGAAATGAAAAAAGATTGCTTCTTTTCACAAGGGAAGTGAGGAAAGAAAGGAAGAGGGAACTATGATGGGAAATTTCCTGAGCCTTGGGATGGGCAGCGCCATGCTGGCCTTTGCTGTGGTCATGAGCTTTCGGTATCAGGAGGAGATTTGCAGAAAAAGGGAAGGGGCCAAAATATGGTTTTTGACTCTAGCTATGGGAGCAGCCATGCTGTTTTCAGGCGGTGGTTCTGCTCTTTTCCTCACGCTCCAGGGAACTTTGGGAGTGGTGGTGGCAGGCTGCTGCCTCATTGAGCTTCACCGGGAAAAGGTCCTGCGTGAGCGGCGCAGAAGAAAAAGCCGCCGGGTTTCACCTGTTTCCCAAAAGAATGCGGGCTTTGTTTCTTCCCCACAGGGAACTTTGGGGCTTTCCCGTTGCGGGCAGGAGGATAGAAGATTTTCCGGCTCAGGAAACAGAGCTGCCTGAAGAATACGAATGGCATAGGTGTGTATGAAAAACAAAAGGGAATTTGAGAATTTGTATATTGGCTGTTGGCAATAGGAGGCTCGGTTTCAGGGCTTCTTTTGCAGACCGCAGAAAGGCGCCCCCTGCCTTTCTGCGGTCTTTTGTGTTATATCGGTAGGAGCTTGAGGGGGAGAGTTGACAAGCCTCTGTTTCATGCCGTATACTGAAATTCATAAACGAGCGGCCTATGGATGTGAATTCACCGCTCAAAAGAAGCCGCCTGGGAGTGTGGGAACTGCTGGAGGCCGGGAGGCCCAAAGTCTTGGAACAGGGCGGAGAAACGGGGAAATGTAGATGGATGCATATGTGTATATGGGGCTTTGGTTTGTCTGTGGGCTCCTGATGATATTTCGATTTGGAAGAGAAAATTCTATTTTTTATTGGCTCGGCGCCTTCTTTTTCTTTTTGGGGGCCTGGTGGCTGGCGGATATCCTTCTGCCGGTGAATCTGTTTGAGGGGCCCTGGCCCTGGGTGCTGCGCGGCGTAAGCGTATGCGCGCTGGCGGCGGCTGTTTGGGCCTATTACAGAGAAAAAAAGAAAACTTCTTCTAAAGAAGGAACTTCCGCACCTGACCCGCAGGAAGGAGCTCTTCCAGAGCAGGCTGCGCAGGATCTGGCACCATCCCAAGACTTGCCGGGGGCTTCTGCTGAAACGGCTGCGCCGCAGGAGACGGAAGAAAAAGCCGCAGAGAGAGAAGAATGATTGAACGCAGGGGGCTGCCAGCGCATAGTATAAAGCATGGGGGCACCCCCTTTGCATAGATCGCCCGCGGGGCAGGAAAAGGCTTTTGCCGCCTGCTTCCGCGGGCGCCTGTTTTTGCGGGCGATTTTTTACCCATGGCATGAATCTATCGCCTTTATATTTGGCGAGAACGTTTACACTGGCCTTTAGAAAAAGGGAAAGGTTGAAAATACAGGTCCAATCATGTAAAATGAAGGCAGGAAAGCGGCCCGGCGCCACAGAATAATCTGCGAGGCAGAAACTGTGAAGGGATGGGTTATGGACATAAAGGTGCGGGCTGCAGGTATTTGCACATATGATTGGGAGAAGGGAAGCTGTATTGAACATGGAAACAAAGGAAATAAAAGAAACTAAGGAAACCGCAGCCATTGGCGGCAAAGGAATACAGAAAGATCTGCCGGAGATGAAAATTGCCCCCTCGATGCTTTCGAGCGATTTTTCCCGGCTGGGGGAAGAGATCGAGAGGATGGACAGGGCCGGCGCGGATTATATACATCTGGATGTAATGGATGGCTGCTTCGTCCCCAATATCACCATAGGCCCTATGGTGATAGGGGCCATGAGGCCTTATACGAAACTGCCTTTTGATGTGCATCTTATGATCCGGGATCCTTTGCGGTATGTGGAAGCCTTCGCAAAGGCCGGTGCGGATATGATATCTTTCCATGCGGAGGCGGAAAGCGATGTGGGAGAAACTATTCGTGCCATACGGAGCCTGGGTGTGAGCCCGGGGCTGGTCATAAAGCCGGGGACGCCTGTTTCTCACATTCTTCCGTATCTGGGCGATGTGGACATGGTCCTGGTGATGACGGTGGAACCGGGCTTCGGAGGCCAGAAGTTTATGGCGCCCATGATGGAAAAGGTCCGTGAGCTGAAGAATATTTCTCGGGAAAAGGGACTTGCCATCAGGGTGGAGATCGACGGAGGGGTAAACGAAGAGACTGTTTGTCAGGCAGCCATGGCTGGCGTGGATATCTGTGTGGCGGGAACAGGCGTGTTTCGTCACCCGGATGCGGGGGAGGCGATCCGCACACTGAAGGAAAACGCCCGCCGGGCCCTGTTGGAGGATCACAGCGCAGAGAAGTAACCCCTCTATAGCAGGAGGAACGGGCCTGAGCCCGGAAGAGAAAAGGAAGTGACCGTATGCTGCATGGAATGCATTCACCCTATGGACTTTCCAGGGGAATACGGCTGGAAAAGCATCGTTCCCGCTCCCTGAAAAAGGAGATACGGGATGTGGAAGAGGAGCGGCGGAAGGAAGCGGCAGAAAGAGGAAAAAAGGGTAAAAACGCTGCAGAGGAACGCTTTCTGCTTATTCCTCTCTATGGCGGCGAAGAATCCTCTGCGAGGCTGGTGAAAGCCGGAGATCGGGTGGAAAAGTATCAGGCTCTCACATCCCCGGTGGAGGAACCTGTTGTATTTTCCCCGTCTGCAGGAGTTGTGGAGGAGATACGGCCTGTGGAGATCCCACTGGAAGGCTCCGTTCTGTGTGCACGCCTGCGATTGCTTTGCGACGGGGAAGAAGAGCAGAAAGTAGCAGGAAAAAATGCTGGCAGGAGCGGCGCAAACGGGAGCTTTAAACGTGTAGACGCCGGAGAAAAGAAAAACTCCGCCAAAGAGGGCGGAGAAGCGGTTCTTATAGCTGCGGAACGGGCCGGTATACGGGATGAGTTCGACGGCACGCCTCTTTCTCAGCTGGCAAAAAGGTTTCGGGCCTCCGGTGTGAAAGTGTTAGTGGGCTGCGGTCTGGATGACGACCCCTATGCAGACAGTTCTGGCGCGGTGCTACGAGAGCATTCCCGGGAGGCGGCGGAGGGCCTGCGGATGTTTGCCGGGGCCTGCGGTGTGGAGAAAACCATTTTGGCGGCTACCTCCTTTTATACCTGGAGAAGAGTGCGGGCGGCGGAGCAGGGGACGCCGGTGGTTTCCATGGGCGGGAAGACCCCCGCCAAAGGCGTTCTGGCAGGAAGGCTCCGCCGTTCCTTAGGGAAAGCGGGCTTTGTGGGGGCTCAGGCCTGCGCAGCTCTGTATCGCGCTGTACAGGAGGGGATGCCCCAGACGGATACGGTGGTGACAGTTGCAGGTGACGGCGTCTGGAGGGCGGGGAATCTGCGTGTTCCCATCGGCACTCCCATCGGGGAATTGCTGGAGCGCTGCGGCGTGCTTCCGGATACAAAGCTTGTTTACATAGGTCCGGCGATTTCTGGCGAGGCAGTGACGGATCTCAGCCTGCCCGTTACACAGCGGACCCGGTGCATTACAGCGCTGAAGCAGGAGCCTGTGAACAAAACATTTGCCTGCATCGGATGCGGCCGCTGCGCCAGGGTATGCATGAGGGGAATATTGCCTTGGCTTGTGCACGATGTAATCAACCGGGATACAGTGGATCCTATGATGCTGTGGAATGTAGAGAGGTGCACCTCCTGCCATTCCTGTTCAGCTGCATGCCCCGCGGGGATCGATCTTGCAGCTGAGGTAGCCAGGGCGGCTGCCATACGAAAGAGCGGTGATTTTGAATGAGGTTTGGCCTTGAGCTTTCCGGAGGGAGAGCGCCCTTTTACAGAAAGGAGCAGACCGTCGCCACCATGATGGATGACGCTGTCTTCTGCTTGTTGGCCCTTCTGATCCTTCCAACCATATTTTACGGCATCAGGCCCCTTATCACTGCGTTCGTTTCCTGTGGGGCCTGTTTTCTGGCCATGGTGGCCTTCCGGCTGATTCACAGGCGGAATATCAGCCTTTCTGAGCGCTCCCTTTTTGTGACAGGCCTGACGGTGGCCCTTCTTCTTCCGGCGGATATTCCCTACTGGATGGCGGCACTGGGCGGCGCCTTTGCTATATTTGTAGCCAAGGAGCCCTTTGGCTCCACCGGCAGGAACCCGCTGAATCCCGCTGCCGCCGGTGTGGCGTTTCTTACGGTCCTGTGGCCGGAGGAAGTGTTTCGTTTTCCAGGCGTGGGAAGCCTGCCTCTCTGGGGCAGAGGGGCTGAAGCGCTTCCGGCCCAGAATCCGGCGCTCTCTCTGGCCCAGGGCCTCCGGCCCGTGATGGAACCCATGGATATGCTGTGGGGGCGCTATGGGGGCCCTATGGGGGGGACGGCGGCCCTGGTAATCGCAGGCTGCTGTCTGTTTCTCTGCTGCCGTCGGACGGCCAGGTGGGAGACGACGGCGGGGTTTCTCCTTTCCTCAGCCCTGCTGGCGGCCCTGTGGCCCCGTTTTTTGGGGTCGCCGGCTAGTTCTGCTGCCTATGAACTGCTTTCGGGCTCGCTGCTTTTCGGGGCCGTGTTTATGATTTCCGATCCGGTTACATCGCCCAAAATGCCTGTTGCCCGGTTTGTGTATGGCCTTTTGGGAGGGGCGCTGCTATTGCTTATGCGGCATATGGGGCATTATCAGGAGCCGCTGTGCTTTGCGGTTCTCCTTTCTAATGGGGCGGCCCCTCTTCTGGACAGGCTCGCCCTTCGGATCCGGACGAGAGGAGGAATATTCCGTGGAAAAGCGTTCCATGCGCAGTGAGAAAGGCCGTCTCCGCGCAGCTCCGTCTGCCGGAGAAGAGAGGGAAAAGAGCAAAAAGCGCCGGGAGCTCCGAGCTATCTTTTTCAATGGGGTTCTGTTCAAAAACCCCATGCTGGTGGGTGCGCTGGGGATTTACCCCATGCTCACAGCCTGCCACACTTTACGCGGCGCTTTGGAGCTTTCTGTGGTTTTGGTCGCCATGGCTGTTCCGGCAGGGCTTATTTTGTGCTTTACAGGGAATCTGGTTCCGCTCTGGGCCCGGCCGGGTTTGGCCGCAGTGGTGGCGGCCCTTCTGTATATCCCGGCCTCCGCTCTTATGGAGTGGCTCTTCCCCGGTGCTCTCAATTCCCTGGGCATGGTGGCGGGGATGATGGTGGTCAATTCCATGGTGCTTTCCCGTTCTGCCCAGTATGCCCCTGATCATATTCCCTCTGCCGTTCTGGCGGATACGGTGGGCTGTTCCCTGGGGGGAACGTTGGTTATGTGTTTTGCAGCTCTGATTCGGGAATGGCTTCTGTTTGGCGGAATCTCTGTGGAGCGGATCGTTTCCGCTTACAGCGGCCGGGGTGTGGCCCATCCTTTTTTTGGATTCCTGATTCTAGGCTTTTTGGCGGCTCTTGTGCAGTATATCAACCGTCGCCGGGCTGAACGGCAGGCCGGAAGGAAGGTGACGCGTTTATGACGTCCGAATTATCTTTTGGCGGTATCTCCATACCGGGGTTCTTCTTATACGCTCTTCTGGCCCTTTCGGCGGAAAGTATGGTGTTTTCGGGTGCAGGGGGCTTCAGCCGGGCGTTGCGCGCCGCCCGGAAGCCGGGGCTTCTGCGGTGGAACACGCTTTTTGTGACTTTTTTCTGCGTCTGCTCTGTGTGTGCGGCTCAGCTTTTGGGACCTCTCGCTTCTGGGCTTCCCAGGCCCATGGTGGCACGCTCTGTGTTGTTTCTTTGCACAGACGCCCTTTTGTATCTGGGGGCTGCGGCGGCAGTGCGCAAGATTTCGCCATCCCTTTGGAAAAAAGCCGGTGGGGCTCTTTCTTCCGGTGCGCTGAATACGTTGGTTCTTTCCATGCCGTTTCTGCAGGAGGCCTTGAGCATGGATTTCCTTTCCTCTCTAGGCTATGCTTTGGGAACAGGGGCGGCCTTTTGGCTGGCGTCGGTGCTTCTGCACAGTGCCCTGCAAATCTGCAGCCACAAAGACGTGCCCCGGGCTTACAGGGGCCTTCCTGCGGCCCTTATCTACGCGGGTCTTATCTGCCTTGCCTTCTGCGGATTTTCAGGGGGACGGTTTTTCTGAAAAGCCGCCCTTTTGGGGAAGTACCGAAATAAGAACTTTCGATTGATCTAGAGATGATTGTTTGAAATGGTTGCCTCTGGACTCAGGTTCTCTGGTGAAGGAAGCTTGAAACAGAAAATGAGCCGGAGTTCTACAAAAAGCCGGAAATAGAAACAGGCATACAATAAAACGTCCCCATGGTCATGTGAAACCATAGGGGACGTTTGTTGTTTTATTCTGGGCGCAAGACCGGCTCAGTTGCCACATTACCTCTTGGTGGTTGCATATTGGCGGCTGCTTTGGCCCGGGGATCAGTTGTAGCCGATGGCCTCCAGAATTTCTTCACCTTGAGCTTGATAGGCAGTGCTGCCCAAGGAAAAGACAACAGTCTTTTCCAGGCGGACGAGGATCTGAAAGCCGTCCTCTGCCAACGCGGTGCATTTATTATAGGCAGAGGAATCTACGTTGGAAGTAATGGAATCGCCAAATTCGCTTTTCACCGAGTTATAAAAATCCATGGCGTCCCGGGTATCTCCAAACTGCACATAGTGGCAGAAAACGGCGGAATTATTGGAGGCGCTCAGATAGGATTCCACATTATAGGTGTCGGTGGTGTCTTCCGTCACGTCCTGCACAGAAAATCCCTTTTCTTCTGCGATGGAGGTGAATTCTTCCGGTGTGATAGGATGCTTCGCAGAACAGCCTGTGAAGAGCAAAAGAATGGTTAGGCAGATGGCAAACAAGGTTGTGGTTTTCCCCGGCAGCCGGTGTTCCACCTGCATCTTGGCCTTCGTCAGATTCGTTTCATGGGTTCTGAGAATATGCGTCATACGTCGTTTTCTTCCTTTCCCGATGGTTTGGATGCGCAGATGCATGGGGCATGCTAATGTATTGCCTCTACGTCTCTGCATCTCTGCGCCTTTTGCATAGCTTCTAAATACTTTGTCGGAAAGCAGCTGTGCTTTGTAAAAATGAATATATACAGTATACGCTTTCCCACCGTATTTGTACAGTTTTTTTCATTCAGCAGATAGATCTCCCGGATGAAAAGGAGCGGCTGCAACAGGAATGAATCTGTGCATATGGAAAGGAAAGCAATAGAAAATCCGAAAAGGATACGGATAGAAGCGGTATAAATCCCTTCATTTGGCAGATACTACAGATACTTACTGAACAGTAGAACCTTGCTAAACATGTTAAATGGAGGAATTGATAGATGAAAGCCACAGGAATCGTCCGCAGAATCGATGATTTGGGGAGGGTGGTCATCCCTAAGGAAATCCGCAGGACCTTGCGGATCCGTGAGGGGGACCCCCTTGAAATCTTCACAGACGCCCAGGGAGGTGTTATTTTCAGAAAATATTCCCCCGTAGGGGAGCTTTCCACCTTTGCGGCGGAATATGCAGAGGTCCTTCATCACACCGCTAATCTTCCCACCATTGTGTGCGACAGGGATCACGTGGTGGCAGTAGCTGGAGTTTCAAAAAAGGAATATTTAGAACGCCGTATTACCCCCGAGTTAGAGGAATATCTCAAATCCCGCCATAGCTTTATCAGCGCTCCGGGGGAAAGAACGCGTCTGACCCCGGTGGAGGGTATGGATCGCGCAGCAGCCATTGTCTGGCCCATCATCGCCAGAAGCGATGTTACAGGAGCGGTGATTGCTTTGCAGCAAGAGGATAAGCCGGGGCCCAGCGAAACTGATGCCAAACTTGTGCAGGTAGCGGCCTCTTTTCTGGGAAGACAGATGGAGGAGTAAAGCCCCAAAGGATATAACACAAGGGGCGCGGAGCGTTAAACACCGAAAAACCGCATGAAAACGGAAAAAAACAGGCAAAAGCCCTTGCATTCGGGTTGGGGCTGTGCTACACTATACTTGTAATATTTTGAAGGATGAAAGAGTGGGGCGACCCGCTCTTTTGTTTGTATTAAGAGGTGAACGGCAGTGGCAGGCAGAAAAAAAGGCGGAAACACAGTGGAGCAGATCCGCGCGCTGGCAGCTCCCATAGCAAAGGAGCTGGGCTATGATCTCTGGGATGTTCGGTTTGTGAAAGAAGGCGCAGAGTGGTATCTGCGCATTTTTATCGATAAGCCGGATGGGATCGGCATCGATGACTGCGTAGCTATGAGCCGGGCCATCAATGACCCGCTGGATAGGCTCGACCCCATTGACCAGGCGTATTGCCTGGAGGTGTGCTCCCCCGGTTTGAACCGGGAGCTCACAAGGGATGAGCATTTTGAGGCCTTTCTCGGCTGGCCGGTGGAGGTTCGTCTGATTCGCCCCCTGGAGGACGGAAGGCGTGAACTCACCGGTGTTTTGGAGGAGTATTCCGGCGGCCCGGGTGGGGAGCTGCTGCTTCACATGGAGGAGGAAGAGCCGCTGCGCATTGCGAGGGCGGCCGTTTCCCGGGTGCGTCTTTCAGACGATGAGATTTCTGGAGGTATGGAAGAAAAATGAACAACGAAGTAATGGAAGCCCTGCAGATGCTGGAAAAAGAGAGGGGCATCCCCGTGGAATTCATGGTGGATAAGATCAAAAAGGCCATCCTCACAGCCTGCAAGAACAGCTATGGCAATGAAGACGCTGTCATCGAGATGAACGAGGAAACCGGCCAGTTTGACGTTAGGCTCAAAATGATTGCTGTGGATGATGTGTATGAGCCGGGCAAGGAAGTCCTCATCGGCAAGGCCCGGGAGATTGACCCCACCGTGGGCGTAGGCGATGATGTATGGGTCACCATGAATACCAAGGAATTCGGCCGCATCGCGGCTCAGACAGCCAGGAACATCATCCGCCAGGGCATTCGGGACGGAGAGCGCGGCCAGATGATGCAGGAGTTCCAGAGCAAACATCAGGAGCTGGTTACCGCCCTGGTGGAGCGGATTGACCCCCGTTCCGGGGCTGCCACCCTGCGCATCGGCAAGGCAGAAGCCGTCCTGCCCCGCTCGGAGCAGGTGGGCAACGAGGATCTGAAGGACGGAGATCACGTAAAGGTATATGTAGTGGATGTAAAAGAGACCGAACGGGGCCCCAGGGCCATTATTTCCCGCACCCATCCCGACCTTGTGAAGCGCCTCTTTGAGACAGAGGTGCCCGAAATTTATGACGGCACCGTAGAGATCAAGGCTGTTTCCCGCGAAGCGGGATCCCGTACCAAGCTGGCTGTTCTGAGCCACAATCCGGATGTGGATGCCGTAGGCGCCTGCATCGGAGCCAGGGGTACCCGTGTTTCCAGCATTGTTTCTGAGCTGGGCGGCGAAAAGATTGATATTGTAGAATACAGCGAAGAGCCAGAGAAATTTATCGCTTCCGCGCTGTCGCCGGCAGATGTGCTCTCTGTGGAGCTTTCAGAGGACGGTTCCCGTTCCTGCCGCGTCACCGTGCCTGATGGCCAGCTGAGCTTGGCTATTGGCAACAAGGGCCAGAATGCCCGACTGGCGGCCCGCCTGACCGGCTGGAAAATCGACATCAAGCCGGAAAGCGGTTTCTATGGCGAGGATCCGGCCCCGGCTTTTAAGGCGCAAGAGCCAGCTTCTGAGGCACCCTCTGAGAAGATAGAGGAAGCGGAAGAGGCTGCTTCTGAAGAGTCTGAAACCCCTGAGGCTGCGGCTGCGCCGGAGGCACCCAGCGAGGAATAAGCGGTTTTCAAAGCCCGGCGTGCGCCCACGGCTTCGTGCCGCATGGGGCTTTACGCTGCATTGTATAATCACATACGCATGTACTGCATGCCGCCGGCAAATCCTTGCTGGCCATATTGGTCCGGCAGAGGCGGCGGTATCTCAATATCCATGGCCGCAGGGGCATGGATAGGGGCCGGGAGAAAGCTCGGTTCCCGAAACGGCGAAAGGAGGCGGTTCGTTTCATGCGCCCGAAAAAAATCCCTCTCCGCAGATGCACCGGCTGTGGAGAAATGAAACCCAAAAAGGAACTGGTGCGGGTGGTGAAATCCCCCCAGGGGGAAATATCTCTGGATCTCACCGGGAAGAGCCCGGGAAGAGGGGCGTATGTCTGCCGGAGCGTGGAATGCCTGCGCAGGGCGCGCAAATCCAGAGGGCTGGAACGAGCCTTTTCCTGCCAGATTCCCGCAGAGATCTATGACCGGATGGAGGAGGAGTTAAGCCGGAATGAATAATCGGCAAGGCAAAATAACTCCCCGGCGCGACGGGAGGGGCCAACCCCCTTTCAGCGCCGGCAGAAAAAGTCCCTCCCCGCCGGCGCCTGAAAAAGCTCTGCCCCTTTTGGGAATTGCCAGAAGGGCGGGCAGGCTGGCTTTGGGGATGGATCCGGCTGTGGAGGCCATGCAGAAGCGGAAGGCATTCTTGTTGCTCCTTTCCCCGGATCTTTCCTCCCGCTCCCGAAAGAGAATTCAGGAGCAGGCGGAAAGATATGGGGCGGAGCTTATGGAAATTCCTTTTGACATGGATGAAATCGGCACAGCGCTGGGAAAGCGCTCCGGCATTATTGCCGTCTGTGATGGTGGCTTTGCCGGAAAATTGAAGGAACTGCTCGCATTCGCCGGTCAACGGACGGGAGCCCCCGGCGGGGCCCCTGCGACAGAGGAGACAGAGGAGGAATCGCATTTATGATGATTAAATACAGGGTCCACGAGGTTGCAAAGGATTTGAATGTTCCCAACAAGGAGGTGCTGGATGTTCTGCAGAAATACTGCGAGGAGACGAAAAAGCACATGACAGCCCTCACAGAGGAGGAACTGGATCTGGTGTTTGAGTCTTTTACCCAATCCCATTCTCTCCCCAGCCTGGACACATATTTCGCAGATAACCAGGAGGCGGAGGCTGCGAAGGCTCCGGCTGCGGAAAAGGCACAGGCGCCTGCAGCCCCGGCGGGCAATTCCGGGAACAACGCAACCCCCGGGAAAAAGGAAGGAAAGGAAACCGGCGGCCGGGCCCGGGAAAACCAGGGGCAGGCAAGATCCCAAAACCAGGGGGAAGGCCGCAGGGCTCGTCAGAATGGTCAGAACAATTCCAACGGCCAGAACGGGCAAAACGGAAGAAATACCCAGAGCGGCCAGAATAGCAGAAACCGCAGGGAGAATACTATGAACGGCGCAAACAGCCAGCGCCAGCGGGATTCAAAGGAGCAGAAGCCCCAGCGGGATCAGGCCTCTTCTGCCCCGCAGGCAACTCAGAATGCGCAGCCCCGTACGGTCCAGACCAGCGTGGCGGAGGATTCCCTTGGCCGCCGGGAAAGAATTGTGGATACCCGTGCCTCCCATGTGGAACTGGATAAGTATAATGAAAAATATGACCGCCTGGCATCTGAAAAAGTGAAGGTGGATAATACCGTCAAAAAGCAGAAATTGACCCAGCGCAGCAGCCAATACCGCGGCAAGCCCCGCAATGCCCGCAGGGAGACGGAGGCCGAGCGTCTGCGCCGCATTGCCCTGGAGCGGAAAAATAAGCCCATCACCGTGCAGATCCCCGATGAAATCACGGTGGGCGAACTGGCACTGCGCCTGAAAGCAACGGCTGCAGAGGTCATCAAGAAGCTCATGCAGCTGGGAACCTTCGCCGCTATTAACGATGTGATCGATTTTGATACGGCCAGCCTGGTGGCCATGGAATTCCACGCCAAAGTGGAAAAAGAAGTAGTGGTCACCATCGAAGAGCGTATCATTGATGACAGCGAGGATGATGACGAGAATCTGGTGCCCAGAGCTCCCGTAGTGGTGGTTATGGGCCACGTAGACCACGGTAAAACTTCCCTGCTGGATAGGATCCGCCATGCAAACGTGACGGCTACCGAGGCAGGCGGCATCACCCAGCACATCGGCGCCTATCAGGTGAAGCTGGGCGACAGAGTGATTACCTTCTTGGATACTCCCGGCCATGCAGCGTTTACCACCATGCGCGCCAGAGGGGCTCAGGTGACGGATATCGCCATTTTGGTGGTGGCAGCTGACGATGGCATCATGCCCCAGACGGTGGAAGCCATCAACCATGCCAAGGCCGCGGGGGTTTCCATCATCGTGGCCATTAATAAGATGGATAAACCCGGGGCAAACCCCGACCATGTGCTCCAGCAGTTGACGGAATATGAGCTGGTTCCCGAGGAGTGGGGCGGCGATACGCCCTGCATTCCTGTTTCCGCCCTTAAGGGAGACGGCATTGACGACCTTCTGGAAATGGTCACTCTGGTGGCGGATATGAAGGAACTCAAGGCCAATCCGGACCGAGCCGCCAAGGGTACTGTTATTGAGGCCCGGCTGGATAAGGGCCGCGGCCCTATCGCCACAGTGCTTGTGCAGAACGGCACCCTTCATGTGGGGGATACCGTGGTGGCAGGAACCACCGTGGGGCGTGTTCGCGCTATGATGAACGATAAGGGAGAGCGTGTGGAACAGGCGGGTCCCAGCGTGCCTGTGGAGATCACCGGCCTGAATGATGTGCCCACTGGCGGCGACACCCTCAACGCTGTTTCTGACGAGCGTCTGGCCCGCGAGCTGGTGGAACAGCGTATTGCAGAAAGAAAGGAAGAAGTCTTCAACTCCCAGACAAAGGTCACTCTGGATAATCTCTTTGACCAGATGAAGCAGGGGGATATGAAGGAACTGAAAATCATAGTCAAGGCAGATGTGCAGGGTTCTGTGGAAGCTGTGCGCCAGTCTTTGGAAAAACTCAGCAACGATGAGGTGCGCGTGCATGTGATTCACGGCGGCGTGGGAGCTATCAATGAATCCGACGTTATGCTGGCGGATGCTTCTAATGCCATCATTGTAGGCTTTAATGTGCGCCCCGACCCTGTTGCAGAGGATAATGCCAAGCGCGACGGCGTGGATATGCGCCTTTATCGCATCATTTACGACTGCATCGAGGAAATCGAATCGGCTATGAAGGGCATGCTGGCCCCGAAATTCAGAGAAGTGTCCCTGGGCAGAGCAGAAGTCCGAGAAGTATACCACATCAGCAGTGTGGGAACCATTGCGGGCGCTCATGTGCAGAATGGGAAGATTACCCGCTCCGCTCAGATTCGTGTTGTGCGAGACGGCATAGTAATTGCAGAGGATAAGATCGCTTCTCTGCGCCGCTTCAAGGATGATGTGAAAGAAGTGGCCGATGGATACGACTGCGGTATCGGCCTGGAAAAATTCAACGATATCAAGGAGGGCGACATTCTGGAAGCCTTCATCATGGAGGAATACAGAGAAGCTTGATCCTTTTGGAACGGGAAGGAGGGCACGGATATGCCCAGCTTTAAAATGGGGCGGACCACCGAGGATATCCGCCGGGAGCTTTCCGCTATCCAGCGGGAGCTGAAGGATCCCCGGGTGCAGGGAATGCTCCTGAGTATTGTCCGGGTGGAGGTCACCAATGACCTTTCTTACTGCACAGTGTATGTCAGCGCCATGGAGGGTATGGAAAAGGCCCAGCAGGCTGTGAAGGGCCTGCGTTCGGCTTCTGGTTTTATTCGCCGGGAGCTGGGGAGAAGGCTCCAGCTCCGCCATGTGCCTGAGCTGATCTTCAAAGCCACTGATTCCATTGAATACAGCGCCAACATCAGCCGGATGCTGCACGATTTGGAAGCGGAGGGGAAGATGGCAAAAGAGCCGGCACCCAGCGGCGAAGAATGCACGGAAGACGCCGACCCCAAGGATGCCAATGGGTAAGTCAGGTAAGAATAGCGAAGATGGGGGAGAAAAGGCTTCTGAAATGGCCTGAACATCTCCTGAATAGAAGATAGGAAAAGCAAAGGAAAGCCCCGTCTGCGGGAGAGCGCCGCCCGGCGCCGGCGGCGGGGCTTTTCTGCAGCCTTTCCCGTGAAATTCTTGTGAAATTCCGGTGCATAAATATATGAATATATAAGAGGCCTAGAAGGTATGCAGGCTTATAGGGTATAGGCAGGCATACAGATGGCAGATTGTGGATAAGAAAAGAGGGGAAGAACATGAAAAGCTGTGAAAAAGGCGGGTCTCCGGCTTTTGCGGGGGAATGGCAAAAGAAAGATTCCCCATGCGGCGGCTCTCTCCCCTCTGAAAAGGAGCCTGGAATCGGGCTGCTGGAGGGGGCGGGTAGGGATCTGGCCTCTGTTCAGGAGGTTGCAGACTGCCTTCTTTCCCTGGAGAATGTAGCTATTCTCTGCCATCAATATCCGGATGGGGACACTCTGGGAAGTGGCTGCGCTCTTTGCTGGGCTCTTCGGAGGATGGGAAAACGGGCCAGGGTCTTTTGTTCGGATATCCCGGGAGAGCGGTATAGCTTCCTGTGGAAAGGAATCGAAGCCGCTGAAGCCTCCGACTCTCTAGTGCAGTGGGACCGGAAAGGGGAAGAGAAAGAAATCCCTCTCTTTTCCGCCCGGTCGGCGGTGGCGGTGGATGTTGCAGATGAATCTCTATTGGGTGAGCCGCTTCTCAGCCGTTTTGGCGGCCATATTGATCTCTGCATAGATCACCATGGTTCTAACCGCCGGTATGCGGCAAAAAACTGGGTGGACGACAGTGCGGCGGCTACTACAGAAATGATCTGGTCTCTTTTGGCTTGCCTGGGGCTTTCTGAGCCTCCCTCTGTGGCGGACTGCATTTTCACCGGCCTTTCAACGGATACGGGCTGCTTCCGCTATAGCAATGTGACGGCCCGCACCTTTCGGATAGCGGCGGATATGCTGGAAAAGGGGGCCCGGGGGGCCGAAATCAACCGGCGCATGTTCGAGACCAAAAGCCGCAGCCTGATGGATCTGGAAAGCCTGGCTGTGAGCGGGGTGGAATACTATTACCGGGGCCGCTGCGCCCTTCTTACCGTTACACGGGAAATGATTCGAGAAACAGGTGCCAGTGAGGATGATCTGGAGGGGCTTCCCGCTATCCCCCGGCAGATCGAAGGCGTTCTGGTGGGGCTTACCATCCGAGAGAAGGAATCCGGCGGATGGAAGGTCTCTGTGCGAACGGAAGAACCTTTTAACGCTGCGGATATCTGCCGTCTTATGGATGGAGGCGGCCATGCAGCCGCAGGAGGATGCACTCTATCTGGAAGTCTGCGGGAGGCCAAATCCCGCCTGTTAGCAGAAGTGGGAAGATACCTTCTCTCCCTGGGAAGGTTGTGAGATCCGGGCTTTTAGCGGGGATTTGGCGTAGCTGGAGGGAATGAGAAACCTCAAAGACCCCTCCAATTCCGGAAGGCAGTTCCCATGGAGAGGCGGAGAGTCTTCCGGCTTCGCATATGGGCGGTGCGCCAGAGAGCGGTTTTGGAATATACACAGGAAGAAAGCGGGGACGTATGAAGGAGCAGAGCTGCATGAAGGAATGGGAGCGGGAAGCCGAAAGAGAACGGCTTTCTGCAGGAAAAGGCACAGTGGAAAACGGGGTGCTCATCATAGACAAGCCGGAGGGGATTACCTCCTTTGATGTGGTATATAGACTCCGCAGGCTCACAGGTCAGCGGAAAATTGGCCATACGGGCACTTTAGATCCCATGGCCACCGGCGTGTTGCCCTTGCTTCTGGGGAAGGCGGCACGGGCGGAATCCCTGCTGCCGGAAACGTGGAAAGAGTATGAGGCGGGCTTCCGGTTGGGAGAGGAGACGGATACGGAGGATTCCTCAGGGAAGCTGCTTTCCCGGTGCGAAAAGGCTGTATCCCGGGAAGAGCTGGAGGAAGCTCTTGAGAGTTTTCGAGGGGATATTTTGCAAGTTCCCCCCATGTATTCTGCTTTGAAACGGGATGGGAAGAAGCTCTATGAGTTGGCCCGGCAAGGCATTGTAGTGGAGCGGGAGCCCAGGCCTGTAACTGTTTATGAGCTGGAGCTCCTGGAATACGGGGAAGCCGGCAGGGAGGGCAGGTTGCGGATCCGTTGTTCGGCAGGAACCTATGTGAGGACCCTTTGTGCCGATTTGGGAAAAACCCTGGGCGTCGGCGGCGTCATGACTTCTCTCAGAAGAACGGCGGCCTGCGGATTTTCTGAAAAAGAAGCCCTTACTCTGGAAGAGGCTTCTGCTTTGCAGAAGGAAGGGCTCCTGAGTGGGCGGATTCTTCCTGTGGAATACCTGTTTCGGGAGTTTTTCTCCCTTCGGGTGACAGAGGCTCAGGCGAAACGCTTTTGCAACGGCGGCGAGCTGGATCTCCACCGCACCACTCTTTCCGGCAAGCAGCTCACAGGGGAAGAGCGCTTCCGGGTTCTGGGGCCGGGAGGTTTTTTAGGGCTGGGAAAAGTGGATTTGGGAGCCGGGAGCCTGAAGGTGCTGAAGCTTTTCTGAGGCCCTTGTAAGCTCCTGTGAGGCCGCTCTATTCGGACTACCGGCTCCAAATAGCGGTAAGCAGGGCTTCAAAAATAAAACTTTAAAACGCGAGTGTGAATACCGCTGCAGAAATTGCTAAAAAGTTGAAATACGGTTGGATGGTGATGCATGGAATGAAAATGAAGCTATATCACGATATGAGCCCTTCAAAGAGACCGTCGGCGGTGGCTCTGGGCGCTTTTGACGGCCTTCACATCGGCCACAGCCGTGTGATCGGATCGGCAAGGAGTGAGGGGCTTCTTTCCTCTGTCTTCACCTTTCAGGACGATCTCATCCGGGAAGGAAAGAGAGCGCCTAGGCTTCTGAGCCAGCGGCGGAAGATGCAGCTTTTGGAAAAGATGGGTGTGGAGCAGTGCTGGGTGGCAGCCTTTTCTGAGATTCGGGATATGGGCGCCGAAGAATTCATGGAGAAGATCCTGAAGGGCGTCTGCCGGGCAAAAGTGGTTTGCTGTGGAAGAGATTTCCACTTTGGAAAGGGAGGCAGAGGAACCAGTGCTCTTTTGGAAGCTTTCTGCCGGGAAAACGGTATCCAGGCCCGGGTGGCAGAGCCTGTCCTGCTGGGGGGCAGCCCGGTGAGCTCCACCCGTATTCGGGAGGAAGCTGCCAAAGGCCGCATGGAGGAAGCGGCTGCTCTTCTGGGCAGGCCTTTCTGCTTTGATACGCCCGTTGTCCACGGCAGGCAGCTGGGCCGCACTCTGGGGGTTCCTACCATCAATCAGCCCATTCCGGCAGATTTTGTCCTGCCCCGATTTGGGGTATATGCCAGTGTGGTGCAAATAGATGGAAAATCCTATTATGGAGTGACCAATGTGGGGGTAAAGCCCACCGTAGGAGCTGACGCTCCCCTTTCAGAAACCTGGATGCCGGATTACAGGGGGCCTGAGCTCTATGGGGAAACAGTGGTCACGGAGCTGATCAGTTTTGTACGGCCAGAGCAGAAATTCGGCAGTATTCGGGAATTGCAGGAAAATATTTTCAAAGACCGGATTTCAGCCAAGAAAATCATTTACAAGCTTTAAGATTTGTGATATAGTGTAAAGGCTAAGTACGCGTTGTTTTTGAAGAGAAACCGGTGTGTACGCAGCTCTACCCGAACCGCGGATCTGTGGGGTAAGCCCTTATGGGGATTTCCGCTTCCCTCTTCTGCGCCCGGGCAAATTTATGAAAAGGTGGAATTATCATGCTTCTGAAAGAAGAAAAAACAGCGATTATCCAGGAATATGCTACCCATGAAGGGGATACCGGCTCTCCGGAAGTCCAGATTGCCGTTCTCACCCGCCGCATTAATGATCTGACCGAGCATCTGAAGACCCATAAGAAGGATCATCACAGCCGCCGCGGCCTGCTGAAAATGGTTGGCCAGAGACGGAATCTGCTCAATTATCTCATGCGTGTGGATATCGAGCGTTATCGTTCCATCATCGGCAAGCTGAACATCCGCAAGTAATCCTGACCTTTAAGGCAGGCAGCGCCGCTGCCTGCCTTTGTGGCATATGAAGGTTTCCGGAAGGGGCGGGCTTTCCGCTTCTCCGGCAATCTTATTTCCCGCTCTTTCCGGCAATTGCCGGCCTGCAGAACGAAGCTGGTTCCAGCTTTAGCAGTGAAATGTGCGCCTTTTGTTAAAGGAATGCAAAGGCGTAGATTTTATTGCTAAACCGGAGCCTCGCTTATCTGTTTTGATGTATGCAGGGGAGAAGGAAGAAAAAAAAGAAAGAACAGTAAGGAGGAAACAGAATGTTTGAAAATTTCCGGGTATTTGAAACCGATTTTGCTGGCCGCCCCCTGCGGGTTGAAACTGGCAAAATGGCCGGGCTGGCCAACGGCGCCTGCCTGGTGCGCTACGGCGACACAGTGGTACATGTAGCTGTGACCGCTTCCAGCAAGCCCAGAGAGGGTGTGGATTTCTTCCCTCTCTCGGTGGATTTTGAAGAAAAACTCTATTCCGTGGGTAAGATCCCCGGTTCCTTTCTGAAGAGGGAGGGCCGCCCCAGTGACAAAGCCATCCTCACCAGCCGTGTGATTGACAGGCCTATCCGGCCGCTGTTCCCCAAGGATATGCGCAACGATGTTTCCGTTGTGGCCACCGTTATGAGCGTGGATTATGACTGCTCCCCTGAGATTACGGCCATGGTGGGTGTTTCCATTGCTCTCTCCATTTCCGATATCCCTTGGAATGGGCCTATATCCGGCGTTTCCGTGGGCCTCGTGGATGGGGAATACGTCATCAACCCCACCGCGGAACAGCGCAAGGTGAGCCGCATGGCCGTCACCGTGGCTTCCACAGATAAAAAGATCCCCATGATCGAGGCGGGCGCCAATATCGTTTCTGATGAAGAAATGTATAACGGCATTATGGCCGGCCACGAGGCCAACCAGAAGATTGTGGAATTCATCAAGGGCATTCAGGCTGAAATTGGCAAGCCCAAGTTTGAATATCCCGCTATCCATCCCAGTGATGAGATGTTCGAGGCGGTAAAGGCCTTTGCAGAGGAAGACGTGAAAAAGGCTTTGGATACGGACGATAAGACTGTCCGCGATGCAAGGCTTAAGCCTGTATATGAGGCTGTCCACGAGAAGTTCGACCCTATTTACCCCGATCAGGAGGCCGAGCTGGAGGAATGCCTCTATAAGACGCAGAAGTTTGTGGTTCGCCGCTGGCTGCTGGACGAGCAGAAGCGTGTGGACGGCCGCACGATGGATCAGATGCGGCCTCTGGATGCAGAGGTGGATCTCTTGCCCCGGACCCACGGCTCCGGCATGTTCACCCGCGGCCAGACTCAGGTTCTTACTGTGGCGACTTTGGGCCCCGTAAGCGACCAGCAGATGCTGGACGGCATCGACCAGGAAGAATTCAAACGCTATATGCATCAGTATAATTTCCCCTCCTACTCTGTGGGAGAGACCAAGCCCAGCCGCGGCCCCGGCCGCCGGGAAATTGGCCATGGCGCTCTGGCAGAGAGAGCTCTTCTGCCCGTGATCCCCTCTGTGGAAGAGTTCCCCTATGCATACCGGCTGGTGAGTGAAGTGTTGAGCTCCAACGGCTCTACCTCCCAGGCTTCTGTGTGCGGCTCCACTCTGGCTCTAATGGCGGCCGGCGTGCCCATCAAAGCCCCTGTAGCAGGTATTTCCTGCGGCCTGATTACCGAGGGTGACCGCTGGATGACCATGGTGGATATCCAGGGTCTGGAGGACTTCTTTGGCGATATGGACTTTAAGGTAGCCGGCACCAAGGAGGGCATCACCGCCATTCAGATGGATCTGAAGATTGACGGCCTGACCCCTGAAATTATAAAAGAAGCGCTGGAAAAGACCCATAAGGCTAGAAATTATATCATCGATGAAGTGATTCTGAAAGCTATTCCTGAGCCTCGCAAAGAACTCAGCCCCTATGCGCCTAAGATGCGCTCCACCGTTATCCCGGTGGATAAAATCCGCGAAGTCATCGGCTCCGGCGGAAAGGTCATCCAGAAGATCTGCGCTGAGTGCGGCGTGAAGGTGGATGTGGAAGAGGACGGCCATGTGTTCGTTTCCGGCATCGATGCAGAGGGTCTGGAGAGAGCTATGACCATCATCGACACCATTGTGAACGATCCCGAGCCCGGCGCCATCTATAACGGCAAGGTTACCCGCCTGATGGACTTTGGAGCCTTCGTGGAGATCGCCCCCGGCAAGGAGGGCCTTGTGCATATCTCCCGGCTGGATGTAAAGCGCACCGAGAAGGTCACCGACGTGGTGAATGTGGGTGACGAAATTATGGTGAAGGTGTTGGAAATCGACGACAAGGGCAGGCTCAATCTGAGCCGCCGCGACGCTCTCATCGAGGTGGAGGGCCTTGTGCCTGAAAATGATATCTCCGAAGAGCGCAGACCTCCTCGTCGGGACCGCGACGGCGGCCGTAGGGATGGCTTCCGCCGCCCCCGCAACGACCGGCACTGAGATTTTCGTTTCGGCATTCGAGATATCAATAGATGTCGATAGATATGCCTGTTAAATAGTGCAATACAAAAACAGGGTTTTCCGTTAAGGAAAACCCTGTTTTTCTGTATGTAGATATTTTATCCGGCCGCTTCCTGCTCCTGCACCACCTTTTCCACCTTATCCAGATATTCCTCCATGGGGAGCTCTGTCGTAGGCATTTCGGTAGCGGGTGGATTTCCGTAACAG
>CAJFPJ010000041.1 GCA_904399395.1 uncultured Clostridia bacterium | reverse complement strand
TGTACTTTTCCGTGCAAAGATAATAATAGCGGAACGCTCGATACGAACGATCCGCTTTTTCCTTTCCATATTGCTGTATGGTTGTTACTGCAAGCCGTTGTTCTGCTAAAACCGGCCATATCGGGAAAAATATTCCTCTCTTGTCATAGAATAGCATACATCGTCGTAAACTGCTCCGTTCCAAAGTTGGCTCCCCATCCGGAGAGTTCCCTCCGGAATAAAACCACATTTTTCCACCACACGGCGGGAACGGCTGTTAAAGGGGTAATGGTAAATCGTAATCATTTTTAGATGCATATGTCGGAAACCATACCGCAGAGCAGCTTTAGCCGCTTCAGTGGCATATCCTTTTCCCCACCACGGACGGCCTATTACATATCCCAGCATTTTAACATTCTCGCAAGACCGCTTTTCATCCCTGTGAAGCCCCACGGAACCGATTAATCTGCCTGAATTCCTCTCTGTTATGGCCCAAACCTCTTTCTCACGGATAAACCGCTGAAGCACCTCCCAGCTCTCTTCCCTGGAATCATGTGGTTTCCAACCCGCTTTAGGGCCCACCTCTGGGTCGCTGGCATACGCATAAAACTCCTCCAAATCCCTTTCTGTAAAGGGCCGCAGGAAAAGTCTTTCCGTTTCAATAGATTTTAGCGCACTCAGCATATTTCTCACCTCTCCTTTCCCATATCCCTTATTCCCTTTACAGACAACGCGCAGACTTCTTCAGCCCAAATCCGGGCGGGCAACATACCGAGTCTTTAAAAATTCGTTTCCGTTTTTGTATGAGTATCAAACAGTATGGTTTCACAACCAAGTAAGAAAGAGCCGGCAAATCAAATTGGTGCAATAGCTGCTGAAAATCGGCCATAGGCTCTGCCGTGTAGTTTTCCTCTGCATCTCCCAGAAAAGTGGAAAACTAAACCAAAGAGATCATCAGGAAAACTTCCCCCAGCAGGACTGCTAACATGCCGGTTTTTGACTTCACCAGGCCGAGAGAAATCTCTGGCAAGCCGACTCTACAAGATTTTGCCTGTTTCATGCAGCCTTCCAACGCTAAATAGATTTATCTTTAGAATATCATACCCGGCTGCTTATTGAAACCGCAGGCACCGGTCTTTTCAGCAACTAGAAGGGAAGCGCCGGGCAGGCTAATCCCACCCGGCGTCCGATCTATACTACACGCATCCCTTTCTTCCCAATTCATGCGGCATAAATATGCATTGCTATTGTCCCCCGCCTGATATTTTCCGGCTGCCTATACGCCCTCTATCGGTCAAAGATGCCCCTGATACAAATCCGCCTGCAATAGCGTCCGTCTTTTTATCTCTTACGCAAAGAGATTTGCAGATATGCTACTCTCTTTCTGAAATTCGGCGCTGTAACGTCTTCCGGATATCTGGCAGATCACAGAGGGTGTGCGTCATTCCTATCCGAATATACAGTGACCGTTTGCCTCTTTTTGTGTCACAGTGCAATTCTGAATTTTTTCCATTCTTGATGTGTTTATTTATCCACAACTGCATCTTTCTTTATCTATAGTGTAGTCTTTATCTGATTTTGCGTCAAGGTGTAATGACCAATATTATTCACATTTTTTATTTCACATAACCAGGCCCCCAAAATAAACAACCTATATCCGCGGGGAAGGCGCCCTCCATGTGAAATGCAGACAGGGATCTCCTTCCTCCGAAAGGCGGTAGGCGTTTTTCTTTTCTGCCCCCCGGAACATCACATCGCAGAAATCCAGCAGCACCCGCCAGTCTTCGGCATTGTGGTCATGGCCGCCTTCTCTGTAATGAATGGCATTTTTTCCCGCAGCTCCCAGGAAAGAATATACCTCCTCTGCAGCTCGCCAGGCAATCTGGGTGCCGTAAGGATCGCAGCAGCTATCGTCCAACCCTTCTGTGCAGAGCATAGGTCGGGGGGCTACCAGCGCCCTGGCAAAATGCATATCCAGAGGAAGATATGCCTCCCGGCTTCGTAGACAGTCCCCTTCCCTGTTGCCGAAGGAAGCAGCTCTATCGTTGAACCAATACCAATACCGATCCGGCCGCAGCATATACCCCAGAGTTTCATATTTTCCCAATCCGGGGCCAAACCGGCTTCCTGAAAACCGAAACAGCCCGTTTCCGCCGCAGCCACCGCAGGCCGGGGCGCAGAGGGCAAAGCGTTCATCTCTGGCGGCAGCCCAGAGAGCTGTTTTGGCTCCTCTGGAAAAGCCGCTGGCCACAATTCCGGCAGGATCTGCATAATCCGTGGTCAAAAGATAATCCAACAGGCGGCTCTGGCCCCAGGCCCACATGGCAAAACCACGGAAGGAATACGCAGGGTAAAGCCTGCCGCAGATACCCTCCCGGAAGGCATCCGCCTTATCCGGGGCAAACTGCTCCCTTTCAAAAAAGGCAAGCACATAGCCTCTTTCCACCACTTCTTCTGGAATAGGGCAAGGATACACTCCTGTAAAGGCGTTCACTGTCACCACAGGGTATTTTCCCGGAGAGGCAGGGCGGAGAATCTCCGCCCGAAAAGAGAAAGGCTTCGGCTCCCCGAAATAGATTTCCACCGTTTCCCGCAGGCCTTTGCCGTTACAACATTCCTCGCAGCTGAGAATTTCCGCCCCTGTAAACACAGGCGCCGGGGGCGTTTCTCCATAGAGGTAAAATTCCAGCATATCCTTCAGATATTTGCGCTGAAGGCTCCAATCTTCCTCCGTCTCCACCCGAGTGCCATCCGGCTTCAAAAAGGGATCCGGCAGTTCCTCCATCGGAGCCTGCAGGCCTTTTTCCGGGAATACGCAGGGCGTTTTTGAAGAATTCATATGACACTCCTCCTGTTTATATCACATGCGCGCATACGGCAAACGTCCGCATGAAAACCGCGGGCCGCCAGAGCTGTTCCTTGCCTCTCTGGTTCACCGTATATCGTATACGGAACGCAGCCGTATTTCCTTTGGATCCCCTTCCAGAATCTCAATTTCCCGGCTGCCGCCGTTCAGGTCAAAATAGTTGTCGCTGAGCAGAAGGTCACAGTCCGGCGAAGAAATCTCTACGCTTTTTGCATACGATTCGGCAGATATACACAGCCGGTTCCCTTTGCGCTCCCAGGAAAGTTTTGGATCCCGGAAATGGAAATGCTTCGGTGCGGTAAACAGGACTGTACCGGACGAGACAACGCCCTCCTCTGTTTCAAAAGAAAAACTCAGGTAATTTTCCAGAAAATCCGTACCGGGGAAATCCAGCTTTTCCATCCACAGGCTGGAAAGGGCCGGAACACATATTTCCTGCTCCCCCTCCAGAAGGATACGGGCCCCTGCATCTCGCAGCTGCCAGCGAACAATGCCGTTTACATCCTTCCTGGTCTCATTGGCAACAGCGATGCGGCCCGAGGTCTCAATAGGGGAGGGTTCCGTCACAACAGCAATACGGTTTGTGGTCTCTCCCGTTTCCTCGCAGGAGATCATCACCGGGGCAAAAAAGCGCTTGGCATAATAGTGCAGCGCCTTCCACCGGCCGTAATAGTCGATGGAGGACCAGGAAGCCACCGGCCAGATGTCGTTAAGCTGCCAGTATATGGCCCCCATGCATCGGCCCCTGTTTCGCCGCCAATGCTCCACTCCATATCGGATGGCCTCCGCCTGCAGAAGCTGAGAGGCATAAAGCAGCGTGTCAAAGGAAGCGGGATACAGAAAAGTCTGGGAAAGATACTGCAGAATCTTTCCGTTAGCGCCCTCGTTCCGCTGATGCATTTCCATCACCCGGGAGAAAATATTTCTGTCCTCGGGCAGAGTAAAGCTTTCCACTGTTTTCAGGCAGGGGAAGGACTGGAACCCAAATTCAGAGGCATACCGGAAAAACCGCTTCCGGTAGTCGGAAAAAGGAAGACCTCCGTGCCATACGTCCCAATAGTGAACGTCGCCCCTTTCCGGTGCATTGGGTTCGTCGAACCCGCCGCCGGAGGACGGGGAAGCGGGCCAGTAGAAGGTATCGGGATCCTCTTTTCTCAAAATCTCCGGTAAAATATGCTCAAACATACGGATATAATCAGAGCGGGTCCGCGGCGTTCCCTCGTATTCGCCCTGCGCCTGGAACATTTCCATCTCGTTGTTCCCGCACCAAAGGCCCAAAGAGGCATGGTGCCGGATGCGGCGGATCACATCCCGGAATTCCGCTTTGATATTCTCCTCAAACTCCTCCGTCAGCCGGTAATTGGCGCAGGCAAACATGAAATCCTGCCATACCACCAGCCCCAGCTCGTCGCAGATGTCAAAAAAGAAATCATCGGGGTAATAGCCGCCGCCCCACACACGGATGGCATTGAAATTGCAGGCCCGGCACTGCTCCAGAAGTTTTCGCGTCCTTTCGGGCGTCACTCGGGAAAGGATATTGTCCTCCGGTATATAATCCGCGCCCATGGCGAAAAAGCGCACCCCGTTAACGCATTGGGCAAAGCTTTCACCCCATTGGTCCTTTTCCCGAATCACAGTCATAGTCCGCAGGCCGATGCGTTTTTCTGCCGTATCCGCCGTTTCTCCGTTTTCTACAAGACGGATGGATACCGTATACAAAGGCTGCTCCCCATACCCGTTGGGCCACCAAAGCTCTGGTGAAGGGATCTCTCCCTCCCTTCCGTTTATAAGGCTGAAGCGGCTTCCATCCGGAGCCGTTACGGCAATTTCCACATCCGCCTCACCCGTCTGTTCCGCCTCAACGGTAAGGAATACTTCACCCCCGCTATGCCGCTGTCGGATACGGACGTCCTTTAAGCGGGAACTGTTTTCTCCCAAAAGGTACACGTCCCGGTAAATTCCCGCATCGGGAAGACGGGGGCCCCAATCCCAACCGAACATGCAATGCGCTTTGCGCATATGAGGGAATCCTTTCATCGCCTGAATAGAACCGCCGATAGGATCCTCTTCCATAGCGCTCCGGATCCATTTCGTAGGGGAAGAAATATACACACAGAGGATGTTTTCCCCTTCCTGGAGAAGATTCGTTACATCATATTCCCAGATCCGGTGCATGTTAAAGGCCTTTCCAGTCTGCCGGCCATTTACCTCTATCCGGCAGATGGTATCCAGGCCGTCAAAATGCAGCAGAATCCGCCCGCATCCACGAAGAAACTCCCCGGGAACCTCTATCTTCCGGGAAAAGCAAAAATCCTGATCCATGAGCTTCAGAGCCTTCAATTCATTATCCCGAAAGTAGGGATCCTCCATCTTTCCTGCATCCAGCAGAAAGGAATATACAGAGCCGGGGATGGTTCCGCTGCAGTTCAGCTCTTTTGTCTCTCCGCAGGAAAGCTCCCAGATTCCATTTACGTCCAACCGTTTCATACAGTCTCCTTTCCCAAAGAGGGCCTGACGCCTTACCGGGGTAAAACGTATAGGATTGCATACCGGCACAGGCCTCTGCCCTATGCATGCATCCGGCTCCGCGGCTCCCCTTGCTTTCTATCATTTCAGCCTTATTATAAGTCTGGTGTGGGGAAACCACAAGGAAAATTCTGCAAAACCTTTCGGAAAATCTCCTCCATAAGCTGCAGAATTCCTGCCACACTTGCATACGTAAAAGAGGCCCCGCGCATAATCGCAAAAGCCTCTTTTCGAGCTATTCCATTCAGTAATATAAGCGAAACCGACTCAGGCATTCTTATAATTAAAGCAAATCCAATTTGGAAAAATCAATCTCTCCTTTTTCATTCAGCACCTCAGTGTCGGCATGCACAGCTTCAATTTTGCCCACAAACATCTCATGAGAGCCCGTGCGGATGGAATCCACAACCGTGCATTCAATATTAACCGGGCAATCAGAAAGAATGGGAGCGTTGACCTTTTCTCCTTCCGCCAGACGAACATTTTTGGCCTTGAGCTTATCCTCATCCCTGCCGCTGCGACTTCCCAGATACATATATGTATCCCTATAGGCCTTCGGCACCAAATTCACCACAAAGCAACCTGATTCCTTCACCATGGCATAAGAATGCCGAGAGGGAACGATTCCCACCATCACCATAGGGGGATCAAAGCTGCAATTGCAGCAATACGCTACCGCCAACGCATTGTTTTCTCCTTTGGCATTCCGGCAGGACACCAGCACATTGGGAGCCGGCTGCAGGCAGGGGGAAATCGATACATTCTTTTTCATACAAACTCCTTCTTTCCTGGATCAACATCCAAAATTTTCCCTATTATCATAGCTCTAATTATCGGCTTATGTCAATAACTATATCTCAAATTTCTTCTCTCCTCCTGCACATATAAAAACCGGGCCCCTGAAAAGGAGCCCGGTCCCTGCCCGCAGCTTATGCTGCGGGATAGCGGTATTGAAGAAAACGCCCGGATAAAAAATCCAGCCTTCTGCATTACATCATGGAACGGTAAAGAGCCACAATGTCTTCCTTTGTGGGATCCTTGGGATTGCCGGGAGTGCAGGCGTCCGCCATGGCAGAATCCGCCAGGAAGTCGATGTCCTCTTCTTTCACGCCCACTTCACTGACCTTCTGGGGAATTCCCACGTCGATGCCCAACTGACGGACAGCATCCACCGCCGCCTTCCGGTATTCTTCCTGCGTCATCTTTTCAACGCCCTCCACTCCCATGGCAACGGCTATATCCTTATACCGTTCGCCGGTCACAGAGGCATTATATTCCAGCACATAAGGCAGGATAGTGGCGCAGGCCACACCGTGGGGAGTGTCATACATAGCGCTGAGGGGATGGGCCATGCTGTGCACGATGCCAAGCCCCACATTGGAAAAGCCCATGCCTGCAATATACTGGGCAATGGCCATCTGTTCCCTGGCCTCAGGGTCGCCCGCCACAGAAGCCCGCAGATTCTTTGCGATCATAGCGATAGCCTTGATATGGAGCATGTCGGTCAATTCCCAGGCTCCCTTGGTAATGTAACCCTCGATGGCGTGCGTCAGAGCATCCATGCCGGTGGCGGCGCAGAGGCCCTTGGGCATACTCATGACCATATCCGGGTCGATAATGGACACAACCGGGATATCGTGGGGATCCACGCATACAAATTTGCGGCGTTTCTCCACATCGGTGATTACATAGTTGATGGTAACCTCAGCGGCTGTGCCGGATGTGGTGGAAACAGCGATAATAGGCAGGCATTTGTTCTTTGTGGGAGCAGTACCCTCAAGGCTGCGGACATCCGCAAATTCCGGGTTGGTCATGATTACAGCAATGGCCTTGCTGGTGTCGATGGCGCTGCCTCCGCCTACGGCTACAATGACATCGGCCTCTTCTTTTTTGCAGAAGGCCACGCCCTCCTGCACGTTTTCGATGGTGGGGTTGGCCTTAATGCCGTCGTAAACAGCATATGCAATGCCAGCCTTATCCAGCACATCCGTCACTTTAGTAGCGACCTTGAATTTCAGAAGATCCGGATCCGTGCAGAGCATGACTTTCTTGCAGCCACGGTTTTTAACCTCGTTTGCAATTTCCTGAATGGCTCCCTTACCGAAATAGGATGTTTCGTTGAGCATAATTCTGTTTGCCATGAAATGCAGCCTCCTTTTAAAAATATGTAATTGTATTGGTTTTTTTCCATATTTTCCCCTTAGGGGGACAAGTTCATTATATCCCAACTCTATCAATTTGAAAAGAAAAAAGCGTCAAAAGCAAAAAAATTTTCCTTCCGTTTACAGTTTGTTTCATGTTTTATTCTTTCCTTCATTCTCCGCACACGGCTCACATCCATACGCCCCCGGCAGAGCGTCTTCAATCAGATTTTCACTAACCAAGAAACCCAACCAGAATGCAAAAGAGCCTGCACACAGAGAGTGCGCAGGTTCTTTCACTGTAATCTGTAGAGAATGAGAAATCTGCTGAATCACATCATTCCGGGCAGCCAAGCTCCCCAACATTGGAACTTATTTTAAATTTCCACATCGTTCAAGGCGATAAGACCCATACAGAAAATTTTCATAGCCTTGAAGAGGCTCTCTAACCGGAGACCTTCATCCGGCTCGTGACCGCCGCCATGACCGGGAAGGAACATGGGATGCTCCAGCCCTTCGCCGGGGATCCCCATCCCAAAGGCGAATGCTCTGGGAAGCTTTCTGGCGTAGGTGCCGCCTGCCATTACATAGGGTTCTGTCTCCATGCCCGCAATCTCATTGAATACGCCTGTGAGAAGATCCACGGCCGGATGGTTCCGGTCGAAGTAATTGGGTTTGCTATCCCGGATCAATTCCTGCGAAAAGCCTCTGCGCCGGGCAGATTGGCCGATGGCCTCAATGATCTTCTCAGAATCAGCCTCAATAGGATATCGAATATTAAAATGCATCCACAGGCGGCCGTCCTCTTTTTGGCCGAACATGCTCTCCACACAGCTCAGCCTGCCGGAAATTTCGTCGCTGCACTGGATCTGCAGGCCGCGGCCATAAAAATCCTGCCCAGCCTCACAGAGATACATGAATTTTTCCGCGTCCTCATCCGAAAGGGCTCCTGCATACAAAAGTCCCTTGGCAAGCCGCGCAATGGCGCTGACGCCCCCATCCGGGAAAGCCGTATGCCGGGAAATCCCCCTGGCTGTGAGCCTATAGGAATCTTCCTTCTCCTCCATCACAATCTCCTTGGGAAGAAGCTCCAGTGCGCCTTTCACCCGATCCGTCTTTTTCAGCACGATTTCTGCAAAATCCGGAACCATATTGCTGGCTACTCCGCCGGAAAGAGAGAGGACATCCCCGCTCAGAGGTTCATCGGAAACCAGATTGGTCTCGATAATTCCCTTTTCCCCATAGCAGACAGGGAAGCCGCAATCTGCTATGATGGACATCTTCGGGCAGGGATAGTTTTCGGCGTAATACTCCATATCCGTCATGCCCCGCTCCTCATCGCAGCCGAAGAACATGCGCAGGGGGTGCTTCAGCTCGATGCCCAGCTCATCCAAGCACTGGATGCAGTACATGGTGCCAATGGTGGGGCCCTTGTTATCCTGGGAACCCCGGCCTACGATATAGCCATCCTTTTCAAAAGGCTCATAAGGAGAAAACTGCCAGTTGTCCCCCAGAGGGACGACGTCCAAATGGCCCCAGAAACCAATGCTCTCTTCCACGGGCCCCCCGCTTTTCTCCCGCCACATGCTACCGCAGTAGTAGTCATAGTTTTCCGTCTGAAAGCCGTGTTCCCGGCCGATTTTCATCATTTCCTCCAGAACCTCCCGGCAGGGCTTCCCAAAGGGCTTTACCTCCGAATGGGGGTCTGAAACGCTGATGATCTTCACCAGCCGCAAAATATCTGCCGTGATCTGTTCCCTGTGGTCGTCGATCCACTGGGAAATCTTCTCCATACACTCTCCGTTTACCGGTGTTTTGCTCGCACTCAATACAAAAACCTCCTTCTATGACCAGTATTCATATCAGGTAAGCCGCCAAAGTACGCGGCTTTTCCAAGATGGTTCCAGTATACTCCATGAAAAGGAAAAAGGGAAGAGGGAGGATCTACTCCATAGATTAAACTGCTAGGGCATATTTTTATAGAATAGTATTGATATAGTTTTTATATTTCCAATCTAGACAATTATCAAAAAATTGTATCTTTAGATTACTATATTCAATATAAGGTAAAATGATATAGTTTGCTTTTGTTCTATTAGGAAGGCTGGAAGACAGTGGAAACCTCGGATATTTATTTCACCCATGTGCTTCCGGCGGCAGTCATAGTGTTCGTGCTCCTTATTTTGATTCAGTATATCTCCGGTAAAATCATTATCTCCAGAATGTGCAAGAGGAGTGTGATGGATACCATACGGGATATTACAAATTAAAGCTTAAAGGCATATAAAAAGGAGGGCTCGGTCTTCGTACCGGCCCTCCTCTTTTTTACCGCCGCATAACGCATAAAAAGAACCACAGCCCCAATCAATAGGCTGTGGTTTCATATTTTCCTATTACGATTTTCCTCAAAAAGGTAACAATATAGAAGACCGGTGTATATTTCACATCGATTATGTATATAGCATAGGGAAAAAACCTCCATTTGTCAAGTATTAATTTGAAAAAAAGCGAAAAAGCCTCCGATCGCTGTATGCCTTATAAAAAAGGACGCAGGGCGCCTGTTTTCCCTTTTTACAGATTCTTTGCCATCCGGTATACTGAGAGTATTCCAAACATCCATCGTACGATCGTACAATATACCACAGATCGCAGGAAGGGCAGGCACTGCTTTTCCTATAAAGGAGGGAAAACACATTATGCATCAAATCCAGCTGGAGGATATCTCTAAGCGCTTTACCATCTCTCAACGGCCCAAAGGAAAACACTCTGCTTTCAAGAGCTTATTTCACAGAGAAAAGCGCACAGTGGAAGCTCTCAAACACATCAGCTTCACCATTGAGGAAGGAGAGCTGGTGGGCTATATCGGCCCCAATGGAGCGGGAAAATCCACCACTGTGAAGGTCATGAGCGGCATCCTGACGCCGGAGGAAGGGAATTGTTCCATCCTGGGCCGCACTCCTTGGAAGGAGCGCACCGCCCACGTGGCCAACATCGGGGTGGTATTCGGCCAGAGAAGCCAGCTTTGGTGGGATGTGCCCGCCAGGGATTCCTTTGAGCTTCTGCGGGACATTTACGGAATTCCACGAGCCCGCTACACGGAAAGGCTCCGGGAATTGAGCAAGGCCCTGGAACTGGCTCCCCTGCTTTCTGTGCCTGTCCGGCAGCTTTCCCTGGGCCAGAGAATGCGCTGTGAAGCGGCTGCAGCTTTGCTGCACAGCCCCCGGATTCTGTTTCTGGACGAGCCCACCATCGGGCTGGACGCCGTCTCAAAGCTGGCTCTGCGGGATTTTCTCAAGGAAGAGAATCGGAAAAACGGCGTGACCATGATCCTCACCACCCATGATATGGACGATATCGACGCTCTCTGCACCCGGGTGATGACCATCGGCCACGGCCGCCTGCTCTACGACGGCACCCTGCAGGAGCTGAAGAAGACTTACGCCCCGCTCCATCGTATCCGGGCTACCCTGCAGAGCCCTGCCTGTCTGCCGGAAAATCCGCCGGAGGGCATTCTCCGCTGGAAACTGGAAGGAAAAATCTGCACCGCCGTCTTCGACTCCCGGGAGACACCCGCCCACCGGCTGATCGCCGCCCTGGCGGAGCTTCTTCCCCTGCAGGATATTGTGGTGGAGGAACAGAGCGTGGACGAAATGGTGGCTTCCATGTATCAATCACTGGATCTTTCCTGAAAGGAGGAAACCCATGAGCACACAAAAAAAGCTCCCTGAGGAGGCTGCCGGAAAAGAAAAAGCTCCGCCCCTTCCCGGTGGGGAAAAAACCGCTGAAAATTTCTCTGAAAGCCTCTCCCGCAAAAGCAGGACCAAGCTTCCCAAGAAAAAGGATTCTTCTTCCTGCGGCAAAAACCGGAAAACCTGGAGGGCTTATCCCGCCATTTTCCGCATCCAGCTGCTGGAAGCCATCCAATACAGGGCTGCAGGCCTGGCAGGGGCTGCCACCAGCATATTCTGGGCTCTGATCGAAATCACGGTCTACACGGTTTTCTTCACCTATGCGGATAAAGCCTCCATGCCCGGTGTTTCCAACGGCATGAGCCTTTCTCAGGTGATCAGCTACACCTGGCTGGGGCAGTTTTTGTTTCTCATGCAGCCCAGCGGCATCAACCCGGACATTCAGAAAAAAATCAACAGCGGAGACGTGGGCATCGAGCTCTGCCGGCCCATGGATCTCCACAGCCTGTGGGCGGCTCAGAATGCGGCTCGAGCGGCCTCTCCCCTCCTCTGGAGGGGGGTGCCGGTGATTCTGACCGGTCTTCTCATGCCGCCTGCCCTGCGCCTTTCCGGCCCTGCCTCCCCGGGAGCTTTTTTCTGCTTTCTCCTGGGGTGCCTGGGGGCCTGGTTCCTGTGCTTCTCCTTTTCCACCTTCATGTGCGTCATCCGCCTGAATGTGCCCTGGGGAAACGGCCCCTGTTATATGATTCTTCTCATCGCCATGGTGCTGGGTGGGACATATCTCCCCCTGCAGCTCTGGCCGGATTTTCTGCAGCCCTTCCTTCTTTTGCAACCCTTTGCGGGCTACACCGATCTCCCTATGCGCCTGTATCTGGGAACTATGCCTCTTTCAAAGGCATGGCTGGGTCTGGGCCTGCCTTTGTTTTGGAGTCTCATCTTTCTCCTGTGGGGAAAATTCCTAATGAAGCGCCGCCTGAAAACCGTAGTGGTACAAGGCGGATAGGGGTGTCTCCCGCAAGGGCTTAGGCTCATGCAATCCCCCCCACCCTCTTGCGTAAAACCCTAACTCTAAAAGGAGGAACACAGATGAAAGTATCGCCCCGCACAGCAAGGTCGCCTTCTGACCGGGAAAAGCCTATGAATGGCTTTTTTCTCTACTTCCGCTATATCCGCCTACAGTTTCTTTCCGGGGTCCAATATAAGGGCTGGTGGATGACGATCCCCCAGGTATTCCTGGTGGTGGTAACCGATCCCATCAGCACGATCTTTATGTTTTCCCGCTTCGGTTCCATAGGGGAATGGAGCATGGAACGGATCCTTCTCATGTATTCCATGGCCGTAACCGCCTTCGGCTTGGCGGAGACCTTCTGCCGTGGCTTCGACTCTTTTCCCTGGAAAATGGTCCAGGGCGGGGAATTCGACCGGGTGCTGCTAAGACCCCGCTCTACGGTAGTGCAGGTAATGGGATCCGTTTTTCACATCCACAGAGCGGCCCGGGTGGTAAGCGGGCTGGCTGCCATAGCCTGGTGCCTCTGGAGACTTCAGATCCATATGAACCTCCTTCGAATTCTCTTTCTTATCTATACCCTTGCCGGGGGCATGCTGCTCTATATGGGGGTCTTTATCCTGACCTCCGGCATAGCTTTCTTTTCCATCAAGGGGCTGGATTGGATCTATATCTTTACAAACGCAGGCTACCAGGTTACCCGCTGCCCCATGCCCTATATGCCCCGGCCGCTGAAAACCATGTTTACGTTTCTCATCCCTATTCTGGTGGTGAGCTATTACCCTGCCTCCGTTCTCTGCGGGTGGGGCGAACCCTTGTGGAAAGGAGCTCTTGCACTGCCTGCGGGCCTTATGTTTCTGTGCCTTTCCCTTCTGATGTGGCGTTTTGGTGTGCGGCATTACCGCAGCACAGGGAGCTGATACCTATACCCAAACCAAAAAGGGGGAATAAAGCATGTCCAAGCAAAACATATTTGATAATGAAAAATTTTTTGAAGGCTACCGCACTCTGCGGGAAAACCCGGACTGCGCCAACAATCTTACGGAAAAGCCCGCCCTTTTCTCCATGCTGGGAGAAATAAAGGGAAAACGCATTCTGGATCTTGGCTGCGGATATGGGGAAAACTGTCTTGCCTTCTCTAAAATGGGCGCCCGCTCCGTAACCGGAACGGATATCTCTGAAAAAATGCTCGCTGTGGCGCAGCAGGAAAACACTGGGGAGTCTATCCGCTACCTGCATATGCCCATGGAGGATATATCCGCCCTGATGCCGGAACGCTTTGATATAATAGTCAGTTCCCTTGCCATTCACTACGTGGAGGATTTCGAAAAACTTGCCCGGGACATATATTCCCTCCTCACAGAAGGCGGCCTCTTTCTCTTTTCACAGGAACACCCACTGACTACTGCTCCAAAGGAAGGAGTTCGATGGCTGCGAAGCGCTTCCGGAGAAACAGAAGGTTATGTGCTAACGGATTACGCCCAGCCAGGCAAGCGTTGCGTTTCCTGGATGGTGGATGGGATACTAAAATATCACCGCACCTTTTCCAACATTGTAAACAGCCTGTGCAAAGCCGGCTTCCAAATAGAGGAAATGAGGGAGCCGCTTCCTCCAAAAGAAGCTTTTTCCCGCCTGCCCTCTTTGCATAAGGAGATGCATAAACCAAACTTTCTGCTTATCAAAGCCCGCAAAAAATAATGTTTGCATGCGACCCCTGGCCAGTGGAATGCAGGCGCTTTCCATAGAGGTGCCTAGGTACTCTTTGCTTCTCAAAAAGATTAGCCGGGTTGTACTCTGCAGGGAAATTTACTTTTAGGGAACATACATCCTGTGCATCCGCGCACCCATATACGGGTGAAATTTCTCTGTAAAACCATACCCCAGAAAATCGAAACACAATATTTTGTTGAATATCACCTTCTGGGATTTGTTGACATCCAGCCTGCACATGCTATAATACATGTGAGTGTCTCAGGCACTTAAAATGATTATATCCCAGCTGAAAAGGAGGAATCGCGATGGCCCTGATTGAACTGCACGATGTAAATGTCCCAGAATTCTTACGGGAACTGGAAGCCTGCAGGGGCCCCGTCTATCTTGTCACCCGGGAGGGCGACCGGCTTAACCTGAAAAGCAAGCTCTGTCAGCTTGTAGGGCTCACTCAGCTGATTGAAGGCGGAAAGATCGCCGAAGCTTTCGTGGAATGTGAAGATCCGGAGGATGAAACCAATCTATTCCGCTTCAATCTTTTCGGCAAAAAGGATTCGTAAAGACGACCGATCGGATTTTGTGCCGCCCTCTAAAACGCCCATAAGCCACATAAGCGATAGGAATACATCTGAACGCTGCCGAGCCGGAACATATCCGCCCGGCATAAAGCATCTTTCCGCTGTCTTGGCGGTATAAAAGATGCTTTTTCTTTTTCCCATCTGAGTGTGCAATTTCCACACAGAAAATGGCCCTCTAAAATCAAAAGACCTCTCGCCCTTTGAAGCAGCCGGATTAGTACCGTTCATCTTACTGATACTGCACGCTTGGAGGCAATATACTCATACTCACGCAGACAGAAAATGGAGGAAATCGCATATGGCAGCCCGCAAACGAAAAAGAAAACTTTCTGCTAAGGCGCAGAAAAGGACAATATGGTCCTTTTTGGCCCTGTTAATCGTGGCATTTTTCGCCTGGTCTCTGGAAACCTATGGAATTCCAGGTCAAAACGCCGTTCCTGCCGGAACTTCCTCCTCTTTGGGAGGAGAAGGAACCCTCCGCGTTTGGTATGCGGATATCGGCCAGGCGGACTGCCAGCTCATCCAGACGCCCCAGGGGAAAAACATCCTGATCGACGCAGGCGAGGCCGCCACCGGTGAAGAATTAGTGCAATGGCTGAAGGCTCGAGAGGTGCAGGAGCTGGAAGCCGTGATCGCCACCCATCCCCATGCGGACCACATCGGCGGCATGGCCGAAGTGATCAAGGCCTTCCCCGTCGGCACATTTTATATGCCCAGAACAGCAGATACACAGACGCCCACTACCAGAGTATACGAGGCCATGCTGGAAGCCCTTTCTGAAAAGGGAATAAAGATCTCTGCCGTAAAAGGCGGCATGACCCTTTATGAAGAAGAGGGGCTTACATTAAAAAGCCTCGCTCCCCTATCGGATACATATGACGATCTCAACAACTATTCCATCGTTAGCCGACTTTGCTATAAAAACCGGAGCTTCCTTTTCACAGGGGATGCAGAAACACAAGTGGAAAAGGAAATCCTTTCTTCAGGAGCAGATGTCCGGGCGGACGTACTTAAATGCGGGCACCACGGCAGCGAAACTTCCACTTCTGCTAAATTTCTGAAGGCCGTCTCTCCCTCCGCTGCCGTGATTTCCTGCGGCGCTGGAAATGACTACGGCCACCCCGATAGTGCTATTATAAAGCGCCTCGAAAAATCCAAAGTTTCTGTGTACCGCACCGATACCCAGGGGACTATTCTTGCTTCCTGCGACGGAGATACTATCTCCTTTGAAACGGGGCTTCCTGGAGTAAAATAAAGAATAAATAGAAAATCCATACATGGAAAAGAAAATACAAAAGGAATTTCCTTGGATTTTCTTTGGTATTCGATAAGTATACAAATAATAAAAAAGTATGAAAAAGCGGGCACTCCGGAGAAACCCATCCGAAGTGCCCGCTTCTCATTGCAGCGTTTATTTATTCAAGAAAGTTTATTTCTGATTGAAGAACTGATCCCAGTCAAAATCATCGGAAGAATTTCCGCTTTTCGGCTTGGCTGGTGCCTGAGCCGCCTTGCGGGCCTGCTCCTGATTCAACCGGGGAACCGTCGGTTTTGCTGCATCCGCCTTGGAATTGATATCCGCATATCCCTCCGGAGCAGGAGGAACCTGCGCACCTTCCCTGGGCGCTCTTTTCACCACAGGCATAGCCTGGCCATAAGGATTTGCAGCCTTTGGATCCGGAACGCTGCGAGAAACGGAGGATATATCCACATTCACATCACTCTCGCTTCCGGGAACGTCCCCTTTTTCTGCTGGCTTTCCCGTACTATATGAGGAGATATCTTCAAATTCCGTGGGGATTTCACCAGTATCACCTATATCCATATACTGTGTATCACCCTGAGAAATATCCTCTAACGTATTATGATGCACCTTTCTTGGGCGAATAAACTGGAGATATACAAAGCCGCCTACGCCGCCTGCACCCAAAATGATCAGAAGAATTCCCACAAACAGAAGCCAGGAGCTGTCGTTCCGGCTGATAAGGCCGCCCGCTTCAGAACTGGATTCTTCAGAGGAGGCATCAGAAGAAGTTTCTTCACCGGAAGAGGAAGAAAGGAGTTCGCTCCAATCCTGAGAAGAGAGCGCGCTTGGATCATCATTTTCCGGAGCGGAAATCGTGGGATCCACGCCTGCATGAGGATCGGTTATGGTTCCGCTGGGTCTGCTTTCCTCCGGATGCCAGCTGGGAAGAGGATCCGAGCTGGGCTCAGGCTCAGGCTTTGGCTCAGGCTCAGGCTCAGGCTCTGGTTCCGGTTCTGGCTCTGGATCAACAGGTGGCTCTGGATCTTCTGAACCACTTACATCAGAGCTTTCAGATGAAGAAGTGGACGATTCAGAAGAAGATGTGGATGACTCAGAAGAGCTTGTCGATGAATCTTCAGAAGAACTATCCGAGGAAACAGGCGGCTCCTGAGAGGAGGAAGACCCCCCTTCGCTGGAACCGGGAGTAGAACTATCTACATCGGTAGCAAACACCTGAGAAGTAAAAGTCGTCGTCCCAAAAACGGAACATGCAAATATGACGGAGAGGAAAGCAACAGCCATCCTTCTGCCGGATCTCTTTTGTCTGCGCATCATACACGCGGCCTCCTTATAGAAATCTGATGCCCCTCCCACCATTCCAGACGGCAGAGCAGCACACAGTTTTACATCATATGGAATCACCCTGAAACGGGCAGCTATAGCATAAAGGCTCAAAAGCTATTACATCATACCACAAACAGGGAAGGAAATACAACTAATATCCTGTTAACAATCTTGTAATTTCATTGAAATTTCTTCTGGCAGATGGTATAATCATCATAGTCACTATGAATTTATTTGTTTTAGGCGCTGGGAATGCATTCTCTGCTAGTGAGATACTTTTTCCGCTTGAAAAAAGCTTACAACTGAACTCTAGTGTGTCTAAAACATAGCCGATGAATCCGGACTGCCGGAAACGGTGGACGATAGAAAAGAAGCTTAAAGGAGGATTTTTGGAAAATGAACAAGGTAAAAATCGTAGCAGACAGTACCTGCGACCTAAACAGTGGGCTGCTGCAAAAATATAATATTGAAACGATTGCTCTGCCTGTAAACCTTGGGGATAAAGCCTGCCTCGATGGCATTGATGTACATACCCCGGATCTCTTCGCGTATTATAAAAAATCCGGAAAATTGCCAACTACCAGCGCTCCCACTCCCGCCTATTATGAAGATTTTTACCGCAAATGGACAGAAGAAGGTTACGACGTAGTGCATTTCAGCATCAGCGCTGAAATGACCGTCACTCCCAACATCGCAAAAATGGCTGCAGAGAATTTCCCCAATGTGCACCCCATCGATTCCCGCAATGTATCCAGCGGCATGGGAATTTTGGCCGTGCGGGCTGCTGAGCTGCGGGACGAAGGCCTTTCTGCTGCTGAGATTGAAAAGCAGATTCTGGCCATGCGCGAAAAGGTACGCACCTCTTTTGTCATAAGCACACTGGAATATCTTCACAAAGGCGGCCGTTGTACGGGTATTCAGGCACTGGGGGCAAATTTGCTTAACTTGAAGCCCTGTATTGAAGTGCAGGATGGAAAAATGGACGTAGCCAAAAAATACCGCGGCAAATTGGAAAGCGTAGCCCTCAGCATGATCCAGGATAAACTGGGGGGCGATGAAGAAATTGATCTTTCCAAACTCTATATCGCCTGTTACGACGTTCCGGACGATATTCTGAATTCCTGTAAGGAAAAAATCCTTTCCCTGCGGAAATTTGAGGATATAGAGGTGAACATGACCGGATGCTCCGTATCCGTCCACTGCGGGCCGGGGACTATCGGCATCATTTATATGGCGAAATAGGTAAATAGTATGAACCGTTCAAACCGGCGTTGCAGCGAATTCTCTGCAGCGCCGGTTTTTATTCCGTTGGCATACCGTTCGTTTCATAAACTTCGGCTCGCGCTTACACAGAACTCTTCCATTTCGGCAGCAAAAGAAAAGGGGAGAACCACTGCCTATATAGTTCACTCCTCTGTTTCAGTCGGGGCAGTCAGGTTCCCCTATAAGGGTTGTTATCGGGAACTTTATAAAGGCAAAATTCAAAATAGTCAGAAATAGAGTTGCCATTTGTCCAACTCCTTATACACAGCATTTTGATAGCACGGCGTTACAGCAAACATCGGCGGACATAGAAAAATGGCAGACGTAAAACGTCTGCCATTTTTCCTAAGTCGCCTTCCTGCCGCGGAAAACGATGTTTTGATGAAACAAATCCTCAGAAAACGGGTGTGTTCTTATTCGGCGTACTTGTCGTCGTTCCAAGCGTACATTTTGCGCAGCTCTGCTCCCACTTTCTCCAGCTCATGCTCGGCGGCAATGCGGCGGCAGGCGTTAAAGTGAGCGCGGCCGTTCTTGTTCTCAGCGATCCATTTAGAAGCGAAGGTACCATCCTGAATCTCTTCCAGAACCTTCTTCATTTCCTTTTTGGTCTCTTCTGTAATGATGCGCTTGCCGGTCTCATAATCGCCGAATTCGGCAGTGTCGGAGATGGAATACCGCATCATCTTGAAGCCGCCGGTATAGATGAGATCCACGATCAGCTTCATCTCATGAATGCACTCAAAATAGGCGTTTTCAGGAGCGTATCCTGCTTCCACCAGAGTTTCAAAGCCAGCCTTCATCAGGGCAGTTACGCCGCCGCAAAGAACGGCCTGCTCACCGAAGAGGTCGGTCTCGGTTTCGATGCGGAAGGTAGTCTCCATCAGGGCTGCTCTAGCTGCACCGATACCGGCGCCGTAAGCCAGGGCGATATCCAGACACTTGCCGGAAACATCCTGATACACAGCCACCAGAGCGGGAGTTCCCTTGCCTTCTACATATTCACTGCGGACAGTATGGCCCGGGGCCTTGGGAGCGATCATGAATACGTCCACATTGGCGGGGGGCTTGATCTGGCCGAAATGGATGTTGAAGCCATGGGCAAACGCAATAGCCTTGCCATCGGTGAGGTAAGGCTCGATATCCTTTTTATACATATCAGCCTGGCGCTCATCGGGGATCAGGATCATAATAATATCCGCAGCCTTGGTAGCCTCCGGCACGGTCATAACGGTCAAGCCGTGGCTTCTGGCCTTTTCTGCGCTCTTGCTGCCCTCATAGAGGCCAACGATTACATTTACGCCGCTGTCATGCAGGTTCAAAGCATGAGCATGGCCCTGGCTGCCGTAACCAATAATTGCAACTGTCTTCCCTTTGAGCACATTGATGTCACAATCTGCATTGTAATAGATTTTTGGCATTGTAATTCCTCCTTGCCGGTTGGCAAAATTTTTATCGCGAAACTCCTTTTTAAGAAGTTAGGATGGCATTTTCCGGCTGTTCCCCTTACCGGGGTTAAGGCCCGAATTCAGTTTTTTCTTGTGGGGTCGGCTCCCTTTTCCAGCGCGATGGTCCCTGTACGACAGATCTCCTTAATCCCATAGGGATGCAAAAGATCAATGAGGGTGGCTGTTCGCTCTGCCGTATCAGCCGATTGGAGCGTAAGGCTCGTAGGAGTCACATCCACAATACGGGCATTCATCAGATCGGCAATATTCACGATCTCCACCCGCTGCTTGGGGCTGCAGCTCACCTTGATAAGCGCCAGCTCTCCGCTGATAAAGGCCCCCGGCTGCAACACCTTGACCTTAATAACAGGGATCACTTTATTGAGCTGCTTTTCCACCTGTTCCACAATATATTCATCCCCGTTGACCACAATCGTCATCCGGGAAATGGCTGCATTTTCCGTCACACCCACGGCAAGGCTGTCGATATTAAAGCCCCGGCGGGCAAACAGGCCCGAAACCTTAGAAAGGACGCCGGGCTGGTTTTCCACAAGAACAGAAAGCGTATATTTCATCGTCCAATCTCCTTTCCGTCAAATGGTGGGTGTTTCGGGATCTACCCGGCATACCAAAATATAAGGCTCTTGGCATTCCAACATCTCGGCCGCCAAACGGCGGGCCTCCGCATTGCTCTCCGCCCGGGCGGAACGGATGCCATAGGCCTTGGCCAAAGCCACAAAATCCGGATCGCCATCCAAAATAGTGGCCATGTGCCTCCCCTCATAAAGACGGTCTTGCACTTCACGAACCATACCGAGGCGGCCGTTTTCCATCACAATAATTTTCACAGGCACCTTGTGCTGGCAGATGGTTCCCAATTCGCACATACTCATCTGGAAGGAGCCATCCCCGCAGACAGCCACCACCTGACGGTGGGGCTTCGCAATCTTTGCACCCATGGCCGCCGGGATAGAATATCCCATGGTTCCCAACCCACCGGAGGTGAGAAACCTGCCCTCTTTCACATTGAAATTTCGGGCGCACCAGATCTGATTCTGACCAACGTCCGCCACCAAAATAGCATCCTCTTCCATCATGGAGGAAAGATCCCGGATAAATACCCGGGGTTCCACAGCGTCCTCCCTGGCTTCTCCTCTGGCAGGATAGGTTCTCTTAAAGCCAAAGACCTGCTCCAGCCATTCCTTGGGCACGGTATTTTTCACTTGGGACGCCAGTTTCTGGAGCACCAGCTTTACATCGCCCACGATAGGGATATCCACTGCCATATTTTTTCCTATTTCTGCCGGATCCACATCAATATGGATGACTTTGGCTTTTTCAGCGATTTGCTGGGGAGCGGAAACAGCCCTATCCCCCACTCTAGCGCCGCAGAGGATCACCAGATCCGCCTGCTGCATGGCACGGTTGGCGCTGGTGCGGCCATGCATCCCAATCATCCCCAGATAATAGGGACTATCCATAGGGATGACGCCAATTCCCATCATGGTGGCGCATACAGGGATCCCGCTGTTTCTGGCAAATTCCACCATTTCCTCCCGGGCGTTTGCCAGCACCACTCCACCGCCGCAGCAGAGAATGGGCCTTTTGGCTTCTTCAATAGCCTTTACAGCCTTCTTGATCTGCATCACATGGCCTTCCGTCCTGGGTTTATAACCCACGATCTCTGCCTTTTCCGGATATGTAAACTTAGCCACCTTGGACTGTTGCACATCCATAGGAACGTCAATGAGAACAGGCCCCGGCCTTCCGGTAGAGGCGATATGAAAAGCTTCCTTGAACACCCGAGGCAGCTCCGCCGGATCTTTTACAAGATAGGAATGCTTTGTAAAAGGCTCACAGGCACCGGTAATATCCGCCTCCTGGAACACATCTCTGCCCAGAAGTTCGGAATTCACCTGGCCGGTAATGGCCACCATAGGGATGCTATCCATATAAGCGGTAGCGATGCCGGTGATCAAATTAGTGGCCCCAGGGCCGGAGGTGGCAATGCATACGCCCGGCTTACATGCGGAGCGGGCATACCCGCTGGCCGCATGGGCGGCATTCTGCTCAGAACGCACCAGAACATGCCGGATCTGCGACTTGTAGAGATAATCATAAAAAGGGCAGATCGCCGCGCCGGGATATCCAAAGGTTACGGAAACGCCCTCTTTCTCCAGGCATTTGACCATAATTTCTGCTCCGCTGATCATACGATCCTTCCTTTCTTCCGGGCCGGCAAACCGGCCTGCTGTATTTTGAGAGATCAAAGCTCTCTGTGACTTTCTATTTTCTCCGCTTCAAGGGCTCCTCAGACTTCTACCAGAATGTAAAAAACGGCCCGCCCTAAGCGTTCTGCTCAGGACGAACCGTTAAAAGTCCGTGGTACCACCTGTATTCAGAATCCCCTTTGCCAGCAGAAGGATTCCGCACTCTGCCGGAAAAAAACTCCCGCGCCTCAACGCCGGAAGATTTCACTCCGCTTCCCTGTAACGGGGGAAAACCGTTGGAGCCTACTAAGCCCGGCATTTTCACACGCCGTAACCGTTCTCCATCCAAAGCTCATGGGCCAGTTCCGCGCCGCCCTCACAAAGGCTTACACCTACCGCCTTTTCTCTTCGCTTCCGGCAAACACATACTATTCCCCTTCAAAGCTTTTACTCTATTCTCTTATATTAATCCTAATCATACCCCGGGATCGGCCCGCTGTCAAGAGTAAAATGCAGGAAGAGAAGCTTTTACTTTCTTTTTCTGCTTTACCGTAAAACCCGAATCAGGCCTAAACTCCCTTTACAGGGCTCTTTTCTGCAGGGAACACCACATCCAGCGTTTTAACAAGGATGATTGCCACCACTGTGGAAAGAATAGCCTCCGGAATCATATAAGAACCGTTGTAGGTGAGGGAATACAACCACACGGGCATATTCTCCGGCGCATAGGCGCCCCAAATCAGAATCCCGGAAAGGAAGCTGCAAAGATACCGCAGCATACAGACGCCGAAAACCCCAACCCCTACAGAAAGGGAACGGTGTTTTTTAAAGGGAGATCCGATACAATAGGAAAGCCCCAGGCAGGTGAAGGCAAGAACGTAATCCAGCAGGATCACTAGGAGAAATGAGAAAAAGTCATTTGCCGGGGGCGGAACAAATCCTATAAGCATCTGCACAAGGCTATAGGCAAAACCAGCCCCCAGACCCCATTTTGTCCCATGACGAAGGGCTATCATAGCAACAGGCACCATTCCCGCCGCCGTAACAGCTCCGCCCTGAGGCATCTCCCATACCTTAATCATACTCAATACGATGGAAAGCGCCATTAAAAGGGCACATTCCACCAATATCACCGTGTTATTTCGTTTTACCTGCATTGTTTTACCCTCCTGCTTATCATTACGACCCGGCAATCCGCCCGCCCTTCTGAGCGTGATGTGTAACATGCGTCGTTCAGTGTTTGGCGCTCAACATTCAGCATTCAACATCCGGCTGGGGATTTAAAGAAAAGAAAGCAGGCGGCAAACGGTGCAGCGCGCAAAAAACGCTCCGCGACCGTGCGCAGAGCGTTCGTTTTCACGATATCCACCTACGCCGGCATTATCCGGATCAGGTTACGGGTTTCAGGCGTCTGCGCTCTCTTAAAGGCGCGCCGCCTTCTCTCAGCCGGGTTTACCCAGCTCCCCTTTTGAAATTCTTTTCGCGGCTAAAGACCTTTTGACCCCAGTCGCCTGTGTGCCTTTCAGCCACAGTTACAGCATATCGAAAAAGCCGGATTTTGTCAAGGTGGGGTACTGCCCTGCGCCCTGCATCCTGCACCTCTCTGCAAAGCCTATGGAAGCAGAAATTTTCTAAGATCATCCGGGGACACCGCCAGCTTTACCGCCCCAGCCTTTTTCAGTTCTTCTTCTCCACCGTAACCGTAAAGGGCGCCTATGAAATCTGTTCCGGCCAGCTGTGCTCCCTCGCAGTCAAAACGGGTATCCCCTATCATGACGGCCCTCTCCCTGGGAACCCTCAGCTCCTGCAGAGCCGCTTCGATCAGCTGCACCTTGCCGGTTCCCTTTTCGTCCTCCTGGTTGGCAGAAAGGCAATCCATATAGGCAAAAAGGCCAAAATGCTCCAACACGCGCCTGGCCATACTCCCCGGCTTTGCCGTGGCCACGGCCAGCTTTACGCCCCGGGCCTTCAATTCTTCCAGAAGGGGGAATATGCCCTCGTAAACAGAGCATTCAAAAATTCCCTCCCGGTTATAATGCAAGCGGTAGCGTTCAATGCCTTCCTCCGCCTCTTTCATAGTCATACCACAGAATTGGGTGAAGCTATACGCCAAAGGGGGACCTATGAATTTTCGAAGCTGCTCAGGCCTGGGGATCGGTTTTCCCATTTCCTGAAGAGCCAGCTTCACGCAGCTCAGGATCCCCGGATGGGATTCTGTGAGGGTGCCGTCCAGATCAAACAGGACTGCGTCATACACTGCCCCGCCGCTATGAATCATCTTCTCCGCTATATGTTCCATAAGCTACCTCACTTATTTTCTGCCAGACGGGCACGGGCCTTATCCGCAAAGGTGGCCTTCCGGACGGAAACGCGTTGATGCGTACCCTTTGCGATGGACCCCGCGTTATCGGAAGCCTCCAAAGAAAAGGAGAACTTTCTGCCCTCCCGTTTTTCCAGAACAGCCGTAACCGTGACAACTGCTCCCACAGGAGAAGGAGCGTCGTGGGTCATGGAAAGGGCGGTTCCCACGGTGGTGCAATCTGTCTCCCCAGCCGCATCCAATTCCTGCTGAGCCAGGGCCGCCGCCGTGTTTTCCATCATGGCAGCCACCATGGGTGTTGCCAACACCTCCACGCTGCCGCTCCCCACGCTGGTGGCCAGCTTTTCCTCCGTCACCATGAAGGTCTTTATGAGCTTATATTCACAGGCTCCGTCCATTTGAAATCGCTCCTTTTCTGTTGTATGATACTATACAGTATACACCGTGTTCTAGGGGAAAGGCGAAAAGCCTCTACCCCTCCATGCAGGCGGCTAAGCCGCCCGCAAAAAGTATAGCACAGAACCGCCGGCTGCCTCAAGAAATGCCTCAGAGGATTTTCCCGGCAAAATTCAAAAGAATATGGAGAATTTATATGAAAATCGGTAACGTCACACTCCCCGGAAAAGTCTTTCTCGCGCCTATGGCCGGCGTGACGGATCAGGCTTTCCGGGAGCTTTGTGTCCGCTTCGGGGCTTCCTATGTGATTACGGAAATGGTCAGCTCCAAGGCCCTGCAGTTTCAGGACCGCAAATCCCGGGAGCTCATGGCCCTTTCAGACGCTGAAAGGCCCGCTGGCATCCAGATTTTCGGCAGCGAACCGGAGACCATGGCCCTTGCCGCCCGCAAATGCATGGAATTTGCTCCGGATATCATCGACATCAATATGGGCTGCCCTGCGCCCAAAGTGAGCAACACTGGCAGCGGCAGCGCCCTGATGAAAAATCCCTCCCTATGCGGGGAGATCGTAGCTGCCGTGAAAAAAGCCGTCCCCGTACCTGTGACAGTAAAAATACGCAAGGGGTGGGATGCCTCCTCTGTCAATGCTGTGGAGGTGGCGCAAATCTGCGAAGCCGCCGGAGCGGACGCTATCACCGTCCACGGCAGAACAAGGGCGGAAATGTACGGCCCACCTGCGGACTGGGACATCATCCGCCAGGTAAAGGAGGCCGTTTCCATCCCCGTAATCGCAAATGGAGACATAACGGACGCAGCCTCTGCAGCCCGGTGCCTTGCCGAAACAGGATGCGACGGACTGATGGTCGGGAGGGGAGCTCTGGGGAACCCCTGGGTTTTCCAGCAGATCAACGCCTATCTCCGGGATGAATGCTGCCTTCTGCCCCCTCCCAGCATCCACGAGCGCCTTCTGGTCATGACCCAGCATATTGAGAGAAGCTGCCAGCTGAAAACGGAAAAGTTCGCCATGCGGGAGGCTCGCAAGCATGTGGCCTGGTATTTGAAAGGTATGCGGGGAGCCGCCGCTTTCCGAAAACGTGCCGGGGAACTCTGCACCATGGAAGATCTCATCCTCCTTTGCCGGGATGTGCTTCTGGAGGCAGAAAAGGACCCCCCCACCGTTTAAAGAGCCGTCCCTTACGAAAAAAAGGCCTCGGGACTATAAACCCCGGGGCCTTTCTGCTTATATCATTCTGTAAGTTCCGCACTGTTTTCCTCAGAGAGGATCCTGCCGTCCTGCATCCGCACAAGCCGGCGGGCGCTTCCCGCGATGCGGGGATCGTGTGTGATGAGGATCACCGTGCGGCCTTCCTCGTGGAGTTTTTTCAAAATCTCCATCACCGACTCGCCGGAGGCCGTATCTAGATTTCCCGTAGGTTCATCCGCTAAAATTACCGGCGGACGGGCGGCAATAGCCCTTGCGATGGCTACCCTCTGCTGCTGGCCGCCGCTCATCTGCCCGGGCTTGTGTTCCATCCGGGAGGAAAGCCCCACCTGTTCCAGAGCCTCCTCCGCCAGCTTTTTTCTCTGGGAAGGCCGCATCCCCCTGTAGCGGAGAGGCAGCTCCACGTTCTCCCGTGCAGTAAGGCCGGGTATCAGGTTAAACCCCTGGAAAACAAAGCCGATTTCCCGGTTGCGGATGTGGGAAAGCCTTTTTTCCGGAAGATGAGAAACTTTCATCCCCCATAGCTGATAATCCCCCGAAGTGGGCGTATCCAGACACCCCAGAATATTCATAAGAGTAGATTTTCCCGAGCCGCTCTGGCCCGCAATAGTCACAAATTCCCCCCTCTTTATAGTGAGGGAAACACCGTCCAGGGCGTGAACCTGCCCCTCCCCTGTTCCATATATCTTGCGGATATCCCGCAGGATAATAGCATCTGCTGCCTCTGCTGTTTTCAGCATCCCCATACGCTCCCCTTTCCCGCCGGAATCGCCGAAATATTTAAAAAGTGGGGCCGGTGCCCGGCTTCCGGAGAAAACACCAACTCTCAAAAACAGTTTTCAGGCACATCTCAGGCCCCTGAAAAAACACCGTTTCCCGCCTTCTAATTCTTTACAAAGAAGATTCCATCGTCTATAATGAAACACAGAAAGATTGCTCATTCTGCGGGGCTTTTCCGCCCCGTTCCCATTCCATTATATCTTTGACCGGGAGGAAGAAATTATGCTGGATTCTTACTGGAAACAATTTAAAAGCGGCACGGATATCCGCGGCGTGGCCAGCGAAGGCGTGGCCGGGCAGGAAATCAACCTGACGGATGAAAACATCGAAAAAATGGCCGGCGGTTTTGTGCTGTGGCTCAATGCAAAAACAGGAAAGAAGCCTTCAGACCTTACGATAGCTCTTGGCCACGATTCCCGCATATCCGCGGATCGTATCTGTGCAGCCGTCACCCGGGCTCTCACAGGCGCGGGCGTCCGCGTTCTCTTCTGCGGGCTCGCTTCCACCCCCAGCATGTTCATGACCACTGTGGATCTGGCATGCGACGGTTCCATTCAGGTAACGGCCAGCCACCACCCCTTCAACCGGAACGGCCTGAAGTTTTTCACCAGGGACGGAGGTCTGGATTCCCCGGATATTGAGCAGATCCTCACCTTCTGCCAGGAGGGGAAAGCCCCCGAAGCCGGGAAGGGCACAGTGGAACATGTGGATTACATGAAACAGTATAGCGCCCATCTTCGGGAGATGATCCAGAAGGGTGTAAATGCAGAGGATTACGAGCACCCGCTCAAAGGCTTCCATATTGTGGTGGATGCAGGCAACGGCGCAGGCGGATTTTATGCAAAGGATGTGCTGGAGCCCCTGGGAGCCGACGTTTCCGGCAGCCAGTTTCTGGATCCCGACGGCCGCTTCCCCAACCATATTCCCAACCCTGAGAACGCCGATGCCATGGCCTCCGTCTGCCGGGCAACTGTAGCCGCCAAGGCGGATATGGGCGTTATCTTCGACACGGATGTGGACAGAGGCGGCGCAGTGGACCAGAGCGGCGAGGAAATCAACCGCAACCGCCTTGTAGCCATTGCCAGCGCCATCGCCCTGGAGGGCAACGAGGGAGGCACCATCGTAACCGACTCTATCACATCCAGCGGCTTAAAGCTCTATATTGAGAAGACACTGGGCGGCGTTCATCATCGCTTTAAGAGAGGCTATAAAAATGTTATCAACGAAGCTATCCGCCTGAATAAGGAGGGCGTCAACTGCCCCCTGGCCATCGAAACCTCCGGCCACGCAGCACTGCGGGAAAACTATTTTCTGGATGACGGCGCCTATCTGGTGACAAAAATCATTATCAAAATGGCCGTCCTCCGCCGGGAGGGTAAAACACTGGAAGATCTTCTCTCCTCTCTGCAGGAGCCCGCAGAGGCCACAGAAGTGCGTCTGCCTATTCTGGAGGAAAACTTCCGTGAATGCGGCGAAAGAGCTCTGAAGGAGCTGGAAGCCTATGCTCTCCGGGAAAATTGGGATATCGCGCCTGATAACCGGGAGGGCATGCGCATTTCCTTCCCCAAAGAGGAGGGGGACGGATGGTTCCTGCTGCGGCTGAGCGTCCACGACCCCATTATGCCCTTGAATGTGGAAAGCGATTCAGAAGGCGGTGTGAAGATCATTGCCAGAAAGGTGCTCCATGTGCTCAGGCACTACTGCACAGGGCTGGATCTGAGCCCGCTGGAAATTTTCCTGGGGCAGCCGTAAAAGAATTATCTGATTTGCCAATATCCAATCGCCATACACACAACAAAGGAACCGGGAGCTTCCATTTGGTTGATATGTACCCTCTTTACTGGACAAGCAGTAAGGAGGGTATATTTATATGAGATATTCATATGAATATAAGAGTAAATGTATTGA
>CAJFPJ010000040.1 GCA_904399395.1 uncultured Clostridia bacterium | reverse complement strand
GAAAAGTCTAAAGCAGATAAACAGATAAACAAAAAACTTTGCGTTTACCCTTCAGGGGATGGAAGGCTCAGGCCGCAGCGATAAAAAGCTCCGCCTCTTAGGGTTTCCAAATAGGATTCTTGGGATCCAATTTCGTCTCCAAGACTTTTCGACACAGGGAGAGCCGGAACAATTCGTTCCGGCTCTTTCTGATTGTTGCTTTCATACGGTTGATAGAAAGGATATTTTCCAAAATTTAAAATGAATAGAGGGAATATGTTGGCAAAAAGAAAACTCCCCTTCCGCAATAGCGGAAGGGGAGAGAAATATTATGTATATGCGTCTATACTGCTATAAGAAAAATTTCAGCGGACACTAAAGCCGTAGATAGTTGTAGATTCAAAGACTTCTCCGGGACGTACGATACAATTGGGAAAATTAGGGCAGTTAGGCGTGTTGGGATACAACTGTGTTTCCAGGCAGAAAGCACTGTAATCCGGATGAGTCACACCGTTTTTGCCCTTTGCGCAGCCGCCCATAAAATTGCCGCTGTAAAACTGCATGCCAGGCAGATCAGTAGAAACGTTCATGCAACGGCCGGAAGAGGGGTCATATGCTTCGGCTACTTTACGAAGCCCTTCTCCTTTCAGGCAGAAATTCAAATCAAATCCCTTTGTATCCTTCAGGAGAGGATCTTGTATATCCATATCCCGGCCGATAGGTTTCGCTGTATTGAAATCATATACGGTTCCTGCCACAGGAGCGGTTTCTCCCGCAGGAATCAGCCCTGGACCGTTTACGGTATAGGAATCGGCGCTGACCTGCAATTCTTCTTCCAAAATCGTCTTGCTGTGATCGCCGCTCAGATTGAAATAGCTGTGGTTTGTCAAATTGACGGGAGTGGCTTTATCTGTAACGGCGGTGTACTTGATCACAAGCTCGTTATCCGGTGTGAGAGTGTATTGTATAGTGGCTTCTAGAGTTCCGGGATAGCCCTCCTCGCCATCGGGACTAGTATATGCAAAGGTAATGGAGGGAGAGGCATCGGAGCTGTCTGTTTCCTTAACGTTCCACAACCGGGCATAGAAGCCGGTGGGACCGCCATGCAGAGTGTTGGGACCTTCATTATTGGTAAGGGTATACGTTTTGCCATCCAAAACAAAGGAAGAATTCCCTATGCGGTTGGCAAACCGCCCTATAGCTGCGCCCAGAAAATCCTTTTCGTTAGTATATTGCTTCAGATCGTCATGTCCCAATACAACGTCGCCCATGTTTCCTTCCCGGTCGGGAACCCAAAGCTTTACGATGCGGCAACCATAGGGAATAACCTCCATAGACATGCCCTTTTCATTTTGCAGTGTGTAGAGCTTTACCTCGGAACCATCCTGCAGTGTTCCGAATGTCTTTACTTCAAGACTCATTTTCTTGCCTCCCTAAATTCGTTTTATATTCCCAGCAGCGCGGCGCCGATGATACCGGCGTCATTGCCCAACTCCGCCCGACAAATCTTTGTGCGTTTGGCGCAGTTGGTGCTGTTGTAGCTTTGTTTTTCCACCTGTTCCCGCAGAGGAGTGAGAAGTGTTTCCTTTTCGTTGCTGATCCCCCCGCCGATGCAGAGAATGTCGGGCTGGAAGATATTGATACAGTTAACAATACCGCAGGCCAGATACGAGATATATTCGTCTACTACCTGCGAAGCCAGAGAATCGCCTTCCCGCATGGCATCAAAGGCCGTCCGCCCCGATATCTGCTCTAAATTGCCGTTTACCATACTCCACATGCGGCTTTTTCTGGCAGGATCCTCCAGAAGCATATGAAGGCGGGTGGTTTGAATAAGCCCTGTGGCGGAAGAATACGCTTCCCAGCAACCACGTCGGCCGCAGGTGCAGAGACGACCGTTATATGCAATAACGGTGTGACCCATTTCGCCTCCTGCAAAATTGGATCCGGAATAAACGGAGCCGTTCAGGATGATACCGCTTCCTACGCCCGTCCCCAAAGTGATGGCCACAGCATTGTCGGCTCCCCGCAGAGCGCCGGCCTTATATTCTCCATAAGCAGCAGCGTTGGCGTCGTTTTCTATGATGACTTCTTTTTGCAGGCGGTTCGTGAGGAGTCCTTTCAGAGGAAAATTCTCCAGATACAGGTTGTTGGCATATTCCACTATTCCTGTTTGCCGGTTGACTGTTCCGGGGCAGCCAATACCGATCCACGGAACATCATTAAGAGAAAGATGAGCGTTTGCCAGGGCTTCCAAAGCCGTTTGCGCCAAATCTTCAACAAGCTCGAGAGGTTCACAGGGAACCTTGGTTTTCCGGTTTGCTCGGGCTATGATGGCAAACGAATCATCTGTAATGCCGGCGGCTATATTAGTGCCGCCTAAATCGATGCCCAAATAGTACAAATGCGATTCCTCCCACTCCGTATCGCTGGATACGATTATATTGAATCCAGTATAGCATTTTTCCATGGGAATTGTAAACAATTTGCTATTGGGAAAGGAAAAAATTGTTTTCCTCTCTTTGCTGTAGTATACTATAAATTGATTTGTTCAACTGCATGAGAAAATCATGCGTTTTTTGGTTGAACATTCTTCTGCCAGTCTGCTGCCGGATAGTACTACATTTGGAAAGAAAATATCAAAGCTTATCACCTGCTTCAATATGTTTTCCTGTGAATAGCATGTGAGGTGGGGGGTAAGGCAGCGGTGCTAAGAAAAGAACAGCAAGGGAAGAAAGTATATGCTCGATGAGTTTTCCCGCTCTAGGCTTTTGCTGGGCAGGCGGGCTATGGAAAAACTTTGGCACAGCCGGGTGGTTGTTTTTGGCCTGGGGGGCGTAGGTGGCCATGCAGTGGATGCTCTGGCACGCACGGGAATCGGTTCCTTCGTGCTGGTGGATGCGGATACTGTCAGCCTGACTAATATCAATCGCCAGCTGATTGCAGACCATACTACTGTAGGGAAGCGCAAAACGGATGTTATGCAGGAGCATATCGCCCGTATCCATCCTGAGATTAAGGTGGAAGTACATCCGGACTTTATACTCCCAGGGGTCGAGATGCCTTATCTAGATTCCTGCGATTATATTGTGGATGCCATCGACACGGTCTCCGCCAAGCTGTATCTTGCGGAAGAGGGTTTTCGCAGAGGAATCCCTGTTATCAGCAGCATGGGGGCCGGTAACAAGTTGGATCCCACCCGATTTCGGGTAGCGGATATTTATGAGACTTCCGTATGTCCCCTATGCCGGGTTATGCGCAGGGAACTGCGGAAGCGAGGAATTCCTTCGATGAAAGTGGTATATTCTACGGAAGAGCCTGTCCCGCGGGAAGAAAATGCGGAATTAGAAGCAGATTCTCAGAAGCGGAGCACTCCTGGCAGTGTGGCCTTTGTTCCATCGGTTGCAGGGCTGATTTTGGCCTCTCAGGTGATCCGGGAGTTAACAGAGGGGTTGCGGCCTGCAGCACGCTGACATTTCAAACAGAAAGGAATCAAAATATGCTTCATTTTATCCGAAACCTCGCTAACGGTATTGTCATTGGGATCGCGGAGATTATTCCGGGCGTCAGCGGTGGAACGCTGGCGGTTCTTCTGAATATTTATGATCAATTGATCGGTTCTATCAGCCACCTGAAAAAAGAGTTCAAAAAAAGCATCCAGTTTTTGGTGCCTGTGGTTTTGGGGATGGGTGTGGGCATCTTTGCTTTCAGCCATTTGATTAAGTTTTTGCTGGCCAATTATCCCATGGCGGTGAATTTTTTATTTATCGGCTTAATTATCGGGATTGTCCCGATGCTTTTCAATCGTTCCACTTCTGGCGGCATTAAACCGGTTTCTGTGGTTTGTTGCCTGATTACTCTGGCGATCATGGCTGTTCTGGCCGTTGTTTCCGCCCGGCAGGGAGAATCTTCTCAAGTGGTAACTTCTCTGGATTTTCCTGGTATGTTGAAATATGCCGGCGTGGGAATGCTGGCCGCTGTTTGTATGATTCTGCCTGGCATAAGTGGTTCCATGATGATGGTCATCTTTGGCACCTATGATTCCGTCGTAAACGCTGTCAGTTCCCTGAACATCCTGTTCCTTTTGCCTGTGGGTGTGGGTATAGTGCTGGGGCTTCTTTTTGGCGCCAAGGTAGTGGATATTTGCCTGCACAAGTGGCCGCAGGCAACCTATGCGGCAATTTTGGGCCTGGTGATCGGTTCACTGGCCTCAGTATATATGAAATCCGGGTTTGCATTTGGCACGGCACAAAGCTGGGTGGCGATTCTTTTGTTAATAGTGGGTGCGGTAGTTTCCTATTTCTTTACTCATTATGAACCGGGCAAAAAAGAGAAAGATTCAGAAAAAATGTGAGGCAAAATCACAATTATTCTCAAGAAACTGCAGATGGTTTTGCGATAGTCATATGGTTATGGGAAGCTAACAGAATATTTTTCGGTAAAAGACCGGATGAAGGCTTATACGGCCTTCATCCGGTCTTTTTGACTCCTATTTATCTCCTGATTCAAAATTTATGGTATAAGGCTCTATACAAATTATGAATGTAGGATTTTGGCCGCCGTCGTGATATGTGGTCATACTGGTGACCCCATAACCTTCATTTCCTTCAATGGAAATATTGTATATTGTTTCCCCGGATTCCACCTGTTTCAGTGAATATTCTCCCGTATAGGAAATAGTTTGGGTGGAATCCGTAATAGTTAGATTCCCATTTTTCGCTTTGCATGTCAAACGAAGGGGTTTGGCCCCTTCGTGTATCTCAGCCAGCTCAGGCGCACAGGCTACGGCGGAACCGTCTTTCCCATTTTGTATAGTGGTCATCTGCCAAGTAAATGTATCGATAAGTTTGGTTTCTGTGTCATTGCAGCCCGAAAGAGTCAGAATCGCGAGAACCAGGATGGGCAATATGAGTATGGCTTTTTTCATCGCAGTATTCTCCTTCTGCTCATTTTAAAGAGCCAGCATAAACAAACTATAGCCAGAAAAAGAAATATACAGCCAATCCAAAAGAAAACCGGTGAAATATCAAAGGCATTTTCTAGGGCAATTTGTGTGGAGGCTTCAGCGAAACCGATAGCGTCCTCAGGAATCCGGTTGGTATATGAGGTTGCATATAGGATGAAAAAAATGGCCGACAATATCGACAGACAAGCGAAGATTATAGCTCGATTTCTCCTTTTACGTGCTGCCAGATCGATTCCCAACTGCTCGGCTATACTTTGGGCCAGCTCCGCGGGAGGGCCCAGCCGTTCCACTACACTTTTTGCTTCTTCTCCATTTTCCTCTGCTGATGAAAAAGATTCGCGCAGATCCCGCAGGATCTCATTTTTCTGTCTGCAAGGCAGGCAAAGCTCTCTTTTAAACAACCGTATATAGTTTGATTCCTTGCTTTTCATATGTTTGCCTCCTTCAATGCACATTTTTGGATAAAACCATTCACACATACAGTGTAGTCATCCCAAAAAGAGAGTAGCTCCAGCAGGGTCTCACGTCCTTTTTCAGTCAGAGAGTAATATTTTTTGCAGCCGCCATTAGCTGTGGCAGGGGCTATTCGGCATTTGATGAGACCAGATTCCTGCATCCGGTAAAGGATGGGATAAACGGTTCCCTCCCTGGCATAACCTAAAACAGCGGCGCTGCCGGTGTTGAGTTCCGTTATGATTTCGTAACCGTAGGTTTCTTTTCTCGCGATCAGGCAGAGAAGAATCATTTCAAGAGATCCTTTTTTGAATTGCTGTACATATCTATTTTCCATTTTGTTTCCTCTTTAAATTGCGTTACTATATAGCAATACTAAATAGATACCAGTATAATATCTCTCATGTCGTTGAAAGTCAATAGGAAATATAAAGAGATACTTCTATATGCCAGGATTAAAGTGAACTGCCCATTTTTCAGCCGAATTTGGAAAAAGACCCTGGGAAGTCGAAAAAGCCGGCTGTATCCCGCAGCCATCGGAAAATTTCAGGGAGAGAAACCTGGGAAAAATCTGTAGTGTCTATGGTGAGAATGGGGCCATTACCCACTGGCTCTGTCATACCCCTTTTGAGGATCCCGTTTGTAAAGGCTTCCAGGGAAGGAGGCGGCGGCAAAGGTCTGTTTGGCTCCGGTTCCGGGTAGCGGTCGTTCACCACGTGACCTCTATGTCGTGAGGGAGAGCTCTGTCGCTGCAGAAAACGCTGATAGAGGACGAAAGGTTCCCCTTTCAGCAGAAGAGTGGCTGTGGGGCAGTTATATGCATTCAGCAGACTCTCTATCTGTTCTTTGGAGGAGGACTCAAAATTGTTTTCAATGATGAATGGAATGTAAGCAGCCAGAAAACTGCTCGGCAGTATACAGCAGCAGCCGAAAAGCCGCCTCCCCTAGGATGACTTTTTCTGCCCGGGAACGAAATCCCACAACATCAAAAAGGATCTCTTTCGATGCATCCTTGGATAAAAGGGGAAGTTCCAGCTCTTTGGAAAGGGTTTGGGCTAACGTACTTTTTCCTGTGGCGGGAGCTCCCGCCACAAGAATGCAAAAGTTTTTATCACTGTGCATAAGAGCCGACTCCTTTCATAGCAGCAGAGAATTAGAGAAAGATTCTTCCATGCGTTTTTTGCTGTTATCCGATCTGAACCTTTTCAAGAGGCAGCTTAGAGACCGGAGCGCCCATCCGGTTGGAAGCAAAGGCCAGAAGGATGGTTATAGAGCCCACCCGCCCGAAGATCATCAGAAGCGTTAATACAACTTCAGAAAGAGCACTGATTGTGGGGGTGACCCCCAGCGAAAGCCCCACCGTAGCGATGGCAGAGGAGGTTTCAAATAGAGCGGTGAGCAGAGGAAGGGATTCCACAGAGCTGACCAGCAATGCGGAAAGAATTGTGAGGCCCAGATACAGCATCATAACGCAGGAGGCTGTGCGAAGGGTATCGTCATCCATACGGCGGCCGAAGCATTCAATAGACTTTTTTCTGCGGAAAGTAGCTCCGATGCTGAGAAAAAGGACGGCAAGGGTAGTGGTTTTCATGCCGCCTGCCGTGGAACCGGTGGATCCACCTATGAGCATGAGGCAAATGATAAGAAACAGGCTGGCCTCCCGGAGAGAGGGAAGATCCACTGTGTTGAAACCAGCCGTTCGTGGGCTAACGGACTGAAAAGCGGAGCAGAGAAGTTGTTCCCCTGTGCTTTTTCCTTCAAATACCTTACCGCCCTGCTCAAATAGGAACAGAAGCAAGGTGCCGGCAACAATGAGAATGCAAGTGACGGAAACGACTATTTTCGTGTGCAGCTTCAGGTGCCGGAAACGGAATTTATTCTGCAGAAGATCCGACCAAACAAAAAAGCCCAGGCCGCCGATGATAATCAATGCCATAATAATGCAGTTGACATATGGGTCATTCTGCATGCTTGTGAGAGACGAATAGGGTTCCAGAATACCCATAAGATCGAATCCTGCGTTGCAAAATGCGGATATAGAATGAAAAACAGAAAAATATATACCATTCCGCAAGCCCAAAAGAGGGCAGAAGCGAAAACACAGAAGAAAAGCTCCGACCAGTTCGACCAGAAGGGTTCCAAGCAGGATGAATTTTGTCATTCGCACAATGCCGCCGATTTGGGGAGAAGCCACAGATTCCTGCATGATAAAACGCTGAGAAAGCCCAATTTTGCGTTTCGTAAGCGCTACGAGAGAAATAGCTACTGTTACAAAGCCGATTCCTCCCGTCTGAATCAGAGCAAGAATAACCAGCTGCCCGAAAAGCGACCAATATGTATATGTGTCGAATCGGACAAGACCTGTCACACAGGTGGCGGAGGTAGCGGTGAACACTGCGTCCAAAAAGGATGTGGAAACACCGCTGCGAGTGGCCGCAGGGAGAGTAAGAAGCAGGCCTCCCAGGAGAATAATGCAGCAGTAGCCTGTGAGGATGATCTTCATGGGGGATTGTTTTTCCAGTTTTAGAAGCCGTATCAATGGGTACACCTCTTATTCAAAAGTATGCGGTAAAATACACAGAGAAATATTTTTCAGGGATTAGCGGCATCGCGGATGGATCGCGAATTAGGAATACCTTTAAAAAATATTTCATGGATTTTTAAACGAAAAATATACACTTTCCTGCGGATAATGATACCACGTTTATATAGAAATTTCCATTCTTTTCATTCTTTTTCTAGAATATATTCATACATTAAGAATGCATAAATATTACATAAAGATGATATAAAGAAGAAAAGAAAAATAAAGAAAGGATTCATAAAACGGTCATCCTTTTTTGCCTCAAAATGGTATACTGTTAACAGAAGGATCCCAAAAGAAGATACAACTACAAGAAGCCCCTCCTTTCAGCCAAAAGCTTTTCCGGGGCTGGATGAGATCCTTTGAATGAAAAATACGTAAAGGTAAGATGGAAAATGAATATTATTTTTTTGCTGAAACCTAAAAATACGGTGGCATATGTGTATGACGTCAATACGCTGCGCCAAGGTCTGGAAAAGATGCGTGTCCATGGATATACGGCCGTTCCAGTGATTGAAAAGGACGGAACCTATGTGGGGACCGTCAGTGAAGGGGATTTTCTCTGGCATATGCTAGATCATGGAAATACCGGCATGAAGGCGCAGGAGGAATTCTATGTGAAGGATCTTCTGCGTTTGGGCTGGAATCCGGCGGTGAAAGTGACGGCTACTATGGATGAGCTGCTACTTCGGGTTATGGAACAGAATTTTGTCCCTGTGGTGGATGACCGAAACATGTTCATCGGTATTATTACCCGAAAAGATGTGATTCAGTATTTCTGCAAAAAGGAGCGGGAGCGTATGGATTCTGTTCCTGGGGAAGGACGTTCTGCCATGCCTGTTCCGGCTTCAGTGAGCGCCGCACAGTAGGAACTTGCAGCAGAACTGCTACATAAGTGAGAATAATACAATAAGCAGAAACTCAAACAATATGGGTATACAGGCATAGCAGGAGCGAAACCGTAAAATAGGGTGGGCGGCAGATACAATCTGCCGCCCACCCTATTTTGTTTGCAAGAGAGTTACCCCAGCACTTTTTTTGCAATATCTGCGCTGGCCTTGGCGTCTTTAGCGTAGAAATCTGCTCCGATATTCATAGCATATTCCTCTGTTAGAACGGCTCCTCCCACCATAATGGTGCAGGGAACGGCGGCCCGTAGCTGCCAGATGGTTTCCTGCATGTTGGGAACGGTGGTGGTCATCAAAGCGCTGAGCCCTACCAGCCTTGCGCCGGTGCGGATAGTTTCCTTTACTATCGTCTCCGGCGGCACATCCCGGCCCAGATCGATGATTTCATAGCCGTAGTTTTCCAAAATGACTTTCACAATATTTTTTCCGATATCGTGAATATCCCCTTTTACAGTTGCAAGAACGATTTTCCCCTTGGAAACGGACGCCTGTTTCTGAGAAGAGAGCTTTTTGCGAATCTCTTCAAAACCCGCCTGAGCAGCTCCAGCGGATTGGATCAGCTGGGGAAGGAACAGTTTTCCCGACTCAAACTCGCTTCCTACTTCGTCCAAAGCCGGAATGAGAATAGTGTTCACGATCTCCATGGGATCGGTAGAAGCAAGAAGGGAGCGTGTGATCTCCCCTGCGGCCTCTTTCAGGCCATTTTTGACAGCATCATGTAGAGAAGGAATATTGGAGGCAGTTCCAGCAGTTTTGGGAGCAGGGGAAGCATCGCCTGCATGACGTTCCACATACTGGGTGCAGGCGGGATCCCTTCCATACAGCACGTTAAATGCATCGATGGCGTTCATCATAGCCTTGGCGTTCGGATTCAGGATGGGCATATCCAGCCCATGGGCCATGGCCAGCGTTAGGAAAGAAACGTTTATCAGTTCCCTTGCAGGCAGCCCGAAGGAAATATTGGAAACACCAAGGACTGTTTTTACACCCAGTCTATTTTTTACCAGCTCCATGGCCTTGAGTGTTTCTCGGACGCCCTCCGGCTGCACGGAAGCGGTGAGCGTAAGACAGTCGATATAGATATCTTCCTGGGCAATCCCGTAGGAAAGGGCCTTTTCCACAATTTTCTGCGCCACTGCAAAGCGCCCTTCCGCTGTCTCCGGGATGCCTTTTTCATCCAGTGTAAGACCTACCACGGCAGCTCCGTATTTTTTGACCAGAGGAAGGATGCTTTCCAGCACAGAGTTCTCACCGTTCACGGAGTTGACGATGGGTTTTCCGTTATAAAGCCGGAGGGATTTTTCCAGAACTTTGGGGTTGTTGCTGTCCAGCTGCAGGGGGACATCCACCACGCTCTGAAGCTGCTTCACCACTTCAGCCATCATTTCGCATTCATCGATATCCGGCAGACCTACGTTCACATCGAGGATATCGGCGCCGGCCTTTACCTGTTCGATTCCCTGATTCAAGATGTAAGAAATGTTTCGGTTTCGAAGGGCCTCTTTAAAGAGTTTTTTGCCGGTGGGGTTGATGCGCTCCCCAATCACCCGGACGCCGTCCACAACGACGGTTTTGCTGGCGCTGCAGAGGACGGATCTTCGTCTGAATTCCCGCCCTGCCACAGACAGACCTTTGTATTTTTGGGCAAGAAGAGAAATGTATTCCGGAGTGGTGCCACAGCAGCCGCCGATCATGGAGACGCCTGCCTTTATAAATTCACCCATAGTTTCGGCAAATTCTTCGGGCCCAATATCGTATTCGCTGGAATTCAGGTTGGGTAGGCCGGCGTTGGGTTTGACGATCACCGGAAGGCTAGTGGAAGCAAGAAGTTCCTTTGCAAGGGGAAGGATCTCCCTTGGCCCAAGGGAACAGTTGATGCCGATAGCGTCTGCGCCCAGGCCCTCCAGGGTGGCTGCCATAGAGGGGATGCTCACACCTGTAAAGGTGCGGCCGTTGGCTTCGAAGCTCATAGTGCAATAGACGGGCAGTAAACAGCATTCCTTTGCGGCGAGAAGAGCGGCTTTCATTTCTAGAAGATCCGTTACGGTCTCGATCACGATCAGGTCGGCGCCTGCATCTCGCCCGGCTTCCATGGATTCCCGGAAAATATCATAGGCTTCTTCCATTTTCATATCGCCGTTGGGCTCCAGAAGAGCTCCCAGAGGGCCGCAGGAGAGCGCTATTTTAACATCTCTTCCTTCTGCGGCTTTGCGGGCATTTTCAATGCCCGCAAAAATCAGTTCCCGGGGAGTATAGCCGGAGCCTTCCGCTTTGCGGCGGTTGGCTTCAAAAGTGTTGGCATAGAGGATCTGTGCTCCCGCTTCCACATATTTTCGCTGGATCCCAATAATGAGATCAGGGTGGGTGATATTGAGCGCTTCGGGAACTTTTCCCAGTTCTACACCGCTTCTCTGCAGCATAGTTCCCATGGCACCGTCCAGAATCGTTATAGTATTTTCCATCAGCAATGGTTTCCTCGCTTTCTATAGGCGCACGTTTCCCGATTTGGGCAGCGTTCGCAGGGATTTTTCTTGTTCCCCGATTTTTCCGGTTGTTGAGGGGTGGAGGGGAGGTGAGTGACGCCGATGATGGCGCTCACGGATTTTCCAGGGGTCATCAGCAGGCTTTCTGTTACGGTAAGGCCGATTTTTCGAGGAGCATCCATCAGGGGCAGCAGCCATTTTTGTGTGGAAAGGGGCAGGTCTCCATATCCTGGGCTGAAGCGCCATGTGATCCCCAGGCCCTGGCGCTTGCATATGTCGGCTATTTCTTCCTCTGCGGCGTCGGCGGTTTCCTCTATGGCCGCTGTGGCACCGGCATCCAGGATCAGTGCCTCTTCGGGTGTGGTAAGCATTCGCAAGCGGATTTCCCTATCTATGGAAAGCCCTAGGGTGGCGCACAGAAGATAAATTTCCTCGCAGCCTGCAAGGTGGGAGCGGATGTCTTGTCCTTTCAAACTATACGGTGTTCCCACAAGGCGGATTCCATCCTCTTCCCGGGCGATGGAAAAATGTCGGTAGAGGTATGCAGGGGACGCTAACCGGCAGGTCTCCTCCATGCAGCGCCCGATGGTGTCTTCCAATGCAGGGGGGATTTTTGACCCCCGATATCCCAGATACCGGAGCACTTCCTCTTGGGGGAGAGATGTGAGCTGGAACAAAACGACCGGCCTCCTTTCGGCGGAAAATGGGATGAGGATCGATCAGCGGACCGCATTTTTAGCGGCGATAATGCTTTCGATGCTGGAACTGATCCGCTGAGAAACCTCTACATTATTCATGGTATAAAGATGGATTCCGTCCACGCCGTTTTCCAGCAGATCCATGATCTGCTCGGTGGCGTAAAAAATGCCCGCATCCCGCAGGGCGGCGGGGTTATCGCTGTAACGGCTGATGTAAGTAGCCATTTTGTGGGGAACGCTGGCTCCGCACATGGAAACAATTCTTTCAATCTGGCTTTTGTTCACAATGGGCATGATCCCCGCCTCAATGGGGACATGGATCCCTTTTTGCCGTGCTTTTTCAAGAAAGGAATAGAAATAGGCGTTGTCGAAAAAGAGCTGAGTGATCAGATGGCTCACGCCGCAATCCACTTTCTCCTTCAGGTGCAGAAGATCCTCCTCCAGTGAATCGCTTTCCGGGTGGCCCTCTGGGTAACAGGCTCCCAGGATATCCATCTGAGGAGCATATTCCTTTATAAAATGAATGAGATCCACAGCATGACGGAAATCTTCCGTAGGCTGCCTATCAGGAGAAAGATCCCCTCGCAGGGCAAGTATGTTTTCTACGCCGTTTTCCTGCAAAGCATCCAGTGAAGCGGCGATATCCTCTTTCTGAGATCCCACACAGGTTAGGTGGGAAACGGGCTCAATATGGTAATTGCTGCGGATGAGGGAAGCAATTTCACAAGTTTTATTTTTCTGAACCTGACTCCCGCCCGCTCCGTAGGTAACGCTGATGAAATCTACAGGAAGGCCTCTAAGCCCTAATAGGGTATTGTAAATTACGTTTACAGAGGTATCCTTTTTCGGTGGAAATACCTCTAGTGAAAAGAGAACTTTTTTAACAGAGGATAATGTGGAAAGTTTCATAGGCGGTCATCCCTTTCTTTTGCAAAATATAAAATTAAAGCTACACAGAAACTTTTCTTCATAAGTAGCCTTCTGGTTATTTTGTAAAGTATAGCACAAAACAGAGAAAAACGGCAATGGAAAGAGAAAAAATCTATGGGCAGCGTAGTTTGTGGAATAAAACAAAGAAGGGAAGAAAGCAGCCAACGTAGAAAAAGCCCCGGGAATATCCCGGGACTCATGGAAATTGCAGAGATTATGCTGCATATTAAAGGGAATTTCCCAATGTGCGGCAGAAAAAATCGAAAATGGCGTCATAATAAGAGGCGCCTTCGAAAAAACCATGCCCCTGGCCGGGAACAATGATTTTTTCAATGGGATTTCCGGCAGCCTTCACAGCGGAATAAAAATTCTCTGTTTGAGAAAGGGGAACAAGCCTGTCGGAATCCCCATGCATGACCAGAAACGGCGGAAGTTTTTCCTTGGCATAGTAAATAGGGCTTGCCTTTCGGATCAGTTCTTCCTTTTCAGAAGCTGGGCCGCCGAATAGCCTCTGGGAAAGAGAATCCTTCTGCCCTTCTGAGCGTCTGGCGTCTTCCAGCATGTCATAGGGGGCATACCAGGGGCATGCAGCTTGGATTTCACTGGAATATTCCTGCCAACCTCCCCTTCCTTCAAATTCTTCCACATGGCCGGCCGTTCCCAAAAGGGCGGTCAAATGTCCGCCGGCGGATTCGCCCCAGGCACCGATATGTTCGGAGTCGATTCCCAGCTCTTTCGCATGAGCGCGCAGATAGCGGACGGCGCATTTGCAGTCCTGAATCTGAGCAGGGAATACGGCGTGCTGCATCAGTCTATATTCAATGGAGGCCACAAAAAATCCCATTTTGGAAAGCTGTGCCAGCTCTGGCTCCGGGCGGTAGCGTTTCGTTAGATTTTCGTCAGACCAACCACCTCCGTGGATCCAAATCACTACGGGCATAGAGCCGTTGTTTTCTTTGGGATAAAAATAATCCATTATCTGGCGTGGGCTCTCGTTTCCATACGCTACATTTTCCCGGTATACAAGGCCTTCTTTTTCGAAATTCACCCGGATAGGATCGATCACCTTTACCAAGGGTTCATTTTCTGCCATTATGACTCCTCCTTTTCAGCCGGGACATTTTTCCGGCTGTTAATAAATATATATTTATTGTAGCGCGTATGAATGAGAGAATCAATCTAAACTCACTTTCTCCGTTGGGAAAGTAGCGCGGAAATTTAAAAAATTTGAAAAAAACTCTTGATTTATGCAAAGATATATGATATTATATCAAAGCTGTCAGGAACGGCAGTGGAAAAGTGAAAAATGGGGCATTAGCTCAGCTGGGAGAGCGCTACACTGGCAGTGTAGAGGTCAGCGGTTCGATCCCGCTATGCTCCACCACGACGAAAAAATCCGAACTCAGAAGTGGGTTCGGATTTTTTGTTATGCCGTCATAAATATAGCAGATGAATTGTAGTTGTTCGTATCCAAATATTATACATAATTTTGACTGCTATAGAGATAAAAATATGGAAAATATATCTGCGGCTGTGATATACTTAAATACTATAGAGCGGAAAAGCCGCTTGAATATCGATTTTTTTATTGTTAGGGGAGAAAAGTATGCAACTGTTGCCAAAGGAAGCAGGGTTTAGCCCAGAGAGACTCAAACGTGTAGATAGTTACCTGTCCGGTCTAGTGGAAAGTAATCAGCTGGCCGGAGTAGCTGCGTATCTTTTCCGCCATGGGAAAAGTGCCTATCAATACTGCACTGGCTGGTTGGATAAGGAAAAGGCGATCCCTCTGAAAGAGGATGCTATTTATCTAACTTGTTCTTTGAGCAAGACGTTTACGATTGTGACTCTGATGACCCTTTATGAAAAAGGCCTCTTCCGGCTGGAAGATCCGGTAAGCCGTTTTATCCCGGAATTTAAGGACGTCACGGTGGCGGAGGAATATTTTGGTTCTACTCGTTTTGTTCCTGCTAAAAGAGAAATGACGGTGGAACATCTTTGCACCATGACTTCCGGTCTGCCGTACCCTTCTTCTTCCAGTATTTCGGCCAAAGAATTTGGACGTCTTCTGGAGGATTTTGAAAAGCAGAATGGACGGGAACCAACGACTTTGGAAAAGGCAAAAATTGCTGCGAAAACGCCTCTTTCCTTTCACCCGGGGGAAGGCTGGCTTTACGGTTTTTCTTCCGATGTTTTGGGCGCTCTTATCGAGGTGATTTCCGGGAAGCGTTTGGGGGAATATATGAAGGAGGCTCTGCTTGATCCTTTAGGACTTACGGACACGGGGTTCTTTGTTCCGAAGGAAAAACGTTCCCGGCTGATCACCTGCTATACATACGACGGAAAATCCCTGAAACCATACAATGATCGTCCTGCTCCAGATGCACCCCCGGCTTTTGAAAGCGGCGGAGGCGGTGTGTATTCCACTATGGGGGATGTGGCGCGATTTTCCAGAATGTTGTTGCAGGATGGAGAACTAGACGGCACTCGTATTCTTTCCAGAAAAACGGTGGAGCTCATCCGGTGCAATCATCTGGATGAAGAACAGCTGCGGCAATTCCACGGCTTGTTTTATCCCCGGTTCAAAGGATATGGTTATGGGCTGAGCGTGCGAACTATGATGCATCCTGAGAAAGAAGGACTCAACGGCTCCATAGGTGAATGGGGTTGGGATGGTATGATGGGAACCTGGCATTTTATAGACCCTGCTGAAGATATGGTGGCCGTTTTCATGATGCAGAGAATTCCAGGTGGGCACGAGGATCTGCCAAAGCTTTTTATGCAGGCAGTCTATGGAGCTATAGATGACTGAACTTGCGGCCGAAGGAAGACCATCTAAATAATTTGGAAAGGCGGCCTGCTTGAAAAATTAGGGTCGCGGCAGGCGTAAAGAGCACAAAGCAAAATAGAAGGTACTTGAGAAAGACGGACGCAAAATTGCGCATTGCGGAACCATGGGGATTTTGTTATAATAAAAGCATTATACATGCAGAAACGTAAGAATAACTGCATAAGTAACATTTTTTACATTAAGGAGTTGCACAAAACATAATATGGACAGTTCTCTAACAGGGTACTTGATCGGCATTCTGATTTGTATCGTATGCTCGGCATTTTTTTCGGCATCTGAAACGGCGTATACCACGCTGAACCGTATTCGTATGAAGACGGAAGCGGAAGCCGGAAATTCACGGGCGGCCCTTGCCCTGCGCGTATCGGAAAATTTCGATACGTTTCTTTCCACAGTCCTGGTTGGGAACAACGTGGTGAACATCGCTTCCACAGCTATGGCAACCGTAATATTTACGCATCTATTTGTCAATAACGGCGCTTCCATATCTACAATTGTTATGACGGTAGTGGTTCTAATTTTCGGCGAGATTACTCCCAAAAGCTTGGCAAAGGAATTTCCGGAAACCTTTGCAAAAGCAGTTGCACCAATATTCAAGATTCTTATGTTTATTCTGACCCCTGTGAATTTTCTTATGAAGCAGTGGAAGAAACTTTTGAAGCGTATTTTTAAGAGCGAAGCTCGGAGCAAAATGACAGCCGATGAGCTGCGTAATATTGTGGATGAAGCGCATAACGAGGGCGGAATCGACGAAGACAATGTGGCACTTTTGCGTTCTGCCATTGATTTTGACGATCAAGAGGCGAGAGATATCCTGACACCTCGTGTGGATCTGGTGGGCGTGGATGTGAAAACACCCTTTGAGGATATTGCTGAAATTTTCCTCCGCAATACGTATTCCAGACTTTTGGTGTATAAAGACAGTATCGATGATATTATCGGGATGGTCCATGAAAAAGATTATTTCTGTGCTCTCCACGAGGGTCGCAAAGAGTTGGAATCAATCGTCACCAAAGTGGTATATATCAGTTCTGCCATGCAGATTTTCGATCTGCTCCGGATGCTGCAGCAGAGAAAAATTCATATGGCTGTTGTGGTAGATGAATTCGGCGGAACAGAAGGCATCGTTACAATGGAGGATATCATTGAAGAGCTGGTAGGCGAAATCTGGGATGAACACGACGAAGTGAAGCGCTATATCCAGAAGCTGGATTCCCAACGCTATAAGGTGGATTGTAGTGCTGATCTGGAGGATTTGTTTCAGTTTTTCCACCTTTCTGCAGATGACGACGATTATGATTCTGTTACAGTCAACGGCTGGGTGCTGGAACAGCTGCAGAGAGTACCTTCTGTGGGGGATACCTTTGAATTTGAGGGCCTCCATATTACAGTTACAAGCGCTACGGCTCACCATGCCGTTGAGATTCTGATTCAGCTTCCTGCGGAACAAACGGATGTTCCGCAGGAAGGAGAAACTGGGAAAACAGAGTAAAGCAAAGGCCTGCCGGCTAACACCGGCAGGCCTTTTTGTTTGAAAACAGCTCGTGCTTGAACTGCACCAAGGGAAAACATAAATAAACATAAGTAGAATAGGGATGAATTGCACAAACAGCCGCCATCTTTCAAAAGGCAATTTCTTACGAAAAAGCTGTTAATATTGCAAATGTATTCATTGCGCTTGCAACCGGACCAGAAATCCCAGCTTCTCCATTGTCAACATTATAAACAATGATAAAATCTCCAGAAACATAATAATTTGGTAAATCTGCTTTATTGGGTGCATAGTCACACGTATAAGTATAAATGTAATTGTTATTTGCCTCGTCATACTCTACGCCTTCATATTCTAAATTTTTTGTACAGGCGTTAAGTAACTCGGGAATCGAATAACTGTGCATATCTTGTTTTTCAAGACTCGCAAGAGCACTGTCCAGATAAACCTCTGCTTTGAGTTCTTCTATATTTATTGGTACATTACTCTCAATAGCATCAAGAATATTTACAAAATCTGCCTTATTTTCATCCCCCAGTTGGCGATAATTTTCGCTTTGCATGTACTCAAATAAGGTTTTATACATCTGATTAAATGTTTCGTAGTTTTCTTCGGATACCACGTTATAGTTGTGGTTATTGAGTGTTATTGTATCGGTTCGTTCATTATATTTGAAATCATAATACTTATATTTGATTTTGCCGCTGAAAAAATCGATATTGAACGATACATTGCTCCAATCATAAAAATTGGCAACGATTCTATAATCCGCACTGCTAAGATCTCTCGTAAATCCGTATTCTCTTTTTTTCTTTGCATCTTGATCAAATTCTAACACATCATACTCAAAATCATTATAATCGAGAGTAGAATAATAATCATAATCGCAATATATATACGTTTTCCCTTGTATTTTTTCCATCATTGTTGCGATTTCATTCTGTGTTTTTCCATATTGTACACCTTTAACAACGAAAAACACGGCAACAGCACATAACAAAATTGAAAAAATGACAATTATCATCTTTTTGTTCTTTTTTTTAAACGACTTTTTGTCAGAAGCGAAGGTGGTATTCCCTGCATCTATCGTTTTTTCTTCGGCCGTATTACGAAGATACAATTCATTCACGACGCAAATAAGTTCATCGTTTGTTCTGGGCTGAATGGTTTGCGGTGTCACAAGTCTTTTTATGTATTGGGCATATTTTTCTGGGATGATTTCCTTTGCGCCCACAGGGAAAAATTTACATTTGCGGTAACAGCTTATATCGTGCTCAGCGAACTCGTTGTCCATTGTTGAAGTGATTTTCTCGTCTGTTATCTCGGCGATAAAATATACATCCTTTGCCGGCTCTTTAATCCATACCAAATCGCCGCGTTTGAAAGAAGACAAACACTTTTTTGCATTGCAAAAAGCCGGATCGGCATCAAAATTTTCATTTGGGAACCAGCCAATACCGACAATTTGCCGCTGCATACAAAATTCAAATTTTTTCTGCGATGATTCTGCATTGTTCTCCTCTCTGTTGTCCTTGAGATTCATGCTCCAAACCGCCCTCTTTTCCACTTTAAACACTCCCTTGGTTTTATACACAACATAATCTACATTACGTTGTAT
>CAJFPJ010000039.1 GCA_904399395.1 uncultured Clostridia bacterium | reverse complement strand
TGGAAAGAATTTTGGAAAATCTTTTCTTCTTACTTTTTGACACATATATATTCTGTTTCCAGACTTCATACGCTTTCTCTACTTCTCCAATACCGGCGAGGCTTCCGCAAAACGTACACAAAAAAGCAGGGGAGCCTTTTCTTGCGCTCCCCTGCTGGGCTTCTTCTGAATCTCTTGTCGCTATCCTTTTCTTCTGAAGCCAAAAGCCGGAATAGCTCTGCAGCAATGTTCTTCTCAGCGTTTTTTCTTTTTTACCGGTATCCACAGTTCACAGGCATAGTCCTCCGACTGGCTGTTTCCCGGCCCATACACCTGGATTTCATACTCCATGGCCTTCTCATAGCCGCTGGATGGCATCCACTCCGTAAAAATCTGGGTTGCAAGGGCGTCTATAGGGTGATCCTTGCCTCCCAAAGAACCTCTTGCCGTAAAAACGGCCCAAGTAGCCGCAGGAATCTCAAAGGGCTCCAGACCCTCATACTCGTTCCCGTCTGATTCCGCCCCAATAGATTCTACAATATTCCCGTTGTCACATACGTGGGTCACGCCCATTTGATAAAAAGGACTACGGTAAAGTCCCAAATCCGCGATTTTCCTATCCATGCCCCCGTTCAGGTACTCATCCCAGAAAGCCCAACGTTCCCCCATCCGTTCCATCCAGGTATCCTCTTCTGAGCGAACGCGCCACTGGCCAAAGTTCCGGGTAATACCAAGGCCGTGGATAACGCCTCTTTCTTCCATACGGTATTCCATATCCGTATCCCCCTTTACTGTAATTTGAAGGGCTATTCGTGGAAACATCCTGAGCTGTGCACCCCGGGCGCATGCTTCCCGGGGCGATATGCCGTGCAGCTCCCTGAAGGCGCGGGCAAAGGCTTCCGGCGACGAGTACCCGTATTTGAGGGCTGTATCCAACACCTTTGCCCTTCCAGCCTGCAGCTCCAACGCCGCCAGGGAAAGGCGCCTTGCGCGAACATAGTTGATAGGCGTCATACCGAAGATACATGAGAAGACCCGGCTGAACTGATACGAATTCAGGCATACAATCCGAGACGCGTCGTTCAGGTCGAAGTCCTCCAAAATATGATCCTCCATATAACCGATCACCTCAGACATCCGGTTCAGAAATTCCATCCTTATCTCTCCCTTCTGTTACCAGTATACGGGAAGCCCCTAGCAGATTCCTAACGGTTTCCGTACGAGTTTGGTCAGATCCCCCTTGCCCAGGTTCTCTCTCAACAATTCGTATTGGCTTATAGGTAGTATTATAGGCCGTATTCTAATCTTTTTTCAACCGCCTCCCCTTAAAACGATGGCGCCCTTTCCTCGCACCTGCATAGAATGAAAAAGGGCGGATCATCGGGGATAGACGTCCCGACAGTCCGCACACATTCCGCAAGGCTCCGCAGAAAATTGCCTCTCAAGCATCCAAAGCTTTCAAGACTTTGTGGGCTTTATGGGTCCAGCCGTGTTCGCACCTTTTCCGGCAGAGAGAGTTCTGCACCGTCAAAGAGGCTGTTTTCACTCCACAGCGGGAGTACGGAAAATACACTATTCATGCAGCAATGGAGAAAAAACTATGATCTTACAAACAGCAGCAAACCTCAAAACAAACCCCGCAGAAAAAATGCAGCGGGCCTATGTGAGCTATAGCTGCGGCGGAGAATGCCGCCTTGCAGCTTCAGAAAATATTCCAGAAGAAAAATCTCCTGCAGATCCGCTGTATGCACCTCTGCAGGCTGATCTTTTCTGCCTTTCACATTCCTACAACCCGGGGGAGCTTCTGACATATATCGTCACGCTGCGCAACAGAGGAACTTCCCCTCTTTGTTCGCTGGAAATCACCGATAATTTGGGAGCCTGGGCACCTCAGGGAGTTTCCCTTCATCCTCTTTCATATGAAGGACCCCTTCGCCTGTATGTGGAAGGCTGCTTTGTTTCCTGTATTTCCCCTGCCTGTATTTCAGGGGAAACCGCAGTGTTTTCCATCCTGTATCTGGCGCCGGGTGCTGAAGCCGCCCTCGTGTACCGTATGCGGGTTACCGAAAAGGCTCCCCTTGCGGCAGGTTCTGAGATTACCTCCACCGTAGGGATATCCGCTGAAAATCTCCCGGAAACAATAACCGCCTCCCATACTATACCAGTGCGGGCCTTCGCTCCTCTCCAGATAGAAAAAGCTGTATTTTCACCTAAAACAGGGGATGGGGCAGGGCGGTATAAACATGTATACACCCTGTATAACCCAGGCCTCCAGCCGGTAGAACGGGCTGTTATTACAGATGATATAGGAGCATCTTGGGATACACGTATTATCTCTGTTTTTCTGAACGGACTGGAAATTCCCCCGGAGGAATACTGCCTCCGGCACGGCAAATTTACCTTCCCAGCGCCGGGGGCCTCCAGGGAGATCACTGTACCCGCCGCAGAAATTTGCCTCAACCCAGAAGGGAACCTGGAAAGCCGCCCCGGAAGCCTGTGTGTAGAAGCCGTTGTAGAAAAATAATCGGGCGGGAATCCCCGCCCGGCTTCTGTATTGGTTTGTTTCTGTTTGAGAGCCTGATCTTTTCAGCTTTACCTCAACTTTATAGGAAACAGCCCGGAATTCCGGAAGCCGGGCAAACCGGGCTGTCACACAGGCGGATAGAATCACCCTGGGCTGGTTTTTCCATAAAAACCGGCTCTGGGCTGATACCCGGAAGCCCGGCATAGATTTTCTAAAATAACGGAGACTCCCCTTGCCACGCTAACGGCACAAAAAACCTGCAGGCCTCACTGCCTGCGGCCATAGTGCCCCTGTCCCCGGGCTCCACGTTGTCTGTTGGGGATTTTTTCATGCTTTTCGGCCTGGGGCATTTTTTCACCATGGGCTTCGGCTGGTGCAGGGGAGGGAATCTCCTCCCCAAAAGCGTCTTCCTCCCGAAGGGAACGGCCCATCCTCTCCAGAATCAGCACGTGGTGGGACTCATCCAGAAGGATCCGCTCCAAAACAGCGCAGATATACGGATCCCGGATGCGGGAAATCTGCCCTCGGTATTGTAGGATAGTATCCCTTTCCCGGGAAATAGCCCATCGGATAGAAGCCTGAGGATCCCGCGTATATACAAAACATCCCGGGCTCCAATACTGCATTCTCTGCCCGCTCTTCCACCAAAGCCTGGGATCCGCCCCCAAAAGGCACGCCAGCCTTCCGAACATTTCTAAATGCCGCATTTCTACCATCGAAATACCATGAAAGCATTGTGCCACTTCCGGCGCCTGGGAGGCGAGAACCAGACTCCCGTAAAAATAGGAACCCACGGCAGTCATCTCCGATTGAGCGCTCCCCACGTTATACAACATCATTCTGGCATACTCCCGGCTGGCGCCTTCTACCCTGAGTTCCGGGTAAGGGGCGCTATCCGCAAAAGAATCCGGCACATACACAGCCATTTTGCAACCCACCTTTTTACAGTTTTGTTTCCTCCAAAGTCTTATCCCCCTACTGTAGGGCCCATCCCTCCACAGGAACCGGAAAATCTCCTGGAATCCGCCTCCGCTCAGAGCCCAAACAGCGTCCCGCCTAAAAGCGGCTCGGCAAAGGCCAGCCCTCCTTCGGCCCTCCCGGCAGGAAAAGGTTCCAGAGGGATCCTACATAAAATCTATGCGTCAGAGAGGGAAATTACATGTTGTCCTGTAAAAAAGCAGGCCGCAGTTTTCTTTGCTATGCGCCATAGGCCGCATAAAAAGAGAAGTCATCCACTCCCGCTAAAATGCAACCATAGAAAAGGCCCTTCTGCTTTGCGGCAGAAGGGCGCAAAAAAGACTATCGTTATAGACCTCGTTACACGAGTTACCACATATCCTGTTTTTCCCTGCCCGGCGCTTTCCCTGCTTCCGGAGCACGCTCCGAACCAAAAAGAGCAGCGCTGTGGGGATCCTGGGCCTCGAAAATCTGAGCCGTATGCAGAAAGAAATCATATAATGGTGCAACGGCCAGAAATCCCTGCCGGAGAGTTTCCGCCAGCCGATCGGAAAAAAGGAGATCAAAATCTGCGCTGTCCGCACTGGCGCAAATATTTCGCCGTTCCAGCCAGTTCCGCATTTCTTCCGGCTTTTCCTTATAATGAGGCCGTTTATAGCATTCCCCCTCCAGGTGGAATACCGGATTCTTCTCCAAGGCATTCTGAGCCTTGAGGTAGAGGGGATCCTCCTTTAGCACCAGCTTCCGCATGGTATCCATATAGCCGGTGGAAGCGCAGTAAAAGCCGCTTCCATAGCTGAAGCCGTCGCAGGTTATCTCAAAATACAGGCTTGGCACACTGGTGCCATGCATTTTACCCCGCCTGAAAATGAACCACATATTGTCCCTGTAAAGGGATTTATCGTGGGAAAACCGCGTATCACGCCGGATACGGCTGATAGTTTTATCCACCCGCGCCTCCGTCGTTAGGTGCGGATCAATGAAAAGAGCCGTGGGGGTAAGGTACTCCACCAAATCCCGCAAGGGTTCAAATACAAGGCTTTGATATTCCTTCTTGTGTTCGTCAAACCAAATTTTGCTGTTATGCATACGGTTTTCAAAAAGGAAATCCAATGTCTTCGGAGAAAAATGCACCATAGCGGCACCTCCTGCATATCTTTGGCTGTGCAATAAAAAGCCACAGGCCGGGGAATTTCTCTTCCCAGTTTCCAGGCTCTCTGAAAACGCCTGCACCTGTAGAGTACTGCTTTTGTTTTTTTCTGTCAATAGGGAGAAAAAAAGGGGAAAGGGCAAATTGATATAGTGCCTAAGCGGACTGAAGCAGGTTTTTCATTCTTTGTAGCGGAAAGGCTTGAAATTTTTGCAGCGAACGTATATAATAGATAGGCACCTGAGAGAAATTTTCGTCAGTGCTATTAAATAAAACAGTAAAATATTTCCGCCCGTAGCGCAGCTGGATAGAGTGTCAGATTCCGATTCTGAAGGTCAGGGGTTCGAATCCCTTCGGGCGGGCCACCAGGCTGAGCCTGGACGCAATTCGCGTTCCGGGCTCAGTTTTTTATTTTGCCCTTTCGCTCGCGTTTATGGCGGGTATCTTTTTTGTCAACGCTTCCCAAAAACACAGCACTCACAAAAGTGAGTGCTGTGTTTTTTATCTAGTAAGGATTCGAACCCTGAGAGGGTCTGAGCGTTCAGAAAACGTGCCGGTGACACGTTTTTAGCGAAGAAACGTGCGGCGGGGCCCCATCTTGTGGGGAGCCGCGCGTTCCGGGACGACACAGTCGTTCCGGCATCCCTTCGGGCGGGCCAGTCGAGAGCCTCGACGCGCAAATCGCGTTCGGGGCTTTTTCTTTATTACAATTACAGTTTTGCGCTCGCGTCTATAGCGGATATCTATTTTGTCAACGCTTTCCAAGAAAAAGCCGGACAATAATGTCCGGCCATTCGTTTAATTCCTTTTCATTGCTTTTTCCAGCGCCATAGCATAGGCGAGGAGCTTTTTAAATATTCTTCACTGCTTCTCTTTAGTAAGGATAACAATTCCTCTTTCATGGATTCCTTTTTTATGTACATAACCCCCCCTTAATGTTAACTAGTAAAAAATATTGTACTTGCATTATAGTAGGTTAGTTCGATTATTGCAATTCCTATATATTGTGGTCGCTTTATTCGATAACCACATGATAGTTGCATTCCAAAGGTGTTTTTGGTATCTTTTGAAAAACTACTAATTGGTATCTATTAATAATATAGTGTCTGTTGGAAGTGAAATCAACGATTGGTCGATTTATGTCGCATTGGTACTATATGGATTTTTTGTTGTAAGTACTTAACAAATCTCTTTACTTAACAAAACTTAATTATATTAATTTCATAAATATAGACTAGCTCGTCTTTGCAACAAATGATTTTTACAGAATTTTAAAACCATTTAGTGACTTTTCTTTTTCAGTGTAGTATTATAATGGCGAATTGTAATATTTTACAATTATAAATTTGAAAGGTTGTGTTAAAAATGGGCTTCATGAGCAAATTGGCAGGTAATCTTAATGAGATATCTTCCGAATCTCTGACGCAGGAGTATGGCGCCTATTTGATGGAGGGGGAAAACATATGGACAGGGTTCAAACTCGTTCGAGACGTTGTATTAATAACGGACAAGCGTATAATCGATATTGATAAACAAGGAGCAACCGGCAAAAAAATGCGGGTAGATTCGATTAACTTGAATAGCATTTTCCACGTATCAGTGGAGACAGCGGGGTTTGGTGCTGATGATAGTGAACTAAATCTTCAATATATTGTGTCTCCTTATTTCAAAGTAAGTTCCGGCGCTTCTATAGCGGAAAAAAAGTTTGAGTTCCCCAAAAAATACAACATTCAGTCGCTATATCAATATCTGGAGGAAATTGCTTACCGTAATCACGAAAATCTTAACAAATAAGCTTTAAAAAAGGAAACGCAACACCCACAATAGTGGATGTTGCGTTTTTTATTCATCCGAAATTTTGATTCACAGCAAGGCTTTCCGTAAAAATCCGGCAGAGGAACATTCCTTTTTCAGGCCCCGGGAAAAGTGCAGAAACCTTTATACTGTATTTCATCGCCGCTTTATCACTTTATCTTGATTTACTATATAAAATCCCGTATAATTAAAAAATATAATCTTTGGGGGAGATGATAGAACATGCAAGATACTGTTCAAATTATGTTGACCATGATCGCCTATATGATAGCCGTAATCGGAATTGGGCTGGCCTTTGCAAGAAGAGCCAATAAAAATTCCGAGGAATATTTCCTTGGCGGCCGTTCTCTGGGGCCATGGGTCACAGCTATGAGCGCGGAAGCCTCGGATATGTCCGGCTGGCTGCTTATGGGCCTTCCCGGCGTGGCATACTGGTGCGGCATTGCGGATGCAGCCTGGACTGCCATCGGCCTTGCGGTTGGAACCTACATCAACTGGCTGATTACTTCCAAACGGCTGCGGCGGTATAGTGAAAAGGCCGGCAACGCCATCACCCTGCCGGAATTCTTTTCAAACCGCTTTCATGAGAAAAATAAAGTGGTTATGACGGTGGCCGCCCTTTTTATTCTGATCTTTTTCACCGTATATGCGGCAAGCTGTCTTGTCACCTGCGGCAAGCTGTTTTCCACTCTGTTTGGTCTGGACTATATCCCCATGATGATCGTCGGCGCCGTTTTTGTTCTTATTTACACCATCATCGGCGGGTTCCTTGCGGAAAGCGCTTCTGACTTTATGCAGGCCGTGGTTATGATCTGCGCCCTAGTGATTATCGTTGTAACAGGCACCGCAGCTGCCGGGGGCTTGGGAGCCGTTATAGAAAACGCCAATTCCATTCCCGGATTCTTGGAATTCTTTGGAGTCGCTACCCCTACTACGGTGGACGGAGTCCAGCAGGTTGTGAACGGAACCCCTCAATTTGGAGAGGCCGCCAGCTACAGCCCCCTCAGTATTGTATCCTGCCTGGCCTGGGGGCTTGGATATTTCGGCATGCCCCAGGTTCTGCTCCGCTTTATGGCTATCCGCACAGAACATGAGCTCACCCGCTCCCGCCGTATCGCCACTGTGTGGGTTGTAATATCTCTTATTATTGCTGTTTTTATCGGCGTAGTGGGGCGTGTGCTGTATCCGGATGCACTTCTGACCGAATCTTCAGCGGAAAACGTCTTTATCCTGCTTTCCACCAATCTGCTGCCGCCTCTTCTGGCCGGGTTGGTTATGGCCGGCATTCTGGCTGCTACCATCAGCTCTTCCGACTCGTATCTGCTGATCGCCGCTTCGGCCTTTTCAAAAAATATTTACCAGGGTCTCCTACATAAAAAAGCCAGTGACAAGCAAGTTCTGAACATTTCCCGCATTACACTGCTTGTGATCACCGCTATCGCCATCGTGATCGCCCTGGATGAAAACAGTGTTATCTTCACTATCGTAAGTTTTGCCTGGGCGGGCTTTGGCGCCACCTTCGGGCCTCTGATGCTTTTGAGCCTCTTCTGGAAACGCGTAAACCGTGCCGGAGCTATTGCCGGAATGATCAGCGGAGGCAGCATGGTGTTTATCTGGAATCTTCTTGTTCGTCCCTTGGGGGGCCTATGGGACGTATATGAGCTTCTTCCCGCTTTCCTCGTCTCCTGCCTGGTCATTGTGGTGGTTTCTCTGCTTACAGCCCCTCCTTCAGAAGAAATCCAGAGAGAATTTGAAGAAGTCCGTTCTGGGAAATAAACCGGTTTCCCCTTTGTGAGCTTATAGGCAAAAGGCCGGAAGTTCGGATGTTCAGAAAGATATTCAGAAAAGAAATGCAAATTTTTTATCGGGAGGAGCTGCCTTTAACTTTGAGCAGCTGCCCCATCGGAACGAAAAAGGACCGGATGCTAAGCATCCGGTCCTTTTTCATTAGCTTGAGGGTATATTGAGGAGGGTAGAACATGAATCAAAAATTGGTGCGGCTCCAATTCCTGATTACAATTGTATTATATCCATTTTCCTCTTTTAAGTTGTTACGGTGCTATGAATATTCTTTAAACTATTTCCAGCCCTTTTCCGGATACTTTTTTCCAGTAATCTGCCATTAAACAGCAAACACTTTTCTCCAAAAAGAAAGAAAAAATTACAAACAAATGTTTGAACTTTATAAAAAAGTATGGTATACTGGAAACGGGGTTCTTATACCTTTTGTAAGAAAGCGGTTTCGGCCGTTATGAGCGAGGGAAAGGGAGCATAGTAAAAGCATACATTACCTTTCTTCCAAAGGCAGATTCCAAACTTAACTTCTGCAAAATTCTAAACAGGAGTTTCAAAAAGCAGCGCACCGGGAAAAGCCTTCGTTTATTAAAGCTTAGGCTGCCAAACGCTCAGAGCCAAGCCGATGCCAGAAAACAGAAAATCTAAACTATATTACGCAAAATATCGCAAGAATACAAGCAGAATTTTATGGGGAAACCCCTTGAGAAAGGTTGATTTTCCATGCTGACAAAAAGCCAGAAAAAAGTATACGATTACCTGAAAAGCCGCGTCCAGGAAGGTCTTCCGCCTACGGTTCGGGAAATCTGCCAGGCTACGGGGCTCAAATCCACATCCAGCGTTCATGCCCACCTGAAAACTTTGGAACGAGAGGGCTATATCAGCCGTGAGGCCGGGCTAAATCGCGCTATCCATATTGTGGGCGAACAGAAAACTACCCAAGTCCCCATTTTGGGCCGAGTGGCGGCGGGCCAGCCTATTTTGGCCGTAGAACACGTGGAAGGCTATGTTCCCTTTTCGCCCCCCTCCGATGGATATGAGTATTTTGCCCTGAATGTTCGGGGCGAAAGCATGCGGATGATCGGCATCATGAACGGGGATATCGTTATAGCCCAGCAGACCAATATTGCCCGGGATGGAGATATTGTAGTCGCCATGATTGAAGACGAAGCAACGGTCAAAACCTTTTATAAAGAAAAGGATCGCATTCGTCTGCAGCCCGAAAATCCCGACTATCAGCCTATTTACGCCCAAAACGGCGAGGTGGCCATACTGGGCAAAGTTGTGGCTGTAATGCGGTATTATTAAATCTCTGTGGATGCATGAGGCTTGCCTCATGCATCCTTTTTACTCTCTGCCTGTTTTCTTACCCTTTGTAGAATAACTTGTTTCTACTCCATGTACCCGTTCATGCCGCGGGGCCTCGGCCTCGTTCTCTTCTGGTACTTGGGAAAGGTTTACCCAGTAAATAAGCAAAGATTAAAACTATTCCATCTGCGGTCTCTCAGCCTGTTTTATATTAGTATACTTCTGCCTCTTGTATCTACTCAGGCCGTAGGGCCCCCACTTTCTGGTTCCGTCCAGAAAGTGGGCAAAGATACGGTTCAGGGGGAAAGAATTCCCCCGTGAAATTCCCCTTCTTAGCAGGGATAGATTTTAAAACACGGGCGTTCAAATTGAAACGTAGTGAATAGGACTCCGCAGTCGTCCACTGACCACGGATTACACAGGAAAGAGGCCGCGCAGTGCGCGGCCTCTTTCTTCGAGGGCGACTGCGGAGCCCGAGCCGCCAAAGGCTGCAACTTATATATCCGTGATAAAGTGTTCTCTCACCAGAAGGAGGGAGGAGTTCCAAGAGGGGGGATACCTCTTCTCCCCCCTCTTGGCTGCTTCTTTCTCCCCTTTCTGGGCAGTTCCAGAAAGGGGATGCCACCGCGGCATGAGCGGATACAAGACGAACAAATATATACTATTGTATGAAAGTCGAGAGACCGTAGAAGAAAAAGCCTGTCTATTCTTTCTCTCCTAAAGCAACGAACATCCCTCAACCTATCATATCACGATATATAAAAATTTTTCCAGCTAATCCAATACGATAAGCCCCGTTTGCTATACTGAAAACGGATAGGAGAGGATCCGTATGTTCGATTTCGGGGCGCGGCTGCAGGGCCTTCGCAGAGAAAGAGGCTGGACACAGGCGCAGGTAGCCGACAGACTGCAGGTTTCCCCCCTGACGGTGAGCCGGTGGGAACAAAATTACATATTCCCCTCAACAGAGCGGCTTATAGAATTATCCTCTCTGTATAATATTCCCTTGAATTATCTGATTGGATTAGATAAAGAAAAGGCCGTAGTAGTAGATAAGCTGACCCCCTCCCAGCAAAAAATCATTGCGGATCTGACAGAGGAATTTCGCTGTGATCAGCAGGAAAAAGGCGCTGAAAACGGTCTCAGCAGACGTCAGCTGAACATAATAAATACTCTATTTTCAGAATTCGGCAACAGAAAGGCATGATGCCTATGAAAAACAGCGGGAAAAACCGCATAGAATATAGGGAACGAAATCTCCGCATCCTGCTGGAATACATCCACTATGGCACATACAAAAAGGTAGGGGAGTTGGAGGGCGTCACCGGGGAACGCATCCGCCAGATCAAGGAATGGACCCTGTTCCACCTGTTTGGGCATTCCCGCGAAAGCAGCCCCCAGAAAGCTCTGCGCCGTTTGGCACAACGGGAAGGTCTATCCGAAAGCCAGGTGCGGGAAGCCATGAGGCGTCAACTTATACACGTATACCGGGAGAATCCGGAGCTCGTTTTTCCCTGCGGAGAACAGTCCCTCATCCCCACTCCGGAAGACACTCTTATATACATACACACGGCTTTTTTCTCCGCAGACCGGTAGAAACAGCTCCCGCTCAGAATAAAAGCGGGGGCTGCTTTTTGTTATACTCCATTTTATGCAAAGATTTTACGAAGGGTAATCAAAATGAATCGCAAATAAAGAAAAGGGCCGGGAAACAGAATTGTCTGTTTCCCGACCTTTTTGCTCGTATCCACTAGTATCAAAACGTCCTATAAAAAGCAGAAAGTACCACTCACGGCTTATGATAGAGCTTTTTCGTCTGTGTCCTGGGCTCACAGGTGAGATGCATGCCCAGCTTGCGGAAAATAGATTCATCCACAGAGGATAGGATCACGCTGGAATGGACCTCGCAGCCCTTGAGCTTGGAAAGCTGCTTCAGCGCCAGGCCCGCCACCGGGTTCATCGTCGCGCAGATGGAGAGGGCAATGAGGATCTCGTCCGTGTGCAGGCGGGGGTTGTGATTCCCCAAATGATGAGTCTTCAGATCCTGAATCGGGCCGATCACGGTGGGAGCGATCAGCATGATCTTGTGGTCAATGCCTCCCAGGGCCTTCAGGGCGTTGAGCAGCACCGCAGAGGAAGCTCCCAGCAGGGAAGAGGTCTTGCCCGTGACGATGGTGCCGTCCGGAAGTTCGATGGCGGCGGCGGGCATTTCCGTCTTTTCCGCCCTCTCCAAGGCAGCCTTCACCACACCGCGGATCTCCGTTGTGACGCCGGCCTTGCTCATAAGAAGCTCGATTTTCATCACGGCTTCCTCATCCGCCATGCCCAGCCGCTGGTCGCATAAAGTATGGTAATACCGGCGGACAATCTCCTGCCGGGAGGCTTCCTGGCATGCCTCGTCGTCTATGATACAGTACCCCGCCATATTCACACCCATGTCGGTGGGGGATTTATAGGGGCTGGATCCCGATATTTTTTCAAAGATCGCATTGAGGACAGGGAAGACCTCCACATCCCGGTTGTAGTTGACAGCCGTTTTGCCATAGGCCTCCAGATGGAAGGGGTCGATCATATTCACATCATTCAGATCGGCGGTGGCCGCCTCATAGGCCAGGTTCACAGGATGCTTCAGCGGGAGATTCCAAACGGGGAAGGTCTCAAATTTTGCATATCCAGCCTTAATTCCCCTTTTGTATTCATGATATAGCTGAGAAAGGCAGGTGGCCATTTTTCCGCTGCCCGGGCCGGGCGCTGTGACCACCACCAGCGGGCGGCTGGTCTCCACATACTGGTTCTTGCCGAAACCTTCGTCGCTGATGATATGCGGTATATTGGAGGGATATCCCTCAATGGGGTAATGGAGGAAGACCTTTACGCCCAGCGTTTCCAGGCGGCGCTTGAAGCTTTCTGCCGTGGACTGCCCCGAATACTGGGAAATCACCACGCTGCCTACAAACAGGCCGATGCCCCGGAACGCATCGATCAGGCGGAGCACGTCTGCGTCATAGGTGATGCCAATATCCCCGCGCACCTTGCTCTTTTCGATATCGCCTGCATTTATAACGATTACGATCTCCACCTGGTCAGAAAGCTGCAGCAACATTTTCATTTTGCTATCCGGCTGAAATCCCGGCAATACCCGGGATGCGTGGAAATCATCAAACAGCTTTCCGCCCATTTCCAGATACAGCTTGTTGTCAAAATGAGAGATCCTCTCCAGAATATGCTCCGACTGAATCTTCAGATATTTTTCGTTGTCAAACCCTACTGCTTTCATTGTCTACCCTCTTCCTCTTTCCCCGGCCCCCTCTGACCGGATTCCCGGAAAAAGAGGAACACGCAGGATATTTTCCTAACATCTCTTCGTTATTTCTACATAGCTTTTCTTATTATAGAGGAAACGAAGGGGGATTACAACGGCAAGAAACACAGAAAAATAAACGTGAGTTCCCCTTCTTTTCATGCAGGGCGCAAACCGAAATCGTTCCGGGACGCAAAGTCCCGTAACCATTGACGAATATCCCTTTTTTCTATATACTTACAGACAACGGAGGCTCGGGCAGAGCCGCAACCGAAGAAGAGCTCCTCTATCTCCGGCAGTCTCCTGAACCCAGAAGCTACAAGAAAGAGGCGTATGCATATGTTTCTCTGGAAAACGATTTTGCTTCCTGTATATTTTTTGTTTTCCCCCAACTTTTTCGTTAACTTGAAGGCCGGCTTCCTTCTGGTTCCTTCTACGGGCCAGCAGCCCGCCTCGCCCTTACCTGTGATTCTCTTTGCTGTCTGCGGGTGTGTAGTGGTAATTGCTGCCGTGCTGCTGGTGGTGCTGCGTAAAAAACGTTCGGGCGAGCATTTCACAGGGCCCAAGCAGTGATGAGAAACGTATCTGACGCATTCTCATTCTACTGGATAAAATTTTCCAATTATATTTAGTTTTGGCGCTAGAGTAAAACGAATGTCCCCTTCTTCTCGCAGGTGAAGAAGGGGACATTCCGCTTTCTATATTCTATCCGCCTCGGCAAGAATGGTTCTGCGGTGCTTCTCGCCGCTCTCCGGTTTCGGCTCTCAGATTCGGTCTTCCGGGGGCTGGCCGCCACCCATGCCTCCTTCTGGCCTGCCTCCCATTCCACCGCCGGGGCCTCCGCCCATTCCGCCCATTTCTCCTGAGGAACCATAAACTAGACTGCTCATGGTCACCTCTGTTTCCGAGGAACCGGCGGTCAGAGTATAAGTGGAGCCCTCTGTAATCTCCGGGCAGCTGATGAGCACGGAATCAAAGGCCTTATCCGCTTGCCAGGAAAGAATTTCCTGTCCGCTGCTGTCGCTGAGTGAAATCGTGCTTCCCGCCTGCTGGGAAGATACAGTGACCAGCATGGTCCCCTGGGTGGAGGAAGAACCAAAATTCTGCGCCATCTGGGAAACTCCCGCCGCCACGAAGGTGCCTCCTGTAATGGATGCTTCCGAGGCATAATCCAGCGCACCGTTCCCGCCGGTATCCGGCCCGGAAACATAGGTTTCTCCACCCGTTACCGTCAGGCTGCCGTTGGAGTCGATGCCATCCCCAGAGGCATCAATATACAGTTTCCCACCAGAAATACAGACGTAGGCGCCGGAATCCGCCGCAAAGCTGTCGGCTCCTCTGAAGCCGCCTCCAAAGCCCTCAAATCCGCTCTCATCATTTCCACCGGCCGCATTGAGACCGTCGTCACTGGCTGTGAGTTCAATATCCCCACCGGCAATATCGATCGTCAGGCCCTCGATCCCCTCATAGCTCTCAAGGATACATACTGAGCCGGCAGATATGGCCACATTCCCATCTCCATGGATGCCGTCATCACCGGTGGAAAGCTGGAATTCTCCGCCGTTTACGGCAACGCTTCCATTGGAGTGGAGGGCGTCGTCCGCAGAATCGATGGCGAAGTTTCCGCCGTTCAGAACAAGATCTCCTCCAGCCTTGACGCCCTTGGTGCTGGCACTCTCCTCAGACGTATCCGAACCGAATTCACTTTTCTGGATAGAAGCACTGCCGCTTCCTCCCCCGCAGGAAAGGGTGTAATTTCCGCCCTCGGTTTGGAGATAACTACCCGCACTCAGGCCGTCCCCCTGGGAAGTGATTCGGAAAGTGCCGTCCAATATACAGAGGAAGCCCGTTGCGCCTTCTGTATCATCTGCGTTTTCAGCATGGATTCCGTCCTTGCCGGATTCGATTGTAAAGCTCCCATTGGCAATGCGCACGCTGTCTTTGCCCGAGAGGCCGTGGCTTTCTGCCTGGATGGTATAGGTCCCGCTGGTAATAATCAGATCGTCCTTTGAAACAACCCCATGTCCGGCGGAAGCTTGAATAGTAAGATCACCTGCCCCGTTCAGGGTAAGATCCGCCTTTGAAAAAATTACGGCATCGATATTGTTATCATCTATAGCCAGATATTCCCCGCCGTTGGAAAGGGTGTTTTCCGTATCCGCAGCTGTGGTGAGAAAGACCTTATCCGCTTCCCGCACATAAACCGCCGCAGACGTGCTGTTGGAAATGGCAGCTCCATCCAACACCAGATGGATCTTGTCGGTATCCTCCGCATCTACAATCACCATGCCGTCCTCCAGTGTTCCCGAGAGGATATACGTCCCCTCCTCCGTAATGGTGACTGTGCTGCCGGAGATCTGTACCGCGTCGGAATCGCATTGGGCGCTGTTTCCGCTCAGGCGGATACTGGCGCTTTCACTCTCCTCATATCCGATTTCATAGTCCCGGTCTGTAAACATCTGGGAAAGATCCGCAGAAACAGCCGCGGAGGCGGAAGAAGAATCCGAAGTGTTTTCGGAGGCTGCCGTCTGGGAGCCGGAAACATCCTCTGCACCGCTTTGCGCAGGCTCATCTCCGCTGCAGCCGGAAAAGACACCCGCTGCCATCAGAACTGCCAGAAAAAAAGCTATTGTTTTTCCATTGGTTCTTCGCATATATCTTTCCCCCTTATAATTCATACACATTAGTCTCCTGCCGGGAGACGGTGATTTCCAGGTTTCCATTCCGGCAGCGGAGCTTATCAATCAATTCTTTCTCGCATCCCGCTTCTTTCAGAACAAGATCATACGTAAGCCGGTAAAGGCTCCCCATATTGGTGGTCTTTACCTGCACAAGCTCCCAGGAAGATGCGTATTCTTTCAGGAGCCCATCAAATACACCTGTGTAATCCAGGTCTTCCGGAATGGTGATATGGAGCGTCTTATATAAGGCTCTCTTTTTTCCCGCCCCCAAATCTATGCGGTTATACAACATGCTGGCCGCGCTGAGGAGCAAAGCAAATAGAAACGCATAGCCCAGATATCCCATGCCGGCAATAAGCCCAGCCCCCATAGCCAGAAATAGAATGCCGATCTCTTTGGCTGTTCCGGGAACGGAGCGAAACCGCACCAGGCTGAAGGCCCCTGCTACGGCTACTCCGGTGCCCACATTGCCGTTTACCATCATAATGATCACACAGACCACCGCAGGCAGCAAAGCCAGCGTGATCACAAAGCTTTTTGTATAACGGGTACGATACATATACATAAAGGCAAACAAGAGCCCTATCACCAGGGAACACCCTACGCAAAGCAGAAAATCAGACACAGAGATCACACTGGTCATGTCCGTATCAAAAAGGCCCCGAAAAATAGAATCAAGCATGCAGAATACCTCCCTCGCAGGCGGCTGCATCCGCCCGTATCATATTTTCATACGCTGTCCCGTATTTGGAAAAAGACGTTTTGAAGATGGCATGTTCTGAAAGGCAGCGTACCAGCCACAGAGGCAGGCCGCCGGAGGTTTTTACCTCCATAAGCGTGCTGCCCCTTTCGATAAGAGGGGTACCATAAATCCCCTCCCGGAAGGAAAATCCCTCACGACGGGCCAGGATGTTTTCATCAAAGGTAACCCGGAAATCGCCTCCATCCCGGCAATAATACGCTTCCCTCTCATAGGAAAGAAACACCGTAGGGAAGAGCTTCCCATAATAGCTGCAGAAATACTGAATCTCGTCTGCAATCTGGGAATTAACAGGAAGGTGCTCCCCCTTTTGCAGGCATTCCATGGCCTGAGCCTGGGCGGCGATAAGCCTGCGCTTATATACCACTGATTTATACTTCTTCTTCAGTTCCACAAAGACAGGGTCCTCCGGGCCGGAGGCCTTATAGCTGCGAAGGCGCAGTTTCTCTTTATAAGCCGGCCTTTCAATGGAGCGGCGGATCAACCTGTAATTTTCAGTATCGAAATAAATATTCCGTATGGTGGTGCGTCCATAGGAATCCAGCGCCATATACGGTTCCATAGCTTCCAGCACCGCTGTTTTCTCTTTCCGTGTCAGCATGTATTTCAGCTCATATCGTTTGAAAACCATCTGATAACTCACGGACCTCATCTCCTTTATCCCCAGTATACAGATCAAACCCTAACTTAACTTAAAACCGCCGGGCTTTTTTCGGGATATCGGGGACATGAAGAAATATTTTTAACCCCACTTAATGTACAAGCGGTATACTGTGCACAGAAAACATAGATTTTCTGCACATGGCAGCACAGAGCCAAGCAGTTCGGCACTTCTATACCCCATGCGGGGAAAATTTTCGCCCGGGCAAAAAAGTATTTCCAGCTTTAATTTTTCTGGCAAGGCTTTGCGGTTTTTTGCGCTGCAATGGTATACTTACATATATAGAATACTAGAAGAAGGGGGGCCGGCGGAAAACCGGGAATACACCCCACAGAAAGGGAGGCTTGCCTTATGCGGCTTTTATTTGCAGAGGATGAAAGATCCCTCTCCAGGGCGGTATGCGCTATATTAGAAAAAAACCAATATTCCGTGGATGCCGTATTTGATGGGAAGAGGCCTTGGCCTACCTAGAAAGCGGCAATTACGACGGCGCTATTCTGGATATTATGATGCCGAAAATAGACGGTATCACGGTCTTAAAACGTATCCGGGAAAAGGGGGACCGGGTGCCCATCCTGCTTTTAACGGCTAAATCCGAAGTGGATGATAAAGTCCTGGGGCTGGACTGCGGCGCAAACGACTATATGGTCAAGCCTTTTGCGGCCAAAGAGCTTCTTGCCCGTATCCGCGCCATGACAAGGAGCCAGGCGTCTCATGCGGATTCCCGCCTGCGAGCGGGCAATATCACTCTAGATAGCGCCAATTTTGAGCTTTCTTCCCCTACCGGGAGCTTTCGTCTGGCAAACAAGGAATATCAGATGATGGAGCTCCTCATGCGTAACCCCGGCAGCAGGATCCCCACCGAGCGCTTTATGGAACGCATCTGGGGTTACGACAGCGAAACCGAAATCAACGTGGTCTGGGTGTATATCTCCTATCTGCGAAAAAAGCTGGAAGCCCTCCATGCGGATATACGGATCCGCGCCGCAAGGAACGCGGGATACTTTTTAGAGGGAACGGAGGGAAATCCCCTATGATCAAAAAGCTGCGGGCCAAGCTGGTTGCCGCCTCCATGCTCTCTCTTTTTTTGGTACTGACGGTCATCATGGGAGCGGTCAATTTTCTCAATTACAGGGAAATTCTTGCAGAAGCGGACGAAACCCTATCCATCCTGCAGGAAAACGGAGGCGTATTTCCCAAAAGGGAAGACCTTTTCAGGCCGGAGGACGGTGTCGGCCCGGAGCCTGAAAGCCAGGCAGATCAGGGGGAGAAGGTCCGACAAAAGCCCTTTTCTCCCGAGTTGCCTTATGAATCCCGCTATTTTTCCGTGCGCCTCACCCAAAGCGGAGCCATTGTATCTGTGGATACGGGAAAAATCGCCGCAGTGGATACGGATACAGCCGCAGAATTTGCCCAGGCAGTTTTTGCAACCGGCAGTGAACGAGGCTTTTTGGGGGATTACCGATATGCCCGCAGCGCAGAAGGAGAGGAAAGCCTGATTATATTTCTCGACTGCGGAAGAGGTCTTTCCACCTTCCGCACCTTCCTGGCCGCCAGCTGCGGGATCTCTTTCCTAGGGCTTTTGGCTGTATTCGGCCTGATCCTCCTGTTTTCCAAACGCATCATCCGCCCCATTCTGGAAAGCTACGAAAAACAGAAACGTTTCATCACAGATGCGGGCCACGAAATCCGTACGCCCATTACCATTATCGACGCGGATGCAGAGATTCTCGAGATGGAGGAAGGGGAAAACGAATGGCTCAGGGATATAAAAGCCCAGACAAAACGGCTCACAGCCTTAACAAACGATCTTGTCTTCCTTTCCCGCATGGAAGAGGAAAAGCCCCGGCTGGCTGAAATTGAACTCCCGTTTTCCGACCTTGTAAGCGAAACGGCTCAATCCTTTCAGGCCCCCGCCAAAACCCAGGGAAAACACCTGTCCCTGCAGATTCAACCTATGTTAACCGTTAAGGGGGACGAAAAAGCCCTGCGGCAACTTGTTTCCATCCTGCTGGAAAACGCCCTGAAATACTCCGTAGAAGAGAGCGGCATCCTCCTATCCTTGGAGGAACGAAAGCGAAACATCTGCCTGGCCGTGGAAAATACCACGGAGGCCGCACTTCCGGAACAGCTGAACGCTATGTTTGAGCGGTTTTACCGGGCAGATCCTTCTCGCAGCTCTCAAACCGGCGGCTATGGGTTGGGGCTTTCCATCGCCAAGGCGGTTGTGGAGGCCCACAGGGGAAAAATAAAGGCCTGTCTCGCAGAAACAAGCCAGGAAACAGCCGGCAAAGAATCCCTTCACAGGTTGCGAATAGAGGCCATTTTCCCCGCCTGCGCTCACACACACGCTCCCTCGCAGCGGCCCGAATAGAATTTTCGCTCTTGCATGCTTTCATCAATACAGTTTTTGCATTGGGAGGCAAGGAGAGGAGAGTATAAAAATGCGCCCCGAATCCATAAAAAGGATTCGGGGCGCATTCCTATTTTAGCGGTGGGAAACTCTTTTCCCTTTACTCTGATCATGCCGCAGATACATTCCTGCACGGGCTATCGGCAAGTTCCTCAGCTTTTGCTTCTGCAGGCTCATTCGCTGTCCTTTTATTCTTATCCCTTCGCCGGAAGAAAGCGTTCCCCCGAAAAGGATGTAATCTCACCCGGGGAGAACCGGCGGGATGGAACGGACCAGGAGCACCCGGCTTCATCGGGAAGAAGACCTTCCTCATAGCAGCGGCGCGCTTCTTCATATAAGCCCTTCACGTGAAGAGAGGCGGGGGATTCCTCCCGCTCCACAAGTTCCGCCGGGAAACCGGCGATGGGGAACCGGTCAAATATACCGTTGCATATGGCAAGATGGGGCAGGATAGTTTCCACCGAGCAGGCGGGGGATTCGTCCTCTTTTACACACTGGATCATGCGCAGAATCTTCTGGGCGTTTTCTTCGTCGGTCTGGGGCTTTCCATACACAATCTCACGGCCGTCGTGAAACCGGGCCACCACCGTCTGGCCGGTGCTGTCCCCAAAAATCACCTCTCCATTCTCAAAGCAGAGACGGAAGGTAGGGTTCTCATTCACCTCTCCCACATGGGTGGCCGTATACAGAAGCCTGCAGCCTTTATACTCCCCCCGGAGGAATACTGTGTCAAAACTCTCTATGGGCCGGGCCCTGTAGACGCTGCCCTCCACATACTCCGGCATGGCAGAGGTGATCATGGTATCCCCCAGAAGGAATAGAAGCCCATGGAGATAATGGGCCGTAGCATTGGTGGCCACGGAATCCAGATACCATCCCTTCTCTCGGTCATAGACTTTGCCCTTCCAGCCTTTGGGGTCATAATAGGCGTCGTCCCGCTTCCAAGATATAAATGTGGAAAAGGATATAGGCCTCCCGAACACACCGGCCAGAATATCCTTCTTCAGGGTCTGCATGGTGTGGCAGAAGGACCACTGAAACCCCACGCCCAACTTTTTCCCGAAGTTATCCCGGGCATTTCGGAGTTCCAAAGCCTCCTGGATGCGGGCTGTAAGGGGCTTCTCGCACAGCACATGAGATCCATGAGCCATGGCTTCCAGAATCTGGGGCCTGTGCAGAGCGATGGGTGTGGCCAGAAAAACCAGATCCGCTGAATCCTGCTCATAAAACGCCTCCAGTGAAGGATACACAGGCACATTATGCTCTCGGAGCCAGGTCAGCCAGGGGGAATTTTCCGGGTAAGGATCCACCACGCCGCAGAGAGGATTCTCCGAGAGATCTGCGAACTCTGTCAGAAGCTTCATGTAATAGGCGCCGTAGCCGGATATACCGGCAAGAAGTAATTTCATTATCCGCACCTCCAAAATGGTTTTATAATATTTCCGCGTTTCATCAGTATCCGCCCCTCCCGCTCAGCCCTGCCCGACAGGGCAAAGAAGAAGCGCAGGGTGGGGGAAAGGCTTCGCAACAAATTCTCCCTTATGAGCATACCAGGCCCCTAGGGGAAAGGCAAGGGACTTTTATTTTCTTCAGGGAGCTGAAAACGTAGCCTTTCAGGCTCACGTCCTTGTCCTGGGTTCCAACTCTTCCTGACGCTTTGTCTTGCGCAGCAGGTGTATATACAAGGGAATGAGGAATACATCCGCCATAACCCAGGCCAGGGGATTGGCAAAGCAGGCGGCCGTATACCCGAAAGCAGGCACCAGCCCCAGCCCCGCAAAGCTTCTGGCCGCCATTTCGCAGACTCCGGCAAACATGGCTATTTTACTGTATCCCATGCCTTGGATCAGCAGTCGATAAATATTCACCGCCGCAAGGGGGATATAAAAGGCGGAATTTGCCATGAGAAATTGGAAGGCGCCTTCAATAATGGCTGTCTCAGAGCCGTCTATAAACATGGTGACCAGCACTCTGCCAAAGAAAAACAGGATCAGAAAAGCTCCTATGGAATAGACGGAACCGATGGCCATGCCGGCCCGCAGCCCCGGTGGGATCCGGTCAAACCGGCGGGCTCCCACGTTTTGGCCTGTATAGGTGGACATGGACACGCCCATGGCATCAAAGGCACAAGTAAAGAAGGCAGAAAGCTTGTTGGCAGCTGCCACTGATGCCACAGAAAGAGAGCCCAATCCGTTGACAGAACTCTGCAGCAGGATACCGCCTATGGCGGTGATGGAGCACTGCAATCCCATGGGGATTCCCATGCCGCATAGCTCCGCCATATAAGGGGGCCGAGGCCTCATGTCATCCTTCGTAATATGCAGAATATCGAATCGCTTTGCAATAAATACAAAGCAGGCAGCTCCTGAAACCAGTTGAGAGGCAACTGTAGCCACGGCAGCCCCCGCCACCCCCATGGGTGTTCCCAGAACAAGCACAAAATCCAACACTATGTTGATAATAGAGGCCAGCACCAAAAATATGACAGGGGTGCGGCTATCCCCCAGGGCGCGAAGAAGGCTTGCCAGAATATTGTAAAATACCGTAGCCGGGATTCCGGCAAAAATGATGACGATATACCAATAGGCATATTCATAGATATCAGCGGGGGTATTCATGGCTGAAAGAATAGGGCGGCACAAAACCACCGTAAGAAGGGTGAGGATCACAGAAAATCCCGCTGCCAGCCAGAGGATATTCCCCACAAAGCGCCTGAGATCGTCAAAATGCCTGGCTCCGAACCGCTGGGCCACCGGTATGGCAAAGCCGGCGCAGGTGCCGATGCAGAAGCCGATAATCATATAATTGATAGAACCGGTAGATCCCACCCCCGCCAGCGCCTCCTTCCCCAGATAGCGGCCTACGATGATGGTATCCACCATAGAGTAAAACTGCTGGAAAAGATTCCCGAAAATCAGAGGAATGGTAAATTTCAAAATCAGCTTGGCCGGGGAACCGGCCGTCATATCCTTTGTCATGGCATGCAGACATCCTTTCTGTTTCCGCCCGTAGGGCTTATGGAAAAAGGGCTTTACCCCGAAGCCTCTCTTCAGGCAGCTGGAAAGGCAGGCAGCCGAGTGTTCTGCCTTTCCCTTTCCCTCAAAACGTTCTTTAGAATAGCACAACCGGATTCTGAATTCCAGATTTCAGCGCCAGTTTTCTGGCGCTTTCCTGAATTCCGTCGCTAAAGCGGGAAAAAGCTGCTGAAACCGGATGTTTTTAGGAAATTTGACCATGGCTTCAAAACGTTTTACCGTAAATTCTACATCATTACCCAGGAACATACTTTTCACAAAGTATTTCCAACATGGAGGCCGAAAACAGGCCCGCACACAGTCTACAGAAATCTGCGTGCGGGCCTATTTTATATGCGAAAAAACAGACAAGCGGAAAATAGGAGGCAGAAACCTGCGGAAAACCAAAGAATAATCTCTTCAGCCTCCGGCTCCCGAAAGAGCAGCAACGGCTCGAATCAGCACAGGCACAGCTGCGCTGGTCAGAACACCGTTTATGACGGCATAGACCGCCACCTCCTCTGAGCTGCCCCGCATGAGGATGGGGAGAGTTGTATCCTCGCTGGTGGCCCCGGCCATAGCAATGCCTGAAAAGCTGTTGAGCCGTTTCATAACAGCAGGAGCCAGAAGGAAGGTAAAAAGCTCCCGCATCAGGTTGGAAAGAAACGCCGCTGCTCCCGCATCCGCCCCGTAGAGATCCCCCAGAAGCACGCCGCTAAGGCTGTACCACCCCATGCCGGCTCCGATGCCCGCTGTCTCCCAAATTGTGAAACGGGTCAAAAGGCAGCAGAAGGCTCCTCCCGCAAGAGAACCAAGGATCACCCCCAGGGGCGTCAAACAAGCCCGCAGATCCATCTCACGCAGCTTGCGGATCACTACGCGATTCGCTCCCACACTGACCCCCACTGTAAACATAAGCACATAGAGGATCCCATCGGAGCTCTTCTCCACAAGAGTTAGAAAAGCATCCGGCAGGGATTGGCCGCTCCAAACGCCTGCCGCCAAAGCAAAAAGTACAAACAAAGCCGTCCAGTCCCGGCCGGAAGTTTTTTCCCCCGGCTTCTTATCCGAACCTTCTCCTTCCGCCCCATCCGGCCCAACGGCGGCCCCGGAAACTTCTCCTTCCTCTGAGACGCCTTCAATCTTTGCAGCCGTCCACCGGGCTTTTCGGGCCTTTCTCAACGGACGGGCAGTAAAGCAGTATACAAATGCAACGGAAAAGGCCATGGGAAACAGGGCCAAAAGGAGACTGGAAAGCCCCAGCTGTGAAAGCTCTCCCCAAAAATTTTCCCGCTGCCCCAAAAGCACCCCCATGGAATAAATCAGAAATAAAGTGCAGCCCATCTGCAAAAAGGAATTCGCCCGGTGGATGAAAGAAGGGAGACGATACACCCACAGATATCCCAAGCATATTCCAACACACATCACTGCCAGAATCAGCATTGTCTTCTTCCTTTCCTTTAAAATTCCCTTCCTGTTGAGAAGCCGGCTTTAAAGAGAGACAAAGAAAAAGCGGGGCCATTCCCGCTTTTCCCGTTCCATCAACGGAACTCCCAGGGGTGATTCCGGCTGTAATGGAAAATATACTGCTGGGCCACGCCCGCCCAGGGGCCAAACATCTCCGGGGATTTCCCGGGAAAAAGTCTTTCCATAGCCCGCTTCATCCACACGTCTATGGGGAAGACCTCCAGCCGGTGAAGACCATAAAGCAGGGTGCAGTCCGCCACCTTGCGGCCTACCCCTACGATTTTCATCAGCGCCGTACGGGCTTCTTCCACTGGAATCTCCCGCAGCTTTCCCAGCACAAGGCCCTCTTTCTTAAGAGCCACCCGCTGGGCGGCATCTATCAGATACCGAGCCCTGAAGCCACACCGCAAAGGGGAGAGCTCCTCCGGTGAAAGAGAGGCCAGCTTCTCCGGCCCGGGGAAGTCGAATCCCCCCTCTACAGATTCCCCAAAATTTTCGCAGAGACGGGCAACGATGCCCTTAATCCGGGGAATATTGTTATTTTGAGAGAGAATGAAACAACAGAGGGCCTCCCAGGGATCCTGGTTCAGTATCCGTATCCCCGGCGCATAGGCGGCTGCCTTTTCCAGAGCCGGATCCAAAATAGAAAGCTCCCTGCGAATGGCGTCGTAATCCCGATCCAAGTCAAAATACACCCGCCACCCTTCGTCCTCCCAGAGAGAGGAAAGGGAGGAGGGCCCGGCTCTCATGAACCGGCTGCCTGCAGCAAAGCGGTATTCCCCGCCGGGCAGCGCCTCCCACCGGAAGCATTGCCCGCATTCCAAGGTGGCTGCAAGGTCAAAAGAGGCAAATCCCTGCGGCTTTTCTATAGCAGAAACCTCCGGCAGAACGGAAACATTCCCCGAAATTTCCTGCAGGGCCGCGGCCTTCACCGGCCCGCTCCTCCCATAGGAGGCTTATCGTCCTCTGGCGTCATGCGTCCTGTAAGCCAGGCGATGGAACGCTCAATAGCATCCTTGGAATTGCCCCAATCTGCATTTTTGTTCCGGTAATCGAACATCCGGCAGAAATGAGTGATATCCTTGCCCACCTCTTTCAGGTAGCTCATGGAAAGTTCCTTTGTATCGGTGAAAAATGCCTCCATTCCCTTGCGGTTCATGGCGGACGCCGCTTTCAGAAGCAATCGGCTGTGGGGAAGGCAGAGGCACTCCTGTTCCCGATAAAGCTGGCGGAATTCCGCCTCTCTAAGCCAAAGGTGCAGAAGGCTTTCCACCAGATGATTCCGGTTTTTTTCCATATTTTCACAAATAAAGCAAGTTTCCCCCGGCCCATGCCCCTGAGGAGCAGAGGATCCAAACAACTTCTTCTTTGTTTCTGTACCTTCAAAGGCCCTCTCTTCCAGCTCCTTCAGATGGCTTTCCAGAATAAGGGCCACAGAAAGGCGGCTGCCCACGGCTGTAATTTTATCAAAATGTCGGGCGCAGAAACCAAGCCGGTTGGTTTCTATACGCACATCCGGCTCCATCATGGCGGCCCCCGTAATATATTCAGCCAGCCGGTCCTCCAGCATCTTATCCATCCGGCAGAGGGGGCAGCCCTCTTTAGGTTCAAACAATTCGCTTATAGGTATGCTGCAAATATCTTCCTTCAACCCTGATTCCTCCTTTTGCCTTCTGGGCCTTCAGCCACTCTCTGCGGAGAGCCGGAAACCTGTTCGGAAGGATTTTTCCGTCCTTTCCTCCGCGTTCTGTTGGCATTTATCGAATTTTTCACAGTTTCCACAGCCTGATTGTGGAAAACTTCTCCAGACCGCTCCCCAAGCCACATCTACCGGTTTGGAGAGCTTATTAAAAAGCGAAAAATTTGTCGTTTTTTCATCTTGATGATAAACATATTTCTATTTCAGATTAATATTCAATATACAGGTTTTACAGAAGAGATAACCCCTTTGTATTGCGTTCATTCCAAATTCAGCCGCCTGTGGAAAACTTTCCTGCAGAAGATATTTCATTCATTTCGTATAGTACAGAGCCTACTCCTATGTCATTACCCAGGCTGTATTGTATCATATCTTCTGGTAAAAATCTATTCTCGGCTGGAAAAAGCTCTGCATACACCGTTCTTTTCCACATGTATGTGTAAAACTTTTCCGGATTTTCCTCTAAACTAACTGTAAATTTCCTGTGTGATTGTTTTCTGAACTCTCCGGCGAGTTTTACCAAACATGTATTCGCATTTTTGCCGCTTATCAATGGTAGTTTTTTACGAAGAGTTTTGAACTTAAATCTTGTTCTGCGTTTACATAAAAAATGTTTTTACTGCCCATTCCACATCTCTCTTTTTCAGGATTAGCAGGCCTTCAGCGAGTTTTTCACACTTTCCACCGAGTTTTCCACACCTATTGAAAACTTATCCACCTGGATTATGTCAACATATTCATTACAAAGGGTATAACTGATCTTATTATTAAAATTAAGAATTCTTTAAATTATTTATACAAAGAGGAAACCCCAGAGAAGAGTAAATCTTCAAAAATCGGGATATTGACGCGTTTTGCCCGGATTTGCCCAGTTTTTCTGCAAAATTCACTGCACATCCGCCAAAAAACTGCACCAGAAAAAGTGGAAAACTTTTCCTATGGGAAAATTTTTGCTTTCCTTCGTCAATTTCCCCTTTTTTTTGATAAAAATATGGTATACTGTTATATCAACACCCCCGTATATGCGGGCAAGTTTTCAACTCAAAATGTCGAAAGCGTTGAAAAAAGAAAAATCCTAAAAAATCCCTTAGCTACAGGCTTTTTTTGATAGGAAGCAAGAACTTTCAACCAGTGATGTTGAAAAAGATGAAAATATTGTTGAAAAAAGGCGGTAGAAAATTCCAGGAATACAGAGTCTGCTTTTCTCTAGAGAGGAACGCAAGCGCCATTGGATTTTCTCCGGGGCGGTTGAAAGGAAAAATTGGAGGATATTACCATGGACGAACGAAAAAAACGCCCTTTTAATTCTGGTTACAAGGCTCATACTAAAACAGATACAGCCGCTTCAGCTGTGACGGCACATCAGGAGCACCAAAAGAAAGCTCCAGTCAAACCTTCCCCAGCAACCCGGGAACCTCACAACGACGTGCTGATCGGCCGCAATGCTGTGACAGAAGCCCTTCGCAACAAACGGCCTATCGACACCTTGTATGTGGGAAAGGGCGCCCTCAGGGGCTCTTTGGCCGCTTTGGCTGCAAAGGCCCGGGATGCGGGAGCCGTTATAAAGGAAACGGATTCCAGAAAGCTGGATTCCCTCAGCGGAGGAGCCGCCCATCAGGGAGTGGTCGCTCTGGCGGCCGTAAAGGAATACGCATCTCTGGAGGATCTCTTCCGCCTGGCAGAGGAGAGGGGAGAAGCCCCCTTCTTTCTCATTGCAGACGGGTTGGAGGATCCCCACAATCTGGGAGCCATTTTGCGCACGGCGGAATGCGCAGGTGCGCACGGCGTCATTCTGCCCAGCCGCCGCTCGGTAGGCCTGAGCTGGGCTGTGGGGAAAACTTCGGCGGGCGCAGTGGAATACGTTCCTGTGTGCCGGGTAGCCAACCTTTCATCCGTCATGGAAGAGCTCAAGCGCCGGGGCGTATGGATCTACGCCGCAGATATGGATGGAGAAGCCTGGTGCTCGGTGGATCTCACAGGCCCTATAGCTTTGGTAATCGGCTCTGAGGGTTTTGGCGTCAGCCGGCTGGTAAAGGAAAAATGTGATTTTATCCTCTCTCTGCCTATGAAAGGCCACATCAATTCCCTGAATGCATCCGTGGCCTGTGGCGTGCTCTGTTATGAGGCCGCCCGGCAGCGGGCCGGGCTCCCAGCCTTTCAGAGTCGGAAATAGCAAGGGGCCCTGAGATTGAGACGAAAAATTCGGAAACCTAACACGAAGCCTAATTGGTACAACTATATACAGCGCATATTGATAGATTCTTGGAATGATTATGACCATAAATGATAACGGTGAGGAGGACGCCCTATGGAGAAAGAAAAACACCGCAGGCAGCCGATAGAACCGGGCGCGGAATCCGGCAAAATCCATAACGCTGGGAATGCCGGGAAGCATCCGGCCTCCGAGGCACCTTCGGATACAGATATGGAAAAAACCAGCTCCACGCAGGCTAAACAAGGTGGGCCCGCCCCTAAAGCAGATGTGGATCTGGATCTGAGCATAGATGAAATACTGGCGGATGTGCACGCCCGCCGTGAGCTTTTCAATCCGGAAAACCGCTTTATCCCTCCGGCTGTTTTTGAAGACGCCCTGAGCCGCCCTTCTTCCGGCGGGGATAATAGCAAGACGAAAAAGCCGGAATCGGAACAGGAGCAGGAACAGCTGCAAAAAGAAGGCAGGAAGGCCTCTGCCGTTATCCGGGAGCCTTCCCCCAGAAGGCCTGCTGTTCCCCCTGCCATTAAAGTAGAGCCCAGTGAAAAAAACGCCGCCAAGGGCAATCGAGATACAGTAAAAAAAGAAGCGGAGCAAAAGCCCGCCAAACGAGGTCTCTTTAGCCGCCGTAAAAAAAGGCAAGAAGAAAGCCTGCCGACGGACGACCCCTATTATGGACTGAAGCTAAAATCCATTGAGGAATACCGCCGTCAGTATCAGGAGACCATGGCCTTCCCAAAAATTAAGCCCACTACGGATTCACCTTTTTCCTATTTGTATACAGAAGGGGAGGGGGAAAATCCTTCCGTCCTTTCCAATGAAAGCCGCACCCTTCCAGCCAGGAATGCAGATATAAGCGCTTCCCTTTCTGGAGAGTCGGCGCCCGTGAAACCTGTTTCGGATACTACACACAGCCATGCCACCCCTTCCCACTCTCATGAGCGAGCGGCTGAGCAGGAACACGAACATCGCCATGGCCATCGTCGGGAGAAACATCGCCGCACCCCGCCGGAGGAGATCTTCTCCTTTTCCTCTGAAACACTGCGGGAACAGGCAGCAGAAGAAAACCGTCTACCAGCCCCAGAGGAATTTCCTCCGGAACTGGTTAAGGAGCTGTCGGCGGACTCCAGCTCCAGCATTGCCGGAAGTACAGCAACTGCAAAAAATAAACCAGGGGCAGAAGCTCCCGTAATTCCCGCCGATCCCATTGAATCTCTCTTGGAAGAATCCCCTCTTCCAACGCCCGCTGAAAAGGCAGAAACGCAGGCGCGGAAAACGGGGGAAAACCAGCCCGTCCCCATTGCCAAACAAGAAGAGGCCGAACCCGCTGTTAACTTTCAAGTTGCCCAGGAATCTGAGGAAGCGGACACACCCCAGCCCGGGATGAAAGCTGCGCCCGCAGAGGAAAAGAAAGAAAACGAATCACAAGAAACTGCAGCGAATGTGGAGCCAGTTTCCGCTCAGGAGACAGCCCCCTGCACTGTTCAACCCTCGGAAGGAACGGAAACCGGAGCGCCGCGCATGCCGGAACCGGAGAGCCCCCAAAAGCCCTCCGCACCTACTCCTTCGGAACCCACCGCACCTTCTATTCCCTCTATACCGGCGGAACCTGTTTCCCCCGCACCTGTGGATTTTCCCGCTGGTCCGGGGCCGGAAATGCCCGCTATGCCCGCTCCCGGTGCGGGATCTGTAATCCGTGGGGAAGAGGCGGGGAAACCGGCCCCCATAAAGGAGCCCACCTCCCCGCAGCCCGGCACAGAGCCCCAGGAGGCCTCGCCCCCTCGGGAAGAACCCCAGCTGCCGGAGGCCCCCCTGCAGCCCCGCATCCTGCGGCTGGAAACCAGGCGCTCCGCTCCAACGTCGGTGTCGTATTCCCAGGAGGAGGCCGCCGGACACGAAGAAAGAGGCGAGGAGGCCAGGCAATCTTCCGAGGAAGCCGGGAATGCTGAAGGAGCATCTTTCCTTCACGCCGTGGATCTGAACACCCCGGAACTGAAGGAAATCTTCCGCAGGGAAGTGGAAAATTACCTCCATCCCGCTTCTCATGCCAATGATTCCAAAACACCGGAGGCAGAAGATATCTCTTCCCAACAGGCACAAACTCTCCCTCAGGTGAAAGAGGCAAATACGATATCGAAAGAGCAGGAAGCAGAGGCAGGCCAAAACGCTTCTTCAGACAATCTCCCAACAGAAACAGATACCGGGGCCGCAGCTCCGGCTTACATAAGCAACAGGGCAGATGCTGAGAAACCAGGGCGGAAATCCCCAGAACGAGCAGAGTTTTCCACCAAAAATGAACAAACGGTGGAAAACACACACACCCTACCTTCTGAAGAGGCCGTAATCAAAACGCCAGAGAAAGAAAACGGAGAGACGCAGCCTTCCCAAGAATCCTCAGCGGAAAAAAAGGCTCGTAAGGAAGACGATTCCAAGGGTGTTCCCGCAGACGCCTTTTTCCCCTTTATTCAGCCGGTGGATCCCCGCACCCGGGAGGACATGCCCTCTCACCCTGAGATGCGAATGCGCTCCTCACAGGGCAGAAAATCCGGGAAAACCGGCTCGGGAAAAAGCAACGCCCGGAGCAAAGCTTCCTCTGATGAAAATTTTGCTTCAGAAGAAAAAATTCAAAAATCCAAAAAGCCCTCCCGGGCGGAGCGGAAGGCCGCTCGAAAAAAAGCCAAGGAGGAAGCCTTCCGGATGATGGGGACGGACGAGCCTGAAAACCGCCCGGAAGAGGATTTTGAGCGGGTTTCCCGGGAACAGAACAGTGTTCCCGTTCTGGATGACTACACCTGCCGGGAGGATGAGCCCGCCATCCGCAGCTATTTGAATAAAACCCATCACACCCTTTTGATCCGGTTGATGGCCACGGGCCTCATGGCTCTGGTGGTGATCTTTCTGGAGATTTTCGGCGGCCCCCTTTTCGGGGAGGGATTTCCCGCCGTGCTGCGGGCGGTATTCTGCATTTTCTTTCTGCTAATATCTGCCCTGTTCTGCGGCAAAGTGATGAAAAACGGCCTAAGGGGTTTGTTTACTCTGAAGGCCAATGGAGACAGCGGCGCAGCTCTGGGAGCAGCGGCAGCCCTTATTCAGGGGCTTGTGCTGCTCTTCTTCCCCGGCAGGCTGGAAGCCTCCGGAGCAGAGGGGCTCAACACCTACTGTTCTCTGGCCGCCCTGGGGCTGTTCCTGAATTCCGCTGGGAAGCTTCTGCTTCTCAGGCGCATGCGGCATAATTTTGACTTTCTGGCGGAGCCCTTCCCGAAATACGGGGTAAAACGCGTGGAAGATGTGAATACCGCCATGCAGATGGCTCAAAACTGCGTGCCGGGAGTGCCGGTAGCGGCCTATCAGAGAAAGGCTTCTTTCCTGCACCATTTTCTTCGCCATTCAGAGGATGTGGATCCGGCGGATCTTACCGCCCAGACCCTTTCTCCTGTGGGCTTTCTTTCCTCCCTGCTTCTGGGAGGAGCAGCCTTTTACCTCACCCGGGATTTTGCCGGGGCCCTTACCGCCTTTGCAGCAGGCTGCTGCGTATGGATCCCTATTATGAATCTTCTGGCGGTGCAGCTTCCCCTGAGCCGCGTATCAAAGCTTGGAAAGCGCTGCGGCGCCATCTTGACAGGTTACACCGCTCTTGATACCTTCAGCGGCGTAAACGCCGTAGTGGTGGACAGCGGCGATATCTTCCCGCCTTCCACAATTGTTCTGAACGGGATCCGCACCTTTGGCGACCAGCGCATCGACGGTGCTATTCTGGATGCCACCGCCCTTACCAAAGCTGTGGGAGGCTCCCTGAGCGACCTCTTCGGCCAGGTGATCCGCAGCCAGGAGAAGATCCTCCCCAAGGCGGAAAATATCCTCTATGAGGATGGTCTGGGCATCCTGGGCTGGGTCAACGGCCGGCGCACCCTTGTGGGAAACCGGGAGATGCTGGAACGCCACGGAATCGAGCCCCCTTCAAAGGATTACGAAAAAAAATACCTGACCGGGGAAAGGAACCTGATCTACCTGGCCTCCGGCGGAGAGCTGGTGGCCATGTTCCTAGTTACCTACACCACTTCGGCTCGGGTGACGGAGGAACTTCAGCGCCTGGAGGATCATGGGGTATCCATTCTGGTGCGCACCTGTGACCCCAATATAACGCCCGCCCTTCTGGCGGAACGCTTCGATCTGGATGAAGAATCCATTCGTATCCTGCCGGACAGTGTGGGAGAGCCCTATTACCGGATGCTTCAGGAGCCCGACCCGGAGGGGGAGGCCACCCTGGCCACCAAAGGAAAATTCACCTCCATGGCCCGCATGCTGGTAGCCTGTATACGCCAAAGAGGAAATATCTCCATGGGGACGGCTCTGCAAGCCGTGGCCGTCATCCTGGGTTTTGTGCTCACCGCCTTTTTGGTATGCTGTTCCGCCGTAAGCCAGCTCACGCCGGGAGCCCTGCTTCTCTATGAGCTCTTCTGGGCGCTGGCCATCTGCATCGTTCCCGCTCTGCGGCAAGGATAAAAGTCGCCGTTCCACAGATCCCACATTTCAACACCTGCAGAAATCGAGTATTCGAGTATCCTACACCGGTTCCCACTGCTCTTCATTTCTAAATCGAAGGGAAAAAGAACCCTTGCAAATCTGCTTTCACACGTTATATAGCGATATACAACTAGGCAACACTTACAATTTTCAGGGAGATGATACATATGAAAACACTGCACTGGTATACCTTTATCCTTCTGGCTCTCAGCATCTGGGCGCAGGGGCTTCGGGTAGATATTCAGAATCGCCGGATGGAAAAGCTCTATCTCCAGGGGGTTCCCTTCACCGATAAGCGTATGATCCGTATGAATGAGACTCTTATCCGCCGGAAAAAATCCTTCCTGGAACTGGAGGCTTCGTATCTCCGTCTTCGTTTCAGCGCCATGCAGGCCCTCAACGGTTAAAGCCCAGGGAAGCCTGTCTGCTTCCGTTACTCTTTTACACTTTCCATATTGAAGGCAACAAAAACCCGGTGCCATCTTCAGGCTGAAGATGGCACCGGGTTTTTATGAATACATGGTAAAAAGCCCAGCCTCTCAAGTTCTTTTTGATAATTCCCTTAAGTTTTATCATAGTACTTATTTTCAATATATCCATATATTTTATAAACATATAAATCTCATGCTGCAAGGTATGCACCCCAAGAGGAAGAAAAACAGAGATTTTCTCTATCACAGAGGGGAAATGGCAGCCACCAACCAGAAAGAGCCGGAACGAATTGTTCCGGCTCTCCCTGTGTCGAAAAGTCTTGGAGACGAATTGGATCCCAAGAATCCTATTTGGAAACCCTAAGAGGCGGAGCGTTTTATCGCTGCGGCCTGAGCCTTCCATCCCCTGAAGGGTAAACGCAAAGTTTTTTGTTTATCTGTTTATCTGCTTTAGACTTTTCA
>CAJFPJ010000038.1 GCA_904399395.1 uncultured Clostridia bacterium | reverse complement strand
TTATAAAATTTGAGCTTTTAACTCAATCAATAAGGCTGCACAAAGGCCGCCAATCGGCAGTGGACCCGGCTGTCCGTATGGCCTTATCTCCTCCGATGGAGTGGTCCAGAACAATTGCTTTGAAAAGACTCTTATCCTTCCAAAATCATTTTTATATTACCATAAGAAAGTTGATTTGTCAATTTCACTTCATAGATAAAGGTACTATTTTGCAGAATAAAATCGTATTCTTATCTTTGACCTATTGAAACTTTTCCGTTTCTTTTCATTACCCAATCAACTGTACTGAGCGGTTCCGTAATAAACTGCTCCATCCTTTGTTTTATGAAGGCTTGTCTTCTCTTCGCTTCTTTGCTATAGTATGTACGAAAATTAAAAGGCTTGGTAACGGTAACGTATGACGGTGTGGAGGTGGCTGTATTGGAGATAACCGTATTCAAAAAGGAATATATAGAAGACGCGATGAGTCTTGCTCAGAGTAACTATGAGGCGGAACGTCGATTCTCCCCCGCTTTGCCGGAAAGCGTTGCTATTCCCAGCTTGAGCCCCTTTGCGGAAAACGGCCTGGGAACCGCGGCTTTTGAAAAGGGAAAACTGGTGGGATTCCTTTGTGCCGTACCTCCTTTTCCAAACTGTTTTGGTTCCACCGATGCGACAGGTATATTCTCCCCTTTGGGGGCAAATGGAGCCATCGAAGAAAATCACGCAGAGATATATGCCCGAATGATCGAAAAAGCTGCACAAGCCTGGAAGGAAGCAGGTGCTTCCAACCACGCCATATGTTTTTACGCTCATGATACAGAGGCCCAAAAACAAAGCTTCCTGTATGGATATGGATTACGGTGTATGGATGCCATTCAGATTTTAGAGAAGAAAGCAGAGCCTACTATTCCCGGATACAAGTTTCGTGAGCTGACTTTTGCGGAATTTGCCACTATTCTTCCTCTGGAACATATGTTGGATAAACACATGGCCGCAAGCCCGACCTTTATTCTGCGCCCTTCTGCAACAGAAAAGGAACTGCTGCAAAAGGCCAGAGAGCAGGGCGCACGATATTTCCTTGCAGAAACGGAAACAGGAGCTCCTGCAGCGTATATGCGGGCCGCTGAACAGGACGGCGAGACGTTTCTTTGCTATCAACCCGGCTATATCCACATAAATGGGGCCTTCTGCCTTCCCGCCCATAGAGGTAGCGGCGCAGCTTCCGGACTGCTCCGGTTTGTGACTAACCGGTTTTACCGGGAGGGTTTTTCCCGCCTAGGTGTGGATTTTGAAAGCATTAATCCCACAGGCCACCGATTCTGGCGAAAGTATTTTCAAATATATACTCACAGCGTGGCGCGCCGCATCGACGAGCATGTTTTTCTGTAAAAGGAGGATGTAGTTTGATTCTCAGCGTCAGCAGAAGGACGGATATCCCTGCCCACTATTCCCAATGGTTTTTCCGCCGCATAGAGGAAGGATATGCCTGCACAAAAAATCCCATGAATCCTTCCCAGATCAGCCGGATCAGCCTTTTGCCCGAAAATGTAGATTGCATCGTCTTCTGGAGCAAAAATCCAGCTCCCATGCTGGCGAGGCTTTCCTCTCTTTCGGAGTACCTCTTCTATTTTCAATTTACCCTCAATGCATATGAGAAAAATGTGGAGCCCTTTCTTCCCTCCTTAGCAGAACGAATTCACACTTTCCAGCTGCTTTCAGAGATTGCGGGCAAAGATTGTGTTATATGGCGGTATGATCCAATTCTTTTCACAGCACAGTATACCGCGGATTTTCATCTTCAGCGTTTCCGGTTTCTAGCGGAGTCTTTGAAGGGATTTACTAAGCGGTGTGTCATCAGTTTTCTGGACCGATATCCCAAGATAGAATCCCAGCTCTCTATGTTGCAGGTCTGCGATCCTTCCTTGAAGGAAAAACGTGCGTTGGTGAAGAAATTGGCTGAAATTGCCCTTTCCTGTGGTATGAATATCTATTCCTGCGCGGAAAAGACGGATCTTTCCGGCCTTCCTATACGCCCCTCTTCCTGTATTGATCCGGCGCTGATTTCCTCACTTGCAGAGGTGCCGCTGAAAGCCGCAAAAGATCGGAACCAACGGAAGGAATGCGGCTGCTGTGAAAGTGTGGATATCGGTGTTTATAATACCTGCCCCAACGGCTGCCGGTATTGCTATGCAAATTACAGTATGGCTTCTGTTCAAAACCGGGCCCGACAGTTTGATCCCCTATCGCCTCTGCTCTGTGATCACCTGAAACCGGGAGAGATTGTTCGTGAAAGGAACCTCCCCTCTCTATTTGAACAACAGATGCGGCTTTTTTAAGCAGGCGGCAGGCTGTTTTCTGCATAAATCCTTCTTTTCCCGGAATCCTAATTGGTAAATACCAGGAAAAGGGGGATTCCATATGCCCATAATAGAAAAAGTACACGCTAGAGAGGTGTTGGATTCCAGAGGAAATCCAACCGTAGAGGTGGAGGTGGAAACAGCTTGTGGATGCCGTGGTCGTGCCATTGTTCCAAGCGGAGCTTCCACCGGAGAGAGAGAGGCTCTGGAGCTTAGGGACAAAGATTCCAACCGGTATGGAGGCAAAGGTGTCCGCACAGCTGTGGGAAATGTAAATGAAATTTTATCAAAATCTGTAGTGGGTATCGATGTAACCGCTCAGCCCAAACTGGACCGGGCCCTGATAGAAGCTGACGGATCGCCGGATAAATCCACTTATGGAGCTAACGCCATTCTGGGTGTTTCCATGGCCGCAGCAAGGGCGGCTGCCCAGTATACGGGAATGCCCCTTTACCGCTATCTTGGGGGAGCTAACGCCAAAACTCTGCCGGTTCCCATGATGAATGTGCTCAACGGCGGCGCACACGCAGATTCCTCGGTGGATTTTCAGGAATTCATGATTGTCCCGCTGGGAGCTCCCACATTTCGGGAAGGACTGCGCATGGGCGCCGAAACCTTCCACACTCTGAAGCAGGTCTTAAAAAAACGTGGGCAAGTCACGGCAGTAGGGGATGAAGGCGGATTTGCCCCTAATCTATCCAGTAACGAGGAACCTTTGGAGTGTATCCTGGAGGCCATAGAGGTGGCAGGATACCAGCCGGGCAAAGATATCGCCATTGCAATGGATGTAGCTGCATCGGAATTTTATTCTCCCCAGGACGGAATGTATCATCTGGAACATTCAGGTCAGGGCACAAAAAGCACAGAAGAAATGATCGCCTGGCTGGAAAAACTCTCCTCACAATATCCTATTGTATCCATTGAAGACGGACTCAGCGAACGGGATTGGGACGGCTGGAAAGAATTGACCACCCGTTTAGGCAATAAGCTTCAGCTTGTGGGGGATGACCTCTTTGTAACCAATCCTTCTATTTTGAGGGAGGGAATCCGCCGGAGTACAGCCAATTCCATTCTAATTAAGGTCAATCAGATCGGGACACTTACTGAAACCTTTGACGCTATTGAACTGGCCAAAAGCCATGGTTACACAGCAGTGGTTTCTCACCGCTCCGGAGAAACGGAAGATACTACCATTGCGGATATCGCAGTTGCCTTCAATGCCGGGCAGATCAAAACAGGATCTCTTTCTCGCACGGATCGCATTGCAAAATATAATCAGTTGCTGCGGATAGAAGAAGAACTGGGCTCCTCCGCAGTATATCTGGGAACCGAAGCTTTCCGCACTTTAAGATAAAGTGCAAAATAAAAGGGTCGTTTGTTTTCTTCATTTGAAGAAAAGCAAGCGACCCTGTATTAGATTTTGCAGATTCCTTGCAAAAAATGAATGTTTGTGTCATAGTTATAAGTAAGCAAAAGCATATTCTATATGTAAAGTATATAACCTTTTCAAATGGAGGCCTATATGAATCTGCAAACATTTCATCATGCTGCGATTATAGTTTCTGAGTATGAACGCTCTAAACACTTTTATACAGAACTGCTTGGCTTCCCTATTCTGCGGGAAAACTACAGACCTGAATCCAACAGTTGGAAGCTCGATTTACGGTTTGGCCAGGGAGAATTGGAAATTTTTTGTTTTCCCAACAGTCCCAAAAGACTTACATATCCGGAAGCATGCGGGCTCAGGCATCTCTCCTTTAAAACGAGCTCTATTGAGAAGGACATTGCGGAACTACGGCAAATGGGAATTCCCACCGATCCAATAAAGGTAGATCCCTTTACAGGCGGAAGGTACACTTTTTTCTTTGATCCGGATGGACTTCCTTTGGAATTACACGAGTGAACCCTCTTTTAAAACATTTTATAGTAGAAAGAGAGAAAAGAAGCAGTTTTCCTGTTCTCGTCAGGAAAGCTGCTTCTTTACCTTATACTATCGATTCTGAAAAGGTATACAGATATTTAACCCCGCCAGGAAGAGTTTTCCTGTTTATAGAAAAACGGCTGTTTTTTCTTAATTTACAGCGTACCAAAAATACGGTCGCCAGCATCCCCCAGGCCAGGCACGATATAACCGATTTCATTAAGCTTCTGATCCACAGCGGCACAGTATACCTGCACGTCCGGATGGGCTTCCGTGAGAGCGTTAATCCCTTCCGGAGCGGCTATGATACACATAAATTTGATGCTCTTGGGTTTGCTCCGCTTAATGATGGATATAGCGTCGATGGCGGAGCCTCCTGTTGCCAGCATGGGATCCAGCACTATCACTTCCCTCTCGGAAATATCCTGAGGAAGCTTATTATAGTATTCCACCGGCTTCAGCGTCTCATGGTCACGGTATAACCCAATGTGCCCCACTTTTGCAGCAGGAACCAAAGCCAAAACACCGTCCACCATACCGAGACCAGCCCGCAGGATCGGCACGAACGCAAGCTTTCTACCTGCAATAACTTTTGTAGTGGCTGCTCCCATAGGAGTCTCAATCTGCACATCCTGTAGGGGAAGATCTCGGGTTGCCTCATAGCACATAAGCATGGCGATTTCCCCTACCAGAGCCCGAAATTCCTTGGAGCCGGTATTTTTATCCCGCAGAAACGTCAACTTATGCTGAATCAGCGGATGATCCATAACAAAAATCTTTTTATCCATTCCTTTTCCTCCTCATTTTCCGTTGCCTGCTCTTCCAGAGCCTTCTGTGATTTTCCAACCCATATGGCTGGAAAATCACATTACAGCTTTCCGTTTTCAATATCGGCGATCTGATCAATCCGTCTCTGGTGCCGGCCCCCTTCAAAAGGAGTATTCAAAAAGATTTTTGTAAGCTCTACTGCTGTTTCTGGAGAAATCACCCTGCCGCCCATACAGAGTATATTGGCATTATTGTGTCTGCGGGTCATCTCGGCGCAATAGGCATCTGTGCAAACAGCAGCGCGGATGCCTTTTACCTTATTGGCCGCTAGACTGATGCCGATACCTGTTCCACAGCAGAGGATTCCACATTGGTTCTCTCCGGAAGCCACACTGTGGGCAACTTTAGCGCCTATAGGGGCATAGTCTACAGAATCTTCTGTATTGGTGCCGTAATCCTTATACTCGATGCCGTTTGCATCAAAATACGCTGTAATAGCTTTCTTTAAATTGAGTCCGCCATGGTCACATCCAATAGCAATCATTTTAAATCCCTCTTTTTCTTGATTTTATATACGTCGGCTCCCCTTTCCGAAGAACCGGCAATTATGCCTTTTTCAGCCGTTTTTTTAATTCCCGCTCTGCCTGAGGCGGGCGGAGATAGACAGGCATCAGTTTGGAGGCGTCCACCTCTTCCCCCCGAAGAAAACGCTCTCTTGCAGCCTTTGCCACGCCGCAGGCACGCTGAAAACGCAGAGGCTCCGGCAGCAGAACAGCAGAAAGAGTTTGAAAATCTTCTCTGCGGGAACAGAGCTCTGCCCCGTCACCTGCCAGATACACCGGCCCTTCATACCTGCCACAGTTTTCTGCCGCCTGATCTGCAGGCATGGCGGAATCCTCTGTCAGCCGTTCCAAAACTCCTTTTTCTACCCGAAAAAGAGCCGTATAGACCTGCCCACATCTGGCATCCATTAAAGCACAGACAATCCCCGTAAGGTGCCGAAGATTCTGGGCCATAGCCTCCAGCGTGGAAACTCCTACGCAAGGTTTATGCAGAGCCATAGCCATCCCTTTTACGGCTGAAACACCGATTCGCACCCCTGTAAAGGAACCGGGGCCCGCCGAAACGGCAAAACCATCAATGTCCTGCAAGGTATAACCGGTGCAAGACATCATCTGTTCTGTCATCACCATCAGAGTTTGGCTATGCGTCAATTTTGTATTGCAGTAAAATTCCCCCAGCACCTTCTCGTCTTCCATAAGGGCCACTGAGCAAGCCGTTGCCGTAGAATCCACCGATAAAAGCTTCATATCTCTATTCCCTCTATTTCAAAAATCCGCTGATTTTCCTCTTTTCCCGGAGATATCCCAATCCGTATGGCGGTTTCCGGCAATGCACCTTCAATGTTTTCGCTCCATTCAATTACGAGAATTCCTTCCGTCTCCAGATAATCAAAAAAACCTGTGGAATAGAGATCGTCCCAAGAGGTTACGCGGAACATATCGAAATGATATATGGGAATCCGCCCTGCATATTCATGCACCAACGCAAAAGTAGGGCTTGAAACACCCTCTTTGACCCCCAGCCCTTTGGCGATGCCTCTAGTAAAAGCTGTTTTCCCCATTCCCATAGGGCCGAAAAGGGCCAGAACCTCGCCGCCCCTCAGAACAGCGCTCACCCTCTCCCCAAGCTTTTCCGTTTCCTCAGGGCTTTGTGTAAGTATTCGCATAAGAGGAAGGATTCCCTCCTTTCTTGCTCTTCATTCTTTGCTCTGTTCATTCTTAGAAAAGACCCGAAATGACACCTTTTTCGTCCACGTCAATACGGAGAGCTGCCGGAGATTTAGGCAGACCAGGCATGGTCATGATATCCCCCGCATAGGCCACGACAAAGCCGGCTCCATTGCTCAGCCGCAAGTCCCGGATAGTAATGGAAAAGCCCGTTGGCCGGCCCAGAAGAGATGCATTGTCCGAAAGGGAATACTGGGTTTTGGCGATGCATACAGGCAGGGAATCTCCACCTAAGGATCGAATATCCTTGAGGGCTTTCTTGGCAGCAGCCGTATACTGCACGCTTTCCGCGCCATAAATCCGCTTTGCTATAGTTTCGATTTTTTCTTCGATGGTCGCATCATCCCCATAGATGGGAGAAAACTTCGATTCCTTTCCGGCATTCTGATCGATAACCTCTACAATGGTCTTTGCCAGCTCTTTGCCGCCTTCGCCACCTTTTGCGAACACCTCAGAAAGGGCATAGGGAACGTTAAGCTCACGGCAGCAGCTATCGATCACCTGCAGTTCGGCCTCTGTATCTGTGTGGAAACGATTGATTGCTACTACCACGGGCACCCCGTATGCACGCATATTTTCCACATGAGCTTTCAAATTTACAATTCCTTTTTTAAGGGCTTCCACATTTTCCTGCACCAATTCGGCCTTGGGAATCCCACCATTGTATTTCAGCGCCCGCACAGTAGCCACCACTACAATACAATCGGGTTTCAGGCCCGCCAGGCGACATTTGATATCGAGAAATTTTTCTGCACCTAGGTCTGAGCCGAAGCCTGCTTCAGTAATACAATAATCACCAAGTTTCAGTGCCAGCTTGGTAGCTCTCACAGAATTGCAGCCGTGGGCGATGTTAGCGAAAGGCCCGCCGTGCATGATTACCGGTGTGTTTTCAAGAGTCTGCACCAAGTTCGGCATGATAGCATCCTTCAAAAGCGCAGTCATAGCCCCCTCTGCTTGGAGATCCCGGGCAAACACAGGTTCCCCAGAATACGTATAGGCAACCAGTATGTTCCCCAGACGTTTTTTCAAATCCTGCAGATCCTCAGCAAGACATAGGATGGCCATAACCTCTGTAGCCACTGTAATAACAAAGCCGTCCTCTCTGGGAACTCCATTGATTTTTCCGCCCAGGCCCACTACGATATTCCGCAGGGCCCGATCGTTCATATCCAAACAGCGGCGAATCAATATCCGCCTCTGATCGATGCCCAAAGCGTTCCCCTGCTGCATATGGTTATCCAGCATGGCGCAAAGCAGATTATTGGCCGCGGTGATAGCATGCATGTCCCCCGTAAAATGCAGGTTGATATCCTCCATCGGCACAACCTGAGCATACCCGCCGCCTGCCGCGCCGCCTTTCACACCAAACACAGGACCAAGAGAAGGTTCGCGCAGAGCCAATACAGCTTTTTTCCCAATTTTGGCCATAGCCTCCCCCAGCCCGGCCGTAGTAGTCGTTTTACCCTCGCCTGCCGGAGTAGGGTTGATTGCCGTGACCAGAATGAGCTTTCCATCCGATTCCTTTTTCATTCGGTCGAAAAGCTTCTGATTCAACTTTGCTTTATAGCGCCCATAAAGCTCCAGTTCATCCTCTTTTACGCCCAGCTGTGTGGCGATTTCTGCAATTGGCCGCATGTTTGCCTGCTGCGCGATTTCAATATCTGTCAGCATTCTGGTTCCTCCCATATATTCAAAATAGTGATACCTGCCTCACAGGCCCCATTCGTATTTGTATCTGTGTTCAAGCTCATTGGCAGCTAGATGCCGGTACCGTCTGTGCCCATTATATCACAATATGAGGTAAGAAAAAAGAATGAATCTATATTATCATGAAAAAAGGACATACAGCTCACTTTTGCTGTATGTCCTTTCAACACTTCTATTTTGGGTCTACTTCAGATTCCTCCGGCTGCAGGATTTCTCTTTCTTCATCCCCACTTGCAGAAGCTAGAAAGGTTTCTTCAGGAGGAGAAACTATTGGAAAGGCAATAAGCACTGTAAAAACATCTTCCTGTGTTTCAACTGTAAAACTGCCGCCACAGGCCTCTGTAAAGCTTTTTGCTATGGAAAGACCTAAGCCGCTTCCCTCTGAGCTTCGATTTACATCCCCGCGGAAAAAGCGCTCTGTAAAATCCGCCCCTTCTGGCAGATCCTCCTGGGAAATATTCCGTATTATCAGCATTGCTGCATCGTTCTCCTGCTTCATAGCAATCCGGATTTTGGAACCTTCCAACGAATATTGCAGAGCGTTCTGCAACAGATTCTGCAGGACACGATACAAATGGGCTCCGTCGCTATTAATCCATAAAGGCGTTTCTGGGATCAATATCCGTAGGACAAAACCCGATTCTTCAATACGATCTTCCATATCGGCCAGCGTCTGCCGCAGAAGTCTTGCAAAATCCAGGGTTTCCATATTGAGTTTCATATTCCCCGATGTGGCCTTGCTCATATCGAACACATCCTCAACCATAGAGCGGAGCCGCTGGGATTTTTCATCCAATACATGCACATACTCTTTTACGTGTTCCGGAAGGCCCTCTTCCTCCTTTAAAAGCTCCACATATCCGATGATGGAAGTCAGCGGTGTGCGAATATCATGAGAAACATTTGTGATAAGGTCAATCTTCATACGCTCATTTTTTATTTTTGATTCTACCGCTTCGATCTCCTTCTGCAGAGCCTTTTCCATCCCCTCCCGAATACCCTGCAGTTCTTTAAGCGCTTCCACATACTGAAAATCTTTGGGAATCTCCTCTGGTATATTCTCATATTTCCCGGCATACACATCGAAAATTGCCTGCAAAAGCACCCGAAGGTCATCTGCCATCCGAAATTTTCTTTTCTCAAAAAACACCATTATTCCAATCTCGCTGAGGATCCAAAACAGTAAAAGTAGAAAATACACCACCTGAAAAGGATACGCATATGGTGGAAAACATGCCATAAGGAAGAGAAAAATAAGGCTGGAAAGAATCACGCTTCCCAGAGCCAGCCAACTGTTGCTGATAAGCCTTTTCTGGACGGGAAGTCTATTTTGAAAATGAGATACGCGAAGGGAAAGCCTGTGTATACAGGTATTACTAAAAAACTCTTTTTTGTTATACCGCAGATCGCAATAAAGAACATAAAAATACCAGACCAAAAGATACGCTCCAGCGAAAACGGCAGGAGTGGTTAAAAGCAGGAAAATTCCCCCGCCAATCAGCAGTTTTACCAGCAACGGCACTCGGCGCAGGCCGGAGGAAATTTTCCGGTCTATAACAGCCTTATCTTTTCTCCTAAGAATATACAGGATAAAAAGGAAGAGCGCTAAAAGTAAAACAGCAACTGCCCACTTAAAATTCATTCGAGCCGTTGTAAAGGAAGCATAGCTGTCGTATAGCAAAATTTCAGCATAATAGGAAAGATTATTCTGTATTTGGGGAACATCCTTTATCGCTATGGTAACAGTCAGCTCTTCTAACGTATCAGTGTACTCCGGAGTTGATTCCAAATATGAGTTTCCGGAGCCTGGCAAATACCAGCCGCCCCTATAGCCATCAATCGGTTGCTCTTGCCCATCATAAAATGCTCTTGTGGTTTTTCCGTCAAACAGAAGAAGATAGGAATATCCTGTTTCCAGATCTTTAGGAGAGGCAGGAACAGGCCCGGAGAAAGTATTGATCACCTGGGTATCTCCGCGCTTCACAGCAATTTTTAAATTGCCGCCTGATTCCGATGCGGAAAACTCTAGTTCTTCCTTATATTCTTCATCCAATTGTTCCCACAGAACAGATTGCATAATTTCGGAAAGATCCGAGTGGAAGCGGTTTGTCAACTGCCAGACACCTGCTGGCCCTGTAGAAAGGGGATTACCGGCCCCCACAGTATATCCCACTAGATTGCAGCTGTAAACAGCCAAAAATATGGCAGTTACAAACAAGTGAATAGCCATCCAGAAACAGAGGAAACTAAGCGCCGGATGAGATTTTTTCCATTTTATAGCCAATTCCCCACACCACCTTTATATATTCTGGCTCTTTGGGATTGAGTTCTATCTTTTCGCGGATCCGCCGGATATGGACCATAACCGTATTTTCAGCCGAATAGGCATTTTCTCCCCATACTCTGGAAAATATCTCCTCAGCAGGAAAAATCCGGCCAATATTGCGCATAAGCAGATCCATGATTTTCATTTCCGTGGCTGTGAGATGAACAGGGTCTCCATCTGCCAGAAGAAGATGCTCTTCCGGACAATAGGTGAGTCTGCCGTTGTTGATTCTTGTTCCCGTCTGCAGTGTATGGATATCTCCCAGGCTCGTATATCGCCTCAGCTGAGAACGAACCCTTGCCACCAACTCCATAGGGTTGAAAGGCTTTGTGATATAATCATCGGCTCCCATGGAAAGCCCCAGAATTTTATCTGTATCCTCACTTTTAGCAGAAAGGACAATGATTGGAAGATTTTTCTTTTCTCTAATCTTCATCACCGCCGACAAACCGTCCAGCCTGGGCATCATAATATCCACAATCAAAAGCTGAACCCGGCTGTCCATCACCTGTTCCAGAGCGCCGTATCCGTCGTAGGCCTTCAGAACGGTATAGCCCTCTCTCTCCAACAGAAGGGAAATCGCTCTTACAATTTCCCTGTCGTCATCTACAACCAAAACACACTGACTCATGAAAACTCCATCCCCTTTGCCTGTTTCTAGTTTACAGCTCTATCCTTACAAAAAGGCTTCTTGTTTCTTACGAATTTCTTACAGATTTCCAGTTTTCAGCCCGCAGATACAGAATAAAAATCTAATAGGTTTACTTCGTGCACAGAGCACCATTGTTATAAGGTATCTTACATAAAAATGCTTTTATGTCTTTTATTCACAGTATACCACATACCGCACAAGGGTAGAAATCGAAAGTTACCTAATGTACACAATTTTCTATATGGAATATTTCCTCTCTAATAAGCCACACTTATCATCAGGATTCATAGATTGTTTTCTTGCGGTTTATACCATAACCCATTATAATAAAAGAAACTGCGGGGCGGCTTCTGAAATCTGATGTTCCCCGCCTTGCTTTTCATTATGATATAAATATACAGGATTGTGAGGAAACCATGCAAAATATAGGTCGTTCCATACTTAGCTATCTAAAGCGTGCAGATAAGCTCCTTTGGCTTATTATGCTTACTATTTCTATTTACAGCCTTTTGCTGCTCCGCACCGTTCCAAAAGATGACGGCAAAAGCTATTTTCTCATTCATCTGCTAGCCATCGGTGCAGGTTACGCAGGTGCACTATTCATCACCTTTTTCGATTACCGGAATCTGGCCAAGTTATGGTGGCTGGTGGGGGGCTTTTGCCTGCTGCTGCTGGTATATACTCAGATAAATGGGTTGGCCATAGAGAGCAGCGGCGGTATGAATACAAGAGCATGGATCGAAATTCCCGGAGGGCTTACCTTTCAGCCCAGCGAACTGGTTAAGATCGCTTTTATGCTGACATTTGGGAAGCACCTCTCGATTCTGCAGGAAAAGGATTTGCTGAAAAATCCCCTGCAGATCGTTCTTTTAGGTGTGCATGCTGTCATCCCTGTGGGATGGATGGTCATCATACAGAAGGATATGGGATCTGCCGTCGTGTTTTTCTTTATGTTCCTGGTTATGAGTTTCGGTGCAGGAATTCAGCTGCGGTATTTCGCAGTGATCTTTGCTCTGATGGCGGTAGCGATTCCCTATGCATGGAATTCCGGCATTATCGCTAATTACCAGAAAGACCGTCTTACCACATTTCTACATCCGGAAGAGGATCCCATTGGGAACGGGCTCCAGCAGTTGCAGGGGAGAATCTCTATTGGGAGCGGTCAGCTTTGGGGACGCGGCCTTGGGGACGCCCCCAGAGTCCAGAAAGGCGCCGTGCCTGTGCAGGAAAGCGACTATATCTTTTCTGTGGCTGGAGAAAGCCTGGGCTTTGTGGGATGCATTCTGATTCTGCTTCTTTTGCTTCTTTTAATGTACCGTGTCCTGCGGATAGCCCATAAATCTACGGATTTGCTTGGCTCTTCCATCTGCCTGGGATTTTTTGCCATCATTTGTATCCAGACGATTTCCAATATCGGCATGTGTCTTCTATTCTTGCCGGTTATGGGCGTTACCCTCCCCTTCTTCAGCGCCGGCGGCTCCAGCAGCGCCTGCCTATATCTGGGATTTGGTTTGGTGGAATGTGTGGCTATGCATCGCAACGACCCAGAGCATGTTACCCTTCATTCCAGAGTTTCCCCCGCGTTTTAAATTACAATGCCAAGAAAGGGCGCTGTCGTTCCAGACAGAGCCCTTTCTTTTTCTTTCGCAATAGATGTGATTTTTCTTCGGTTTAGCTTACTCCCACAAATTTCTCTGAAGTTTCATAGCCTTTGCCCTTCGAGCATCGGTTTGCTTTTGGTCCAGAAGCAGTGTGCCGTCATCCTTCACCAGAAGTACGCTTCCCTCGGCAGCCCCCTGGGGAAGCTCATTTTTTTCAATGCCAAAGTAACGAATATCCTTGGCTTTCACAGGATGATCCAAAAGCTCCTCGCATACTGCAAAATTTCCTTCAAAGCGATCAATGCATAAAGTTCGCATATTCCTTTATCTCCCTATCGTTATTTTCCCGAGATCGTAACACCGTCAAAAGCTATCCAGGGAAGGACCGTTGCCCCGTCACAAAGCCTTTCTTTTGAGATGCCCCGGATTTGAAGAAGAAGCTCAGCCAAATTGCCGCTTACCATCGTCTCGCTGACAGCATCCGTCACCTTTCCGTTTTCAATCAGGAAACTGTTTTTCGCAACACCCGAAAAATCACCATTTGTGCCGGGTTGCCCGCCGGAAAAGCGATTCAGCACAAGGCCCTTATCAATGCCGGAAAGAATATCCTCTAAGGAGCTTTCTCCTGGGAGAACTTCCAAGTTCCAACTGGAATTCAGCGACCGGGGATACCCAGTTTTGCGGGAACCATAAGCAGAAAGCTTAAAGGTCTTCAGAATTCCTTTATCGATCAGCGTTTCGTCTTCACTGCGGTAACCTTCGCTGGTAAACCGTTCTCCGCAGACAATTCTATCATCCAATGGAATTGTACGAAGAGTAAAGGAGGCATCTGCCACTTTTTCCCCGAGCTTTTCTATCCATGGGCTGGTCTTATCGATTATCACGGAATCAGACATAAAATTTCCTATGACTGTAGAGAGAATCTCTCCCAGGCATGCAGGGGTAATAACCAAAGTTCCTGTAAATTTTCCCTCTATAGGATGAGCCGAAAGCTGTTTTTCACTCTCCTCTAAAAGGATCTTCTGCTGCCCCACCTCTAGAAAAGGAATTTCCAGGGAATTCAAATTAGCCCCGTAACCATTAAAGGAGGAGGCCTTTTCCCCTTCATGAGCAGAAAACATGGTGCTGAATCCATATCCACCGGCCGTATAGGAAAGCTCCACTCCGTTGGTATTCATATACAGTATATTTGTATGACTGTATTCAGAAATCAACTGTTCCATTAGGACTTTTGGATACTGGGATTTCAGCGTATGCATACACTCTTGAATCCTGTCAAAAAGCCCATTCATATCCGGCTCCAGCACACCGGAGACAAACTCTGTCTGCCCTTTTTCAGGCATGGATGAGATTGCCTCCGCCTCATCCTGCACAGAAGACTCCGCTGCAGCAATACACTCGGAAACAGCCTTGTCGATAGATTCACGATCCAGTCGATTCAGGGAGACTGTCCCTTTTCTGTGATTAACGATGGCTTTCAAGGAAACAGAGCTGTTTAAGAGGCTGCGCATCAGGCTGAATTCCCCGCCGTCCACATTCAGTTCATCGCTTTTTCCCTGAGAAACAATGCACTGCGCTTCATCTGCACCGGCTTTTTTCAGCGCCTCCAGTGCATACTGGGCAATATCACGATTTGTCATTTTCAACGCGCCTCCTTACCGTCCGCCGATGGTCACGCGGCATTTAACCGCGGGGCCGCCCATGCCTACCGCCATGGGCTGTTTTTTTCCGCATGTGCCGTTACAGCTCCAGATGCATTCGTCAGAAAGCATATCCACCGTCTTCAGCATATCAAAAGCTACGCCGGATATAGTCGTATCCCGGATAGCCCTCCCTAATTTTCCGTGTTTAATTTCATATCCCATGCATACGCCAAACATAAATTCGCCTGTAGTATCCGCCTGGCCATTATTAGTTTCCGTCAGATAATATCCATCATCAATAGCGGCAATCATATCCTCCAGTTTATCTTTTCCGGGGAGAATTCCCGTATTGCGCATACGGATCAGAGGTTCATCCGAAAAAAGATATCCTCTGGCATTCCCCTGAGGCTTTACGCCAAATCGCTCTGCCGATTCCCGATTGTTCATATACCCTTTAAGGATGCCGTTTTCGATCAGAACGGCATCTTCTGCCGGAGTTCCCTCATCATCCACCAGAACAGGAAGTGGTGCAGGAGAACCATCCGGGAGTGTATGCGCAAAATCAATCATAGTGACCAGTTCACTGGCCACCTGCTTATTTAGGCAATGGGATGCCACAGATCCCCCCAGAACGAGATCGGCTTCCACCGTGTGGCCTACAGCTTCATGAGCTAGGATGCCTGCCAGATTTGGGTGCAGGACACAGTCCTTCAGGCCCGCATCCGCATAAATGCCCTCCGCTTTTTTTCTTAGCTCATTGTACGTTCTGTCAATCTCTGGGAATAGACGTTCCGGTTCCGTGAAATTGCTGTCAAAGTCCCCACAATCCCCAAACATACACATGAGTTCAACGGTAGAACCATCCCGTGTATTGGCCGTAAGCGTTACATATATATGCGTTCTGGGCAAGAGGGAGCGAGAATCAAATCCATCGCTGACCACTAAGAGTTTTTCCGTGCATTCACTCCGAACGATAATGGAGCGGCTGGCCAAGTCCGGGTATTTCTCCGCAATATATGCGTCTACTTCTTTGGCAAAACTGATATATTTCTTTTGTTCTGCGTCACGAAATTCCAGATCCAACTTTTTGCTTCCTCTTCCGATAGTGGGCAGAGGACCTTTACCTTTACAAACACGACTGTTGAGAAAATGAGCGTTTTCCTGAGCCGCTTTTAACACTGCGCGGATGGAGTCCTCCGTATAATCAGCGCTGGAAGAAAAACCATATACGCCGCCCTCATATACCCGGGCAGAAACGCCTCCCTGCTCTGAGCGCAGATTTGTCACCAGATTTCCTCCCAGAAGGCCAATCCGTCGAGTGGTATTTATCTGTGCCCGCAGTTCTGTATGCGCTGAGAAATCCGCTTTAAACTGCGATAGTTTATCCTGAATCATTTTTCATCCTCCTTGTTATTAAATACAGTATGAAAAAGCAATCCTTTCCGGAGTTCAGCACCGGCTCTTGCATAAACCGCCCAAAGAATGCCCCCTCGGATTATGTGGGGGAGTTCTAAACGATGCAGATAATTCCTTCGGACGCAGTTGGAACGCTTCTTCAGCTGATTTCCATTATATCACATGGCCGATTTCCTGGAAAGAGAAGGATTTTACAGAATTGTAAATAAACTTTCTTTCTCTTATGCAGCCACTAGATAGAAAAGGCGGCTGTTGCCCATTTCTTGCACAGCCGCCTCTTAGTTATGTTTCACTTTTCTCCCGAATCTCCGCTTCATCCGCCTGGCGCATATTCATCTCTAACCACTGCTGATAGGTGATTAAAACCTGGCGAGGCTTGCTCCCTTCGTGAGGACCTACAATTCCCATCTGTTCCATCTCGTCAATCAGACGGCCCGCCCGCGCATATCCCAGCCGTAGCCTTCTCTGCAGCAAGGAAGTAGAGGCTTGCCCTGCTTCCACAACGCATTTCACGGCCTCTGGAATCATCGGATCTCCATCGCCTCCGCTTTCTTCACCGGAGGACTTCTCTTTTTCCGCCACAGCATTCTTCTCGATCTCGTCGATAATATCGCTGTCGTATTCATTTTCTGAGGATTTCAGATAATTAGCAATGCTTTCAATTTCGCCGTCGCTGACAAAACATCCCTGCACGCGGATTGGCTTCTGGCAGCCTACCGGAGCAAACAGCATATCTCCTCTTCCCAGAAGCTTTTCCGCTCCGCCCATATCGAGAATTGTTCTGGAATCCACCTGCGAAGAAACCGTGAGAGCGATACGGCTTGGAATGTTGGCTTTGATCAAGCCGGTGATTACGTCCACAGACGGGCGCTGGGTAGCTATTACCAGATGCATGCCCGCCGCACGAGCCATCTGAGCCAAACGGCAGATGGAATCTTCCACTTCGTTGGGTGCTGCCATCATAAGGTCAGAGAGCTCATCCACGATTATGACAATCTGAGGTAACTTCGGCATGGGCTGCCCCTGAGCATCCACATATCCATTGGAGGCTGCAAGCTGATTATATCCCTGCAAATCACGCACATTGTTTTCTGCAAACATTTTATAGCGCTTGAGCATTTCAGTAACAGCCCACCCCAGAGCTCCCGCTGCTTTTCTGGGATCTGTGACCACCGGAACCAGCAGATGTGGAATTCCGTTATAGATCCCCAGTTCCACAACCTTGGGGTCAATCATCAGAAAACGAACGTCCTCGGGGCTGCTTTTATATACAAGGCTGATAATCATAGAATTTATGCACACGGATTTACCGGAGCCAGTGGTACCCGCAATCAGAAGATGCGGCATTTTGGAAAGATCCGCCACCGTGACTTCCCCCGCAATATCTCTTCCCAGCACCACAGAAAGCTTACTGCGGGAAGTCAAAAAGCTGTTGCTTTCAATCAGTTCCCGCATGCGAACAGTCGTGGTATGCTTATTGGGAACCTCAATTCCCACAGCTGCCTTTCCCGGAATTGGCGCTTCAATACGAACACCGGAAGCCGCCAGGTTCATAGCGATATCATCCGCCAAATTCGTAATGCGGCTGATCTTTACGCCTGCAGCAGGCTGCAACTCATAACGGGTTACCGTTGGTCCCCGGGAAATATCTACAATTTTTGTCTGCACACCAAAGCTTTTCAGAGTTTCTACCAGCATATGGCCGTTCGTCTGCAGCTCTTCGTTCTGCGTGCTTTCATCTAAAACTTTTGTTTCTGCCAGCATAGTCACAGGAGGTGCGTGGTATACATTTTTATCTCCGGCACCTTCCTGCACAAGGGGAAAGTCCACAGGCGTCCCTATGGGGGACTCCGCCTTCTTTTCCTCTTTTTTCCGCATTTCTTTTTTCTGCTCATAGGCGGCAACAGCTTCTTCAGCCCCTGTGCCGGTCTCCGCAGTTTGTATATTCTTCTTTGTTTCCTTCATGAAAGGTGCAGAAGATATTACGGCGGGAGGTTCCTGTGCAGCGGCTACAGCATCCACAGGATCTCGCCTCTGGCTCGAAGTGGATGCGGGGGCCGCATCCACTTCCCGATGTCCTCCTGCAGAAGAGGGACTATCCGAAATGGAAAATACCTTTTCCAGCTGACGCAGCTTGTCGCTACGCCCCCGCTTAGCAACTGTTTTTGAGGGTTCCTCCTCCAGAGGTATATCGATATTCATCTCTCTCTTCAGCTCCCGTTGCTGCATTCGACGGTCCCTTACGTTTCCTACAGCCGTTGAAACAGCCGAAGCGGGTTTGGCCACAGCACGAAAAAGCTGAGCCATACTGGTTCCCGTTAGGATCATAATTAAAATAAACAGCAGAAGAATTATAACAATTTTAGACCCAATTTGCCCAAAGGCAGAGGCCAAAGGCAGACCGATCAATCCCCCGAAAAAGCCCGCTCCCTTACGAAGAATGCCATCACTATAAAGCTTTCCAAGTGCCTGCCAGAAATTCATACCTGAAACGGGCTCGCCGAACAAATATACGGCTCCACAGAAAAGCAAAATAATTCCCACCATCAAAGAGATTTTCCCAGTCATTCGGCTGCTGGCTCTTTCAAACGCCGTAATAACAGAAACATACAGAAGCAAAATCGGCCACATAATAGCACATGTGCCAAAAAGGCCCATGATCTGGCTGTGCAGCCAATACCACACATGTTCGCCCGGAATCAGCACAAGGCTGGCCGTTAGGATACTGAGAACAAAAAGAAGCAGGGCCACCATTTGATTTCTCTGCTTGATTCTGGCCATCTCTCTCAGTCTTTTCTGCTCCCGCTCTTCTTTGGTCATTCTCCCGGAGGCTTTCGTACCTGTTTTTTTCGTTCTGCCGGCTACCGGCTTTGAAGCTGTTTTTCTATTCTGTGCCACATCCATCCAACCTCTTTATGTAATAGGCCGCCCGGCTTTTGGCCGGGCGGCAATTTGACAACTGCCTCCATTATAGCAACATCCTGCTAGTCTGACAAAACATCAAATCGCTGCAGATGCTGCCTGGATACCAATATAAACATTCGCTCCCTGTTCAATCAGGGCTATAATTACTACAATAGCGCCGACTACGGCTGTATAGATCACAAAAGGAAGAAGTTTATTGCTGGAAACCATCCATCTAAGGAGCTTGATAGCACAGAAACCCACCACTGCTGCGGTGACAACACCCACGATCATGGGAAGTGCATGGATTTCTTCCCCCGCTTCTACAGCATCCTTAGCGGAAACAACAGCCGCCGCCAAAATAGCCGGAATGCCCAAAACAAAAGAATAATCCAGAGCCGTCTGCCGGTTAATATTCCGCATGAGCCCAACCGAAAGAGTGGAACCCGAGCGGGAAAGGCCCGGAAATACAGCGGCTACACACTGGGCCAAACCCACACATATGGCATCGATGGGGTTAAACCGTTTCCGGCCGGCAGGGCGAACAGCATGGGACTCCCCCTGACTTCTAGCGCGCAATTCGGCTCTTTCCAGCATTTTTTTGCTTTTGCGCATAGCAATAAAAAGCAGAACACTGGTTGCAAGAAGGGCAAAGCCTTCGATAAGAATAGAAGAATCTGTTGCCCAGAGATCTGCAAAATCTTTCACCTTCATGCCAGTCCCCGGTACGGGGAAAAACATGAGAAACAGAGGCACAAGGCCGATAATCAGCATCATAACGAGATTTTCATCCGCATCCATTTGGCTCCAACGGAATTTACCGGTGAAAATTTTCTTAACCATGCCGAAAAAGGCTTTTATTAGTCTAAATAGCAGCTTGTAATATACAAAACAGACGGCCACAAGCGTTCCTATGTGGAGAAGAACGTCAAAAAGCATCCCAGGTTCTTCAATGCCAAGAAAGTGCTGGGTCAACGAGAGATGCCCGCTGCTGGAAACAGGGAGAAATTCCGTTGCCCCCTGGATGATTCCCTGAATAATAGCATCAAAAACTTCCTTCATCGCGGTATGTACCTCCAAAATTTCATTTCGCGCAGAGAAAATCTCCGCGCGGCCGGGACTCCGGCTGACAGCAAAATTTATGCCTCCGGCTGATTTTTTTCCTTTATTGTTTTTTCTGTTTTCGTTGTTTTTCGTTTTCCTGCCGGTTTTTGCGCTTTTTTTCGGCTTTTGTCGATCATTTCATATAGGCAGGCAATCGCATCCGAAAGAGAACCCAGCGAATCGATCAGCCCTTCTTCCACGGCGTCCGCTCCGTCGAGAACAGTGCCCACATCCATGACAAGCTCCTTTGTATTCATAGCCAGTTCATAGAACCGATCTGTGGAAATGGAAGAATTAGCCGTTACAAAACGGGTAATCCTCTCCTGCATCCGTTCAAAATAATCCATTGTCTGAGGGACACCGATTAATAGACCGTTCATGCGGACGGGGTGAATAGTCATGGTGGCTGTGGAAGCAATAAAGCTGTGTTTTGCCGCAACAGCCAGAGGCACTCCTATGGAATGCCCGCCCCCAAGAACAAGGCTGACAGTTGGCTTTTTCATCCCTGCCATCAGTTCTGCCAGGGCCAAGCCCGCTTCCACATCCCCGCCCACCGTGTTGAGAATAATGAGAAGGCCGTCAATGCGAGGATCCTCCTCAATCGCCACAAGCTGGGGGATCACATGCTCATACTTGGTGGTCTTATTCTGGGAAGGGAGCACGTTATGGCCCTCAATCTGCCCTATAATTGTCAGGCAGTGGATCACGTGGCTTCCATCCCCTGTAATCACAGAGCCAGAATCCGCGATTTGATGCAGACGCCCGTCTTCCGTCTCCTCTTTTGTCAGTTCCTCCGCTTCATCTGCGGTATAATTTTTATGGTTGCTCATGAAGTCACCTCCCGCACTTATTCTGCGCAGGAGAAGCAGCTTCATACAAAAAATACAAACAAAAGGGAAAGGTTGCCTTTAAACAAATGTATTATACCATTCTTCTGTCTATTCATCAAGAATATATGGTTCCCACTGCAGAAAAAGACGTATCAAAACAACAATGCAACAAAAAACATTCAAAATTCAATCCGTGTTTCGTGAAAAGATTGACAAAGAAGGGGTTTTGAACGATAATATATAAGAAACTTATATATTGTTTTGGGAGGTATGATCCGTGGGCCTTACGATTGCACAGAAAATTATAAAAGATCATATGATAAGCGGTGAAATGACAGTTGGTTCCGATATCGGTCTGAAAATCGATCAAACGCTGACGCAGGATGCCACCGGCACGATGGCATATCTTGAATTTGAAGCCATGGGGGTTCCCCGTGTAAAAACGGAAAAAAGTGTGGCTTATATAGACCACAACACTCTGCAGACCGGTTTTGAAAACGCAGATGACCACCGGTTTATTCAGAGCGTTGCAAAAAAACACGGAATCTGGTATTCCCGCCCCGGAAACGGCATTTGCCATCAGGTCCATCTGGAACGGTTTGGCATTCCCGGTAAAACTCTCATAGGCTCCGACAGCCATACACCCACAGGCGGAGGCATCGGTATGCTGGCCATGGGAGCCGGCGGCCTGGATGTTGCTGTAGCTATGGGTGGAGGTCCTTATTATATCTCCATGCCGAAAATGCTTCGTGTAAATTTAACAGGAAAGCTGAAGCCTTGGGTATCCGCAAAGGATATCATCCTTAAAGTTCTGCAAATTCTCTCCGTCAAGGGAGGGGTTGGCAAAATTGTGGAATATGCAGGAGAAGGCGTGAAAACACTTACGGTTCCTGAGAGGGCTACAATCACCAATATGGGTGCGGAGTTGGGAGCCACTACCTCTATTTTCCCCTCTGATGAAATTACTCGGGCTTTTTTGAAGGCACAGGGGCGTGAAAAGGATTGGGTGGAGCTTTCTTCGGATCCGGATGCCGTTTACGACGAGGAAATCACTGTAAACCTCAGTGAACTGGAACCTCTGGCAGCCTGCCCTCATAGCCCCGACAATGTAAAATCCCTTTCAGATATCGGCCCCATCAAGGTGGATCAGGTTTGCATCGGTTCCTGCACAAACTCCTCTTACCTGGATCTGATGCGTGTGGCCTCTATTCTTAAAGGCAAAACTGTCCACCCGGATGTAAGTCTCTCCATCGCCCCGGGAAGCAAGCAAGTTTACAATATGCTGGCGAAAAACGGCGCCCTGGCTGACATCATTGCTGCCGGAGCCCGAATTTTGGAATGCGCCTGCGGCCCCTGTATCGGTATGGGTCAATCTCCCAACTCTGCAGGTGTCTCCCTACGCACCTTCAACCGGAACTTCGAGGGACGTTCCGGGACAGCAGACGGTCAGATTTACCTTGTAAGCCCCGAGACTGCGGCTGTTTCCGCTATCGCAGGCGTGCTGACTGATCCCCGCACCCTGGGTGAGGCTGTTTCCATTGAAATGCCCGAAAGCTTCTTAATTAACGATAATATGGTCTCGGCCCCTGAAGAAGAGAAAAAGATGGACACTGTCGAAATTCTCCGCGGGCCCAATATTAAAGAATTTCCTGTTTCCGACCCTCTGCCGGAAACCATCTCTGCAAAGGCCCTCCTGAAGGTTGGAGATAATATCACCACCGACCATATTATGCCTGCCGGTGCAAAAATTCTTCCCTTCCGTTCTAATATCCCCTATCTTTCCAATTTCTGTTTCAGTGTGTGCGATACGGAATTCCCCGCCCGCTGTAAGGAATACGGCCCCAGTGTAATCGTAGGCGGCCAGAACTACGGTCAGGGTTCTTCCCGTGAGCATGCCGCTCTCGTTCCCCTCTATTTGGGTGTGAAAGTGGTCCTTGTGAAGAGCTTCGCCCGCATTCATTGCGCCAACCTGGCCAACGCTGGTATCCTTCCCCTGGTCTTCAAAAATGAAGCCGATTACGATGCAATTGACCAGATGGACGATCTGGAGCTCCCCGATATCCGCAAATCTATAGAGGCAGGTGGAGAAGTGATCGTCCGTGATCGTACAAAGGGTATTGACATTCAGGCAGAAGCGATTCTCTCCCAGCGTCAGAGAGAAATGGTTCTTGCGGGTGGTCTGCTGAATTACACCAGAGAGCAGAACGGCTAAGACCCAAAGATGAGCAGTATCCCCAAAATGGGGAAACAAAACGGAGGTATGCAATATGGCAGACAAAATCAGAATGACCACTCCCCTTGTTGAGATGGATGGGGATGAAATGACCCGGGTTATCTGGAAGATGATTAAGGATATCCTTCTTTCTCCCTACATAGATCTGAAAACAGAATACTATGATCTTGGCCTGAAAAACCGGGATCTGACCAGCGACCAGGTAACATATGACAGTGCCGTCGCCACAAAAAAATATGGAGTGGCTGTGAAATGCGCTACTATTACTCCCAACGCGGCCCGTGTGGAGGAATATAATCTCCATGAGATGTGGAAGTCTCCCAACGGAACAATCCGCGCTGTTTTGGATGGCACAGTGTTCCGTTCCCCCATCCTTGTAAAGGGAATTGTTCCCTTCATCCCTAACTGGAAAAAACCTATTTCCATTGCACGTCACGCTTACGGAGATGTGTATAAAAATGTGGAAATGCAGGTGCCCCAGGGGGCAAAAGCAGAACTGGTCGTTACCGATAAGGATGGCAACGTAACTCGTGAGCTAATTCATGATTTCAAAGATTCCGCCGGTGTTATTCAGGGCCAGCATAATCTGGATAAAAGCATTGAAAGCTTCGCCCGCTCCTGCTTCAACTATGCTCTCGACACAAAGCAGGATCTGTGGTTTGCCACCAAAGATACTATCTCTAAGAAATATGACCACCGCTTCAAGGATATTTTTCAGGATCTCTATGACAGTGAATACAAAGAAAAATTCGAGGAGACGGGCATCGAATACTTCTACACGCTGATTGATGATGCGGTAGCGAGAGTTATTCGCTCTGAAGGTGGCTACATCTGGGCTTGCAAAAACTACGATGGAGATGTTATGAGCGACATGGTGGCGAATGCCTTTGGCAGCTTGGGTTTGATGACCAGCGTCCTTGTCTCCCCCGACGGTAAATATGAATATGAAGCTGCTCACGGAACGGTTCAGCGTCACTACTATAAATATCTGAAGGGCGAGACAACTTCTACCAATTCTATCGCCACTATTTTTGCATGGAGTGGTGCGCTGCGCAAACGCGGCGAATTGGATGGAATCCCTGAGCTTTCTGCCTTTGCTGACAAACTGGAAAAAGCTTCGATCCAGACAATCGAAGAGGGAATCATGACGGGAGATCTGGAACGTCTTTCCACTCTGGAAAACAAAACGGCTGTGGATACGGAAACCTTCCTTCACGAAATCGATAAACGTCTGCGGACTCTTTTATAAACCCGTGGATTCCAGCAAACAATATCTATTGGAGGCCACATATCCATGCCTAAACGCGATAATATTTCCATGTCTGTCATTCGCCGCCTTCCCCGGTATTACCGGTTCCTAATTCATCTGCAGGAAAAGGGCGTTACAAGAATATCTTCTACAGAGCTTTCTGCTAAGCTCGGGCTCACCGCTTCTCAGATCCGACAGGATTTAAACTGTTTCGGAGGATTCGGCCAGCAGGGCTATGGCTATATGGTCGATCAGCTCTGTAGTGAAATCGGCGCCATTTTAGGCCTACAACACGGGTATGAAGCGATTCTCATAGGAGCTGGAAATCTGGGGCAGGCTATTGCTTCTCATATGGATTTTACCCGGGATGGATTCCGGCTCACAGGGATCTTCGACAATTCCCCCTTCAAAATCGGCAGTTCGCTGAACGGAGTGGAAATCCAGGATATTTCCAAGCTAGAGGATTTTTGCCGGAAAAATGATCCTCAGATGGCCATTCTCTGTATTCCCCGAGAAGCTGCCTCAGAAATTGTGGAACGGTTGTATTCCTTGGGAGTCCGTAATTTTTGGAATTTCAGCCATACGGATATTTCTGTAAAATACCCGGATACCATTGTAGAAAACGTTCACCTGAACGACAGCCTTATGACACTTTGCTATCGGGTGCACGATAAGCTTCATCACGACGCTGCCTCAGAGGAAAAACAATAAGATTTTCGGAAAAAGAGCTTTACCCTAAAGGGTAAGGCTCTTTTTGCCTTCTTCGCCTTTTTCAATTGACAAGCATTCCTTTGCCGCCTATCATTATGCTATACGATATATCGAATCACATAATATATTTTAGAAAGGAAGACGGAATGTATGCCGGAAAGCCAGCCCATGACAGAGTCCATGTTTTATATTCTTCTGGCTCTTTTAAAGCCGGGCCATGGATATGGCATTATGCAGCGTATTCTGGAGCTCTCCAAGGGCCGCATCCACATGGGGCCAGGCACCCTTTACGGCATACTTACCAGGATGCGGAAAGAAGGGCTCATTTCGCTGGACTCGGAAGAAAACAGGCGAAAAATCTATTCTATTACGGATGCGGGTAAAAAAGCCTTGCAGGAGGAATACCGGCGACTTCAGCTAATGGTGGCGGATGGCCACATATTGGAGGATGAGGAAAAATGAACAGAATCTACCGGCTGCACCCCAGGGAGTACGCCTTGGGCGAAACAGAGGCCTTTTACGCCCGCATGGCCCGGAAGGGCCTGCTTTTGGAAAAGCGCGGAGCTTATCTAAGCCGGTTTCGCAAAGGGACTCCGGAAAACAGAAAATACCGCATCGAGCTTGCCTCCCCTTCCCTATTGGACGGAGAGACCGGCCTGCCGGAAGAACAGATCCAGCTCTATGGCGAATGTGGCTGGGAATACATCACCTCCTGTGGACTGATTCATGTGTTTTCCGCAGCGGAAAACAGCCCTGCGCCGGAAATCTATTCCGACCCCAGCCAACAGGCCCCCACCCTGAAGGCCCTCCGCCGGGAATATATGCTTTCTTGGCTGCCGCTGCTTTTCTTGCTGCTTCTCCAACTACTTTTTTCCGCCGCTTTGTCCGGAGGCGAAAATCTTTTGACCGCATTGATATTTCCCTATCAAAGACTCTGGGTGGAATACACAGCAGCCTTCCTTGCCTATCTTTTCGGAATCAGCGCACTTTTCTTCTGCATGTTTTACGCTGCCTACCGCAGTGGCGCCCTATACCGCCGCCTGCGCAAGGGAATCCCCCTAGATCATGAAGGGCGTGAGCGGCATAGATTGCATTGGATTCCCCAGGGGATTCTGCTGGCTTTCTTTTTGGTTTTCCTGGGCGGCGCCATTTTCCAATGGGCACAGGCGGATTCCTACCCTATGCCTCTCACCTCCGACGGCCCTTACCTGACCCTTGGGGAACTTGGAATGGAGGGACAGCGGGAAGAATCCCTTCAGGGGGAAGGAAGCTATGTGAAGATGGATACCTCCCTAAAAGCGAAGCAATGGCACACTTTTGAAAGCGTCGCCCGGGAAGGGGATCAATGCTGGATTTACCAAGACATCTATTCCTTCCGAACTTCCCGGGAAGCGAAAGCTTTCCTGCCGGTTTTAATGCACACGGCCACCTTTGCAAATTCCCCTTCGGATTTTACAAAGATCCAAGTTGAAGATTTAGATGAAGTCTATAATTCTAATTTAGAATATATTATTCGGAAGAAAAACATCGTCTTTTTTATAACATCCGCCGATTTTTCGTTAGATGAAAGTCATCTTTCCTCTCTTTGGAAGGGAATCGCCAGAAAAGGGAATTTCCTCCTTTCTCAATCTGATAGTTGAATTGCTCCGCTCTCTATGGTATGCTGAAGTGGAACATGTCCACATCGTTCTCTCCTGCGGGAGCAACGAAACAACGGAAATAAGAACAGGAGGAGACAGTATGATCGTTCTATGGATTTCTCTCGGTATCCTGCTTGCGGCACTTATCGCCGGGGTGGTATCTTTAGTCCTCACGTATAATAAAATAGTCTCCCTCTCTGCCAGAGTGGATAACAGCTGGGCCCAGGTGGATGTTCAGCTGAAGAAACGTTTCGACCTGCTTCCCAATTTAGTGGAAACGGTAAAGGGATTTGCAAAGCAGGAGGAAGCTCTACTGAAAGAAATTGTAGAGCTTCGCAGTAATGCGCTCCTTTCCCGCACTGCGGAAGAATCCATCCATAACAATACAGAGCTCAGCGGGGCTGTAAACCGGTTGATGGCTATATCAGAAGCTTATCCGGAGCTGAAATCCAGCGAAAATTTTCTGAGCCTTCAGCAGGAGCTGAGCGATGTGGAAAAGAAGGTGGCCGTCGCCCGGCAGTTTTATAACGATACTTGCATGATGTATAACGAATATATTGATAAATTTCCCGGTGTTCTTCTGGCGCAGCTGCTGCATTATGAGCACAGATCTTACTTTGAGGCTGCAGGCTACGAGAAGGAAGCACCAGCAGTCTCTCTCTGACACATATTCATCTACTAAAAGGAGCTTTATATGGCCAGTGAAAAAAAGAAAGAACGCCGCTTCAAAAAAAGGATGTTAATACTGGGAATCCTGCTGCTACTTCCTATACTCATAAGCCTTATAGTGGGATTTACAGGGCTCACCTATGCCTGGGGAGCCAAGCAAATCGTGGACGATCAGAGAATCACCGCTTCTCTACTTGAAAATGGAGATCTGCGAGTTACAGAAACCTGGAAAATTCGCATGAGAGATAGAGATCGGGATTACAGCAATTTCTATAAGTATTTCGATAAAAAAGGATTTTCTTCTATCACAGATCTTTCCGTCTATGATGAAGATACCGGAAAAGAATACACCTTCGTCGAAAATGTCAACCCAAACTACGACGATCCCGGAGAAAATACCTGCTACATATACGACTCGGGAAGCAGCTATGAAATCGGGTGGTATTTTCCTCCTCTTCGTGAAGGCACGCGGACGGTGACATTCTCCTATACCATGACCGACATAGGTGCGCTATGGGGCGATACGGCAGAGCTCTATGTGGGCCTGATCGGCCAAAACGGTGGTTTCCCGGTGCGGTATCTCCATGGAGAATTGGAGCTTCCCGGCAATCTGCAGAAGGATGATATACTGGCGTGGTTCCATGTTACGTCGCCTAAAAGCCTTCTTACTATCGGAGACGGTATCCTCTCTTTTACTGCAGAACGGATCCCAGCCCAAACTTGGGTAGAAATTCGCACCTGCTTCCCCAAAAACGCTCTCGCAGATGTACAACGCTCCTCTTCTGCAAATATACTGGATTCTATCCGGACGGAAGAGCAGGAAGCCGCCGCCGCTAGTGATCTCTCAGAACGTTTTTCCTGGCTGTTCACCGTTCTGCGCGTATATCTCTCCATTGGTGTGATAGTATTCTCGTTCCTGTTCGGAGCCTGGCGGAAAAAGCTCTGTAAACCCTATAAAGTGCAGGTTCCCAGATATGTGCGTGAAATTCCACCGGGGAGTGAGCCGGCTGTTGTAAACCAGCTTTACTTCTATTATAAGGGAACCATCCCAAATCAGCAGAAGGCGCTATTCAGCGCTGTTATGCTGAACTTGGCGCAGAAGGGCTTTCTGCAGATGAATCGCTCCACGGAAGGCGTTTCTATCTCTGTATCCGACTATGGTTCACAACCTCCTGAAGCCCACGAATCCATTTTACTGAAACTTTTCCGGCAAGTAGCGAATTCATACGGTGGAGCTTTCACTATGGAGCAATACCGCAAATTTGGCAAAAGCCATTATAAAGAAGTTTCGTCTGCTATGGAGCATTTTCAGGCTGCTGTCAAACGTTCTTTCCGGCGGACTGGCTGGGAAGAAAAGCACGGCCTTTGGTCCCCACTTGGAGGTATGGCGATCGGGTGTTTCCTACTTGCCATTTTACTCTTCCTTTTCAGCCCAGAAGACTGGGGGATCCTTATCTTCTCCCTGATTCTCAGCGGTATAATCCTGATTTCCTTTGAAACTTCCAAACACCGGCTGACATTAGAAGGAGAAACACAACTGCAGCGTTGGCGCTCCTTTGCACGGTTTCTGAAGGATTTTTCCAGAATGGAGGAGCACTCCGTTTTTGAGCTTTCTCTATGGGAAGAATACATGGTTTTCGCATCCGCCATGGGTATAGCAGATACCGTTTCTGAGCAACTGAACCTGGCCTATACTTCCCTGCATGCGGAGGACGACGAACGTCCTGAGGAGCGATCTGCGACTCCTCCCCCGCCGGCCACTTCAGAGGCTCCAGAACCTTATTGGGGTGGATATCCTTGGGGGCATATGCCCATGCATAGAGGCGGCACTATCATGTATCATTCCGGCCGTGAGGGTAGAATGGACTTTGGCGATTTTTCCTCTATTGGCGAGCATCTTTCGAACTCGATGTATGAAGTAAGCCAATCGGCATATAAATTGGCTCATCCACCTTCAAGCTCCGGCGGTTCCGGCGGAGGTGGTGGAGGCTTTAGTGGCGGCGGTGGGGGCGGTGGCTCCGGAGGCGGTTCTGGTTGTCGCTGAATGCTGAATTCTGTGCAATGCCTCTGTTTTAGATAGAAAAGGCGCAGTATTAATCATCACCCCCGTTATTTCTCCGTTTTATACAAGAAAAGCCACCGAAGGAAATTTTCCTTCGGTGGCTTTTTGTCTGTTTCCTGTGATACCTCATACCGGATTTATAATTTGGCATCTATCATTTCACAATAATTTTCAAAAGAACGGGCTCCAACATCTTTCATAACTGCCTGCCCATCTTTGAAAAGGATCACAGTAGGAATGCTCATAATTCCAAATTTGGATGCAAGCCCCGGATTTTCGTCCACATCCACCTTAGCAATCTTTACTTTTCCCGCGTAGTGATCTGCCAATTGTTCCATAATCGGGGCGACCATCCGGCAAGGGCCACACCAAGTAGCCCAAAAATCCACCAAAACGATTTTATTTTCTTTCAGAATCGATTCGAAACTGCTCTCTGCAGCATGCAGAATTTCTGCCATACTGTTCTCTCCTTTCTCTTTGTCAGCAGTATCACGATGCGTGATACTGCACGATTTCTGCTTTTTCAATTATTACATCTTCCAGAGGTTTGTTGTTGTCGTCCGTCTTTACGGCCGCTATTGCATCCACAACATCCATACCGTCGAATACCTAGCCAAAAACTGTATGCCCTCTATCCCCTATAGCGTAAGCGCCGTCCAAATGGGGATTACCGCCGTTTTCCTCATAAAGTTTTTTGTATTCATCCGTAACCTTTCCCATATCAGGCCAATTATACCCATACATAGAAGTAAAGGCAGTCTCATTTGTCTTATAAGATTCATAAGCCGTCTGATAATATTCCCAGCCTGTAAACTGTTCCGGCCCAGCCTGATTGATAAAAAACTGACTGCCATTGGTGTTGGGGCCTTTATTGGCCATGGCCAGCGAACCGCGAATATTCACCAAATTTTTGCTGAACTCGTCTTCAAAATCTTCTCCGGAAGCGCTTTTTCCGCCGGTCCCGTCGCCATTTGGATCCCCGCCCTGGATCATGAAATCCTCAATAACCCGGTGAAAGGTGAGACCATTGTAATAACCCTTTTGAATAAGATCCTTGAAATTTTGCACAGTTTTGGGCGCTTCTTCTGGAAACAGACGGATCCGGATGGTACCCATACTGGTTTCCAAAACAGCAATTTCCTCCCCCTCTTCAGGCATTTCCAACTGCATGCCGAGATATCCTCCCGTTCCACTGCTACAACCCGGAAGAACGAGCATGGAGAAGATAAGCACGAATATACAAAGGATTCCTATTTTTCTTTTCATGTGTGTTTTCCTTTCTATCCCGCGAACGGTTTTTTCACCGGCGATAAAGCCAAGTCTGCATTTCATAATACTATATCCGCTCTTCAGATGCAAGCCCTCTTCGCACCCAAGAATTTTAAAATCCCGATAGGAATTGAAGAATGCCAGCCTTCTTTTCTGCATATAGATGAACGGAAGAAAAAAGGAGGGCTGTTAAATGAATACCTATTGTCCGGAAGGCTGGCGCATTTCTACACCGGAAAACAAGGCGGCGCTGCAATCTCCTGCCAGCTTGCAGGCGGCTTGCTCAGAAGGAAAAATCATCGAAGGAAGAGCTCTTGTCTGTGACAGTGCCCATAATCTCATAGTGGATCTGGGATGCATGAAAGGCATCATTCCCCGTGAAGAAGGCGCGCTGGGAATCCGGGAAGGAGCCGTGCGGGATATCGCCATCATCTCCCGTGTAAACCGCCCTGTATGCTTTCTCATAACAGGCTTTGGCCAGACCGAAGCCGGAGCACCTTTGGCATATCTCTCCAGGCGGGAGGCACAGGAACAGTGCCGAAAGGAATACATCGAAAAACTCAGCCCCGGCGATGTTATCGATGCCCGCATCACGCATCTGGAAAGCTTCGGCGCTTTCGCAGATATCGGTTGTGGTGTAGTAGCGCTTTTGCCAATAGATGCTATATCCATATCGAGAATCGATCATCCCAGAGAGCGCTTCACCACTGGAATGGATATCCGTGTTCTAATTCGATCCATGGAAGGAAATCGCATCACATTAAGCCATAAAGAACTCTTGGGAACCTGGGAAGAGAATGTGGAACGCTTTAAACCTGGGGAGACAGTGGCAGGCATCGTCCGGAGTGTGGAACCTTATGGCATTTTCGTAGAACTTGCCCCAAATCTCGCAGGGTTAGCAGAGCCGAAAGAAGGGGTTATACCCGGCCAGCAAGCCAGCGTGTACATAAAAAGTATCCTACCCGGTAGAATGAAAGTAAAGCTGGTGATTATCGACACCTTCCAGTATGAATACTGCCCTACTCTCCCAGAATACCGGTTTGAAGGCAGCCATATGGATCGTTTTGTCTATTCCCCCCCGGAATGCGGAAAAGAAATCGTGACGAATTTTACCACTGCAAACTGACATGTTCTCTGCGTAGAAATACGCAACAAGAAATTTCATTTGAAACGCAGGCGCTGTGCAGGTTTTTCCTCACAGCGCCCTTTATTTTTGCCGCTTACGCCTTTCCTTTTTCTAGACAATTGCGGAGATAATATGCTCGTAACTGATCCAACGTTTCCCCCTCCTTTTGATCCACGGAAAGGGAAAGTGTGGCCGGTTGAACTTCAGCCATCCACTGCGCTATGGTTTCATATCCTGGAAAAGAATAAAACCCTTGAGAAACACCAAGACGGACGTTAGAAAGTAATTCCATGCATTCATTCAGGGAAAGCAGCCTGGCCGAAGACACAAGCGCTCTGGAACGAAATGCTTTGTCTTCAGCATCGATCTGCCGACAAAGCGCCTTCCGCGCAGCCCGTTCCTGCGTTATCACCTGCATGGCCATGCTCCTCAGATTAAAGAGTGCTTCCTGCTCGGAAATTCCCAGAGAAACCCGGTTAGTAAGTCTATATATAGAAGCCCGCCCCTGTGCTTCCATACTCTCTCGAAGATCAATCCCAAGCCGCGAAAGGCTGGAGGCCACTCTTGGAACCGCGCCATTTCCCGCCAAAGCAGGCAGATGAAGCAAAAGGGAAGCATGCATACCTGTCCCTAGATCCGCCGGATTTTGGGTGAGATAACCAAAGGTCTCATCGAAAGAAAATGTAAGTTCCTTGGAAAGAATCCTCTCCAATCGGTCTGCACTGTCATAGGCACCTTCCAAGTCCAAACCCGGTCTGCTGGTGTGAATCTGAAGATGATCCTCCCCATTTAGAACAATAGAAAGAGATTCATCCTGCGTCAGGAGAAGCCCTCTCTCTTCCCTACGTGCAATGTATTCTGGTGTGACGAGTCCTCGTTCTACGAAAGAGACAGCACTCGTCTTATCCATTTCCCGGAAAGGCCAAAAGGAAAACAGACCTGCAAGCGGCAAGCGGTCATTTTCTATGGCCGAAAGCACTGTTTCCATCACTTCCCGTTGCTCTGCAGAACGCATTCTACGGACAAAAGGGTAACCTTCTAAATTTCTAGATAGATAAATATGGGTGCTCACCACCACATCTTGTTCCTGCCCAGGGTAAGCATACCACTTTTTTGCTTCACTCATCGTGTTTCGCCTCCAACATGCGAATTTCGTCCCGAAGTGTAACCGCATCCTCAAAATTTTCTGCCTCAATGGCTTCCTTTAACTGCTGTTTTTTGGCCAACAGCATTCCGGTCTTTCTTTCCTTAGCAACCTGAGGAAGATTCCCTTCTGGTGTTTTCCCGCGGTGATGGCTGCTGCCATGAATACGCTCCACAACAGGCAGAAGACGGGTATAGAACGTTTCATAGCATTTCGCACAGCCTACCCGACCAGTGCGGACTATATCATCCCAAGTAGCGCCGCAGGAACAGCGTTCCTCTTCTCGAAGCTCCTGTGGCTGCACGCCCAAAAGATTCAATCCCCGGCCCAATTCTGCAAAAAGATTGCCATATCCCAATTTCCTGGCGCACTCACCGCAGAGGGAATATTCACACAGATCTCCATTGACAACTGTTTTTACATGCGTAGTTGCATTTCTTTTGCCACAAGCCTGACAAATCATTCTTTTTTCCTCCTGACAGTTGCTTAAATTGATTTATCAACATAAACCCGCTATTAAACGCCTCCAAATTTCAAAGTACGAATATATTTTTTGCATACGAATAATTTTCTGTCTATTCTTTTCCGAGAAGATCCAAAAAGGTTCTATCACTTTTAAAGGAAATGATATAGAAACAGATTATTTTCCTTCTTACTATTCTATAGCAAGCGAATATATTCTCCAATCATAACATCTCAGATTATAAATAAAAAGTATACTCCAAAGATGTTATGAAAATATGAAATCAGTTTATTGTAACACATTTGAGGCACAGACAATAGTATGTAGTGTAAATCCTTTCAAATCCTTTAAGGAGGTCAATCAATTATGTGTAACAATGGTTTCTTCGGTGGCTGCAATTCCTGCTCTTGGATTATCATCCTCATCATCATCCTGCTCTGCTGCTGTGGTGGCAATAGCTATAACAATGGCGGCTGCAATGATGGCTGCGGCAACGGCTGCGGATGCGGCTGCTGAGTAAATAGAGTATCACACAGTTCTTCTTCCCTTAGCGCATACGCATAAAAAAGAAGAGGACTGCCGGTAAAACGGCAGTTCTCTTCTGCTATGCGGCAGAGATTACTTTCCGCTGTCTCCATAGTTAGAAAGCACACGAGCACTGGGGTCTTCCACATTGCAGCCTTCCCAGGATTTATTAGGCATCCAAAAATCCGGTATCATCTTTGCCTGGCCTGGATAATATTGTTCAAAAATCTCCCGATATAGAAGACTCTCTTTGGTAAAAGGCTGGGCGAAATCATATGCAGCTCTCTTTTTTTCAAACTCTTCATCTGTATAGCATGTTTCTGCATATTCCTTCAGATCATCCACCATACTGTGACCCACCGCATCACTGAATGCTGCTTTTTCACGCCATAAGAGGCTCTCCGGAAGCCACTCCCCTTTTTCAAAAGCTTTTCGGAGCAGATACTTGCCTTTTCCGTATATATTCATCTTTTTGGCTGGATCAATCGCCATAACATAGCGGACAAACTCCAGATCTCCGAAGGGGACTCTGGCTTCCAAACTGTTGGCAGCCAGGCATCTGTCCGCCCGCAAAACATCATAATAATGAAGTTCCCGAAGTCTCTTCTGAGCTTCTCTTTGAAACTCTGCCGCGCTAGGGGCAAAATCGGTATATTTATATCCAAAGAGTTCATCGGAAATCTCTCCTGTAAGCAACACTTTAATATCTGTTTGTTCATGAATAGCCTTACAAACCAGATACATTCCCATACTCGCTCGGATAGTAGTTATATCATAGGTTCCCAAAGCTTCAATCACCGTGGGCAGCTCTTTCAGCACCTCATCCCTTGTCATAATAACTTCCGTATGCTGGGCCCCCAGAAAATCCGCTGCCTGCCGGGCGTACTTCAGATCGATGGCGTCTGTGTCCATACCAATTGCAAAAGTACGGATAGGTTTTTTCATACATCGTGTCGCAATGGAACAAACCAAGCTAGAATCCAAACCGCCTGAAAGCAGAAAACCCAGTGGTGCATCTGCATCCAGTCGTTTTTCAACGCCAGCAATGAGCCGTTGCCGAATGCCATCACAAATTTTTTCCACATCATCGTGACAATACTGTTGTACCTCTGCTATATCTGTATAGCGAGTAAATTTACCATCGTACCAGTAACATCCAGGAGGAAAAGGAAAGACCTCCTTTACAAATCCTGTAAGGGATTTTGCTTCGCTTGCAAAAGCGATTTTTCCACTTTCAGAATATCCGTAAAATAACGGACGAATCCCAATAGGATCTCTTGCTGCAATTACTTTTCCTGTGTTACCGTCATAGAGAATGCAGGCAAATTCTGCATCCAGATGGCGGAACATCTCCAGCCCATATGCATCAAATAGCGGAAGAAGAAGTTCGCAGTCCGAACCACTTTGAAAGGAATATCCCCTTTCTTCCAGCTGTTCTTTTATCTTTCGAAAGCCATATAGCTCACCATTGCATACCACCCAGCTTCCGTCCCTTTGGAATGGCTGCATACCTTCGGGGGTAAGCCCCATTATCGCCAGCCGAGCAAAACCCAAAAAGCCAAATGGAGTCTCTTCCACTCTCCAATCATCAGGTCCCCTTTTTTGTGTGCGAAGCAAATAGCCTGCAAACGTTTCCTTGGGTATATCCTTGCCCAAATACCCCATAATTGAACACATACCAATAGCACCCTTTCTTTTTGTTTTCAGGACGGAAAACAAAAAAGCAGCGAATCCGCCCAAACTTTCTCGTTTAGGACGAATCGCTGCCGATCCGCGGTGCCACCTAAATTGCCATACAAACAGTATGACCCCTTTTCGCGTTCACCTTTGAAACGCTAGCCCTGTAACGTGAGCAAACGGCGTACCTACTCCCTTTAAGTTTCAGCTTGCAACTCCGGAGTGTTCTTTCAGGTAAATTATATGCAGGGCTCTCACCATTCCCCTGCTCTCTGGAATATAAAGAATACCATACTTTTCTCCATCTATGTCTTTGTATATAATGTTAACACAGGAAACTTTCCTTGTCAAGAAAAAAGGACAACCTAATTTGAGCCGTCCTTTCTTCAATATATAAACTTATTTCTGAGCATCCCTTGCCGCCATTAAGGCCTTTGCTAACTGATCCGGGCAGGAAGTGGGCTTTGGGCCACAGGTAATTCCTTTACAGCGCTGAATCACATCCTCAGCCTTCATGCCTTCCACCAGTTTACACAGACCCTTTGTATTTCCATTGCAGCCTCCGACAATCTGGCAGGACTTAATAATGCCATCTTCCAGTTCCACAATCGTCTGACGAGAACAAGTCCCGCGATTTTCATATACATACTTCACAGGATATCCCTCCAAATCACATATACGATTTCTCTGCAGGTTATGAGGTTTCCCTGCAATCCAACTCACATTCTGACGCATCCGAATTATAGTGACCACTGCTCATTCCATAACCAACACTAGGCTATTCCACCAACCTTACGGAACTCATTCCAGTGCCTGTGCATTACAGGGATCCCGTTATATATACGGAATCCCTGTTTAATACCTTCAATGAAACAAGCATTAAAGTTGCTTTCGATGGGCAGTCATACTAATTCCAGAGAAATCATGCAGAGAATTAACATTTTCTGTAATACCGCGGTTATCCGCCTCAGCAAGAAGCTTCGTTCTCATTTTAAGCAGCTTCTGCAAAGTTTCTACACCACCGGGCCCAGCAACACAGCCACCTTCGCAGGCCATGCCTTCCAGAATGGTTTCCGGGAGCTTCCCTGCATTCATGATCATCAGGAATTTCTTGCATTCCTTTGCCCCGTTGCACTTCACAGCACTGAACGGTTTCTCGAAGCCCTCTTCATCCAGCACTCTGGAAACAGCTGCTGCAACACCGCCGCTTTGAGCAAAATTCTTACCCGGCCGGCTGCCGTCCTGCTCTTTTTCAGCGGGATCCATCACATTGATGCCCTGAGCATCAAACATGGCCGCCAGTTCCTCAAAGGTTATAGCGTAATCCGCCGTATCTTCCACACGCTTAACCTCCAACTTTTTGGCGATGCAGGGCCCAATAAAGACCACCTTCGCGCCCTCATAATTGGCCCGGATATACCGGCTGACAAGGGTCATAGGAGAACCGGTGTGTGAAATATTCGGAATAAGCCTAGGGAAGTGTTTCTCGATCATCTCCACAAAAGCAGGGCAGCAGGAAGTGGTCATTTTTTGGTTATTCTCCACGGCCTCTTTTAACTCCTGTGCTTCATGCCAGGCGGTAGCATCAGCGCCAAGAGAAACTTCTATTACATCCTGGAAGCCAAGTTTCCGGATGGCGCTTTTCAGCATACCCACATTGGCCATGCCAAAATGGCCCTCAATGGCAGGAGCAAAGGTAGCGATTACTTTTTCACCATTGCGAATGGCATTGATAACATCCACAATGCTGGAACGGTCTGTGATAGCTCCAAAGGGGCATCCAGCAACGCATGCACCACAGCTGATGCATTTGGAATAATCGATAACAGCGCGGCTGTATTCATCTTTGCTGATAGCTCCCACAGGGCATGCACGCATGCAGGGACGCATGGTATCTGAAATAGCGTTATAGGGGCAGGCAGCTGCACAACGCCCACATTCCTTACATTTGTTGGGATCTATGTATGCACCGCGGCCCGTTATAGAAATTGCACCAAAGGGGCAGGCAGCCTGGCATTTCTTTGCCAAGCATTTCTGACAGTTATCTGTAACTGTAAAGCGACTGATAGGGCAGCCCTCACAGGCAGCCGGCAAAACGCCTACTATACCGCTATCCTCCTGACCAGGCAAATTTTTTCCCTGCGCAGAAGAAAGTCGCTCACGGATAATTTCCCGCTCTCTGTAAATGCAGCAACGGTAGTTGGGTTGGGGGCCCGGAATGATGTCGTAGGGAATGTCTTCCAGATGCTCGTTCAGTGTCCCTTCAAAGGTGTATTTAGCAACCAGCTTCAGGACTTCATACTTCATTTGCTTCGCGTCGTTATCATACTGCATCATATCTTTATAAATCTCTCCTTACTTAAGGGGGTTTTAGTAGAAGGACCGCTCTACATGTTTTCCCATTCGTTCCACCAGCTTGCAAAGGGTATCCAAAAGCTGCATTTTTATACTTAGATCTGCAGGAAGACCCGGGTTCTGGTGAGCTGGGTTAATAGCCCGGCCTGCAAATACCCGAACACTGGTGCAATCTTCGATCAGAATCTTTGCAATCATAGCTGCACCGTTATCTTCATCCAGCACACGGAAATCAAAGGTATCTCCGCTTTCCAGATACTTCTTCAGAATTTCTACCGTTCTAGAAAGAGTGAGCACACCCTCTGTAACTAGGTCAATCCCATCGATATGGCCTATGGGCGGTAAAGTGGGATCCGTATAATTGAGGGTCGTAGTGATCTTCCGGTTAAGGACACGAGCCACAATATTGGCGCTGGTTCCTCCGCAAATCATACGCTTGCCCGGAGACACCATGAAATCATGCACCATTTTGGGGTCATCCTCCTTATCCACCGGAGGACCAGCCAGAATATTCACCACGCTCCTGGGAATCGCCTTGAGGATCAGACAGGTGGAATCATCACCGGGACGATCCATATACAACTCACCCACTGCTTGGCATAAAGACGCAGCCAAGCGGGGCGCAGATGTTTCCTTCATAGCTGTTTTGGCCAGCCAGGCAGAAACATTATCCCAATTCCAGCCAAAATTCAGCGCCTGACCCACACCAGCATAAATTACGCCGTCGCTGACCAAGGCGATCACATCACCCGGCATAATGGTGAAATGGCTTTCCACCACATTTTTGCCTGCACATTCCTTTAGCTCGGAATAGGGTTCCAGATCCAACAGTTTTCCATTGCGGACAAACATACAGGGGGGATTATCAAACTCTACCAGTTCCACCTGACCGTCGTCAAAAATCTGTGCAACACTGAAGGTGGAATAGGCAAGCTTACGTATATTGCAGACAGGCAACGTTGAAGCCAGCGTTTCCACGGCTTCCGTAACGGTAGCTCCTTCGTTCAGCATGGTGGCCAAAATGGTGCTGGTAAGGGTCGAAAGGATATTGGCCTTCACGCCGCTTCCCAGGCCATCCGCCAATACGGCAATAGTGGAATCTTCTCGCCGGATAATCTGAACCTTATCGCCGCAGAGTTCCTCGCCGTATTTATTGAGGCTTCGGTACGCGGCATCAATATGCATTTTCATGATCGGTTTCCTCCTGAAATTTCATTCTGTTTACAGCCGGAGCTTCAATTCTCGTCGGAGTTAAACACAATCATATCCTTCAGCTTAGTCAGCGTGACCTTTGTTTCCGCAGTAGTTTCACCCAGCAGGCTTGCAATCTGCTGAGCTGCCACCATCTGCTTATCAATAACTTTCTGCGCCATTTCCATGGTTTCAGCGCGGAGAGTGTACTTATTTTCCAGATCCTGTTCTTCCTTTGTAATATCTTTGAAGATACCCATGGCAATATTTTCTTTAGCCACATATACAATGCTCTGCTCTGTAATTAAGCCGTATTCTTTCAAAGCGACTTTCTTATCAGAGATGGATTCATGGCTGGAAAGCACAAATTCAAAATCAGAGGAATCCATAATTTCATAAAGACATTTCTCAAGAGCTTCCTTGCGGGTAATCTTAAAAGCTTTTTCTGCAGCCGTGTTGAACTCCACAATATTCAGATCTTTATCCACCATAATAGTGATATTGGGAGTTTCAGAAAGCAGATAGTTAGAAAGAGACTCTGCGCGCTCCCGCATATAAGGCACGCACATGGTGAGCTCCGCCTTATTCTGATATACGGCGATGGCCTTCGCACGGCAGCTGGGATACCCACAGGCACCGCAGTCCAACTCATCCTCCGGCCCATATTTTCCAATTTTGGCCAAAATTGCCCGAATAGTCTCCTCGTCAGGAATATCCTCTTTCACAGAACGGTCAACAAATTTTTTGTGCATAGGAATGGACTCAGGCAGCGAAGGATATTCGTCGCAGTCCTCCTGGGCATAGCTCATAACCTTCACATTGCCGGAAAAACGCTCCACCGGATCCTTCCCGGAGACCGGACCATTTACGCAGCCGCCATGACACATATTGATTTCTACAAAGCAATGCTCCAGGCGCCCTTGCTCCAAAGCCTTGCAGAAATCGATACATGCACCGGAACCTGAAACTGTCAGAAGTTTCCAATCCCCAGTGTCGCCTCTTTGCTGCAGGGATTTCACAATACCGCTTTCCACAGGATACATCCGCAGGATCTTGGAGCTGGAATTAAGGAAGGTAGCGGGTTCCGCACTTTCAAAGGAAACGCCCGAATCTTTCATCCAGTCTTCCAAATCCTCAAAGGTCAACACTGCATCTATTTCATTGTTATGACGAATATCAGCCGCCTCATCCTTTTTGGCAATGCAGGGGCCTGCAAAAACCACCTTGGCTCCCGGATAGCTTTGCTTTAAAAGACGCCCATGAGCAATCATGGGGGATACGACAGGCGCCATCTGGTCCACAAGAGAGGGGTAATAGAGTTCCACTAACCGATTGACAGAAGGACAACAGGTGGTGATGATGTTCTTCATTTTATTTTCCTGAATCAGCTTGTGATATTCCGCCGTCACATAAGCAGCACCTTCACTGGTCTCACTGATGCCAAAAAAGCCCAAAGCCTTCATAGCGCCGGCAAATTTTTTGGCGTCATCCGTGTCAAAACAACCCTTATAGGAAGGCGCCACAGAAAGAATAACCTTTTCACCCGCCTTCATCATTTCTTTTACAAGAGCCACATCGCTGCTCAGTGTTTTTGCATTCTGGGGACATTTAGCAAGACATGTTCCGCACAAAATACAGCTGTTATCTATAATCTGAACCTGTTCATTTTCCACTTTAATAGATTTTACAGGACATACCTTTATACATTTATAACAGTTCTTGCAGTTTGCTTTTTTCAATCCGATGATACTCATTCAACAGCTCTCCTAACCCTATGTAGTTTCTAATCAAAAGACCCAATTGCCGCCCCACAAAGCGGCATGAAAAGCCTTTTCTTCGCGCTTTACGCCTTATTCAACCTCTTCATGATTTCCGTATTGAAGAACTTTTCCGTCTCATATGGAAGCACATTGAAACGCTCTCCATCGATGCAGACGCATACGCCGTTGTTCATGCATTCCCCCATGCAGAAGGAACCCTTCAGTTCAATTTTGTTCTCCAGCTGATGCAGGGAAACAAGCCTCTGCAGAATGCTGATTACATCCCTGGAACCCTTCAGGTGACAGGAACTTCCAATGCAAATTGTAATCTCCATACTTCAGGAACCTCTCTTTACCAAAAAATAGATTAAAAGACACTGAACTGAAAGCAAACACAATACTGTTAAATTTTTAACACCTCACGTATTGTATCACACTTTCTACCGGATAGCAACAGAAAAAGAAGCAAAAAACGCGGCCTCGTTTCGCTTCTTTTTGGATGTTTTCTCCGTATACGTTTATATTTTAAATATACCAAAATGGATTCCATTTTGCAATAGGATTTTATGAATTTAACAGGATTTTTCAGCCATTTTGACATTTTTGGCCATCAATTCCACTATTTATGAAATTCTTTGTTTTGTCTCATTTTTTATTCCTCTACACCCTTATGCTCTATACCCTTGCTATATACTCGCAGATTCTATAACTTTGTTACTATTTTAACAGTTTTTGCTTCGTTCATCCCTACTCATCCAAAATACATTTTCCGAATAGTCTCACAAACTGAGTTCTTCCAGTAAACCAGTAAACGACGCTTGTTAAACAGTTTCCCCTCCCTTTGCGTGGCACAATAAAAAACAGCGGCGGCCCAAGGCCATACCGCTGTTTTCAAAGCATTCAATTAATTTTCCAGATACCCTTCCCGAGGCGTAACACCAAATTCTTTTGCCAAAACAGCCAGCTGGGCATCCGTTATCGTCTGCTTCAAAGGAACGCCCATGATCTTGATATAGATCTCCGCAGCCTTTTCCACAGTCTCGATTAGTCCAAAGGTTTCGTCGATATCCTTTCCGGTTCCAAATATACCATGCTGCGCCCAGACCACAACTCGTGTATCTCGAATTTTTTCAGCAGTAGCTACTCCGATTTCTGTGTTTCCGCACACCATCCAGGGAAGGACGGAAACGCCCTCGGGGAATACGATGATGCATTCGGTGCACATCTGCCAAAGGGTTTTTGTAAAGGCTTTGTCATCCAAATCATGCACAAAGGTCATAGCTAATACATTCGCCGGGTGGCAGTGCATGACAACCCTGTTTTCCGGATCCACCTTCATGCGGGCAATATGGTTCATCAGGTGGGTAGGTAGCTCGCTGGTGGGGCGGCCACCGTCCTCAAATCCCCACAGGATGTCATAGCTTCTGCCATTCTCCCCTATGCGGATAATTCCCATATTGTTCTGGGGGCATTTTTCTATATTTTTAAAATACCGGCCCGTTCCTGTAACAATGAAATATTCACCACGGATAAAAGAAGCATCGAAATCCAGAGGCAACGTCCGCAGCACGCGCTTCGTATCCAAATACGCTTCCACTTCTTCCGCCTTCAAGCGATAGCTGATATTACCACCGTTGCGTTCATCCCAGCCCATGCGGTACATATTGGATGTGATATCGCACATCTCCCTCACAAAGGGAGCTTCAAAAATATTGTACACAGATGATTCCTCCTGTATAAAGCCGGCGACTCTTCTTCCGGCCGTTCTTATCCTCTCTTTGAAAGTACTTTTGCCTCATATCCGCGGACTTCATCCAGCCACTGAAGCCCTACAGGGACATTATTCCGGCGGCAGAACTCATCCCACACCGCCTGCCAGGGCATGCTCTTCATTTCCTCCATATATGCCAGACGTCCGGTATAATCGCCTTCCAGCTCCATTTTCTTCATAGTATCCGTCGGCTCCAGGAAAGATTTCAGCAGAGCTTTTTCCATATTGCGCATGCCGATTACCCATGCAGCCACCCGGTTGATGCTGGCATCAAAGAAATCAAGCCCGATATGGGTGCGCTCATACAATTTATTCCGAACCATTTCGTGAGCAATCTCCTGAAGTTCGTCATCCAAAACAATTACATGGTCGCTGTCCCACCGGATGGGGCGAGAGACATGAAGCAGCATTTCATCGGCAAAGAGCAACAAGGAAGAAATCTTATTGCTGATAACCTCTGTAGGATGGAAATGACCCGCATCCAAACAAACGGCAATATGATTTTTTATGGCATAGCCCATATAAAATTCATGGGAACCCACAACATAGCTTTCGGAGCCGATACCAAAGAGCTTGCTTTCTACAGCATCCAGATTGGCGCTAGGATCCAATTTTTCAGAGAGGATATCGTCCAACGCTTCCTTCAAACGCACTCTGGGAGCAAGGCGATCCACTGGTATATCCTTAAAGCCATCGGGGATCCAGATGTTGGTTACAGCCTTCTGCCCCAACTCCTTGCCGAAATATTCGCCGATCCGGCGGGAACGCTTGCAGTGTTCCACCCAAAAATCTCGGATAGCCGGGTCTGCGCTGGCAAGTGTAAAGCCCGATTCCGATTTGGGGTGAGAAAAGCAGGTGGGGTTGAAATCCAAGCCCAGCCCCTGTTCCTTGGCCCACTCTACCCAAGGAGCATAGTGTTTTGGCTCGATCTCATTCAAATCGATCTTTTCATCTGTATCCGCATAAGTCGAATGAAGATTTACTTTGTGCTTGCCGGGAATCATCCGGAAAGCTTCTTCCATATCCGCTCTAAGCTCTGCAGGTGTACGAGCCGCTCCTGGATAGTTTCCTGTAGCTTGAATTCCGCCCGTCAGTTCCTGATCTCGAAAGAGGAATCCCTTGATATCATCGCCCTGCCAGCAGTGCATGGAAATTTTGATACCGGAAAGCTGCCGCATAGCTTCTTCCGTATCCACTCCCAGAGATGCATATTTTTCTTTTGCGTATTCATACTGCATGATACGTACCTCCTTTTGATTTCAGCATCGATTATTGAGTCTACTATATTTTGTAATCACAAATTTTACAGCTTCTTCACAGCGAAGGAGTCCCTCACCGCACGCCTTGCTTCCTCTACGGAATCAAAGATTCCATCCTGGAGCATCTGCGCCAGAAGATTGCCAATAGCGGTAGCCTCCGTCGGCCCTATCCAAATTTCTTTGCCTGTTTCCCTGGCGGTACAGCTGTTCAGGAACGCATCCTGGCTGCCTCCTCCTACGATCTGCAAGCGGGAATAGCTTCTGCCGGTAATCTGCTCAATCTCCCGGACAGATTCCCCATAGCTTGCAGCAAGGCTTTGGTCAATGCAGCTTACAAGCTCCCCTACTGTCTCAGGAACTGGCTGGTCCGTTTTGCGGCAATATGCCTTTACCGCCTCTGTCATACTCTCCGGCGCCAGGAACATATTGTCGTTTACATCCAATCTGCTTGGGAAGGAGGAAGCCTCTTCCGCCATTCGGGAAAGCTCCCCGAATCCATATACGTCTTTCAGTTCCTTGCGGACAGACTGTACCATCCAAAGCCCCATAATGTTTTTCAGATACCGGTACCGTTTCTCATAGCCACCTTCATTGGTGAAATTTGCCATGCGGCTTTCTTCTGAGCATTCCGGTTTCTTCCGTTCTGCTCCCAGAAGAGACCAGGTGCCGGAACTGAGGAATAGAAAATCCTCGTCCTCAGAGGGCACGGCCAAAACAGCGGAGCCTGTGTCGTGGGTAGCGGGCAAAACAACCCGACAAGAAAAGCCCACTTCCCTTTCTACTTCCGCCGTAAAAGTTCCAAGCTCTGTCCCAGGCATGGAAGGCTCTAAAAACAGCCTGGAAGGAATTCCAAGCCTCTGCAGTAATTCCTCATCCCATTGACCGCTTTCCACCTTCAAAAGCTCCGTTGTGCTGGCGTTGGTGTATTCATTGGAACGCTTTCCCGTGAGCAAAAAATGAAAATAATCCGGAACCATAAGGAAGCAGTCCGCACTTTGGAAGACCTCCGGCTCCTCTTCCTTCAGCGCCATTAGTTGATACACGGTGTTGAAAGGCTGTTTCTGGATCCCCGTCCGCCTGTAAAGCTCTTCGTCTGAAATAAGCCCGGAAACCACTGTATCCATGCCTTCTGTCCGCTTATCCCTGTAGCAGACACAATCCGTAAGACGATTGCCTTCTTTATCAATCAGAACAAAATCAATTGCCCAGGTGTCTATCCCCATAGCTACAGGAATTTTACCCAGACGCTTGCATTCCTTCAGGCCGTTTAGTATCTCCCCGAAAAGATATTCTGTATCCCAGCAAAGGTGTCCGTTTTTCTGCACTCCCTGATTGGAAAAACGATAGACCTCCTCCGTTTGGATCTGCCCATTCTCAAGATATCCTAGAATATGTCGGCCGCTGGAAGCGCCGATATCCACAGCCAAATAGATATTGCTTGTATTCTTCATGAAGGAACCCCCTCTCTTGCTTTTGATTATAAAAGATTTATCTGAAAAAAAAACAGGACGTAGTTTGAAAAAAACTACGTCCTTATTTGCAGCTTTTATGATTTCTCTTCTAAACGGTACTGCCGAGGGCTCATATGATACTTTTCCTGAAACTTTCTGTAAAAATAGCTGGTGTTGTCGTAGCCCACCATAGTTATGATGTCAGAAACAGAAAGTTTTGATGTTTTCAAAAGCGAACAGGCCACCTGAAAGCGTTTCATTTGCAAGATCTCTTTAAAGGTATAGCCCGTCTCAGCCTTTATATAGCGGCTCATCTGATATAAGGATTGGTGTTCCCTTTCTGCAAGCTCTGTCAAAGTGCCGTCTGTATAATGCTCTTCCACATAGCGAAGGGCTCTCACTGCCATGGCCTGGGAAAGCTGAGCCAAAGAACTTCCAGAGGCAATGCGGTCTGTATGCTCCAAAAGCTGCAGAAAAACAAGGCCCATAGTAACCCGATTGATGCGCGTCTCATTCCGGTGCTGATTTTCAATGGACCAGACCATATTTTCGATAAGGTTCTGGATGGGAAGAATCTCTGCCACTCGAAAATGAAGATATTGGCACTGGCGACCATCCCCAGTAAGGCTGCTGATAATGAAATTGCTTAGAACATTTTCCTCATCCATCATGTCGAAGGCTGTGTGAAAAAATTCTGGCAGCACAATAAAATTGACCCCAATATCGTTTTCTCCGGCAGCCTCTATTTCATGGAAGCAGGTCTGGTGCAGAAACAAAAGATCTCCTTTTTCCAGCACAACTCTTTCTGTACCGTTTATGATATGGGTCGTGGAACCTTCGCACATATACATAATTTCTATATAGTTATGCCTGTGCTTGGGAAAACGGATAAACCTCGTATGCGTGCGGATATCAAAAAGCGTCCCCCTGCTCATCATCTTTTCGCAATCCACTGTGAAATCCGTAGCAGCTGTATAGAGATTCTTTTGTACTTGATGGCTTCCCGCCAGAATTTTCTTTTCCTCTTCTGTCACCCTGCGAAGTTTTTCCAGAAGCTGGGCGTTCATATATTCCCCCTCCGTCCACTGCTCTACTGTCTTCTAAGTTAAGAGTATCACAGATTGCCATAGGAAACAACATACGATTTCTTCTGGCCTATATTCTGCCTATGAATATTCATAGTTTCTTTTTGTGCACTAAAAGCAGCTAAATAAAAAGCGCCTGCTGGTTTTTTCTACCAGCAAAGCGCTTTTTTGTGTTACAGAGAACTTTACATCCCCATTAAGGAAAACCCTGCAAAAACTTTTATTCCTTATCGGTAATCTGAGCGTGATACTCCTGCAGAGATTTTACAGGAAGCTTACCCGCACGTTTTGCATCGCGGATTCCTTCCACTGTGGCCTTTGCAGCAGCCATTGTGGTGATATACGGAATCTTGCTTTTAATAGCGGCCTTACGGATATAACTGTCATCCGTAGCACCCTTCTTGCCAATGGGGGTATTCACGATAACGGAAACTTCCCGATTGGTGATTACATCCAGAACGTTGGGCCGACCCTCAGCGATCTTGGAAACTTTCTTAGCAGGAATCCCCAGTTTTGTGATAGCAGTATAGGTTCCGCTGGTAGCATAAATCTCAAAACCGCATTCGTGGAAACCTCTGGCTACTGTCTCCAGTTCAGCCTTATCCCGATCGTTGATACTGATCAGAACAGAGCCGGAAAGAGGCAGCTTCGTCTGGGTAGCTTCCTGAGCCTTATAGAAAGCCTCACCGAAATCCGAGGAAATTCCCAGCACTTCGCCCGTGGAGCGCATCTCCGGCCCCAGAACAGGATCTACCTCTGGGAACATATTAAAGGGGAACACCGCTTCTTTTACCCCATAATGAGCAAATTTCTTTTCTTTCAGTGCGGGAACGGGAGAAGGCCTGCCCGTATACTGTGAGGTCATAATATCGGTGGCAATCTGCACCATCTGGATATTGCAAACCTTGGATACCAGGGGGACAGTACGGGAAGCTCTCGGATTAGCCTCGATCACATACACCTTACCATCTTCAATAGCGTACTGCATGTTCATCAGGCCCACCACATGCATTTCCTTGGCGATGCGGCGGGTATATTCCTTAATGGTGGCAATCTGCTCGTCCGTCAGTCCTTTGGGAGGCAGGATGCAGGCAGAGTCACCGGAATGAATGCCCGCAAGCTCGATATGCTCCATCACAGAGGGAACAAATACATTCTCCCCATCGCTGATGGCATCGGCTTCACACTCTGTGGCATGATGGAGGAAGCGGTCGATCAGAATGGGTCTGTCCGGTGTAACGCCTACTGCGGCATTCATATAGAAGGTCATGTCGTCGTCATCATGGACTACCTCCATGCCGCGTCCGCCCAGCACATAGGAGGGCCGAACCATCAAAGGATACCCGATGGTATGGGCGATAGAAAGAGCGTCTTCTACCGTTACAGCCATTCCCGATTCCGGCATGGGAATTTCCAGCTTTTCCATCATGGCGCGGAACAGATCCCGATCCTCTGCAAGGTCAATAGTCTCGGGCGTGGTGCCGAGAATATTGACCCCGGCCTTTTTCAAGCCTGCAGCCAGATTCAGAGGGGTCTGGCCGCCAAACTGAGCGATTACGCCCAGAGGCTTCTCTTTATGGTAGATACTGAGCACATCTTCCATGGTAAGAGGCTCAAAATAGAGCTTATCCGAGGTGTCATAATCGGTGGAAACCGTCTCCGGGTTGCAATTCACAATGATCGTCTCAAAGCCCAGCTTCTTCAGGGCCTTTGCCGCATGAACGCAGCAATAATCGAACTCAATCCCCTGTCCGATACGGTTGGGGCCACCGCCCAGAATCATGATTTTATTTTTGTTGGAGCTTGCAGGGCTCTTATCCTCCATATGATAGCTGGAGTAATAATAGGCAGAATCCTTGGTGCTGCTGACGTGAACGCCCTCCCAGGCCTCCACGATGCCGAGTTTTTCGCGCTCAGCCCGAATATCTTCCTCTGGGATCTCCAGAAGCTTCGAAAGGTAGCGGTCGGCAAAACCATCCAGCTTAGCAGTTTTAAGCATATCGGCAGGAAGCATTTTCCCTTTATAGGAAAGAATCTTCTCTTCTTCCTCCACCAATTCCTTCATCTGTTCAATAAAATACTGTTTAATCTTTGTCAGTTCATAGAGTTCTTCCACTGTGGCGCCCTTACGCAGTGCCTCATACATGATGAACTGACGATTACTGGTAGGTGTATAGAGCAGTTTCAGAAGCTCTTCCTTGCTCATATCCGCGTAACCATTTACAAATCCCAAGCCATACCGGCCGTTTTCCAGGCTGCGGATCGCTTTCTGGAAGGCCTCCTTATAGGTCTTGCCGATACTCATGACCTCGCCTACGGCGCGCATCTGAGTGCCCAGCTTATCCTCTACGCCCTTGAACTTTTCAAAGGCCCAACGGGCAAATTTGATTACAATGTAATCGCCGCCGGGAACGTATTTATCCAGCGTTCCGTATTTACCGCAGGGAATCTCGTCCAGCGTCAGGCCGCAGGCCAGCATAGCAGATACCAGGGCAATTGGGAAACCGGTAGCCTTGGAGGCCAGCGCAGAGGAACGGGAAGTACGAGGATTGATCTCAATAACCAAAATGCGGTCGGAAACCGGATCATGGGCAAACTGCACGTTTGTGCCGCCAATGACGCCTACCTTTTCCACAATACGATAGGCCTGATCCTGCAAACGCTTCTGCACCTCTTCCGAAATCGTCAGCATCGGTGCGGAACAGAAAGAGTCACCTGTATGCACACCCAGAGGATCAATATTTTCAATAAAGCAAACGGTAATCATGTTGCCCTTAGCATCACGGACAACTTCCAGCTCCAGTTCTTCCCAGCCCAGAATAGATTCTTCCACCAGGACCTGCCCCACAAGGCTGGCCTGCAAACCACGGGCGCACACTGTCTTGAGTTCATCCACATTATACACAAGGCCGCCGCCAGCACCACCCATGGTATAGGCAGGACGCAGAACGACAGGATATCCCAGCTTATCGGCAATGGCAAGAGCCTCTTCCACCGTTGTGGCAATTTCACTGCGGGCCATTTCGATGCCCAGTTCCTGCATGGTCTCCTTAAATTCCATGCGATCCTCGCCACGCTCGATAGCATCCACCTGTACCCCAATGACCTTCACATTGTATTTTTCCAGCACGCCGGCCTTAGCCAGCTCAGAGCACAGGTTGAGACCCGACTGACCGCCCAAATTGGGAAGAAGAGCGTCCGGGCGCTCTTTTTCGATGATCTGGGAAAGACGCTCTACATTCAAAGGCTCAATATAGGTCACGTCAGCCGTTTCCGGGTCGGTCATGATCGTGGCAGGATTGGAGTTTACCAACACTATTTCATACCCAAGATTCTTCAGGGCCTTGCACGCCTGTGTTCCAGAATAATCGAATTCACAGGCTTGGCCGATAATGATGGGGCCGGAACCAATAATCAGTACTTTGTGAATATCGTTTCTCTTCATACTTTTTCCTCACAATCCTTTTTATTTGCCTGCTCGCCCGAACAAATGGCCCAGGCTCTCATATCACGGAAGAAGGAGTATTTGTATCTGCAGGAAGGCTCTAAAAAAGAGAGACGGAAATTCCGTCTCTCTTTGAGTTTCCCGGGGAGATTCAGCCCTCACTTCTTCTGAATACCTGCAGAACAGCATCCGCTACCACTGGAAAACGAGAGAATTTTCCAGTTCCGCACAGCATCCAAAAATCTGGTCGATTCAGCTGTTAATCAACCTTTTTCGACCTCGCTTCTTTCTGATCTATTTTAGCAGGATCACTCCCGGAAGTCAAGTATTCGAAAAAAAGCGCATTATAAAAATAGCATAGTTTTTAAATTGATTTTTTATATAGATTTACATTCATTTTTTCCTGTGTTGGTTTCATTCTCCACTGGAGTTTCTGAAGAGAACTTTTGGTTGCGAAGAATCTGCCCGAAGCTCTATATCCATAAAAATCTCTGTGGCGTTATGGTCCCTTTATCAAAAGATTTTTTGGAACCGCAGAATTTTTCTTGATTGCTTCTGGAAAATGCAGTATACTGATCTCATAAACGAAACGTTTCGTTTTATATCTTCTAAATTAACGACAAGGAGAATCAGTATGGAAAAATCCGCTTACCTGAAAGAAATTGACCGGATAATCAAAAACGGAAAATATCAGGACACCTGGGAATCTCTTTCCCAATACCGTATTCCGGAATGGTATAAGGATACAAAGCTGGGAATTTTCATTCACTGGGGTGTATATTCTGTACCCGCTTTTGGAAGCGAGTGGTATTCCCGCAATATGTATATCCAAGGATCACCGGAATATAAGCATCATATTGAAACATATGGCCCCCATAAGGATTTTGGGTATAAGGATTTTATTCCTATGTTTAAGGCGGAAAAATTCGACCCAGAGGCATGGGCGGATCTCTTCCAACAGGCGGGCGCCAAATATGTTGTTCCCGTAGCCGAACATCACGACGGCTTCCAAATGTATAAAAGCGAACTATCCCATTGGAATGCCTATGAAATGGGACCAAAACGCGATGTCTTAGGTGAACTGGAAACTGCTTTTGAAAAACGGGGAATGATTACTGGCGCATCCTCTCACCGGGTGGAACACTGGTTCTTTATGGGCCACGGCAAAGAATTTGACAGTGATATTAAAGATCCTATGAAATGCGGCGACTTTTACTGGCCGGCTGAAAAGGAACCGGAATCTCATCACGATCTTTTTTCAAAGCCGGAACCTACCAGGGAATTTTTGGAGGATTGGCTTTTGCGCTGCTGTGAGATCGTAGACCGCTACCGCCCCAGGATCGTTTATTTTGATTGGTGGATCCAGCATCATGCTGTAAGGCCATATCTGCGAAAATTTGCCGCCTATTATTATAACCGCGCCCTTGAATGGGGCGAAGAGGTAGTCATCAATTATAAACACGATGCGTTCGATTTTGGTTGCGCTGTAGTGGATATAGAGCGAGGGCAGTTTGCCGATACACAGCCATTCTTCTGGCAGACGGATACAGCCATCGCTAAAAACAGCTGGTGCTATACAGAAAACAATGATTTCAAAAAAGCAAAGGACATTCTCTGCGACTTGGTAGATATCGTCAGCAAAAACGGCACTCTGCTTCTGAATGTGGGCCCCAAGGCTGACGGAAGCTTTTCAGAGGAAGACCGGCAGGTTCTCACCGAAATCGGCCAATGGATGCAGATAAACGGCGAAGCCATCTATGGTTCCCGACCCTGGCGTGTAGCTGCCGAAGGCCCCACCAAAATCCAGGAAGGTCAGTTTACCGATACACTGGATAAAGTATTTACAAAAGAAGATATCCGCTACACCATGAATAACGGCTATCTTTATGCTATTGTTCTCAATTATGCCGAGGGTAGCAGCATAAATCTAACTTCTTTGGCTGAGCGGGATGCTTCCCATCTTCCTCTTTTCCACGGGATCATTAAAGATGTAAAGGCTCTCGGATTTGATGAACAGCCATCCTGGAAACGCGATGAGAATGGTCTCCATATTCACACGGATACCATTAAGAGCGATAAGCCTGTTGTCTTCAAAATCACGCTGGAATGATTTCGAAGGACCCAGCCGATCTTCCGGCGAAAGGAGGATACCTGTGCCGGGAACATATAAAGATATACAAAAACGGACCGGGCTTTCTCTTTCCACCATATCGAAGTATTTTAATGGCGGCCACCTACGAGAAGAAAACCGTTCCGCCATCGAAAAGGCCATCCGCGATCTGGATTTCAGAGTCAATGCTTTTGCCAGAAGCCTCAAAAGCCGCCGTTCCGGCACTATTGGTATACTCATACCGGAACTAAGCAGCACCTTTAACTCCACTATTATGGAACGGGTCTGTGAAACTTTGCGAAAGCATGGATACGGAAGCATTGTCTGCACCTGTAATGGTAGAAAAGACGCAGAGAAAAGCTCCCTCTCTTTTCTTCTGGACAAAATGGTGGATGGAATTATCACCATTCCTATAGATGAGAGCGGAACATATCTTAAGGCGATTTCAGACCAAAACGTTCCTATCGTGCTGATTGACCACCTTGCAACAGATTTTAAAACAGACGCTGTAATTGTCAACAACAGAGAAGCGGGACGGACGGCAGCCCGGGAATTTCTCTCGCACGGGCACACATCGCTGGGAATTCTTTGCGGCCCTAAAGAGATGGACACTATGCGTTTGCGTTCAGAAGGATTTATCGAAACGTTGAAAGGAGCCGGTGGTCAGGCCTTTGCGAAATACTGCCAGTTGACCCTTCAGAGCGGCTATATAGCCGCAAAGTCGCTCCTTACTCCCCGCAGCAATACCGACACCATTACAGGAATTTTCTGCACCAATTATGAATTGACGCTTGGAGCTTATATTGCAATTCAGGAGCTACACAAGCGAATTCCAGAGGAGATTTCTGTAATAGGATTTGACAATATGCTTCTCTCTGGCATTCTGCAGCCCTCTCTGACCATGATTATTCAGCCAGTAGAAAAAATTGCGGATACTGCTGCAGAACTGATGCTCAAGCGTCTTGCAGATCCGGAAAACAAGAAAATCAGAATTGCAGAACTGAGGACCCAGCTTCTGCATGGAAGCTCTGTCGCCCCGCTTTAATATCATAATCTTTACTAAAGAAAAGCGTTCCCCCTACATCTTCCAGGATGTTGGAGGGAGCGCTTTTGTCTTGCTCATCATTCTCTTTGATCCGGCTCTTTCCAATGTAAAATGGCCGACGGAAGCTCTTTACACAGGCTAACTAGATCCTTTAGCTCTATGCCGAAATACCAGCACACCTTGCACAAAGTCTTTAACTCCGGGTTGCTTTCTCCATGTTCTAAAGATCGATAATGTGCCTCTGCCATTCCGATTCCGGTGGCCGTTGCCAACTGTGACAGGTGAATTGCAGCTCTGAATTTCTTAAGATTCTCACCAATGATTGTACTTACTTCTTCATACGTCATTTCGCAATACCTCCTTTTACATATAACGCTAAAGCGTTATATCTCCAAAGTAGAAGGCTTACGTTGACAAAACAAGATCATAAAAGAGCGGATTCGTAATAAATTTCAATATATATGAAAATTTGTGAAATAAATTGTCTGAATTATAAATTTATAAATTTACGAAGCTTCAAAAACTATTGTTAAATTTTTATATTTATAATTCAACATAGATAAGGTAGAATAAGTTTCGCAAATTGAAAAGAGGATAAAAGAAGACATGGTTTGCAGCCCTCTGGTAGAATGAAGTCGTGACACACCATTCTGAAAGGAGAGCAAACCATGTCAGAGAAGATTGTACAGCTAAATGAGGAAGTTATCAAGGGGCAGCT